>JBBISY010000022.1:0-48151 GCA_037441065.1 Acidobacteriota bacterium | reverse complement strand
TAGGTCGCTGCCGGGAAGTATGAAGGGCCTGCAGGAAACTGCAGGCCCTTCGTTTTTTCCGGACGGTTGCCGGGCCGCGGCGCAGGCAGCGACCGCAAGTCCTCGCTAGGTCATCGCCCAGGTTCGCTGGTAGCGCTTGAAGTGGACCTGGGCGTAGTGCTTATGAACCTGCGTGTCGGGCGACCCGAAGGGATCGTCCGGGAGCGCTGCGGTATAGGGGAGCGCGCGCGCGGGTTCCTGCGGGCAGGTTGGGGGTGCGCGGCGAGGGTGGCGGCGGGGGGCGCCCGCCGAAGGGGCGGCGCTCAGAGCGTGAAGAGATCCTCGTGGGAATTGCTGCGGAAGTAGCGGCTGACGGCCTCCGCCTCCATGGGTCTCGCGAAGTGGAAGCCCTGGCCGAGCCGGCAGCCGAGGCTGCGCAGGGCCTGCTCCTGTTCCGGCCTTTCGATGCCTTCGGCAATGACGCGCTTGCCGAGGCCGTGGGCCAGGGAGACGATGGTCCGCACGATCTCGCGACTCTCCTCGTCCGCGTCCACGCGGGAGACGAAACTGGCATCGATCTTCAACGCGTCCACGTCGAAGTGCCGCAGGTTCGCGAGGGAGGCGTAGCCGGTGCCAAAGTCGTCGATGCTCACGCGCACGCCCAGCGCCCGCAGCTGGCTCAACATGTCGCGGGTGAAGGGGGCGTTCTCCATGATGGCCGATTCGGTGATCTCCACCCCCAGCGAGCGGCCGTACAAGCCGGTATTACGGAGGCTCCGGTCGATGGTAGCGAGCAAATCGGCCCGACCGAAGTGCAAACCGGAGATGTTGACCGAAACGGGGATCCCTTCGGCGATCTCGCGCCGCATCTGCCAGCCCCGCAACTGCCGGCAGGCCGCCTCCAGCACCCAGCGATCCAGGTCGACGATGAGGCCGCTGCGTTCGGCAAGCCCGATGAAGGCGTCGGGGAGGAGGAGCGTGCCGTCCGGCCGCGGCCAGCGGACCAGTGCCTCGAGGCCCAGCAGCGTGCGGCTATCGAGCGCCACGATCGGTTGGAAGTGGAGCTGGAAGGTGCCCGCATCCAGGGCCTCGCGCAGGGCGTTGAGGGTTTCGAAGCGGTGGGTCAGCCGCTGGCGCAGCGTGGCGTCGAAGCGCACCGAGGCACCGGGGCCGCGCTCCCTGGCCACGGCAAGGGCCGCCATGGCGTCGCCGAAGGCCTCGGCGGCGCTGCCGTGGGATGCGGTCACCGGCGCCGTGCCGGCGGAGGCGGTTAGCTGGATCGCACCCTGGTCGGTGGCGTAGGGTGCCCGGAGAGCCGCCTGGAGCGCGCCGACAAGCTTCGCCAACTCTCCCTCCTCCCCCACGCCGCGGAGGACGACGAGGAAGCCGGCGTCGTGCACGGACGCCACCGCGGACGAGTCGGCTGGCTCGCCCTGGTACGAGGCCACCGCCTGCTGGAGCCGCCGGGCCGCCTCGCGCCACACCTGGTGCTGCACCGGCCCGCCCCGACTGCAGTGGAGTTCATGCCAGTGGTCGAGCTCGAGCACGACGAGGGCGCTGGGCCGCGGAGTGGAGGAGGCGGGGGCTGCCCATTCCCGTTCGAGCCGGCCGAGGACGGTGCAGTGAGAGGGCAGGCGAGGCACCTTACGCCTCCGCGAGGGCCGCGAGTACCGCTTCCGAATCCCCGCCCAGGTGGAGGTGGAGGGCCCTTCGGCCGATCTCCTGCAGCACCGCCAGGTCCCCGAGGGCCTGGGCGCGCCGGAGTTGCCCCAGGGTGAAGCGCTGCCGCGGCACGGGCAGGTCCCGGGCTGGGTCGGCGGTGAGCACGATCGGCACGGTGTGGTCCGGCCCCCCCTTGTGGAGCTGACCGGTGGAGTGGAGGTAGCGGGGTCCGAACGCTGCGGTGACGGGCAGCGACAGCTTGGCTGCCAGGCTGGCACGGAGGGCCTCCAGGCGAGCCGCCACCGCCTCGGTCTCGGGCAGGTAGGCGAGCAGCACCACCGCGTCCAGGGGGTGCAGCCCCTGGAGGTGGGCGGCGAGGGCCGTTCGCGGCTCGGGGGTGGCGACGAGAGGGGTGGGTTCCAGGGAGGAGAGGATGGCCCGCGCCTGATCCTTGGCCCGCACGACGTCCGGTTCATCGAAGGGGTTGACGCCTAGGAGCAGCGCCGCCACGGCGGTGGCCACCTCCAGCACGACGAAGGCCTCCCCCAGCGAGTCCGGGGCCAGCACCCAGCGGGCCACGGGAACCCCGGCGGCGGCCAAGCGGTCCAGCCCGTCGGCGGCAGCCTCCTCCGCGGCGAAGCGGGGTGCCAGGTAGAGGGTGTCGGCCCAGGGGGCGTGCGGCTCGCCCGCGTCGGGGAGCACGACCGGGAGGATCCCCTTCCCCTCCTTGCCGGTGCTTTCGGCCACCAGCTGCTCCATCCATGCCCCCATCGGGCGCAGGTTCGCCGAGGCGCTCCAGGCAAGCTTGCCCCACCCCCCGGTGGCCACACCGGCCATCGTCACCCCCAGCTCGACCGCCGGATGCGAGGCGGAGAGCTGGCGGAGGGCGCGCTGAGCGGTGGCGGTCAGGGTTTCGACCCGGTGGCCCAGCCACAGCGCCGGCAACAGGCCCACCACCGAGAGTGCCGAAAAGCGGCCCCCCACATCCACCGGGTGCGGCATCACGGCTCGAAAGCGGCGCTCGATGGCCAGGCGTTCCTGGGGCGTGCCGTGCTCGGTGATGGACAGGAAGTGCTGGCCCGTCTCGCTTCCCAGCTGCGTCCGGAACCGCTCCCAGAAGACCTCCAGCAGCGCCGCGGTCTCCGCCGTGGTCCCCGACTTGCTCACCGCCACCACCGCCGAGGTGGCCGGATCGAGCTCTTCCAGGAACGCGGCCACCCGCTCGGGGTCGGTGGTGTCCACTACCACCAGCTCCCTCCCCGACGGATTCCCCAGAATGGACCGCAGGACCCAGGGGGCGAGGCTGGATCCCCCCATCCCCAAGAGATAGAGGGTGCGGATCCCCTCGGCAGCCAGCTCGGACACCAGCGGGCGCAGGTGCTCGAGCTCCGCCTCGGCCCGCCCCGGCAGGTCGAGCCAGCCCAGGCGGCGCGCCACATCCTTGGCGAAGCGCTCCCCCCACAGCGTCGCGTCCCGCGAGCGGAGGCGGTTGCACACGTGCAGGGATTCGAGACGGGCTCTGCGGCCGGCGATCACCGGGACGATGTTGGGCGGCACGCTCGACTGGATGGGGGCGGGCCGGCGCGCCGCCAGCGCGGCCCGGACCCGTTGCGCCACCCGAGCGCCGGTGAAGCCAAAGTGCTCGGCCACGGCCTGGCCCGGTCCGGAGGCGCCGAAGCGTTCGATGGTGAGGTACTCGGCGTCAGGGACCACCTGGCCCCAGCCGTCGGCCCGGCCCATCTCGAGCACGAAGCGCAGGGCGCCGGATCCCCCGAGGAGCTCCTCGCGCTGGGTTGCGGGGAGCGCTCGCAACAACTCCCGGCTCGGCACCGACACGACTCGCAAGCTGACCCCTTCCTCGCGCAGCACGCGCGCGGCATCCAGCGCCAGCGGCACCTCGGAGCCGCTGGCGACGAGGACCACGTCGGCGGCGCTCCCCTCCCCCTGGCGCAGGTAGGCGCCACGGGCGAAGGCTTCGAAGGGGGGGGCGGGGAGGACCGGCAGTTGCTGCCGGGAGAGGACGAGGGCGGTGGGGCCGTCCCGGCGGGCGAGGGCCAGCCGCCAGGCGTGAGCCGTCTCGTTGGCGTCGGCCGGGCGCACCACCAGGAGGTTGGGAACGGTCCGCAGCGAGGCCAGATGCTCCACGGGCTGGTGGGTGGGCCCGTCCTCGCCCACGGCAATGGAATCGTGGGTGAAGACGTACACCACCGGCAACTGCATGAGCGCCGCCAGGCGCAGGGAGGGGCGCAGGTAGTCGGAGAACACCAGAAACGTGGCCACGTAGGGCCGGACACCGCCGTGAAGGGCGAGGCCGTTGGCGATGCCCGCCATGGCGTGTTCCCGCACCCCGAAGCGGAGGACCCGGCCGACACGATCCCCGGCGGAGAAATCGCCCGCTCCGGGGATTGCGGTGTTGTTGGAGGCCGCCAGGTCGGCCGACCCCCCCACCAGTTCCGGCAGCCGCGGCGCCACCGCGGCGATGACTTTCCCCGAAGCCTCTCGCGTGGCCAGCGTTGTGTGGGTGGGGAAGCTCGGCACCGCCTCCTCCCAGCCGGGGGGCAGTTCGCCGGCGAGGCGGCGGCTCAGCTCGCGCGCCTCCTCGGGGTAGGCGGCCGCGTAGCGGGCCAGGAGCTGGTCCCACTCCGCCGCTGCCGCCCGACCCGGCCGCACGGTCTCGCGTACGAAGGCGGTGATCTCCTCGGGCACGAGGAACGGCTCCTCGCGCTCCCACCCCAGGGCCCTGCGGGTGGCTGCGGCTTCCTCGGGGCCCAGCGGGGCACCGTGGGCGGCGGCGGTGTCCTGCTTGGTGGGGGCGCCGAAGCCGATATGGGTGCGCACCCGCACCAGGGTGGGGGAGGTCTCCTCGGCGGCCGCCGCCCCGAGGGCCCGGGCGATGGCCTCCAGATCGTTGCCGTCCGCCACCGTCACCACCCGCCAGCCGAGGGCGGCAAAGCGGGCCGGCACGTCCTCCGACCAGGCGAGGGTGGTGGGGCCATCGATGGTGATGCCGTTGTCGTCCCAGAGGACGGCGAGCCGGCCGAGGCGAAGGTGGCCGGCCAGGGCGGCCGCCTCGTAGGAGATGCCCTCCATGAGGTCGCCGTCGCTGGCCAGCACCCAGGTGCGGTGGTCCACCACGGGGAAGCCCGGCCGGTTGAAGCGGGCGGCCAGGTGCCGTTCGGCGATGGCCATCCCCACCGCTGCCGCGAACCCCTGCCCCAGGGGGCCGGTGGTGATCTCGACCCCGGGCGTGAGGCCATGTTCCGGGTGGCCGGGCGTGCGCGAGCCCAGCTGGCGGAAGCGCCGCAACTCGTCGAGGGGGAGATCGTAGCCGAACAGGTGGAGCAGGGCGTAGAGGAGCGCCGAGCCGTGGCCGGCGGAGAGCACGAACCGGTCCCGGTCGGGCCAGTCGGGGCGCGCCGGATCGTGCCGCAGGAAGCGACTCCACAGCACGTACGCCATGGGGGCGCAGCCCAAGGGCATGCCCGGGTGTCCCGAGCGCGCCTGTTCCACCTGGTCCACGGCCAACACGCGAATCGCCGTAACGGCGCGGCGATCCATGGCATCGAACGGTCGCATCTGACCTCCCAGCCGGCGCATTGTGGCGCACCGGCTCCCTCCACCACAAGGGCAGCGGCCCCGCGCACGGTACCCAGGGGTGGGATGGGTCGGTGCTACAATGCAGCGCCCCGCTCGGCTGGGGACGCGGAGGGAGTTGCAATGAAAGCAATTGTTGGAGTTTTTCTGACGGTGTTGGCGACGGTGTCCCTCGCCCAACAGGCCCCGAGCTTCACGGTCGCCGTGATCGACGTGCAGCAGATCGTGCAGGAGTCGGCCGCCGGCAAGGAGGCCATGGCGCGCCTGAAGAAGCTCAACGACGAGAAGGTGGCGGAGGGCCGGAAGCTGGCCGAGGCCCGCCAGGCGCTGGAGAAGCAGCTCGCCACCCAGGGACCGACCCTCTCCGACGAGAAGCGGGCCGAGCTCGCCAAGCAGCTGGAGGACAAGGAAGTGGAGATGCGTCGGTTCGACGAGGACGCCCGCGCGGCGTTGGACGAGGCGCGCCGGAAGGAACTGGATGCGCTGGAGCGGCAGATCATGCCCATCATCAACGAGCTGGGCCGCGAGCTGAAGCTCCAGCTGATCTTCAACAAGTATCAGTCCGGTCTGGTGTTCGCCGACGACGCCGTGGACATCACCGACCAGGTGTTGCGCCGCTTCAACACCCGGGTCACCAAGTGAGGACCTACTCGCTCGGCGAGCTGGCCCAACGGCTGGGGGGGCGCGTCGTGGGCGACGCCCAGCGTCGCCTCGCGGGGGTTCGGCCGCTCGACGAAGCGGGCGAAGAGCACCTGTCCTTCTACCACAATCGCCGCTACCTGCAGCTCGCCCGCTCGTCTCGGGCGGGCGCGCTGCTGGTCGCCGAGGCGGACCTCTTTCCGGGGCGGGACCTGCTGGTGTGCCAGAACCCGTACGCGGCGCTGGCGGTCGTGCTCGAACTGTTCTACCCCCAACCCCGCGCGGAAGGGGGTGTGCACCCCACCGCGGTGGTGGCCCCCACCGCCCGCTTGGGGGCGGGGGTGAGCGTGGGCCCGCAGGCGGTGATCCAGGAGCGAGCATCGGTGGGCGAGCGAACCGTGGTCGGTGCGGGCTGCTACCTGGGGGAAGACGTGGCGGTGGGCGCCGACTCGCTGCTCCACCCCCACGTGGTGATTCTCCCCCGCTGCCGGGTGGGGGCCCGCTGTATCCTGCACAGCGGCACGGTGATAGGCGCGGACGGCTTCGGTTTCGCCGCCACCGAGAGCGGCTACCGGAAGGTGCCCCAGGTGGGGATCGTGGTCCTCGAGGACGACGTGGAGGTCGGCGCCAACGTGTGCATCGATCGAGCCACCCTGGGCGAGACGCGGATCGGCCGCGGGACCAAGATCGACAACCTCGTGCAGGTGGCGCACAACGTGCGCATCGGCGAGCATTCCATCCTCGTGGCGCAGGTGGGGATCTCGGGCTCGACGGAACTGGGTCGGCGGGTGACGATGGCCGGCAGGGCCGGGGCGGTGGGCCACGTGCGCATCGGCGACGGGGCCACCGTCACCGCCACCACGGCGGTCACGGAGGATATCCCTCCCGGCGCGGTGGTGTCCGGGTTCCCGTCGCGGCCACACCGCGAGTGGTTGCGGGCGATGGCCAACCTCTACCAGCTGGAGTCGTTGCGCCGCCGGGTCAAGGAGCTGGAGGCGCGTCTGGAGGGGCGAGAGCATGACGATCGACATTCAAGGGATTCTTGAGCTGCTGCCGCACCGCTACCCCATGCTGCTCGTGGACCGGGCGCTGGAGGTGGGCGAGGACCGCATTGTCGCCTTGAAGAACGTGACCTTCAACGAGGCGTTCTTCCAGGGGCACTTCCCGGACTACCCGGTGATGCCGGGGGTGCTCATCGTGGAGGCGATGGCCCAGGCGGCGGCGGTGATGATGCTGCGGCAGATCGAGGATCGGCAGGGCAAGATCTTCTTCTTCACCGGTATCGACGCCTGCCGCTTCCGGCGGCCGGTGGTTCCCGGCGATCAGCTGATCCTCGAGGTGGAGGTCCGCAAGAGGAGGCCCCGCTTCGCGGTCCTGCACGGGGTGGCGAAGGTGGACGGAGAGGTGGCGGCGGAGGCCGACCTGTCATCGGCGCTGGTGGATCGCGAGCGGGGAGCGTGACCATGGCCCGCATTCACCCCACGGCTGTTATCGATCCGCGGGCTCGCCTGGGCGAGGACGTGGAAATCGGCGCCCACGTGGTCATCGAGGGCGAGGTGGAGCTGGGGCCGCGGTGCTTCGTGGGTCCCTTCACCCGCATCGAAGGGCCCACCACGGTGGGCGAGGAGACTCGCTTCACCTCCCACTGCTCGGTGGGCGCCCCCCCGCAGGACTGGTCGTACCGGGGCGATCCCACGCGCCTCGAAATCGGGGCCCGCAACGTTTTCCGGGAGTTCGTGACGTTGCACCGCGGGACCGTCAAGGGGGGCGGCGTCACCAGGATCGGTTCGGACGGGTTGTTCATGGCCTACAGCCACGTGGCCCACGACTGCCAGGTGGGAGACCACGTGCTGTTCGCCAACGCCGGCACGCTGGCCGGCCACGTCACGGTGGGGGACTTTGCGGTGGTGGGGGCACTCTCGGCGGTGCACCAGTTTTGCCGGGTGGGGGAGTACGCCTACCTGGGCGGCGGGACGATCGCCACGAAGGACTGTCTGCCGTTCATGAAGACGGTGGGGAGCAGGCCGGCGCGCTGTTTCGGGCCCAACAGCATCGGGCTCGAGCGGCGCGGCTTCTCCGAGGAGCGGCGCCGACAGATCAAGGCAGCGTGGCGGCTGCTGCACCGTTCGGACCTCACCACTTCCGAGGCGGTGGCGCGCATCGAGGGCCTGTTGGCCGCGTCGGAAGACGCGGCGGCTCTCGTGGCCTTCATCCGGTCCTCCAGCCGCGGCGTGATCCTGGCGAGGGGTTAGGCGGGACCGGCGGGCCGCTGGCCCCGCCACGCCCGCTGGGGTAGACTCTCTCCGTATGGATCCAGGCCAACCCCCCAAGGGCGTGCGGCTCTGGTTGGCGGTGGTCGCCGTCGCCTTTGCCTGGGCGGTGCTGAACCGCGCCTCGGCGTTCTTCGAAATCCGGCCGGGAATCACTTTCTTCTTCCCGGCGGCGGCGGTGACGGTGCTGGCGGGGGCCTGGCTGCGGTACTGGGGGGTGGCGGCGGTGGTGGCCGGCAACCTCCTGCTCCCCTGGGGAGCTGCGGCCGCCGGGCTGCTTCCCGCCATCCTCTTCTCGCTCCCCGGGGCGCTGTGGGCGGCCGTCGTGGCGGCGCTGGCCGGCGTGCGGCGCCCCGCCTGGTCCCGGCTGGGAAGTTTCCTCCTCATCGGCGTGGCCGGGGGGAGCGCGGCGGCGGCCGCGCTGGGCGGTGCGCTGGTAGCCCGGCTGGTGGGGCCGCGGACCCTGTCCACTTTCCTGGCCAACGCGGCCGCCTGGTGGCTATCGGACTGCGTGGCGGCGGCGGTCTTTGGCGTGGCTCTGGTGGTGGCGGTCCGACCCCAGGCCGTGATGTCGGAGGACCAGGTCCGCCACTGGCGAACGTGGTTGGGAAGCGTCGCCAACCCGCTCTCGGTGACAGCTCTGGCGGTGGCGGGGGAGGCGGTCGTCCTCCTGCTGAGCGGTTTCACGGCGGCCCGCGTGCACTGGCTGGCGGTGCTGCTCCTCCCGGCGCTCACGGTCGCCGGCATGCGCGGCGGGCTCGGCGCGGGACTGGGGGCAAACGGCTTGGTCTCGGCCCTCTACGTGGCCTCCGCGTTCGGGCTCAGCTTCCAGCGCGACACGGCGGCGGCAGATCTTTCCGCCATGTACGGCAACTTGCTGGTGTTCTTCGGATTCGCGGTTTTCGCGGGGTGGATGGGCGGGCGCAACCTGCAGCTCGTGGAGATCGTCCGCCGACAGGGGGAGGAGTTGGCGACCGGCCTCGAACACACGGTGGAGGCCTTGGCGGTTGCCATCGAAGCTCGCGACGCGGGGACGGATCACCGCCTGCGGCGGATCATGCGGCTCGCGGAATTGGTCGGCCGCGAGGTGGGGTTGGACGCGCCGGGGCTGGAGGTGCTGCGCCGGGCTGCGGTGCTCCACAACGTGGGCCGCGTTGGCGTGCCGGAACGCATCCTCATGAGTCCCGTCCGTCTTCGCCCGGAGGAGGTGGAGCTGATTCGCACCCGGCAGGTGGAGCTGGGGGCGGAGATTCTCGGCCGAGTCGAGTTTCTCTCGCCGGTGGTGAGCATCGTCCGCTATCAGAAGGAGCGCTGGGACGGCAAGACGAGCGGGCCGTTCGCCGGCTACTTCGGCTTGAAGGGGGAAGAGATCCCCATCGGCGCCCGCATCCTCTCCGTGGTCGTGGCCTACGACTCCATGACGCACGATCGGCCGTTCCGGCGCGCGATGACCCGCGAGGCCGCCGTGGCCGAGTTGTGGCGCTGCTCGGGGACGCAGTTCGATCCTGGCGTGGTGGCTGCCTTCACCCGTGTCCTGCGCGAGGAGTGGGACCGGACGCTGGAGGTCATGGCGGGGGGGGGTGCGTGAAGGGGCCTCGGCCGCGCTGCCGCCGGGCGGCGGGGTGGCGGACGCAGGCGCTACCGTGACGGCGTGGGTTGGCTCGGGCGCACGCCGATCTCCGGCGATGGCGCCACGCTGCAGCCCTTGGGAAAAGCCAGCATGACTCCCAGCAGGAGCAGGAGCAACGCACCGACCGTGGCGAGGAAGTACTCGGCCGGCGAGTGGCGCGGGCGTCGCCGCTTCACAGGCGGAGTCTAGCCCCACCTGTTCCCACCTGACAAGTCGAAGTCGTTGATGGCGCAGGCTGTGGCGATTTGCTGGGCACCGCGGGTCGTTCGCCTTGCGGCGGCGAGTCACCCAGCAGCGCTCAGGTGGTCTCGTGGCGCGCGCCCCGGGCGGTCTCGCTGAGCCCGTCCGCACAGACGGCGGCGGCCATCACGGTGAAGGCCACCGCTGCCCCGGGCACCAGCGCCAGCCACCACGCCTGGAGCAGGACCTCCTGCCCCTCGGCGACCATGTTTCCCCAGGAAGGGTGGGGGGGCGGCACGCCCAGCCCGAGGAACGAGAGGGAAGCCTCCAGGAGGATCAGGTCGCTCAAGAGGAGCGCGGCGTCCTGGGCGAGGGGTGTGACGGCGTTGGGGAGGAGGTGCGTGAGGGCCACGCGGAGCGGGCTGGCCCCCAGGCCGCGCGCCGCCAGGACGAACTCTCGCTCCTTGAGGGACAGGACCTGGCCGCGGACGAGCCGTGCCACGCCCGTCCACGCCGAGAAACCGAGGAGGAGGACGAGGGGGCCGAGACCTGGCCGGAGGACGGCGGCCAGGAAGAGCAGGAGAAAGACCGTGGGGATCGCCAGGAGGGCGTCCACGAGCCGCATCAGCACCGCATCCACCACCCCCCCCACCCAGCCCGCCGTCATCCCCACGGCGATGCCGACGCCGAGGGCGAGGAGGAGGGCGCTGCCCCCCACCGCCAGCGAAATGCGGCCGCCGTGGAGGAGGCGCGACAGGACGTCGCGGCCCAACGTGTCGGTTCCGAGGAGGTGGAAACGGTCCTCCCGCGCGGCCACCTGCTCGAGGGGTACGGTCAGGGCTCTGCCGCCGTGCCGCGCGTGCAGCGCCGACCCCACCACCGCGGCGTCACGCACGACCAGCACGGTGCCATCCCGCAGGCGCAGGTGGGTGCAACTGGAGAGGGGCGGGAGGAGGCTGGAGTGGCGCGGGTCGAGAATCTCCGCCGGGTCGGCGGTGAACCACGGTCCCACCACCGATGCGGCAGCGAGGAGGAGGAACGCAGTGGCCCCGGCGAGAAGACGCGGGTTGGGGGCGCGGAGCCACTGCCAGACCGTCACGTGCGGACCCTCGGGTCCACCACGGCGTACAGGGCGTCGGCCGCGAGGTTGCCGGCCACCACCGCCGTGGCTCCCACCAGCGTGCCGCCCATCAGGAGCGGGACGTCGCGGGCCAAAGCCGCCTCGTACATGGCCCGGCCCATCCCGGGCCAGGCGAACACCACCTCCACGACGAGGGAGCCGGAGACCAAGAAGGGGAGCGACATCCCCACCACCGTGACGAGGGGGAGGAGGGCGTTGGGCAGGGCATGGACCCACATCGCCCGGGACATGCTGCAGCCGCGCGCGCGCGCGGCGAGCACGTAGTGCTCCAACCGCTCGTCCAGGAGGGAACCGCGCAGGTAGCGGGCGATGGCCCCCACGCCGGCCAGGCCGATGGTAACGGCGGGGAGCAGCAGGTGGGACAGCAGGTCGCCCGCGCGTTGCCAGCCGGTGGCCAGTTCTCCGGTCGGAGACAGCATGTGCGACGGCGGAAAGAGCGGGATGCGGTAGGCGAAGAGGTAGATGAGGAGGAGTCCGGTCCAGAAGGCGGGGAGGGCGTAGGCGGTCAGGGTGATGGTGTTGAGGAGCCGGTCCACGAACCCGTGGGGGCGCCGGATCTGCACCAGCGCCACGGCGATACCCCCCAGCACTTCCAGGGTGAGGCCCAGGCCGGTGAGGAGGAGGGTTCGCGGCAGGGTAGCGGCCAGGACCCCGGCCACATCGCGGTGATAGAGCCAGGAGTAGCCCAGGTCCCCCCTCGACAGGGCCGCCAGCCAGTGGAGGTAGCGGAGCGGCACGGGGCGGTCGAGCCCGAAGTTGCGTCGCCATCGCTCCCGCGCCTCCGGCGCGATACGCTTGCCCTCGAGATGCTGGGTGATGTCGCCAGGGGTGAGGGAAACGAGGGCGAAGGTGGCCGTTGCCGCGAGCCAGACGATGATCGCCCGGCTGAGCAGGCGGCGAAGCAGCCAGGGGAGCATCACGGACCCCAGTACCACTCCTCGATGTTGAAGAAGACGCTGGCGGCGTTGATGTCGGCACCGTGGATCGAGCGGCTCACGCCTACGAGGCGCGGCGCTTCGTAGAGGAAGGTCACCGGCTGGTCCTCGACGATGAGTTCCTGAATGCGGTCGAAGATGACCTTGGCTCGAGTGACGTCGGACTCCGTGCGGGCCGCGGCGATGAGCCGATCCACCTCCGGGTTCGAGTAGCGGACGAAGTTGTTCGAGCCCTGAGCCGGGCCCGGGGTGGCCCAGGCGCTGGCCAGGTCCACCTTCGTGGCCTCCTCCCACACCGACATACAGGCGGCATAGTCCCCGGCGTCCAGGCGCGCGGTGAGGGAGGTGTACTCGGCGGGCCGCGGGCGCACGCGAATCCCCAGCTTGGCCAGGTCGGCCTGGATGATCACCGCCAGGTCCTGGCGGATCGTGTTCGTGGCCGGGAAGAGGAGGTCGAAGGCAAAGGGGACGCCGTTCTTGGTGAGTGTCCCGTCGCGAGGCGAAGGCTCCCACCCGGCCTCCCGCAGCAGGGCCCGCGCCTGCTCGGGGTCGTAGGGGAGGATGGGGAGGTTGCGGTTGAAGGCCCACATGGAGGAGAGGACGGGTCCCACGGCGAGGCGTGCAAATCCAAAGTAGACCGTGTCGACCGCGGATTTCCGATCGATCCCCAGGGTCAAGGCTCGGCGGACGCGGCGGTCGGTGAAGAGGGGGTGGCGGTTGTTCCAGGCGACGAACCCCCAGCTCCGGGATGGGACCTCCACCAGCTCCACGTCGCGGCTGCTGCGGACTCGCTCCGCCAGTCGGGGCGGGAGCATCTCCACCACGTGGACCTGTCCGGCGAGCAGCTGGTTGACCTGGCTGGCCACGTCGGGGATCACGCGGAAGATGACTCGATCCAGATAGGGGCGGGGGCGCCCCCAGTAGCTCGGCTCGCGCTCGAGGATGAGGGTCTGTTGCGGCGTGTGGCTCGCCAGCCGGAACGGCCCGGAGGTGACGAGCCGCTCCTCGAAGTCGGTCTGCCCCCAGCTGGCGCGCGGCACCTTGCCCCAGGCGTGGGCCGGTACGATGTGGCCGTCGTTGGCGTCCATGAGCTGGTACGGGTACACGCGCGTGAAGTGAAAGCGCACCGTGAACGGGTCCACCACATCAACGGTGGAAATGAAATCCTTGATCTCGAAACCTCCCCAACCCACCTCCGGGTCTTTCTGGAGCTCGAAGGCGAACCGCACGTCCTCGGCGGTGACCGGGACGCCGTCGGACCAGAAGGCGTCGCGCCGCAGGTAGAAGGTGAGGGTGCGGTTGTCCTGCGAGAACTCCCAGGAGGAGGCGAGGCGCGGCGCAAAGGAGGGGGGGTGGAGGTGGTAATCCGGCTGCTCCTGCATGAGGGTGGGAAAGAGCATGTCGATGACGGTGAGCTCCGTGGCGTCGGCGCCCCGCTGGTACTCGTTGAGCGTCGCCACGTCGGCCGGGATGGCGACGATCACGAAGCCGCCCGGCTGCGGTCCGTAGGCCGTAGGCTGCTGCCGCTCCGCCACCGACGGTTCGCGGCAGCCGCAGGGCAGTACGGCGAGCCCCACAAGAGCCGCGAGCGCAAGGTTCCATCTCACCGTTCTCATCGCTGCTCCCCTCTCATTCTACCGTTCCGACCGCGCGCGGGGGACCAGGCTTCAGGCGAGGAGGGAGCGGTACAGCTCCTCGTAGGCGCGGGCCGAGCGGTCCCACGAGAAGTCGCGGCTCATCCCCTCGCGCCGCACCGCATCCCGCCGGGAGGGGTTCTGGAGGAGCTCTCTCGCGCGCGTCAGCGCCGCCACGAGGGCCTGGGGGGAGAGCTCGGCGAGCACGAATCCGGTCCCCGACGGTTCCCCCACCTCCGCCACGGTGTCGGCCAGGCCGCCGGTCCGGGTGACGACCGGAAGCGTGCCGTACCGCATGGCGATCATCTGCCCCAGGCCGCACGGTTCCCAGCGGCTGGGCATGAGGAACAGGTCGGAGCCGGCGTAGATGCGGTGGGCCAGCCCCTCGTCGAAGCGAGCGAACACCCGGACCCGCCCGGGGTGCGACAGCTGGGCCGCCTGCAGGGTCTCTTCGTAGCGCCGTTCGCCGGTGCCGAGCACGACCACGTCGAACCCCAGCGCGACGATGTCTTCGAGGGCGGCGGCCAGCAGGTCCGCGCCCTTCTGTTCCGCCAGGCGCGAGACCATGCCGATCAGGGGGCGGGCGCCTGGGGCCAGTTCCGCTTCGGCGGCGAGCGCCTCGCGGGCCGCCTTCTTGCCCTCGCGCATCGTGGCGGCCGTGTACGGAGCCGGGATGTAGCGGTCGGTGGCGGGGTTCCAGGTCTCCAGGTCGAGACCGTTGAGAATCCCCACCAGGCGGTCGCTGCGGGTGGCCAGCACCCCTTCCAGGCGGCAACCGAACTGGGGGGTGAGGATCTCGCGCGCGTAGGTGGGGGAGACGGTGGTGATGGCGTCGGCGCTCACCAGTCCGCCCTTGAGGAAGTTGACCTGGCCGTAGAACTCTAGGGTGTCGAGGGTGAACAGTTCCCGGGGCAGCTGGCACGCCTCCAGCACCCAGGGGGGGAACACCCCCTGGTACGCCAGGTTGTGGATCGTGAGCACGCTGACGGCGGCGGGCAGGCCGGCCCGGTGTTCGGGGAAACGAGCGAGGAGGAGGGGGGCGAGGGCGCTCTGCCAGTCATGGGCGTGGATCACGTCCGCCCCGCCGCGGGCCGCCACCGCGTACAGGGCGGCGCGGGCGAAGAAGGCGTAGCGGATGGGGTTGTCAGGGAAGTCGCCCTCGGGCAGAGAGTAGAGGGCCGGCCGCACGAAGAGCTGCGGGCAGTCCAGCAACACCACCGTGGTCCCGTTGTGGTGCGTCTCGCGCAGCTCGGCCCGCATCCCCATGGCCCACACTTCGCCCACGCTCTTCCCCGGCAGTTCCTCCTTGACCGTGGCGCGGTGCGCGGGCACCACCACGGTCACGGCATTCCCCAGCGCCGCCAGGGCCGGCGGCAGGGCTCCCACCACGTCGGCGAGGCCTCCCGTCTTCGAGAACGGCACAGCTTCCGAAGCCAAATGTGCAATCCGCAGGTTCATCTCGCTCCTCCTCTACAGCGGGCCGCACCCCGACGCGGGGCCCCGCGCCGCTACGGTTCTTCGACGGTGACCTCGCGCAGGAAACGGGCCGCCTCCTCCGGCGGCGTGGGGTTGATGGCGTAGCCGGACCCCCACTCGAACCCGGCGATGCGGGTGATGCGGGGAACGAACTCCAGATGCCAGTGGAAGTCGTACTCGATCGTGGTCCAGTAGCGCGGCTGGCCCGGTCTCGGGTGGGAGCTGGGGGCGGTGTGCAGGATGAGGTTGTAGGGCGGGTCCGCCAGCAGGGCCCGGATGCGGCGGAGGAAGTCGCGG
Source organism: Acidobacteriota bacterium (assembly GCA_037441065.1). Lineage (GTDB taxonomy): Bacteria > Acidobacteriota > Thermoanaerobaculia > Thermoanaerobaculales > Thermoanaerobaculaceae > JACADV01. The sequence goes on along the minus strand of JBBISY010000022.1, from coordinate 32,714 downwards.
ATCACGGCGGCAAGGCTCTCCAGCATCTGGTCGTTGCACAGGGCGAAGTCGTGGGAATGCTGCTTCGGCAGCAGCCACGTCTCGAAGGGGAACGACGAGGCGAACGGTTCCAGGAGGATGAAGCGGTCCGTCTCGAGGGCGACGCGATCGGCGAAGGTGCGTTCCTGGGCGATCATGTCGCAAAAGATGCACCGTTCCTTGTGACTCCAGTGCTCGCGGGCGATGTTGAGCTCCTCCACCACCACGGTGGGGATGATGGGGGTGGCGATGAGCTGGGAGTGGGGGTGGTAGAGGGACGCCCCGGCTTCCCGCCCGTGGTTCTTGAAGAGGAGCACGTAGCGGATGCGGATGTCCTTGCGGAGATCGATGATGCGTTCCCGCCATGCCCGCAGCACCAGGGCCAGTTCCGACACCGACATGTCGGCGGCGGACCGCAGGTGATGGGGCGTCTCGATGATCACTTCGTGGGCTCCGATGCCGTTGACGCGGTCGTAGATCCCCACGCCCTGCCGGGTCAGTTCCCCCTCGATGCCGAGGGCGGGGAACTTGTTGGGTACGACCCGGACCTGCCAGTTGGGGCCGTTGGGCTGTCGTGGCCCCGCGGCAATGGCGAAGATCTCCGGCGGGGTCGTGTGCTCGTTGCCGTACTCGAAGGGGCAGCCGCTCACGTCGCCGGGCGGATCGGCCTCGGGCCGTCGGAACTCGTGGGGGCGAAATCGGCGCTCCGTGGCGATGATGGACCAGCGTCGTCTGATGGGATCAAAGCGCAACTCGGACATGATCGGCTCTCCTCCAAACCGATGTTGCTGCCCCTCTCGGCAGCGCGGCAACTCGCACGGCGCGGTGGAAATTCCAGCTAGCTCCGCGGTGGCGTGGGGCGGGCGGCATGCCGGCGCGCCACGTCATGGCTCGTCCACCTCTTGGAACACCAGTTCCCACAACCCCTCCGCCGGCAAGCGCTCGGCGGCGAACTCGAGGGAGAGGCGCACGCGACCCGGCGGCAGGGGCAGGCGGGCCTCGAGGCAGGCGTCGAAAGCCGAATCCTGCGGTAAGTCCTGCGGCAACGACCAGCTCATTCGCTGGTCATCACCTACCAGGGCCACGGAGAACCCCTCCCGCTGGGCGGGGCGGCCCTTGAGCTCGGCCCGCAGGAACAGCCACTGCCCGTTACTGCGGAGCCCAATGCGGGCCAGGTGGCGATAGGTGGGTGGCGCGTCCAGCCAGGCCGCCACGGCCCACTCGAAGTAGTTGGTGGTCTTGCCGTCGAGGGTGGGTGCGGGCCACTCCCGGGAGAGGGGGACCTTGAGGGGCTTGGCATCGGAGCGAATCGGCACCGACAGCTCGGGGGGCGCGGGGACACCGGCGAGGCGGCAGGCGTCCCGCAGGTGCTGGCGGAACAACTCGTCGTAGAGGGGGGCCAGGACCGTGGGGTTGTCCTCGCCCAGCCACCACCACCAGTCGCTCCCCTCGGCGGCGAGCCAGGAGGTGCCGCCGCGAGCGGCGCCCAGCGAGCGCGTGCGCGCCAAAAGCTCCCACCCCCGGTTCTTCTCCGGGTGGCCGATCCAGGTGGCGAAGGTGCCGCCGATCCACGAGCCGGGGTGGAGGCGCGGCAGGATCCGCGGTGGCTCGCTCGCCGCCCGCTCGCGCAGGGTAACGAGCTGCAGCTCGGCGGCCACGGCCAGTTCGGCCGCCAGGGTGGTGAGGAAGGGGGCTCCGCCGGCTGGGAAGGAGGTCCAGGGGTTTTCCCCGTCCAAGGCGAGCACGATGCCCGCCTCGGCTGGGAGATCGTGGGCCATTTGCAGCAGGAAGCGCACCAGGTCGCGGGCCGCGTGCGCCTCGTCGGGGTAGCGGGAGGCCTCGAAGCCGATGAAATCCGACAACCCCCGGTGGCGGAAGAACAACACCGGGCCCCCCGCCGGCAGCTGCCAGGGGGAAAAGAGCTCCGACCCTACCCCCGTCTCGCCGGAGAGCGGGTGGCCGAGGGAAGCGGCGAGGATCCCCTCATCGGTGCACAGCCACCGCACCCCGTGCTGCCCGTAGAGGGTCACCGCGGCCTCGGAAACCGCCCCCTCCGGCGGCCAGCACCCCACCGGCTCGAAGCCGTGCGAGCGCGCCGCCGAAAGGCCCTCGGCAATGTGGCGGGCGGCGTCCTCCGGGGCGGCAAAGGGGGGGGCGGGGGGAGCCGGGTGCGGGGTCCAGGACGCGGCGACGATGTCGGTGCCCAATAGCAGCGGGACGATGGGGTGCGCCCAGGGGGAGGTGGCGATCTCGATGCCCTCGCGGGCGGCCAGGGAGCGGTACTCCTCCAGCAGCCGCCCCGGGCAGCGGGCGAGCCAGTCGGCCACGTGCTGGCGTTCGGCCTGGCTCCACCCCCCCGACCGTTTGGCGGCGAGCTGGGCGAGTTCCGGCTCCCAGGGGAGGTTGGGCGCGGCGTACGCCAGCACGAGGAGGATCTGGAGGTCGGTGAGGTCCTGCACCGTGAGCCGGCGGGGGAGTTCCTCCTGGCTGGCGCCGCTGGTGCGGGCGAGCAGCTCGGCCAGCCGGGGCCAGCGTTCCAGCTGGCGGGGGTGGAGCAGCCTGGCCCAGCGCAGGATCTCCTGCTGATCCCGCGGCGGCAGGTCGCGGGGCGGGGTGCGCAGCGCCTCCAGGAGCGGATCCGAGACGGTGCCGTCGCGGTACGCAGCGAGCTGGTCGAGAAATACGGGCGTGAGGTTGAGGACCTGGCCGCGCAGGCCCGTGGTGGCGAGAGACCGGGTCAGAGTGAGGTACTCGCCCGCCGCGTGGAGGAGGACCCAGGGGGCGTGGACCCGCCGGTCCGCGGTGCGGTACAGCGGCTGGTGCAGGTGCCAGAGGAAGGAGAGCCGCGCCATTGCCGACGTTCTGCCCTAGGAACTCCGGGCCCCCGCCCGCCCCGTCAACGGCGGGGCTCCAGGCAGGCGCGCACCGTCCGCTTGAGCTCGCTCAGGTCCGACGACTTCACCACGTAGGCGTCCGCAAGCCAGGAGGAAAAGTCGTCCTGGTAGCGCGCGTAGGCGGTGCTCAGCACCACGGGGAGGGCGGGGGTGCGGCTCTTGATCTCGTGCAGGAGGGTGAGTCCCGACTCCTCGGCGAGGCGGATGTCGAGCACCACGAGGTCGATGTCGCCGGCTGCCAGGAGGCGCCGCGCCTCCTCCAGAGTCGCCGCCCGGCACACCTGGTAGCCTTCGCGGGAGAAGGCGGCCTCGTAGAGGTCGAGCAACCCCGTCTCGTCGTCGATGAACAGCAGCCGAGCAGCCTTCACACCCACCTCCGCAACAAGATCGAAAAGCGAACCCACCCCGCCACGGGTTCATCGTACTCTACCCGCCCCTCCATGGCGTCCACCAGCCGCCGCACCGAGGCGAGACCGAGTCCTCCCCCGCTTTCCCGGGTGGTGTTGCCGCCGGAGAAGGGGTCGGTCTGCATGGCCGGGGGCAGTGGGGGGCCGTTGTCCACCACGTCCACGCGCACCGTGGTATGGTCGGCCGAGAGGGCGAGACGCACGCACCCCTCCGCCGCCTGGGCGCGTTCAATGGCCTCCACGGCGTTGCCCACCAGGTTCTCGAGGCAGCGCTCCAGGTACGACGGAACGGCAGCGGCCAGTTCGCCGGCGAGCCGGTTTTCCACCTCGAGGCGGATGCCGCGCCGCGCGGCCAGGGGGCGGAAGCTGGCGAGCACGCGCTCCACCACGGCGCTCACGTCCACCGCCTGAGGCGGCGTCCCGGTGGCGCGGCTGGCGAGATTTGCCACGAGCTCGGCCAGGCGGGTCTCCGTCTGGCGGATCGAGTCGACGATGGCGGCCAGCTGCCGCGAGACGTCGCCTCCGCTCTCGCCCACCGCCGCCGCCACCTCGCTGGCCAGCCCCCCGGCGATGGCCAGCGGGTTCTTCAGGTCGTGAGCCAGGGTGCGGGCCGTCTCCAGCATGGCCGCGGCATGCTCGGCGGTGATCCGGCGCCGCTCCTCCTCGCTCAGCCGCCGCAGCAGTTCGAAGCGCTCCACTGCCGTTCGCAGCGACTGGACGAGGGTGGAGGCGGCATCCAGCACGGGCGGGAGAATCGGCCTGTGATTGATGAAGTTGTCCGCCAGCACCACGCCCCACAGCTCGCCGGCGCCCACCACAGGAATGACGGCAAGGTTGTCGGACCCCAGCAGGGCGAGCCAGCGCCGCACCGGAGCGAGGGGATGGCCGCGTCGCGCCACCAGCGGCCGATGGCACCGGCTGCAGGCCTCGTCGAGCGGACAGGAGAGGGCCTCGAGGAGGGGAGCCAGGCGCCGCTGCTCCGCGGCCACCACGGCCGGATCGGGACGTTCCAGGGTGGAGAGGGGGTTGACGCCGTTTTCCCGCAGCTCGTGCCAGAGCGCGGCTCCCTCCTCGCGGGTGCGCGGCCCGACCCCCAGCCACCCCTCGAGCCGGTCCCCGTGGACGCGGAGGATGAAGGCGCGGTTGAAGCCGAGGCCCTGGCCGGCGGTGAGCCCCACCAGCGCGGCCCACGCGGCCGTGTCGGGGTCAACCACGCGTTCCAGCGCCTGGGTGATGCGGTGCACCGCTGCAACGAGCTGGGCCGAGGCCAACGAGCGGGCACCGGCGCCGCCGCGCCGCCCCCCGCGGCGCCGACAGCGGCCCGGGTAGCGCACCCGTGGCTCCTGCCCCTCGGTCAGCGGCACGCCGGCCTCCTCATCGCGCTGAGTTTACCCTCGGGGCCCGCGGGAGCGGCGGCACCTCCACCCACCCCCACTCGTCGAAGAACCCCCAGCGGCGTTCCAGCTTGAGGAAACACCAGCGCTCGGGAGGCGCCAGCTCGCTGGGAAGCTCCAGCAGGCGGCGCGAGGAAGGCCGCTCCGGCGCGGGGTCGGGCGGTGTCGGCCGGGGTGGGGCGGCCGGGCGAAGCCGGGCCGGCAGGGGAAGCGAGAAGGAGCGGAGTGCCGTGGTTTCCTCCACCACGCCGACGAGGGTGCGGGACCCGAAGGCCCACAGGCGCGGGCGGCCGCCGAGCCACGCCCGAACCCGACCCTCGGGGGTGCGGGAGCTGAGAATCGGCGAGCCGGGGATCGCCACGCCCGGCGGCAGGAAGACCTCCGGTCTCGCGAGAAAGCCGAACAGGAAACGCCGGCGCCACACCATCTGGCTGCGGTGGGCGGCGATGGCCTGGCGCTGGGCCGCGGTTTCGGCGGCGCTCCGTACCAGCGCCACCGCACCGGGCACAGGGGCGCGTCGCGTGGGTCTGTGGACGAAGTACTGCAGCTCCCGGGGGGGCAGCGCCGGGCCGGCCCGGCGCAGGCTCACCCGCGCCAGGACGCCCAGCGCGCTGTGGTCGGGGTGCAGGTCCGCCAGGCCGGGGTAGGCGAGGAGCGTGGGCCGGTGCGCCTCCAGCAACCCCACCAGGGTCGAGAGCACCGGCTCGGGATCGGCCAGGAGCAGGGAGGTGAGCTGTTGATCCGGGAAGCGAAGGAAGGTTGCCACGCTGCCGGGCAAGCCCAAAGCGGCGAGGGCGGCGAGGGCCTCCGCCTCGCGGCGCCTCCCGAAGCGGAGCCGGTCCTTCTCGCGCAGGCGCAGCCTCAGTTCGGTGGCGCGCTGGGCCCAGGGGTTGTTCTCGCCGGAGGTGAGGAACGCCACCAGCACCGAAGCACCGGCCGCCCGGGCGCGCAGCAGCAGGTTCCCGGTGGCCAGCGATTCATCGTCCGGGTGGGGCGCCAGCACCAGCACCCGATCGGCGGGCGAGACGAAGCGCTCGAGCGCGGCGGCGTGAAAACGGTCCGACTGGATGCTCTCTTCCCCCAGATGGCCCCCCTGCACCATCCGGCTGGCGCAGATCTCGAAGTATACGCTGGTCATCCTGAGGGTGCTGGGGCGTGCCGTAGAATGACCCGATGCGCCGCGACCCGAACACGCCGCAAACCCGTTTTGCGGGCCGCACGGCGGTGCGGCTGGTGCTGTTCTTCGTGCTGCCCGTGGTGACGCTCCTCGCGGTGGCGTTGGTGCTGGGATGGCGGGCGGCAGCCCGCTCGCTGCGGCCCGACGCGGACGAGGTGTTCGTCGTTGGCGGTCTTACCGCCCCGGTGGCCATCGCCTACGACCGCTGGGGGGTGCCGCACGTGCAGGCCGCCTCGCTGGCCGACGCCTGCTTCGCCCAAGGCTGGGTTCACGCCCGCGACCGCTTCTTCCAGCTGGAGCTGGCCCGCCGTGCCGCCGCCGGGCGGCTCGCGGAGATCCTGGGGGAGGCGGCGTTACCCAGCGATGTGCGGTGCCGGCGATGGGGGCTCCCCGCGACGGCGGCGGCGCAGGCCGCGAGACTCGACGGCGAGACGGTGCTCGCCATTTCCGCCTACGCTGCGGGGGTGAACGCGGCGGTAGCCCGCTTCGGGGCGGCTGGGCTGGCGCCGGAGCTGGCCCTGCTGGGTGTTCCGGTGGCGGCCTGGGCGGTGCAGGACACGGTGGGCATCGGTCTGCTCCTCGAGAGGTCCCTTACGTGGGCGGCGGAGGAGGAGCTGCGCCGGGCTGCGGAGCTGCGGGCTTTCGGGGCGGAGCGGGCGGTGGCGCTGTGGGGGTGGAGCCGGGAGGAGCAGGCCGCCTGGTTACCGGAGCTGTCCGCGGTGGCGGCGCTGCCGCCCGAGGCGCTCCGCCCCCCGCCTGCGGGCGGATCCAACAACTGGGCGGTGAGCGGGCGGCTTTCCGCGAGCGGTTTCCCCCTCCTCGCCAGCGACCCGCACGTGGGGATCGCCAACCCGGCCACCTGGTACGAGGTGCACCTCCGCTTGCCGGGGCTCGCGGTGGCGGGTGCCTCCCTCCCGGGAACGCCGGGGGTGGTCATTGGCCACAACGAGGCGCTGGCCTGGGGCATCACCATGAGCATGCTGGACGACCAGGACCTGTTCCGCCTCACCCTGTCGCCGGACGGGAAGAGCGAGCTGGTGGACGGCCAGTGGCACGCACTCGAGCTGCGCGAGGAGACCATCCCGGTGCGCGGGCGGGGCGTGCCGGAAAGGCTCCAGGTGGCCGTCTCGCGATTCGGGCCCGTGGTGCGGCAGGAGGGGGGCGAGGCCCTGGCTCTGGCGTGGACGGCGCTGCGCGGCGGTTCCCCCCTGCCGTGCTTCCTGCGACTTGCCCGGGCCGAGTCGGTGGAGGCAGGGGCCTGGGCCTTTGCCGACTGCGAAGCTCCCGGCATGAACCTGGTCATGGCGGACCGGCACGGGCGGATCCGCTGGCAGGTGGTGGGCCTCGTGCCCCGCCGGGGGCGGGGTGCCGGGCGGCTGCCCCTGTCCGGCACCGACTCCGCCGCCGCCTGGCAAGGGTGGCAGCCCTTCGAGCGCAACCCCTACCGGCAGGACCCCGAGAGGGGGTTCGTGGCCAGCGCCAACCACGACCCCTTCGCCGAGGGGGACTTCGAGGGGCCGGCGTTCCCCGCCGAGTTCGCACCCCCCTGGCGCATCCGCACGATCAAGAGGGCGCTGGCCGCGCGGCAGGGTTGGGACGTGGCCGGTTTCGTGGCGCTGCAGAACGACGTGAGCAACCCGGAGGCGGAGGCCCTCCTCGAGCTGCTCGCGCCAACCCTGGACGCCATCGGCACGGCTCCGGCCCGGCAGCTGCGCGCCTGGGACGGCCGGATGGGTGCCGACTCCCGCGAGGCCCTGCTGTGGGCCGAGTTCCTGCGCGAGCTGCAGCGCCGCGTGGGGGGCGACGAGGCGGCTCGAGCAGGAGTTGCGGCCTCCCCCCTCGGCGGCTCCCAGCTGCTCCGGTTGGTGGCGGGCGGTCTCGACCAGCGGTGGTGGGACGACGTGAGCACGGAGGCAGTGGAGAGCGCTCGCGAGGTGGTGGCGGCAGCCCTCGCCGCCGCGGCCGCACGGGCCGGCAACCGCCGGTGGGGGGAACGGCACCGGCTCCTCTTCGCCCACCCCCTGGGCGGGGTGCCGCTCCTGGGTGGCCTACTGAACCGGGGTCCGTACCCGGCCCCCGGGGCGGCGCCGTGCCTCAACGCCACCGCCTACCGCGCCGCAGGCGACAGCTTCGACGTGGTGTGGCTGCCGTCGCTGCGGTTCGTGGCCGATCTCGCGGACTGGGACCGGGCGGTGTTCACGCTGCCCCTGGGGCAGTCCGGGCACTTCCTCTCGCGGCACGCCGCCGACCAGGTGGCCGACTGGCTGGCGGGGCGGGCGCACCCCATGGCGTGGTCGCCGGCCGCCGTCGCTGCAGCTACCGTGGCGCGCTCGGAGCTCCGCCCGCCAGCGGCTGCCCCCAGCCCATAGGCGAAGGCTGCGCCGAGGTATCCTTCGCTCCCGGAGGGGTGCCATGGACCCGATGGCCATCGTGGAACGGCAGGCGCAGCGCACCGACAGCCGCATTCTCTACCTGATCCTGGACGGGCTGGGGGACTTGCCGCGGCCGGGGGACGGAGCGACGCCCCTCTCCGCCGCCCGCCGGCCCAACCTGAACCGACTCGCCGCCGAGGGGTGCTGCGGTCGCTTCGATCCGGTGGGGCCTGGACTCACCCCGGGTTCGGGGCCGGGTCACCTGGGTTTGTTCGGCTACGACCCCACCGAGATCGAGATCGGTCGCGGCGTCCTCTCGGCGGTGGGGATCGATTTTCCCCTCGAGCCGGGCGACGTGGCCGCCCGCTTCAACTTCTGCACCCTCGACGCCGCCGGTCGCGTGGTGGACCGGCGGGCCGGGCGTCCCAGCACCGAGGAGAACCGGCGGCTGGTGGCGCTGCTGCGGCGCATCCCGGCGCCGTCGGGGGTGGAGGTCTTCGTGGAGACCGAGTCCGAGCACCGGGGTGTGCTGATCCTGCGCGGGCCGGGGCTGTCCCCGCAGGTGGCGGACACCGATCCGCAAGCGGTGGGGGTGCCCCCCTTGGCGGTCACCGCGACCCACCCCCAGGGGGAAGCCACGGCCCGCCTCGTCGCCGCGTTCGTGGAGCGGGCGCTGGCGGCCCTGGCCGGCGAGCCCAAGGCCAACGGTATCCTGCTCCGCGGCTTTGACTCGCTCCCCTCCATCCCGTCCATGTCCCAGCGCTTCGCCCTCCGTCCGGTGTGCATCGCCACCTACCCCATGTACCGGGGGTTGGCCCGCCTGGTGGGCATGGAGATGGTGCCCCCGCCGGCCAGCCTGGCCGACTACCCCGCGGCGGTGGCGGCTGCGGCCGGCGACCACGACTTCTTCTTCGTCCACGTCAAGTACACCGACAAGGCTGGGGAGGACGGCGATTTCGAGAGGAAGCGGGCGGTGGTGGAGGAGGTGGACCGCCTTCTGCCGGACCTCCTGGCGGTGGGCTTCGACGTGGTGGTGGTCACCGCCGATCACTCCACGCCGGTGGCCCTGGCCGCCCACTCGTGGCACCCGGTGCCGGCGTTGGTGTGGGCGCCGGGGCGGGTGTTTCGCGACCGCGTCATGGAGTTTTCCGAGCTGGCGTGCGGGGAGGGCGCCCTGGGGCGGCTACCGCTGCGCTACCTCATCTGCGAAGTCATGGCCGCGGCGGGGAAGATCGCCAAGTTCGGAGCCTGACGGTTCAGCTTTCCACGCGCCGGGGATGGCCCGCCTCACCGGGCTCCACGTGGATCACGACGCGGCCGAGCTGCGGGAGACGGGCGCGCAGCGTCTCCTCGATTCGCTCGGTGAGGCCATGGGCAGCGGCGATCGGCAGGTCGGGCGGCACGGAGCAGTGGAACGACAGGTGGAGCGCGTCGTGCTCGGCGTCCAGGTGCAGCTCGTGCGCTCGGCAGGCGGGGCAGACCTGGGCCACGGCGGCGTGGACCAGCGCCGTGACCTCCTCGGCGCTCACCGCCCCCCCGCCGTCCGCGGGTGCTGGCTCGATATGGCTGACGATGCGCGCTAGCGCGGGAAGAGCCCGGCGCAGCGCGGCCTCGAAGGAGGAGGTACGTTCGTGGGCGGCAGCCACGTCTAGGTGCGCCGGGACCTCCACGTGCAGCTCCAGCGACCGCTGCCCCAGCACCTCCTGGAAGTGCAGATCGTGCGCTGCCAGCCGGTGCTCGGCGGCGATGCGCCGCGCCACTGCGAACTCCGAGGCGGCCGAAGCGGAGAGGTCGGGGCGGGCCTCGGAGGACGGCTCCACGTGCACCACCACATCCGAGCCTGGCACGAGCCGGTGCACCGTCGCCTCGGCCTCGTCGGCGATGGCGTGGCCCTGTGCCAGGGAGGTGTCGGCGCCCACCCGCAGCGTGAGGTCGACGAACGACTCCGGTCCGCTGCGGCGCACCCGCACACGCCCCACCTCCACGACGCCGGGCAGGCGTACCGCGGCGGCGATGTGCTCGCGCAGGCCGGGCGGGGCCTCGTCCAGGAGGTCGGCGAGGGAGCGCCGGACCAGCCTCCCTGTCACCCACAGCACGATCCCGGCCACCGCCAACGCCGCCAGCGCGTCAGCCTTGGTCAGCCACGGGGCGGCCAGCGGCTCGGCCAGGGCCACGCACCCGAGGCCGAGGATCACCACCAGCGAAGACCACACATCCGTGGAAAAGTGCAGGGCATCCGCCTCCAGAGCCTGGCTCTGATACTTGCGGGCCGTGCGTCGCAGTGAGCGGGCGCGCGTGAGGTCCACGGCGATCGAGGTGCCCATCACGGCGAAGGACCACACCGTCACCTGCACGTGCGTCTCCGAGCTGGTCAGGCGGGCGAGGGCCTCGGCCACGATCCAGGCGCAGGTGGCGACGAGGAGCCCCGCTTGCACCAGCGCGGAGACGTTCTCCACCTTGCCGTGGCCGTAGCTGTGCCGCTCGTCGGCGGGCCGCGCCGAGGCCCGCACCGCCAAGAGCGTGAGCAGCGCCGCGGCCAGGTCCAGCAGGGAGTGGAGCGCCTCCGAGAGGATACCCAGGGAGCCGGTAGCCGCGCCCACCACCCCCTTGAGGGCGGTCAGCCCCACGGCGGCCAGCACCGAGGCCCGCGCCACACTCTGCTTCTCTCGCGCCGGGGCGGCGGCAGCGGCCTCGGTGGTCTCGAAATGCCCCTGCATTTCGTAATTTTACCTGCGCCGGCGCGGGTCAGGGTCGGCGGCCGGCGTTCGGCCGGAATCGGCCGGCGTCCCGCCCTGTTGCTGGCCATGGAGGTGCTGCATGCGGCTTTCGGCGATGCTCGCAATGCTCTTCACGTTGCTGGCGGGGGCGGCCCGCGCCGGGGGGTTTCTCCAGCCGGGGGATGTCTTCCCGGCCTGGAGCCTGACGGATCACACCGGCCAGCCGGTGACCTCGTCGGAGTTGGCGGGGAAGACCTACCTGCTCTGGTACTACCCCAAGGCGCTCACGCCGGGCTGCACGGCGGAGGGGTGCGCCCTGCGGGACCGCTATGGCGAATTCGAGAAGCTCGGTGTGGTCGTGCTGGGCGTCTCCTTCGACGACCCCAAGGACAACGCCGAGTTCGTCGCCACGCACCGCTTCCCCTTCCGGCTGCTGTCGGACTCCAAGAAGGAGCTGGCCGTGGCGGTGGGGGCTGCGGATTCGCCGAGCCGACTGTGGGCCCGTCGGATTTCCTACCTCGTGGGTGTGGACGGGAAGGTGCTGAAGGCGTACCAGAACGTTTCCCCCTCCACGCACGCGGAGGAGGTTCTCGCGGATCTCAGGTCGCTAACCCGATAGCCCGCCCTCCGGCGGCGCCAGCACCGGCCACCGGGTGCCGGGCATCAGGGAGCGCTCCGGGTGGATGAGGATCGCCCGCGGCCGGTCGGGGCAGGCGGCCGCGCACAGGCCACAGCCGGTGCAGACCTCGCACTCGACGAGCGGGCGCGCGTTCACCAGGCGAATGGCCCGCTCGGGGAAGGGGCAGACGAGGACGCACACGCGGCACGCCTCGCCGCGGAAGGCGCGGCAGAAGCGGGGATCCACCCGCGCCACCCCCACGCGCACGGCGTCGGGAGCCGGCAGGGGGCGGAGCGCCCCGGGTTGGCAGGCGGCGATGCACGGGAAGTCGGCGCACAGTCGGCACGGGGTGCGGGCCGGATCGAGCACGGCCACGCGCCGTGCGGGTTCGCCGACCCTCGCCATGAAAATGGCGCCCGGCGGGCAGACGGGCACGCACGCCTCGCAGCCCGTGCAGGCTGCGAGGTACGCGTCGTCGGGCGACAGCGCGCCGGGGGGGCGTGCGAGCCGCTCCTCCCGAGCCGCCCCGCTGGTGCCAGCCCCTCCCGCGAGCTGACGGACGAAGCCCGCCAGCGAGCGGAACAGGTCCTTGCGGGACAGCTCGCTCATGCGAGGACTCCCGCGCCGGTGGCGAGCGCCGTGGCCCCCCAGGGGGCGGCGTCGAGGCGGCTTTCCTGGGCTTCGTGCTGGAGGCGGCGCGCCCACCCCTCCACATCCAGTGCCTGCTCCGCCCGTTGGCAGGTCTCCTCATCGGTGCGCGTGGCGGGGCGGCGGGGCTGGAGAAAGGAGCAGCAGTCCTGGTGGGGGAGAATGGAGATCTCGTACGTGCCCGCCCGCTCGGCGAGGGCGATGATCTCCTGCTTGTCGAGACCCACCAGGGGGCGCAGCACGGGCAGGTGGGCGACCCGGTCGATGACCGCCATGTTTTCCAGCGTCTGCGACGCCACCTGGTTCAACGACTCGCCGGTCACCAGGGCCAGGCAGCGGGTACGGCGGGCGATGCGGGCCGCAGTGCGGAACATCATGCGGCGATAGAGCACCACCCGGAGCTGTTCGGGGCAGGAGGCGACGATCTCCCGCTGGCACTCGGCGAAGGGTACGACCCAGAGGCGTGCCCAGCCCTGGTACCGGGCCAGCAGCCGAACGATCTGCTCCACTTTCCGGACCGAGGCGTCGGAGGTGTACGGCGCCGAGTGGAAGTGCACGTAGTGCACGGCCACGCCGCGCTTCATCGTCAAGTACGCGGCGGCTGGCGAATCGATGCCGCCGGAGAGCAGCACGAGGGCACGTCCCGAGGTGCCCATGGGCAACCCGCCCGGCCCGGGAAACCGCTGCCGGTACAGGTAGATGCCGTCGTTCTGGACGAGCACGAACACGGTGGCACCGGGGTGCTCCAGGTTCACCGGCAGGGCGGTGGCCCGCTGGATGAAGGCGCCGAGCCGTCGGCACACCTCCTCCGAGGTCAGGGGGAAGCGCTTGTCCGAGCGCTTGCAGCGGACCGCAAAGGAGCCGTTCCCCAGCTCGTCCAGGTGCGCGGCGACGAAGGCCTCCAACTCCTCGTAGCTGGTGCCGGTCCGCACCACGGGGATGAGGTTGTTGAGGCCGAACACGGTGGACAGGCGCGCGTACACCTCCGGCCAGGGGACCGCCTGGGCGAAGGAGATCACCACCCGCGCCGGCAGCGACACCTCTCGCACCGGCAGGCCGCGCAGTGCCGCGCGGATGTTGCGCAGCAGGGCCCGCTCGAACCACCCTCGGTTGCCGCCCTTGAGGGCCACCTCGTGGTACGTGGCAATGACCGTCTCGATACGATCCACCGACCCTCCGGACCGGAGCCTAGCACAGGGGGAAAGGCGCCACCGGGTGTGGGTACACTGGCTGGGGGAAGGGGGTGTGACGAGGAGAACAGTGCTCTCGCTGGTGGCGGTGCTGGCGGCGGCGCGAGCCGTCCCAGGGGCGGAGTGGGCCTCGTACCTGGCCCAGCACCTGGCCCGTCACCCCCTCGCGGCGCCGGAAGACGTGTACAAGTTCGTGCACCAGTCGGTGTTCGGGCCGGCGCACTTCATCCCCGACGCCGAGGCCGCGCAGGCCTACCTGGAGCGGGAGGTGGCCGAGTTGGGCCCGTGTTCCCCCGGAGAACCGCTCCTCGAGCCGCTCTCCGACACGCTGGTGCGGGTCAACCTGTGCCCCTTCGTCGCGGCGGGGGGCGACCGCCACCGGTTGCTGGCGGCTCTTCTCGAATCGGCGGCCACGGTGCAAGGGGAGGGCGAGCTCATGCGGCGCCGGCTCGGTGCTGCTGCGCGTCTGCTCGTGGAGCTCGGGCGCAGGGAGGACGCCTCCCGGCTGCGCAGTCTCGGCGAGGACGCGGCTGCCCGCGGTTACCCGGCTTTGCACCACAGCGAACGGTACACGCAAGCGTATCGCCCCGCCTACCGGGTCGTGCTGCGCCGCCTCCTCGAGCCGGGGCACGCCCCAACCCCCAGCGCGGCGAGCGACGGCCCGAGCATCCCGCCGGGCCAGACCCGCCCCCCGGAGGCGTGCGGGCCGCCTCCCTGAGCGGGTGGGGTGGCGAGCGCTACTGCCGCCAGCTCTGCAACACCCTCATGTAGTTGGCACGCTCCAGGGCCTGCGGGTTGGGGCAGGAGCGGTGGCTCATGGAGCCGAGCATCTGCTGCAGCGACTCGTACTCGTGCTGCTCCAGCCACTGCTCCAGGCCGCGGCGCAGCACCGCCAGGTGTTCCGGCCCCTGGCGCAGCAGCGCCGACACCACCTGCACGGCACTGGCCCCTGCCATCACCGCCTTGATGGCATCCTCGGGGGTGTGCACGCCCCCGGAGCAGGCGAGGCCGGCCTTGACGTGGCCGTAGAGGATGGCGAGCCAGCGCAGACGCAGCCGCAGGGTGGGGGAGTGGGAGAGCTGCAGGTTGGGGACCACCTCCAGCTCCTCGATGTCGATGTCCGGCTGGTAGAAGCGATTGAACAGCACGATGGCGTCCACCCCCGCCTCGTCCAGTTCCCGCGCGAAGTGGGCCAGGGAGGTGAAGTACGGAGAGATCTTCACCGCCACCGGGATCTTCACCGCCTGCTTGACGAGCTTGACGGCGTCCAGCTTGCGGCGCTCCACCACGTCGGCGCTCTCCCAGGCCTGCGTGGCCAGGTAGTAGAGGTTCAGTTCCAAGGCGTCGGCGCCGGCTTGCTCGATGAGGGTGGCGTACTGCAGCCAGCCGGCGGGCGTGGTGCCGTTGAGCGAGGCGATCACCGGCACCCGCACCGCGGCCTTGATCTTGCGGATCTGCTCCAGGTACGCATCCGGGCCGAGCCGGAACTCCTCTGGCCGCGGAAAGTACGAGAGCGCCTCGGCGAACGACTCCTCGTGCTGCTCCACCGCCGTCTCCTGGCCGAGGATCTCGTGGTTGATCTGCTCCTCGAAGAGCGAGTGCATGACGATGGCCGCCGCCCCGGCGTCCTCGAGGCGCTTGACGGTGTCCAGATCGTCCACCAGCGGCGAGGCGCCTGGCATCAGGGGGTGCGGCAGGGAGAATCCCAGGTACGTGGTCGAGAGATCCATGGCGGCTCCTTCCCTCTAGCTTTCCTTCTCCGTCGGTGGCGCGCCCGGCGTTGTGGCCGGCATCGCCAGCTTGGCCAGGTGTTCGTAGGCGATGAAGCGGTTGCGGACCTCGATCTCGGAGCGAGCCAAGAGCTCGGCGAACCGCTTGGGGTGCATCTGCTCCACCATCCGGAAGCGGGTCTCGTTGCGGACGTAGTCGGCGAGCTTGGTCTTGCCCGGGGCGGAGTCCAGCTTCAACGGGTTCTCTCCCGAGGCGATACGGCGCGGATCCCAGCGGTAGAGGGGCCAGGCGCCCGAGTCCACCGCCAGCTTCTGCTGCTCGCAGCCGTAGGCCAGGTCGTAGCCGTGGGCGATGCAGTGGCAGTAGGCAATGATGAGGGAGGTGCCGGGGTAGGAGTCGGCCTCGACGAAAGCCCGCACCGTCTGGGTGTCTTTGGCGCCCATCGCCACCCGGGCCACGTACACGTTGCCGTAGGTCATGGCGATCATGCCCAGGTCCTTCTTCGCCACCCCCTTGCCGGCCATGGCGAACTTGGCGGCAGCGCCCATGGGTGTGGCCTTGGAGGCCTGGCCGCCGGTATTGGAGTAGACCTCGGTGTCCAGCACCAGCAGGTTCACGTCGCGCCCCTGCGCCAGTACGTGATCCAATCCGCCGTAGCCGATGTCGTAGGCCCACCCGTCGCCGCCCACGGCCCACACGCTCTTGCGCACCAGGTAGTCGGCGAGGATCTCCAGTCGCCGCGCCTCGGGGGCGGCGATCTGGGCCAGCTGGGCGCGGAGCGCCTGCACGCGGGCGCGCTGGGCCGCGAGCCCCGCCTCGTCGCTCTGGTCGGCCTGGAGGATTTCCGTCACCAGGTTCTCACCCAGCTGCGGGGCGAGGGTGCGCAGGTAATGGCGGGCCAGGTCCGCGTGCTTGTCCACCGACAGGCGCAGCCCGAAGGCGAACTCGGCGGTGTCCTCGAAGAGGGAGTTGTTCCAGCTGGGGCCGCGGCCGTTCTCGTCCACGGTGTAGGGGGTGGTGGGGAGGTTGCCGCCGTAGATCGAGGAGCACCCCGTGGCGTTGCCGATCAGCGCGCGGTCACCGAAGAGCTGGGTGAGGAGCTTGACGTAGGGCGTCTCGCCGCAGCCGGCGCAGGCTCCGGAGTATTCGAAGAGCGGGCGGAGGAACTGCGAGCCCTTGACGTCCAGCTTGAGGGCCGCCCGGTCCACGTCGGGGATGGCCAGGAAGAAGGCGTAGTTCTCGCGCTCCGCCTCGCGCAGCGGCATCTGCGGCTCCATCACGATGGCCTTGTGCTTGGGGTTGGACTTGTCCTTGGCCGGGCACACCATGACGCACAGCTTGCAGCCGGTGCAGTCCTCGGGCGCCACCTGGATCGTGTACTTCCACCCTTTGAACTCGGCGGCCTTGAAGTCGGTGGCCTTGAAGGTGGGCGGCGCGGCGGCAAGCTGTTCGGGCGGGTACACCTTGGCGCGGATGGCGGCGTGCGGGCAGACCAGCGCGCACTTGTTGCACTGGATGCAGATGGCCGGATCCCACACGGGGATTTCCAGGGCGATGTTGCGCTTCTCCCACTGCGTGGTGGCGGAGGGCCAGGTGCCGTCCACGGGAAACGCCGACACCGGCAGGAGATCCCCCTTGCCGGCCATGAGCACGGCGGTGACCCGCTTGACGAAGTCGGGAGCCGCCTCGGACACGATGGGCGGCAGCCGCCGGGTGGCGGTGGCCGCGCTCGGCACCTTCACTTCGTGGAGGTGAGCCAGGGTGTGGTCCACCGCCGCGAAGTTCTTGCGCACCACCTCCGGCCCCTTCTTGCCGTAGGTCTTCTCGATGGACTTCTTGATCTGCGCGATCGCCTCCTCGCGGGGCAGGACGCCGGAAATCGCGAAGAAGCAGGTCTGCATGATGGTGTTGATGCGCACGCCCATGCCGGTGTCCTTGGCCACCTTGTAGGCGTCGATCACGTAGAACTTCAAGCGCTTTTCGATGATCTGCTCCTGCATCTCGCGGGGCAAGTGGTCCCACACCTCTTCGGGGCCGAAGGGGGCGTTGAGGAGGAAGGTGGCGCCCGGGGCGGCGTAGTCCAGCATGTCGTACTTGTCGGTGAAGACGTACTGGTGGCAGGCCACGAAATTGGCGCGCTTGACGAGGTAGTGGGAGCGGATGGGTTTCGGGCCGAAGCGCAGGTGCGAAATGGTGACGGCGCCGGCCTTCTTGGAGTCGTACACGAAGTAGCCCTGGCCGTAATTGTCCGTCTCCTCGGCGATGATCTTGATGGAGTTCTTGTTGGCGCCCACCGTCCCGTCGGCGCCGAGCCCGAAGAAGACGGCCCGCGACACCGAGTCGGGCTCGATGTCGAAGTCGCTGTCCACTGCCAGCGAGGTGTGGGTCACGTCGTCCTCGATCCCCACCGTGAAGTGGTTCTTGGGACGGTCCTGCTGGAGGTTGTCGAAGACCGCCTTGATCATGGCGGGCGTGAACTCTTTGGAGGAGAGCCCATAGCGCCCCCCCACCACGAGCGGCTCGGTGGCAAAGGGGGAGATCCCCTCGTCGCGAGCCTCGCGCAGGGCGGTGACCGCGTCCAGGTAGAGGGGGTCGCCCAGGGCCCCGGGTTCCTTGGTGCGGTCCAGCACCGCGATCCGGCGCGCCGAGGGCGGCAGGGCCGCCAGGAAATTCCGCAGCGAGAACGGGCGGTAGAGGTTGACCTTGACGAGCCCGATCCGCTCGCCGTGCGCCAGGGCCCACTCCACGTACTCGATGGCGGTCTCGGCCCCGGACCCCATGAGGACGATCACCCGCTCCGCCTGCGGGTCGCCGAAGTACTCGAACAGACGGTAGGCGCGGCCGGTGAGCCGAGCGAACTCGTCCATGGTTTCCTGCACGATGCGCGGGCACGCCAGGTAGAAGGGGTTGCACGCCTCGCGGGCCTGGAAGAAGGCATCGGGGTTCTGAGCGGTGCCGCGGATGAACGGCCGGTCCGGGTTCATGGCCCGCTGCCGGTGCGCCGCGATCAGCTCGTCCGGGAGCATGGCGCGCAGATCGTCGTTGGTGAGCTCCTCGATCTTGTCCACTTCGTGGGAGATGCGGAAACCGTCGAAGAAGTGGAGGAAGGGGACCCGCGCCTTCAAGGTGGCGGACTGGCCGATGAGGGCAAAATCGTGCGCCTGCTGCACGGAGCCCGAGGCCAGGAGGGCGAAGCCGGTCTGGCGGCAGGCCATGACGTCGGAGTGGTCCCCGAAGATGGACAGCGCGTGGGTGGCCACCGTGCGGGCGGAGACGTGCATGCAGTAGGAGGTGAGCTCGCCGGCGATCTTGTACATGGACGGGATCATCAGGAGCAGCCCCTGGGAAGCCGTGAAGGTGGTGGTGAGCGAGCCGGCCTGGAGGGCGCCGTGGACCGCCGCCGCCGCGCCGGCCTCCGACTGCATCTCGATCACCTCGGGAACGACGCCCCAGATGTTCTTCTTTCCCTGGGCCGACCACTCGTCGGCGAACTCGCCCATGTTGGACGAGGGTGTGATGGGGTAGATTGCAATCACCTCGTTGGTGCGGTGGGCTACCGAGGCGGTGGCCTCGTTCCCGTCCACGGTGATCATCCTGCGTTGCGCCATGACGGACCTCCCTGACGACTCTCCTCGCTCCTCGGTGCGGCTCTTCGGGGGGCGACGTTCGACGGAGCGGCTCACCCGTTTCCGGTTCACGTGAACCGCTTCACAACCACGAGTCTACGCCGGCGGGGTGGCTTTGGCAAGCGGTACGAGGGACTGCCCAGGGCCGTGAGGACGGGTGCGAGGCCGAGATGCTCCGCGGGCGAGGGGCCCGACGGGGTGGCGGCCCTGAGGGGAGTCGAACCCCTGCTGCCGGCTTGAAAGACCGGTGTCCTAACCGTTAGACGACAGGGCCGCGTCGTCAAGCCGAGATTATCGCACATGACGGCGGGGCAGGGGGCAGGGGACAGGGGACAGGGGACAGTCTTACGAAATCTAACAATTGAGCTGACTGCGCGAAGCGTCGGAGGACGCCGAAGAACGCGATGGGACCACCGACCACCGTAGACTGGTCGGGCAGGGTTTTCTCGCGATCCGGTAGTTGCTGTTCCCTCTCCCCGGTTCCCTGTCCCCAGCTGTGTGGGGGATGGTGGGTTGTGGAGGGGGCTGGTTGGAGGCGGGAAGGGGGGAGAGGGGGCGAGTCGAGCGAGCGCGGATTCACTCCGCGCGCGCGTGGGGGTGCGGGGGGCAAGGTCGCGGGGGTGTGGGTGGGGGGCGACCGGCCCCGGCAGGAGAGGGAGCCGCCAGATTCGACTTGAGGGGGGCTGGTTGGAGGCGGGAAGGGGGGAGAGGGGGCGAGTCGAGCGAGCGCGGATTCACTCCGCGCGCGCGTGGGGGTGCGGGGGGCAAGGTCGCGGGGGTGTGGGTGGGGGGCGACCGGCCCCCCGCAGTAGATGGTGGGCCGTGAGGGAATCGAACCCCCGACCGTTGGGTTAAAAGCCCACTGCTCTGCCAGCTGAGCTAACGGCCCATCGTGCCACTGCCTCGAGGTGCCGGGGGTGGTACGCAGCGGCGGAGGCCCCGAGGCAACGCGAGTGTAGCACCGGCCGGGGCGCGAGGCACCCTCGGCGGCGGCCATGCGCGGCCCGTCGCCACCTTCCTCGGGCGTCGGCTGCAACGTGCCTGGGGCGGTGGCGTATCATTGCCAGGGCGTACCAAGACGAGGAACGATTGCAGCGAGGAGGTTGGCGTATGCGCAGGCGAGTGGTTTGGCTGGCCGTAGTTCTGGCGATGGCGGCGGTGGCGGTGGCCCAGGAAGTGGGGACAGCGGAACCGCAGCCCGTGGTCCAGGCGAGCGAGGAAGGTCCGCCCGCCGTCACCGTCACCGAGGAGATGCGGCAACACGACGCGTGGAGGAACGCCCTCTACTTCGGGGGGGCGGTGTACGGGTTTGTGGTCTTGCTGGCGGTACTGGCGCTGGGGATCTCGCGGCGCCTGCGCGATCTGGCAAGGAAGGTCACGCCACGCCCGTTCCTCTCGGCCATGGTGTTCGTGGCGCTGTTCACGGTGGTGACCACCGTGCTGTCGCTGCCGCTGGACGTGCTCTCTGGCTACGTGGTACCGCACCGGTTCCAGTTGAGCGAGCAGTCCCTCGGCTCCTGGCTGTGGGACCAGACCAAGGGCCTGTTCCTCAACGTCCTGCTCGCCGCCCCGCTCCTCGCCTTGGCGCTGGGGGGGATCCGGCGCTGGAAGCGCTGGTGGTTGGCGCTGTGGCTCGGCTCCATCCCCGTCATCCTCTTCTTGG
This sequence comes from Acidobacteriota bacterium, assembly GCA_037441065.1. Lineage (GTDB taxonomy): Bacteria > Acidobacteriota > Thermoanaerobaculia > Thermoanaerobaculales > Thermoanaerobaculaceae > JACADV01. The sequence goes on along the minus strand of JBBISY010000022.1, from coordinate 12,258 downwards.
TGCTGATCGGGCCGGTGGTGCTGGACCCGGTCTTCAACACCTTCGAACCGCTCAAGGACGAGCAGCTCAAGACGGAAATCCTCAGCCTGGCCGGGCGGGCGGGGATCGAGGGCGGGCGCGTCTACCAGGTTGACAAGTCGAAACAGACGAAAGAGATGAACGCCTACGTCAACGGCCTCGGCCCGACCAAGCGCATCGTGCTGTGGGACACAATCATCGCCAAGCTCTCCCGCGACCAGCTCCTCTTCGTGATGGCCCACGAGATGGGGCACTACGTGCGCCACCACGTCTGGAAGATGCTGGGGTTCCTCGTGGGCCTGCTGCTGGTGGTGTTCTGGCTGGGCCAGCGGCTGACGGAATGGGCCACCCGACGCTTCGGGGCGGCCTGGGGGTTCGACGCGCCCCACGACCCGGCGGCGCTGCCGTTGCTCGTGTTGCTCGTGTCCGTCTTCCTCTTCTTCCTCTCGCCGGTGATGGCGGGGTTCTCGCGCGTTCTGGAGCACGAGGCGGACGTGTTCGCCCTGGAGCTCACCCGGCTCAACGACGCCGGTGCCCGCGCCTTCGTCAAGCTGGCGGAGGACTCCAAGGTACTCCCCGACCCCCACCCCTTCATCCGGTTTTGGCGCTATACCCACCCCACGCTCCAGGAGCGGATCGAGTTCTGCACCACCTACCGCCCCTGGGAGCAGGGGCTGCCCAACCGGGTGTGGCGGGGTGCGCCACAGGGTTGAGCCAGGGCGTCGGCCAGCGACGTTGCGGCCGTTTGCCGTGCCGCCGCCGGCCGCCGGCCGAGGGGCACGGCTATACTGCCCGCCGTGACGAAGCCGCTCGTGCTCCTCACCAACGACGACGGGTACACCTCGGAGGGGCTGCAGGTGCTGGCCGATGCGCTGGAGAGCCTGGGGGAGACCTGGGTGGTGGCGCCGGACCGGGAGAATTCGGCGGTGTCGCACGCCTTGACGCTGTCGCGGCCGCTGCGCCTGAGCCGGCTCTCCGAGCGCCGCTTCGTGGTGGACGGGACGCCTACGGACTGCGTGACATTGGGCATTTGCCAGGTCCTCAAGGGCCGCACACCGGATCTAGTGATCTCGGGGATCAACTTCGGCGCCAACATGGGGGACGACGTGCACTACTCCGGCACCGTGTCGGCGGCGTTCGAGGCGGTGATCCTCGGGGTGCCCGCCATCGCCGTGTCGCAGGTGATCGGCGAGGGGTTCTCGTTCCACTTTGCGGCCAAGTTCGCCCGGCTGCTGGCCGAGCGCGTGCTGGAGCGCGGGTTGCCCGAGGCGACGCTGCTCAACGTGAACGTGCCGCCTGGCCCCCCCGCGGGGATCAAGTTCTGTCGGCTGGGCAAGCGCCGCTACACCGAGGGGGTCGTGGAGGACACGGACCCGCGGGGGCGCACGTGCTACTGGATCGGGGGCGGCGCACCCGAGTGGGAGCGGCTGCCCGGTACCGACTTCAACGAGCTGGCGGCCGGGTTCGTGACGATCACGCCGCTGAAGCTGGACATGACCGACCACGAGCTGCTGCAGTCGCTCCAAGAAGAGGCGGCTGCCTGGAGGCTGGAGGGGCGGTGAACCTGGCATCGGTGCCGGCGCGCCGGGCGAGGCTCGTGGCGAGCCTGCGGGAGCAGGGGATCACCGACGAGCGCCTGCTGGCGGCTATCGCCGCGATCCCGCGCGAGAAGTTCGTGCCGCGCGAGTTTTTCGCCCAGGCTTACGAGGACTTCGCCCTCGATATCGGCGATGGGCAAACGATTTCGCAGCCTTCGGTGGTGGCGAAACTGGTGCAGCTCGCGGCGGTGGGGGACTCCGATCGGGTGCTGGAGATCGGTACCGGCTCGGGTTACCTGACCGCGGTTCTGGCGCAGCTGGCACGGTTCGTCTTCTCGGTGGAGCGCATCCCGAGGCTCGCGCAGAGCGCGGGGCGGCGCCTCGCGGAACTGGGGTTCTCCAACGTCACGGTGCAGGTGATGGACGGTTCCCTGGGGTGGCGCGCCCACGCTCCCTACGACGTGATCATCGTCTCGGCGGCCGCCCCCACCGTCCCTCGGGCTTTCACCGACCAGCTCGGCGAGGGGGGCCGCCTCGTCTTGCCGGTGGGGAACCGGCATGTGCAACAGCTGCTGCTGGTGCGGCGGCGCGGCCAGGAGCTGGTGGAGAGCCGGCACGGCGGTGCCAGCTTCGTTCCCCTGGTGGGCTGCGAGGGTTTCCGGGAGGCGCCGTGACGAGCCGCCGGTTCCTCGTCGCCGGGCGCGTTCAGGGGGTGGGGTTCCGGTACTTCGTGCTGCGCGAAGCCCAGGCACTCGGCCTTTCCGGGTGGGTGCGCAACCTGCCGGGCGGGGAAGTGGAGGTGCTGGCGGTCGGGGACGAGGCGCCGCTGGCTACCCTCGAGGGGCGGCTGTGGCAAGGCCCCCCCCACGCCAGGGTGCGGGAGGTGCGCGTCGGAGAGGGGGAGGCGGTGGGCTGGAACGACTTCCGGGTGCTGCCCACGCCCTGGTAATGCTCACTCGGCTGTGAGCTCGGGCCATTCGGCCAAGGCGCTGCTGCAGTGGAGGAGCAGCGTGGCGGCGGTGCGTCCCGCGGCGCGCAGCCGGAAGGGGAGGTGCGGCGGGAGGAGGGCATGGTGGTGGGGGAGAAGCTGGAACTCGTTGCCCAGCACCACGCACGTCACGCGCCCTTCGATCAACGTGACGAGACACTCGGCAGCCACGCCGGGCGTGCTGACCTTGCTGCCGGGGCCCATGGTGAGCCAGCAGGCCTGCGAGGCGCCGCCGCGCAGGTGGCGCAGCTGCACGCGCTCCCCCGGCTCCGTCGCGGGCAGGGCAGCCCACGCCCCGTGCGTGACGCTGAACGCTGGTCGGGCAGCCGGACTCATCGATGGCTCCTCCTCGTCGGGGTTGTGCTTTCCCCCGGTGAACGCTAGCATTTCTCCGGCTGGGGCTGTAGCTCAGTTCGGATAGAGCAGCGGTTTCCTAAACCGCGTGTCGGTGGTTCGAGTCCACTCAGCCCCGCCACCTCTCACCGGTGTGCGTAGGGGGGTGCCGGTGCGCGCCCGCCCCGCTCGCCGCTCACGACGGTCCAGCCGGTGTGGCGGTAGCAGTCGGGGCACAGCCGGGTGGTGACGTGCAGCTCGTTGTCCGCCACCTCCCCCTCCACGAACAACCCCTGGCACTCCTTCAGACACACCGCGCAGACGCCGCGCAGCTCGCTTTCGAATCTCCAGACCGGTCCGCTCACGGCTGCCTCCGCTAGAAGGGGATGTCGTCCTCGTTCTCGGGCTGGAAGTCGGGTGGCTCCCCCGGGAGCGCCTCCCCGGAAGGCCTGGGGCCGAGGAGCTGCAGGACCTGCGCGCGCACCTCCGTGAAGTACTTCCTGTTGCCCTTCTCGTCGTCGTAGGTGCGGGTCCGAAGCGTCCCCTCCACGTACACCTGGCGGCCCTTGGTGAGGTAGCTGCTGCAGAACTCGGCGAGTTTCCCCCAGGCGACGATGTTGTGCCACTCGGTGTGCTCCTGCTTTTGCCCGTTCTTGTCCTTCCACGTTTCGTTGGTGGCGATGGAGAACTTGGCCACCGGCGTGCCGCTGGGCGTATGGCGCAGTTCCACGTCGCGCCCGAGATTCCCGATCAGGATGACCTTGTTGACACTCATGATGACCCTCCCGGCGTGGACAGCCGAGGTTAGCACAGGAGGGCGGCCGGTGCTAGAGTCGGCGCGTGTCGACCAGGCGCCGCCTGGCAACCGCCACCTCTGGCATGGTGCTGGTGACTGCCGCCAGCAGGCTGTCGGGCTATCTGCGCGACAAGGCGGTGGCCGCGCTGCTGGGGGCAGGCACGGTCTCCGACGCCTTCATCACCGCCTTCCGCATCCCCAACATGTTCCGCGCGCTGCTCGCCGAGGGTTCGCTCACCGCCGCCTTCGTGCCGACCCTGGTGGCGGAGCGGTCGGCGGGCGACGAGGCGCGGACCGGGGAGTTCGTGCGGGCGATGACCGCGGCGCTGCTGCTCGTCCTCCCGTGGCTGGTCGCTGCCGGGATCTTCGCCGCCCCGTGGCTGGTGGCGCTGCTCGCACCGGCCTTCGCGCAGGACCCCGCCAAATTCGAGCTGACCGTGCGGCTGACGCGGCTGATGTTCCCCTACCTGGGTCTGATCTCCTTGGCGGCGCTGGCGCAGGGTGTGCTCAACGCGGCGGACCGCTTCCTGCTCCCCGCCGCCACCCCGATCGCCCTCAACCTGGCGATCGTGGCGGGGACCGGCACCACGGTTTGGCTGCTGGACGGACGCTGGGAGTGGCTGGCGGCCGGGGTCCTGGTCGGCGGTCTGGCCCAGTACGCCATGCAGGCGCGGGCCTGCCGGCGGCTGGGGCAGCCCCTGGTACCGGGAGGGGGGGCGCTGCGGCACCCAGGCGTGCGGCGGGTGCTCTCGCTCATGGCGCCCGGCATCCCGGCGCTGGGCATCTACCAGCTGACGCTCGTCATCTCCACGCGCTTCGCCTCCACCGCGGGCAACGGCGCCGTGACATGCCTCTACAACGCTTCCCGCCTCAACGAGCTCGTCTACGGGATGGTGGTGGTGCAGCTCACCACCGCCGTCCTGCCCATGCTCGCGAGCGAACGCGCCGCTTCCCCGGAGCGGGCGCGGGAAACCCTGGCCTTTGCCATTCGCCTCCTGTCCTTCGTCGCCCTGCCCGCCACCGCCTTTGCCGCGGCCGCGGCGCGGCCACTGGTGGCCGTGCTGTTCGGGGGCGGGGCGTACACCGCCGAGGCGGTGGCGGCCACCGCCGGGGCGCTCCTGTGGTACTCGGCCGGTCTGCCGTTTCTGGCCGCGACGAAGCTGCTCGCCAGCACGTCCTACGCCTGGCAGGACACGCGCCTGCCGGTGGCGGCGTCGGCGGTGAACCTCGTGGTCTTCTACCTGCTGGGGCAACCCCTGCTCGCTGCCTCCGGGATCGCCGGCGTGGCCGCGGCCGCCTCCGCCGGGCAGCTCGCCAACTGTGCGGTGCTGGTGGTGGGCAATGGCCTGGCGCGTCGCCTGCCGCCGCTGCGGTCGGTGCTCCTCGGGGTGGGGCGCCACCTCCTGGCGGCGGCCTTGGCTGGCCTCGCGGTGGCGGCGCTGGGGGCGCGCCTCGAGGTGGGCAGCGAGACCAGCGCCGCTGGGGTGGTGCTGCTGGCGCTGCTGGCGGGGGCGGCCGGCGCGGTGTACCTGCTGGTGCTGGTAGCGCTGCGCGCACCGGAGTGGCGGGAGCTACGGGGCGTGATGCGGAGGGCGGTGAAGCCGTGAAGATGGTGGTGCAACGAGTCGCGCGGGCGGCGGTGCGGGTGGACGGCCGCACCGTCGCCGGCATCGGCAGAGGGCTGCTCGTGCTGGTGGGGGTGGAGCGGGGGGACGGCGAGGCGCAGGTGGCGCGGGCCGCGCACCGGCTGGCGTCGTTGCGGGTGTTCTCGGACGAAGCGGGCAAGATGAACGTGGGCGTCCAGGAGGTGGGTGGCGAGGTGCTCGTGGTGTCTCAGTTCACCCTCGCCGGTTCCATCAAGAGGGGACGGCGCCCCGACTTCTTTGCCGCGGCACCCGCCGAGCAGGCGGAGCCGCTGATCGAGTCGCTGTGCCTCCGCCTGCGCAGCGAGGAGATCCGCGTGGCCACCGGCGTTTTCCGCGCCCACATGGAGGTGGAGCTGGTGAACGACGGGCCCGTCACCCTGATCTGGGACGACCCGCCGGCGCCGGCCGGGTCGGCCACCCCGTAGCCGCCGTCACGGCACGAGGCGGATCGGTTCGGGGGTGAACGACAGGGCGAAGACGACGAGGCAGAGCCACGCGACGAGGCGGCGACGAGGATCGAGGGGAACGCCCTCGTCCGGCATCCAAGGGTGGCGGACACCCATCACCAGCGCCACCACCGCCCAGACCAGCCAACCCGTCCAGAGCACCCCGAGGGTCACCAGGGCCAGGAGCAAGGGCCAGGCGACGCGCCGCTGGACCGCGCCGAAGAGGGCGTACGTCACGTGGCCACCGTCCAGCTGGCCGAAGGGGAGCAGGTTCAGGGCAGTGGCGAAGATCCCGAACCAGGCGGCAAAGCCGATGGGGTGGAGGAGGATGTCGCCGCCGGGGGGGATGGCGGGGTGGAGCCAGCGCGTCACCAGCTTGAGGACGAGCGGTTCGCCGAACTCGATGTACCCGCCCGGCGGCAGGGCCGCCACGGGTTGCGAGAGGGCGATGCCCAGCACCAACGCCGGAAGGGCCACGGCGAAACCGGCCAGCGGCCCGGCGGCGCCCACGTCCAAGAGTTCGCGCTTGCTGGCCAGGCGCGAGCGGATCCGGATGAAGGCGCCGAACGTCCCGATCCCGAACGGGACGGGGATGAAGTAGGGCAGCGAGGCATCCAGGCGGTGGGCCCGGCAGGCCAGGTAGTGCCCCATCTCGTGGGCCAGGAGGATGGTCAGCAGCGGCACCGAGAAGAGCAAGCCCTGCCGCCAGAGTTGCAGGTCGAACAGGGGCAGGAGCGGGAGCCAGGGCCGGCGCGCCAGCTCGTCCATGGGCGGCAGCTCGACGGTGACCGGAGCATCCCCCGCGACGAGCCCCCCCACCACGGTGGTGGTGAGCAGCGTGAGGAGGAAGAGCAGAACGTGGAGGGCCAGGTTGCGAACCGGGGGGGGTGGACGACGCACGAGCCCGACGGGTACCCCGTCGGGTCCGATGATCTCCACCTCGAACTCGGGAGCGGGCACCTAGCGGGCGGCTCGCAGCGCCTTGCCTGGCTTGAAGCGAATGGTCTTGCCGGGAGGGATGGCCACTTCCACGCCGGTCTTGGGGTTACGGCCGATACCACGCTTGCGGTTCTTCACGAGGAACACGCCAAAACCTCGGAGTTCGATCCGTTCGCCCTCCGTCAGGGCCTGGCGCATGGCGTCGAAGATGGTGTTAACCGCCTCGTTCGCCTTGGCCTGGGGGAGATCGAGCGTCTCCATTACCTTGCGCACCAGATCGGCCTTGATCATGGATCCCTCCACCTTCCGAGACTGCCACCCTAGCGGTCGCCGGTGCTTTCTGTCAAGCGGCTGCCGCTGCGCAGTTTTTGTCGGAGCACGAGCACTTCCAGGGCGAGCCCGATGAGCCGCGCCCCCTCGCGGACCGCCGGCACCGGCAGGCTACCCGTGTCCTCCGGCCCATTGTCCAGCCAGAGCAGGGCGGCCACCTTGCCGCGCACGCGGACCGGCACGATCAGGGCGGTGGTCGGGGCGGGGGCGCCCAGGGCTTCCAGCAAGAGTTCGTTGCCCTCGCCGCTGGCCACCGGCCCGTGGTGCAGGTCCACTCCCTTGGTCAGGTTGAGGAAGATCGAGGGGCGGTCCAGGGGGAGGATGAGGGTGTGAAAATCCTCCTCCACCGTCCACTCGCTCCGCACGCCCCAGCCCAGGACCCGTCCCTGGTGCAGCGAGAAGAGGGCCGCGCGGCGGGCGAGGGAGGACGCCCAGGAGAGGGCCAACTCCGCCACCTGGTCGCGGTGGGTGACGGAGGCGAGCGCTTCGCCCAGGTGCTCCAGGTCGGTGGCCGCAACGGCAGCGCCGCCCTCCCCGCGCGGCTGGAGGTCCGGGAAACTCGCCACGCGACAGGGGCGGGGCTCGGCCGGCTCGGCGAGGAGCGCCTGGGCCAGCTCCGGCTGCGTGGATTCGAGCCGCCAGAACTGCCGCCACTCCCGCACCGTACCGCGGGGTGGGCCAGGGGGCGGTTCGCTGCCGCCCCCCCCGGCCGGGGTCGGAATGGCGAGGGCCGCGGTGAGCGCCGCCTCGGTGGCCACGTACGGGCGAACCACCATCCCGGTCATCTTGGCGATCTCGTCTCGCACCACCAGGTCGCCGGGGTTGGCCATGGCCACGTCCAACACCTTGCCGCGGCGGCCGAAAGCCAGCACCAGGTGGTGGCGGGCGAAGGCGGGGGGGAGGAGGGAGCGCAGCTCGGGTGTGGCGGCCACCAGCTCCAGCGCGGTCACCGACGGAACCCCGCTCTGTTTGCTGAGCGCCTGCAGGAGCTTGGTTTCGTTGAGGATGCCGAGCCGCACGAGCCACGTGCCCAGGCGGCCGCCCTGACGGCGGCAAGCGTCCAAACCGGCACGGAGTTCGTCGTGGGTTACGAAACCCAGGTCGAGGAGGATCTCTCCCAGCCGCACGATGCGTCTCCGCCGGGAGTATACCCTGGGGCCGCGGCGGGCCGGCCGCTCCAGGGCCCTTCGGCGGGTTTACTCACGGCCGGAGCTTCAAGAACATGACGAGGGCGTCCTCGCCATCGCTGTAGTAGCGGTACCGCCGGCCGATGGTCTCGTAGCCGAGTCGCCGGTAGAGGAGGAAGGCGCGCCGGTTGGAGGGGCGCACCTCCAGGATCAGCCCCCGGCCCGCGCAGCGCACCGCCTCCTGGCGGGCCTGTTCCAGCAGCCACGTGGCCAGGCCGCGGCCCTCGTGGAGGGGACTGGTGGCGACCTTGAGGATGTGGAGTTCGTCCACCTGCCAGCAGGCGAAGAGGTACGCGGCGAGAGCGCCGTTGGCGTCGTGAACCACGCGCTGAAACCGGAGCGGCTGCCCCACTTCCGTGAGGTAGAGGTGCTCCGGCCAGGGATCGGGGAACGCCACCGCCTCCAGCCGCGCCACGGCCGCCACGTCCTCCCGCTGGGCTTGGCGCGTCACGTACCCCTCGGGCAACGCGGCCATCACCGCACCCTCCCACGGGGGGGCTGGGCCTGCGGGGGTTCCAGGTAGATGGGGGTGAGGCTGTCCACCCCCCCCGCGTTGTCCTGGCCCAGGAGCAGCAGCGCCTCGGCTGCCGAACGGAGCGGCGGGGCGCGCCGCACTGCCGCGGGCAGCTCGAACCCCTCCGCCGCCACCACGGGGTCGGAGAGGTCCGCCAGGGCCGTCACTTCCTCGAGGCGCGGCTCGCCCACGGCCTGGGGGCGCCCCGCGCGGTCCTCGAATACCTGCAGGTACACGAAGCCGCGGCGGGCGCCCTGGACAGCGACCCGGCGGCCGCCGGCGCTGCGCGCCGCCAGCACCGGAAGCGACGGTACGCCGCAGGCTGGACACCCCAGGGCCTGAGCCAGCCCCTGGGCGGTGGCCAGGGCCACGCGGATGCCGGTGAAGGAGCCGGGCCCGCGCGTGGCCAGGATCTTCGTCAGCTCCCTGGGCTCGAGACCGGCGCCGTGCAGCAGCAGGTCGATGGCGGCCACGACGAGTTCCGAGCGCGGGGTGGGGCCGGAGAGCGCCACGACCCCGGGTGCAGGGGCAAAATCCCCACCCAGGGCAATCTCGAGTCGGGCCCCGCAGCCGACGATGGCGAGGACCGCCGTCACGGGAGCAGTCTTGCCCGATTGCCCGTCCCCGTCAAGCCGGCAACGGTACAATGGCCAGCGCATGAAGCAGACCCCGATGCTGCAGCAGTACCTGGCCCTCAAGCAGGAGCACCCGGACGCCATCCTGTTCTACCGCCTCGGGGATTTCTACGAGCTGTTCTTCGAGGATGCGGAGAAAGCCGCACCCATCCTCGGGCTGGTGCTCACCCAGCGGCGCCATAACGAGGAAGTGACGTCGCCCATGTGCGGCGTGCCGCACCACGCCGTGACCAGCTACGTGGCAAAGCTGGTGGAGGCAGGGTTCCGGGTGGCTCTGGCGGAGCAGGTGGAGGATCCCGCCAAGGCCAAGGGGCTGGTCCGGCGGCAAGTGGTGCGGGTGTTCACGCCTGGCACCCTCACCGATCCGGAGATGCTGGTGGAGGGCGAACGTCGCCATATCGCCTCGCTCCTGGGCGAGGGGGAGGAGGTGGCTGTGGCGTACCTGGAGACCGCCTCCGGGGAGTTCGGGGGCGCCTGCGGGCGGCCCGAGGCCGTCCGGCTCCTCCTGGCCCACCTGGCGCCGCGGGAGGTGTTGCTCCGCGTGGACAGCCCGGGGCTGGACGGGATCTGGCCCGAGGAGCTGGCGCCCCCCGTGGTGACGAGGCGGAGTGCCTCCTGGTTTTCCCCGGGGCGAGGCGAAGAGCTGCTGCTCCGCTGCCTGAACGTGGGGTCGTTGCGCGCCTTCGATCTGGCCGGCTGCGCCCCGCTGATCGGTGCAGCCGGCGCGCTCTTGGAGTACGTGCGTTCGACGCAGGGCTCCTGGCCGCAGCACGTGGACCGGTTCGTGCGCCACCGCCTGGAGGGCGAGCTGCTGCTGGACGCCGCTACCGTGCGCAACCTGGAAATCGTTCAGGACGCCTCGGGGGGGCGCCACGGCTCGCTGCTCCGCACCCTGGACCGGACCGTCACCAGCATGGGGGCGCGCTGCCTGCGCGACTGGCTGGTGGCGCCCGCCGGCGAGGCGTCGGTGGCCGAGGCCCGGCACGGGGCGGTGACGGCCCTGGTGGAATCCCCGCAATGGCTGGCCAGCCTCCGCGAGGCGCTGGCTGGCGTCGGCGATCTGGAGCGCGCCGCGTCCCGGCTCGGGTTCCGCCAGGCACGGCCGGCGGAACTGGCCGCCCTGCGCCGGGGGCTGGCCGTGCTGCCGGCGTTGCGCGCCCTGCTGCGCGACGCGCCGGCGGTGCTGCTCGCCGAGCTCGGGGCGGGAATCGACGAGTTGGGCGACCTGGCCGCCGACCTGACGCGCACCCTCGCGGAGGAGCCGCCGGCCCTGTTGGGGCCGGGCACCATCCGGGCGGGGGTGGACGCCGAACTGGACGAGGCTCGCCACCTCGCCCACAGCGCCAAGGAGGTGCTGGGCGAGCTGGAGGCGAGGGAACGGGCGCGCACCGGCATCGCCTCGCTGCGCATCCGCTACAACCGGGTGTTCGGCTACGCCTTCGAGGTGTCGCGCGCCAACCTGGGCAAGGTGCCCGACGATTTCGTGCGGCGGCAGACCCTGGCGGGCGCAGAGCGTTTCGTCACCGCCGAACTCGTGGATCTGGAACGGCGCATCGTCACCGCCGAGGCGCGGGCCGAGGAGCGGGAAGGGGAGCTGTTCGCCGCCCTCCTGGACCGGTGCGCGGCGTGCTCCGGCAGGCTGGCCGCCACCGCCCGGGCCGTGGCGGCGGTGGATTCGCTGGCCGCCTTTGCCGCCACCGCGCGGGAACGCGGGTACGTGCGCCCGCGCCTGGTGCCGGGGGCGAGGCTCCGGCTCGTGGCCTCCCGCCACCCGGTGATCGAAGCGCTGGGGAAGGCGCCCTTCGTCCCCAACGATCTGGAGCTGGACGCCGCCGCGCAGCAGATCCTCATCCTCACCGGCCCCAACATGGGGGGCAAGTCCACGTTCCTGCGGCAGGCGGCGCTGGCCGTGGTCATGGCCCGGGCCGGCTCCTTCGTCGCCGCGGAGGAGGCCGAGATCGGCGACTTCGACCGGATCTTCACGCGCGTGGGTGCCGCCGACGACATTGCCCGCGGCGAGTCCACGTTCATGGTGGAGATGACGGAGGTGGCGCACATCCTGCGCCACGCCACGAGGCGCTCCCTGGTGATCCTGGACGAGGTGGGGCGCGGCACCGCCACCTTCGACGGGCTGTCCCTGGCCTGGGCGGTGGTGGAGGCGCTCCACGACCCGCCGGGAGGGGGCCCCGGCCCGCTCGTGCTCTTCGCCACCCACTACCACGAGTTGACCGATTTGGCGGAGCGGCTCGAGCGGGTCGCCAACGCTTCCCTGGCCGTCAAGGAGTGGCAGGGGCAGGTGCTGTTTCTGCACCGTGTCGTGCCGGGTCCGGCGGACCGCTCGTACGGGATCCACGTGGCCCGTCTGGCGGGGGTGCCGGACGCGGTGTGCCGCCGCGCCGCCGAAGTGTTGGCCCAGCTGGAGCAGCAGGAGTTGCACGTGGTGGAGGCGGTGCGCCCCGCCGGGGAGCCGGTCCAGCTCCACCTCTTCCCGGCGCCGCCCGAGCAGGTGGTGGAGCGGTTGCGCCAGGTGGACGTGACGACCACCACGCCCCTGGAGGCGCTCAACCTCTTGGCCGAGCTGCGGCGCCTGGTGGAGGAGGGGGGGTGAACCCCTACCTGTGCTGCGGGGTGGCGGGCCCCGAGCTCGGCGGGGAGGAGCGCCAGGTCCTGCTGGAGCTCCAACCCGGCGGGATCGTGCTGTTTGCCCGCAACGTGGCGGATCGGGAGCAGCTGGCGGCGCTGGTGGCGGAGCTCCACGCGCTGCCGGGGCGCCCCTACGTGGCGGTGGACCTGGAGGGCGGACGCGTCAACCGCCTGCGGGCGCTGCTGGGGGAGTTGCCCAGCGCCGCGGCGGCGGGGCGGGCCGGGGCGGCCGCGGTGGCGGGGCT
>JBBISY010000021.1:5705-48202 GCA_037441065.1 Acidobacteriota bacterium | reverse complement strand
GGTGTATCACACCGCCAACCACACGTTCTTCCCGGGGGGCGGGCGGTGGGCGTTCTCAGCCTCGCGTCTAAACGGCGGCGGCCGCGGGCCCGGCGCCGGCGGCCGTCCTGTCTCCCCTCCCCCCACTGCGCTCGTCCCGAGCGCCGAGCAGCTCCCTTGACACCGGCGCGGGGTTTCAATATATTGAACATTGTGTTCTGGCGTTCAGCCGGAACACCGCCCCCTGGGCTATGCGACGGCTGGGGAGGACACGCAGCCGAGGAGGAGAAGGCGAGGCGGCATGACGCGAGAGAAGATCCTGGACGAGGCGCTGCAGGTGCTTCTGCGCGCTGGGGTGCGGCGCTTTCGCGTGAGTGAGCTGGCGGAGCGGCTGGGGGTGGTGAAGAGCGCCGTGTACCACCACTTCCCCGGCGGCAAGGAGGAGGTTCTGGCGGCGCTCTTCGCGCGGGAAGAGGGGCGAGTGGTGGCCGCCATGGAGGCCGCGGTGGCGGGCCCGGGCACCTGCCGAGAGCGCCTGCTGCGCTTGGCGCAGGCCAAGCTCGCCGCCGTCGCCACGCTCACCGAGCTGCACCGGGTACCCGAGGGCGTGGTGAGCGAGGTGGCCCAGTTCTGTCGCAGTCGGCGGTTCGAGTTCCTGCAGCAGGAGCGGCAGCTGCTGGAGCGGCTGTTGCGCGAGGGGATGGAGCGGGGCGAGGTACGGAAGCTCGACCTGCCGGTCCTGGCCGCAGGGGTGCAGGCGGCCCTCCTGGATCTCGCGGAGCGGGCGGCTCGGGAGAGCGGACCGGGCGTTCGCGAGCTGACGGAACTCATGGTAGACGTGCTGTTTACTGGGATTGGAGGTGTACCGTGCGTCGCATGCTAGGGTTGGTGGCGGTGTGGCTGGCGGCCGGATCCTCCTGGGCCGAGGAGGGGGTGCTCACGGTTGCCGAGGCCGTGCGCCTCGCGGCCGAAGGGCCGGCGGTGCAGGCTGCCCAGGCCGCGAGGCGAGCGGCGGCGTTTCGCGTCCCCGAGGTGGGGAGCGCGCGCTGGCCCCAGGTGGAGCTGGAGGCGCAGGCCCGCAGTTTGGCCAAGGACCCGGGGTTCGTGGTGCCGAGAGGTTCTCTGGGCAACCCCGTGACCTTAGCCCTGGTGACCGGGGAGCGGCACGTGCAGTCGGGCGGGGTCAGCGCCTCGTACCTCCTCTGGGACTGGGGCCGCACCAGGCTGGCGGTGGAGGCGGCCCGCAACGGGGAAGAGGCGGCCGAGGCCCAGGAGCGGGCGGTGCGGCGCGCGCTGCTGCGCGCCACGGTGCAGGTCTTTGCCCAAGCCCAGCGGGCGCAGGGGGAGCTGGCGGCGGCCGAAGAGGCGGTGGCCACCGCCCAGGAGACGCTGCGGGTCGTGACCGCCGCCGTGCAGCAGGAACTCCTACCCGACTCCGACCGCCTGGCAGCGGAGTTCTTCCTCGCCCGGCGGCAGGCGGAGGCGGCGGCCGCCCGAGGGCACCTGGCGACCGCGCTGGCGGTGCTTTCCGAGCTCACGGGCGTGGCGGTGCGAGGGGTGACGCCGAGCCCCATCCCGGAACCCCCCCTCGCCGCGGAGGACGCGGTCGGGAAGCGAGAGGAAGTGCGGGCGGCGAAGGCCCAGGCGGAGGCAGCCAGAGCGCTGGCACAGGCGTTCCGGCGCGAGCCGCTGCCGGTGGTGGCGCTGGTGGCGGGGGTGGACACGGTGCGCGACCACTTCCTGCTCCACCAGACCAACTCCTACGGCGTCGTCGGCCTGCGGGCAAATCTCTTCGACGGGGGCAAGGCCCGGGCCGCGGCACGGCAACAGGAGGCCCTGTCCCAGGCCAGCGCCTCCCACGAGGAGGCGCTGCGCCGCCAGGTGCAGCGGGAAGTGGCCGCAGCCCAGGCGCAGCTCACCGCCTTCCGCGAACAGCTGGAGGCCGCCGGCAAGGCGCTCGCGGCCGCGGCGGAAGAGCTCCGCCTGGAGCAGCACCGCCATGAGCAAGGGCTCGCCACGACGCGGGACCTGCTGGCAGCTCAGGAGCACCTGGCGCAGGCGCGGGCAGCTCGAGCCGCGGCCGAAGCCGGGCTCTTGCAGGCGGTGGGCGAGCTGGCGGCGGCGGCAGGGGAAGACCTGGTCAGCTTCTTCGGAGGAGAACGATGAACGGCTCGTGGCGAAAACTCGTCCTGGTGGTTGGTGTGGCGGCGCTGATGGTGGGGGCGGTCCTCTCGGGCCGGTGGCTGGTCTTCCGCTTCTCCCACGTCTCCACCGAGGCGGCGTACGTGAAGGCCGACATGGCCGAAGTGGCCCCCGAGGTGCCCGGACTGGTGGTGGAGGTGTCGGTCCAGGAGGGGGAAGCGGTGGAGGCGGGACAGCTCTTGCTGCGGCTCGAGGGGGAAAGCCGCCGGCACACCAGGGAACAGGCGGAAAGCCAGGTGCGGCAGCGGGAGGACGCGGTGCGGCGGCAGGAGGTACTGGTGGAGAAGACGCGCAAGCTGCTGGCGGCTTCCGAGTCGGCGGCGAGGGCGGCGGTGGAGGCGGCCAAGGCGCAGCTCGCCAAGGCGCAGGCGCAGCGCGACTACCTCCTCCTGCAGGAGCAGCGCTTCGCAGCGCTCCTGGACGAGAAGGCGGTGCCACGGGCGCGCTACGACGAGATCCACGCCGCCGCCGTCGCCGCCCGCGCGGATGTGGAGGCGGCCAGCCAGGCCCTGGCCGCGGCCGAGGCGAAGCTCGCCGAGGTGCGGGCGCAGCGGTTGTCGCTGCAAGAGGCCGAGGCGGGGCTCGAGGAGGCCAGAGCCGGGCTGGCGCAAGCGCACGCGGCGCTGCGGCAGGCGCAGTGGGCCGAGGGGAAGGGGGAGATCCGCGCCCCCATCGCCGGGGTCGTGGCGAGGGTGTTCGTGCGCTGCGGCGACTTTGCCGCCCCAGGGCGGCCGGTGGTGGCCATGTACGACCCTAAGACTCGCTACGTGGAGGCCCGCTTCGAGGAGACCAAGGTGAAGCAACTGCAGGTGGGGCAGAAGGCCGAGATCCGGGTGGATGCCCTGCCGGGACAGCTGCTCCCTGCCACCATTCGCCGCATCACGCCCGCCGCCGCGCAGGAGTTCGCCTTGATCCCCCGGGATGTGACCGCTGGCGAGTTCACCAAGGTGACGCAGCGGGTGCCGGTGGAGCTCGCCGTCGAGGGGATCGAGAACCACCCGGAGATCGTGCCCGGGCTTTCCGTCGAGGTGTCGGTGCGCAAGGGGAGCTAGGGGGCGATGCCGGAGAACACGCACGGCGTGAGCAAGTGGGTCGTGGCCCTGGTGGTGTCCGCGGGGATCTTCATCGCCCTCCTGGACACCACCATCGTGGACATCGTGCTCCCGAAGATGATGAGCGAGCTGGAGAGCGACCTCTACGGCATCCAGTGGGTGATCATCGCCTACTTTTTGGGGGCGGCCGTGTCCATGACGGTGGTGGGGTGGCTTGCCCAGGCGTTCGGGCACCGCAACACCTACGCCCTCGGCGTGGCGCTCTTCGCTCTCACCTCGGCCAGCTGCGGCCTCGCCGCCAGTCTGGATCTCATGCTGGCGGCCCGCTTCGTCCAGGGCGTTGCCGAAGGGATGATGCTGCCGGTGGGGGCGCTGCTCCTCATGGACGCCTTTCCCCCGGAGGAGCGGGGCCTGGCGTTGGGAGTTTACGGCCTGGGCGCCTCGTTCGCCCCTGCCATCGGCCCGTCGCTGGGGGGGTTCATCACCCAGCACCTCACCTGGCGGTGGGTGTTTTGGGTCAACGTGCCCATCGGCATCGCCGATGCACTCCTGGCCTTCCTCCTCTTGAGCAACGTGAAGGGGGAGAAGGCCCGCAAGCTGGACGTCGTGGGGCTCGCGCTCCTGGCCACCTCGCTGGCCAGCTTCATCGTCTTCATCTCCAAGGGCCAGGAGAAAGGCTGGCTGGGCAACGACTTTATCCTGAAGACGTTCCTGCTCTTCGCGGTGACGCTGGCGCTCTTCGTCCTGTGGGAGATCTTCGCCCCCGAGCCGCTCCTGCCCAAGGACCTGTTCACCAACCGCGGGGTCGTCCTGTCGCTGCTCGCCATGGCGTTCGTGTCCATGGCGGCCTACGGGGTGTTCCTCATGCTGCCCGTGTACCTGCAGCGGCTCAAGGGCTTCACCACCATGCAGGCGGGGCTCATCATGCTCCCAGGTTCCCTCGCCGCGGCGGTCAGCACCATGCTCTCGGGAGTCCTCTCCGACAAGCTGCGCCCCAAGTGGGTCGCGGTCTGCTTTCTCGTGGGCATGTTCGTGACCACGTGGCAGTTTCGCACCGGCTTCTACGTCCCGCGCGCCGCCACGGTGTGGGACAACGTGTGGTGGGGCCTGACCATGGGTGGCGTGTTCACGCCGTTGTTCCTCCTCCTCTTGGCCTCGGTGCGGCACGAGGAGTTTTCCGATGCCTCCATGGTGATGAACGTGGTGCGGCTGGTGATGGGCTCGGTGGGGACGGCCTTCGCCACCAACGTCTTCACCAACCGCTCCGCCACCTTCTACGACGCCCTGGCGGGGCGGATGGAGGCCGGTTCCCCGTGGGGACAGGAGCTGCTGCTGCGCTTCGGGGCGGCGCCGGACGCGAACGGGGCCGTGCCCGGCGAGGCTCTCCTGCGAGCCAAGGCGCTGGGTGCGAATCTCCTGCAGGCCCTGGCGAGCGGCGAAGCCTTCCAGGCCACCTGGCGCCACCTGGCCCTCTGGGGCCTCCTGGCCCTCGCCGTGGTGCTGTTGATGCGGAACGTGCGGGCCTCCGGCGCTGCCGCCGCCCACTGACGGGCCGCCGGAGAGCGCGGTCGCCGAAGGCACCTCGACCCGCTGGGAGACGCGCTATCCTCGCGCCGTGACGCTGGAGGAGCTGCCCACCCCGGCCGCCCTGGTGGACCTGGACCGCCTGGAGCGCAACGCGGCGGCCATGGCCCGGCGCGCGCACCAGCTCGGCGTTCGGCTGCGCCCCCACGTGAAGACGCACAAGTGCATCGAGGCGGCCCGCCTGCAAGTCGCCGGCCACTTCGGAGGCATCACCGTGTCCACGCTGGCCGAGGCGCGGGCCTTTGCCGAGGCGGGCTTTCGCGACATCAGCTACGCGGTGCCCCCCGCCCCGCAGCGGCTGGCGAGCCTGGCGGCGCTGGCCCGCCGGGTCGAGCGGCTCAACCTGCTCCTGGACCACCCGGCGCTGGTGGAGCCGTTGGCGGCCGCGGCGCGCTCGGCGCAGGTCACCTTGGGGGTGTTCCTCAAGGTGGACAGCGGGCTGCACCGCGCTGGCCTCTCCCCCGACGACCCGCGCCTGGAGGCCCTGGCGGCGCGCCTGGCTGCCACCCCGCACCTGCACTTCCAGGGTCTGCTCACCCACGCGGGGCACGCCTACCACTGCCGGGGCTGGGCAGAGGTGCGGCAGGTGGCCCGCCAGGAGCACGAGGTCATGGTAAGCCTGGCGGAGCGGCTGCGCGCCCGGGGGATCGAGGTGCCGGAGGTGAGCGTCGGTTCCACGCCCACCGTGCTGGCGGCGGAGAACTTCGCCGGGGTGAGCGAGGTCCGCCCGGGGAACTACCTCTTCTTCGATGCCTTCCAGGCGGCGCTGGGGAGCTGCACCGTGGCCGACTGTGCCTTCACCGTCCTGGCCACGGTGGTGGGCAGCTACCCGGAACGCCGCGCGGCGGTGATCGACGCCGGGGCGCTGGCCCTCAGCAAGGACGACGGCGCGCCACAGGTGGCGCCGCGGCCGTCCTACGGCATCCCCCTGCCGCTGGAGGGCACGGACCTCCTCCCCCACCTGCGGATCACCTCCTTGACCCAGGAGCACGGGGTGGTGACGGTGGCGGCGGGCGGTGCCGTTCCGCCCATCGGCCAGCGGCTGCGCATCGTCCCCAACCACTCCTGCCTCGCCGCCGCCCTGTTCGACCGCTTCTTCGTGGTGCGCGGCACCTCGGTCGTCGGCGAGTGGCGCCCCGTGCGCGGCTGGGAGTAACCCCTACGAGAGGGCTGCCGACACCGGCAGCGCGCGGGTGGGAACGAGCTCTTCCCGCGTCACCGCCACCTCCACCGCGGCCTCCACCAGCCCCCAGCGGCGAGCCGCCGCCACGGCGCGGGCGAAGAGAGGATCCACCGCGACCGCCACGCGCACCTCGCGCGCGTCGCCGCGCTGCACCACGTACAGGATGGCGGCCCGCTCGCCGGCCTGCAGCCGCTGGCCCAGTTCCCCCACGTGGCGCGCCCCGCGGGCGGTGACCGCATCGGGGAACAGCGCCACCCCACCCTCCACCCAGGTGACGTTCTTCACCTCCACCCAGAAGCGGCCGCGCCGGTCGGTGAGGAGGAAGTCCACCCGCGAGCCGTCTCCCAGCGGCACCTCGCGGCGGAGCGACCAGCCCGCCAGCAGGCCCTCGAGCCGCGCCACCCCCGCAGCCAGCGCCTCTGCGGCGAGCCGGTTGGCGCGCCAGGTGTTGACGCCCACCGTCACGCCCCCCTCCTCTACCTGCTCCAGCGTCCACGGGAGCTTGCGGCGGGGTCCCGCCGCGGGACTCACCCAGCAGCGGCTGCCGGGTGCGGAGCAGGTGCGCATGGTGCCGGAGTTGGGGACGTGGACGGGCACCACCTGGCCGTCCAGGGCCACCTCGGCGAGAAAGCGCCGGTAGCGGCGCAGCAGCACGCCGCCGGCGAGGGGCTGCTCGTAGCGCACGGGTCCCAGTCTAGCCCCGGGCAGAGCCGGGCGGTGTGGGCTATCCTGTCCCCGGGCCGCCCGACCGTGGCCCCGGGGAGATCGAGCGATGGCGGGAGATCACGAGTTCACCATCACCATGGAGCACATGGACGGCCTTGCCTTCAAGGTCACCTTCGACTGGGACACCGCCCCACCCCTGCTCCTGGACGAGCCGGAGCCGCTGGGGCACCGGCACGGGCCCAACGCCGCCCGGCTGGTGGCGGCAGCGGTTGGCAACTGCCTGACCGCCAGCCTGCTCTTCTGCCTGCAGCGCTCCAAGCTCCAGCTCTCCGGGACCCGCACCACCGTGACCGGCACGCTCGTGCGCAACGAGAAGGGGCGGCTCCGCCTGGGCGGGTTCACGGTGCGCATCGCCCTGCCCGTGGGGGCGGAGGAGCGGGAACGCCTGGAGCGGTGCCTGTCGCTCTTCGAGGATTACTGCGTGGTGACGGAGAGCGTCCGCCGCGGCGTCCCCGTCCAGGTGGAGGTGGTGGACCGGCACGGCGAGGTCCTGCCCATCCCCGCCGCGTCCTGAGCCGATCCCGCCGCGCCCGGCGCCTCTCGGCCGCGCGATCGGCCGGCGCTACATGGGTCCCCAGCCGGTGAGCACCGGCGGGATGAGCGACACCAACCCCAGCGCCACCCAGATCGCCATGAGCGGCCAGAACCAGCGCGCCCAGACCTCCCAGCGCAGCCGCGCCAGCCCCAGCACCCCCATGGTGACGCCGGAGGTGGGCAGGATGGGGTTGATGTACTCGGCCAACTGGAAGGCGTACACCGCCGTCTGCCTGGTGATGCCCACCAGGTCCCCCAGCGGCGCCATGATCGGCATGGTGAGCGCCGCCTGCGCGGTGCCGGAGTGGACGAAGAAGTTGATCACGCACTGGGAAACGAACATGAGCTGCGCCGACACCACGGGGTGGAAGCCGGCAATGGCGGTTTCCATGGCGTGGAGTGTCGTGTCGAGGATCTTGCCGTCGTTGGCCACCAGCAGGATGGCCCGCGCGCAGCCGATGATGAGGGCGGCGGAAATCATGTCTTTCGCGCCGTCGGTGAAGGCCCGCGCCGCCTCCTCCCCCGACAGGCGCCCGGCCACCGAGGCGGCAATCCCCAACGCTAGGAAGAGCCCGGAAATCTCGCCGATGTACCACTTGTACTTCAAGATCCCGGTCACCAGCAGCACCATGGCCAGGAGGAAGACCGCCAGCACCGCCCGGTGCTGGGGCAGCACCGCCGCCTGTTCGTCGGTGGAAGAGTTCTCCGGGAGGGTGCGCCGCAACTCCTCGTCCTGCTCGTACGTCAGCGAGAGCCGGGGGTTGGTGCGGATCTTCTCGGCGTACCGCATGACGAAGGCGACCGCGATGGCCGTGCCCACCGCCCACACGCCGAGGCGGAAACCGAGCCCGGAGTAGAGCGGCAGACCGGCAATCCCCTGGGCGATCCCCACGGTGAAGGGGTTGAAGAACGCTCCCGCAAAGCCGGCGGCTGCGCCCACGAACGGCATCGCCACGCCGGTGATGGTGTCGTACCCCAACGACAGCGAAAGCGGCACGAAGACGAGGATGAACGGCATGGTCTCCTCGCACATCCCGAAGACCGCGCCGCCCAGCGAGAAGGTCACCATGATCACCGGGATGAGCCAGCGGCGCAGCGCCGGACGGCGGCCGAAGGTGAGCGCCAGCTTGTGGATGTACGTGGTCACCGTGCCCGTCTTCTGGACGATGGCGAAGCTGCCGCCGACGATGAAGCAGAAGCCGATGATCAGCGCCGCGTCCACGAAGCCCCGCACCGGCGACACGAAGAGGGCCCCGAGCCCCTGGGGGGACTGGGTAACCGGGTGGAACGACCCGGACACCGGCATGATCTTGCCGTCCCGCTCCACCCGCTCGTACTCGCCGGCCGGCACGATCCAGGTGGCCGCCGCGGTGAGCACCACCATGGCGTAAATGAGGACCAACGTGTGCGGCAACTTCCCTCGCGTGCGGACCCTACTCATGCTCCCACGGCCCTCCCCGGCCCGCCCCAGCGGGCGGCGAAAGCATAGCAAGGCTTCCTGCCGCGGCCCCCGCCGCCGGTGACCTGCTCGCCCCGGCCCTGGCCGCACCCTGCCTACGTCAGATCCGGCCGCAGCAGCGCCGCCAGCGACCAGCCGGAGTCCGTGGCCAGCAGGAGCGCGAGCGCGCTGGGGGCGAAGAGGGCGACCTCCGCCTCGGGGTCGCCGCACACCAGACGGCTCGCCAGGCGTCCCAGGTGGGGCAAGTGGCCCACCAAAACCACCGTGGCCGCCTCACCCTCGAGCTGCCGCGCCAGGGGCTCCACCGCATCCTGCGGGCCCAGTCCCTCCACGGCCACCGTGGGCAGCGGCGGATCGAAGGCCTGCGCGAGGATGGCGGCGGTCTCGCGGGCGCGCCGCTTCGGCGAGTGGCGGATTTCGCCAATGGCGAGGCCCAGCCGCGCCAGCACCCCGGCCATGCGTTCGGTTTCCTCCCGACCGCGGGGGGAAAGCGGGCGCTCCGGATCCTCCCACTGGCTCACCGCCTCCCCGTGGCGCACGAGAACGATGGCCCGCGGATGCTGCTCTAGACTCTCCCCTCTCACGGCACCCTCCCCATTTGTCTCGAGGTGACCGGCTCGGCACAATCCAGGCGGAACCACTCCACGGTGAGCCCGAGCAGCCGGCGGTCATCGCCCAGGCCCGCGCTCGCTGGCGAACGGGCATCGGGTAGGTCGAAGCGGACCACGGTATCCCGGCGCCGCGTCTCGACCGGCATCGGTATCTCGAACACCCGCAGCGCCCCGCCGTCGTGCCGGAACTCGCCCGCCGGCGCGCCGTCCACCGCCACCAGCACCCGCTGCGTCAGGAAGGTGCCCGCCAGCAGCCGCAGGCGGCACGGCCCCTCCGCCTCGGTGCGGAAGCGCAGCTCCACCGCCCGCGCCTCGCTGGTGCGGCGCCCCTTCCACACCGCGCCCCAGCCTGGTCCGAGGAACTCGTCGGTAGCAGGGGCGGCCATAGGGATCGCCCGCCCCACAGGCAGGACGGGCGATACCACCGGCGCCACCAGGCGGCGGGCCGCCTCCACGTCGGTATCCCGCCGCCAGGCAGCGGGCTTGGGGATGAACTCGAGCCGCCCGAAGGGCGTGGCCGCCGCCGCGGCGGGGGCCCCGAAGCGGGCGTGGAAGGCAGCGACGGTCTCCTCCGGGAGGAGGTCGAGATGGAGCAGCACCCCGCAAAAGTCCCCGAGCCGCAGGAAACGCTCCAGGAACTCCCACTCGTCGGGCTCGAAGTCGCGCCGCTGGCGCGTGGCTTCCATGGGGCTGCGGCGGTCGGGGAAGAACAGGCGTGGCCAGCCGGCGTCCAGGTAGGGCTGAATCTGCCGCGGGTGCAAGCGCCCGAAGTACGCGCCGACGATCTTTTTCTCGTGAAAGGCCTGGAGCAGCGCCAGGCCGGACTGCCGGTGGTAGAAGCGGCACAGCGCCCCGGTGCCGACGCCGTTGCCGCCTGCAACGCAGAAAGGCCAGTCCAGAACCGCCTCCCCAGGGGCCTGCCGCACCGCATCCATGAGGGCGGTGAAGGACGCGTCGAGCCGCGGGAACCGCCGAGGCCTGCTCAGGTCTAGCCGGTAGGCGGTGACCGTCTCCGCCGCCACCAGCGCCACGAGGCCCGCCGCCACCGCCCGGCCCCGCCAGCGCAGCCGCGGCGGAGCGAGGAGCGCCAGCGCCGCCAGCAACGCCGGGTACGCCACCGTGAAGCGGTCGCTGATGCGAGCAAATGAGAACCACGGCAAGACTTCCAGGTGCGGCACGCGCTCCGGGTGGTAGGAGAGGAACAGCAGCAGGAGGGTGAGCGCTGGCAGGCCCGCCACCAGGCGTCGCCGCCCCGCCACCACGCCGGCGAGAGCCAGGAGCACGAGGCCCAACCCGGGACTGGCGGCGAACACCCCCTCCGGCTGATCGTGGAACAGCGAGCGGTGGCCGAGGGGGCTTGCGCCCGGCAGGATGGGGTGCAGCAGGCGCAACGGACTCGCCCACCAGAAGGAGGCGGTCATGCCGGCAAAACTGAACTCTCGGGCTGCCCACCACACCTGAAGAACGAGGGGGACGAAAAGCCATGCGGCGACCGCCGCGGCCGCCGCCAGAAGGACGACCTGGACGGGGTGCGCTCGGCTCGAGGTGGCGAGGTCGCGCGCCATGGCCGCCACGGCCGCCCGCAGCCCCCCGCCGCGCCAGCCCGCACGGTGGCACACCACGGCGGCGGCCACCACGGCCGTGACCAGCGCCGATGTGAGCCCGATCCCCGCCACGTAGCCGAGCTCGAGGCCCAACGCCGCGCACAGCAGAAAGGCGCGCAGGAGGAGCAGCCGCGCCGACCACGGCCGGCGCTCCACCAGCCGGTGCACGATCACGAAATCGGTGAGCAGCGACAGCGTCGTCCAGTGCACGCAGGCCACCGAGAGGTGGCCGCCGTACTTGGCGATGGCGTAGTAGTTGGCGAAGGACACCGTCAGCGCCGCCGCCGCCGCGCGCCAGGCGCCGTGATCGCGCACCAGCAGCAGGAACGAACCGAGAGCCGCCACGGTCACGGAGAGCAAGAAGTAAAGCTGGCACCACCCCCACACCCCCAGGAGACAGCGCGCCGCCCCCGCGAAGAGGTGCAGTTCGAACACCCAGGGTTGGAACACGTTGTTGCCGCCGTAGGGGTAGAAGAGCTGGTCGTTGTGCAGGTCGAGTCGCGGGAACGGCGTCAGGGACAGGTTGCGCGCCACGTAGGCGTTCTGGCGCTCCCACAGGGAGAGGTCGCCGGGGCCGACCAGCGGTACCGCAAAGTCGCGCACCACGCCCCTGGCAAACAGGGCCGCCGCCAGGGCGAGCAGGACCCCGAACCCTGCCGTGGCACGGACCAGCCGTACCCCCGCCACCCGGCCCGAGGCCGCTGCCTGGGCCGTCACGGTGTCGAGGCGTGTCGCGGCGGCCAGCCGTTCCAGGCGCCAGCCGGCGGCGGTCGCCCCGCTCCCGAGGGGGGCGAGCAACCGGCCGTAGATGGCACCCAGGCCAGCCCTGACAGCCGATACGGCCAGCGCCGCGCCCCGTCGCCCCCTCACTCCCCACCGGGAGGGAGCGACGCGCTTCCGGCGGCAGCGCACCGCCTCGACCACCACCGCAGAGAGGAGCAGCAACGCCAGGAAGGTCCGCGGCGGCATGACCACGAAAGCTCTGCCGGAAAACCGCAGTAGCTCGCCGGCGGCGATCACGGCCGCGGCCGGCAGGAGGTCCCCGGCCGCCCCCAGGAGGGCGGCGCCCCAGCTCCTGGCACCAGTCCTCCGCCGCCAGCCCGCCAGTACGCCCACCACCAAGACCGCCGCGCCCAGCACCCAGGGCGGGCCCGCACGGCCGCGTCCGCCCGCTGCGGCGTACGCGGCCCGCAGGTAGACGGGGAACGTCCCACGCGAATGGCCGACCACGTTGGCCACGGACACGCGGGAGAGGTGGAGAGAACAGGGCGTGAGATCCAGGGGCACGAACACCAGCGGCGATCCCGAAACAGGCGACACCACCTCCGCCTGTTCCCATCGCTCGCCTACCGCCCAGCTGGCGATAACCGCTTCCCCGACGCGCAGGGCCACGCGACACGTCCCGGTCTCCGCCCGCACCTTGACCTTGATCACGTCGCCCGCACGTATCGGGCCGAGGCGGACCTGGAGCGGCGCGGAGCCCGCCCAGGAGGCGCGGCCCAGCTCGCTGGCCCCCACCGGCTCCGCGGGGGCGAAAAACACCGACGGCCGACGGAAGTCCACCGCCCAGTAGGAGAGGGCGAAGGCCGGGTCCACCTGGCGCAGCGCCCCCGCGACCACCAACCCCAGCACCGCGCACGCCCCTGCCACCGCTGCAAAGCGCAGGAGGGGGGGCGGACCCGCGCGCTCGCGAGCCTCTGATACCATCTTCCGCCTACGCTACCACCAAAGCGGGCGCCGGGGCGGGGATGGGGGCGCGGTTCGTCACTCGAGCGCCCCGCAGTCCGCCAGGCACCCTCCCCGACGCGGTCAGGCCCCGTTGTCCTGTCGAACCGCTCGGGCTACACTCGGCCGGAAGCGGTCGCGCTGCCAGCGAAGCCGTGCGTTCGCCGAGTCTCGAAGCGTCCCCAGCGACCGCAAGGAGGGGCCTCATGGCGGTACTCGTCGTCGACGCGGCGACCTTCTGCCACGGAGCCGAGGTGGTGGATGGCCTGGTCGCCCGCCTCGGCCTGCGGCGTCTCACCGACGAGGAGCTGTTCGCCTCTGCCGCCGAACGCTGCCAAGTGGCGCCAAAGAAGCTCCACCGCTTGATGTACGGCCCGCCCTCGTTTTTCGGCACGCCGCGGCGCGAGAAGGCGACGCTCGTTGCCGTGCTGCGCGCCTGTCTCGCCGACGCCATCGGCGTGGACGGCCGCATCTACGCCGGCCTGGCAGGCCACCTGCTGCCGCCGACCCTCACCCACACCCTCAAGGTGTGCCTCGGCGGCACGCCCGAGTGGCGCCTGCAGCAGGCCATGGCCGCCGGTCTCGCCCGCCACGAGGCGGAACGGACCATAGCGCGCGACGACGAAGCCAGGGCCGAGTGGATCCGCCTCGTCACCGGGCGAGGGCCCTGGGACAAGTCCCTGGTGGACGTGTTTGTGGCCATGCAGGAGGAGACGGTGGAAAGCGCCGTGGCGCTGATCGCCGAGTGCGCCGAGCGCCCCGTCCTGCAGTTGACCGCCGCCGCGGAGCAGGCGGTGCGGGATTTCCGCCTGGCAGCCGCGGTGGGCGTGGCGGTGGCGGAGCAGGGGCACGACGTGGACGTGATCTGCCAACGGGGCGCCGTGGAAGTGCTGATCAAGCACCACTCGCTCTTCCTGGAGCGCCTGGAGAAGGAGCTGGAGGCCATCGCCCTGGGTGTGCCGGGGGTCACCTCCGCCCGGGCCCACCCGGGACCCGACTACCGCGAGCCCGCGGTGGCCTTCAACGTGGACCTGGAGGTGCCCTCCAAGGTGCTGCTGGTGGACGACGAGAAGGAGTTCGTCCACACCCTCTCGGAGCGGCTGCAGACCCGCCAGATCGAGCCGGCCATCGCCTACGACGGGGAACAGGCCCTCGTCATGGTGGCCACGGACGAGCCCGACGTGATCGTGCTCGACCTGAAGATGCCCGGCATCGACGGGATCGAGGTGCTGCGCCGCGTCAAGCGGACCAACCCGCGCACCGAGGTGATCATCCTCACCGGCCACGGTTCCGATGCCGAGGAACAGCTCGCCGCCGAGCTGGGGGCTTTTGCCTACCTGCGCAAGCCCGTGGACCTGGACGTCCTCACCGAGACCATGAAGGCCGCCTACCGGCGCGTGAACGAGAACCGCGGAGGGGACCACGACTGACCGCACCGGCTGGCTGAGTTCCCTGGGCGAGCGAGTGCGGACCGCCCCGCCGGGCGGAGAGGACCTCTCCCCCCAGCTTTCCGAGGCCGGTGCCCGCCGCCTGCGGCGCTCGGTGGTGCTGGCGACCGCTACCGTGGCGCTGGTGCCCCTCTTCATCACCTCCTTCCTCAACCACCTCCAGTACCGCCGGGCGATACGGGCGGAGGCGGTGCAGCCCATTTCGCGCATCACCCTCAACACCAAGCGGTCGCTGGAGCTGTTCCTGGCCGAGCGGCGGTCCGCGCTCAACTTCATCGTCAACGACCGCTCGTTCGAGGAGCTCTGCAACCGGAATGCGCTGGCCCGGGCCATCACCAACATGAACCGCTCCATGGCGGTAGGGGCGTTCGTCGATCTCGGTATCGTCGACAGCAACGGCGATCAGCTGTGCTACTCGGGTCCGTACCAGCTCGAGGGCCGCAACTACGCGGACCAGGATTGGTTCCGGGAGGTTGCCCGGCGTGGCACCTACACCAGCGACGTGTTCCTGGGCTTTCGCAACGTCCCTCACTTCGTGATCGCCTCGCGGCACGACCACCCGAACGGTTTCTACGTCCTGCGCGCCACCATCGACGCCGAGATGCTGAGCGAGCAACTCCTCACCGCCGGTCTCGAGAGCAGCGACGACGTTTTCCTCGTCAATCGCCAGGGCATTCTGCAGTCGCCCTCCCGCCGCTACGGGGCGGTCCTGACGCCGATCCCCTTGGCGGTGCCGCCGTACGCCCCCGGCGTGGAGGTCACCGAGAGGCAGGACGACCGCGGCAAGACGGTTTTCGTGGGGTCCGCCTTCATCGACAACTCGCCCTTCGTCCTCATGCTCATCAAACCCGCCTCGCAGGCGATGGGCCGCTGGCTGTCGCTCCGCAACGAACTCATCGGCTTCACGGCCCTGAGCGCCGTCCTGATCCTGGCGGTCATCCTCTGGGGTTCCGGGCAGTTCGTCAACAGCATGCGCGAGGCGAGCCGCCGCCGCGCCGCCCTCATGCACCACATGGAGTACAGCAACAAACTGGCCTCCCTGGGCCGTCTCGCCGCCGGCGTTGCCCACGAGATCAACAACCCGCTGGCCATCATCAACGAGAAGGCGGGGCTGGCCCGCGACCTGGTTTCCCTCGAACCCGACTTCCCGCGGCGGCAAAAGTTCCTCGACCTCATCGACTCGATCCTGCGCTCCGTCGACCGCTGCAAGACGATCACCCACCGCCTCCTCGGCTTCGCCCGCCACATGGACGTTCGCAACGAGCCCATCGACCTCGGCAGCTTGCTGCGCGAGGTGCTGGGTTTCCTGGAGAAGGAGGCGGAGTACCGCAACCTGGATCTCAAGCTGGAGGTGGACCCGGGGCTCCCCACCATCGTCAGCGACCGCGGCCAGCTCCAGCAGGTGTTCCTCAACATCCTCAACAACGCTTTTGCCGCCGTGAAGGACGGGGGGCGCATCGAAATCCGGGCAGAGCTGAGCGGCCCGAAGCGCGTCCGCGTGGCCATTGCCGACAACGGCATCGGGATCCCGCCGGAGCACCTGCCGCGCATCTTCGAACCGTTCTTCACCACCAAGGAGGGAGTGGGCACTGGCCTCGGCCTCTCCATCACGTACGGCATCGTCAAGAAACTCGGCGGCGATATCGAAGTGGCCAGCACCGTGGGGGTGGGCACGCAGTTCACCGTGGTGTTGCCGGTGGGGCAGGAGGTCTCGCAGTGACGTCACCATTTCGCGTGCTGTTCGTCGACGACGAGGAAGAGTTGGTTTCGGCGGTGACGGAGCGTCTCGAGCTGCGCGGCATCGAGGCGGCAGGCTGCCTGTCGGGCCGCGACGCGCTGGAGCGGCTGGCGGCGGAGCGCTTCGACTTCGTCGTGCTCGACGTGAAGATGCCGGGTTTGGGGGGTCTCGACGTGATCCGCTTGATCCACGAGAACTACCCCGGCGTGAAGGTCGTGCTCCTCACCGGCCACAGCTCCGTGGAAGACGCCGAGGCGGGGCTGCGACTCGGCGCGGTGGCGTACCTGCAGAAACCCGTCGATCTCGACGCCCTGCTCGACGTCCTGCGGACCGCGCAGGATTAGTGGCGAGGAGGCAGCTGTGGAGAGGAGCTCAGTCCCACCGGCAGAGGCGCTCCGGTTCTTTGGCCGGACCGTGGCCGGGACCACCCACGAACTCGTGAACGTGCTCAACATCGTCGGCGAGCTGGCGGGCCTGCAGGACGACCTCCTGCGCGGGGTCGCGGCCGGCAGACCGCTCGACCTGGCCAAGCTTTCGACCCTGGCGGAACGGACCCGAGCCCAGACCGAGCGCGGCCATGCGCTGCTCCGCCACCTGAACCGGTTCGCGCACAGCGTGGATCACGAGTGCGTCTCCTACGACCTGGGCGATCTCTTCGACACCTTTGCCGCGCTGGCCGAGCGCACGGTGCGCCTGGCGCGGGCTCGCCTCACCGTGCGGCCGCCGCTCGCGACGCTCGTGCTGCTGGGCAGCCCGTTCGCTGCCCACCTCGCGCTCTCGCTGTGCCTGGACGCCGTGCTGCAGGGTTCCCCACCCAACCGCGAGGTCCACCTCTCGGCCCACCCCACGCCGGCTGGCGCCACCGTGATAGTGGGGGGGAGCGGCGCGTGGGGCGTGGCGTGGGAGCCGTCCCGCGAGGAGCCCCTGCGCCAGGCTCTGGCCGCCTGCCCGGGAAGGATCGTGAGCATTTCCGCGGCTGACCAAGCTCCCCTCTTCACCGTGGAACTACTCGACCTCGCTCACCTCGGTGCCGAACACGGGGAGAATCGCCATGCGTCCTGATCGAGTCTTGCTGGTCGACGATGAGGTTGCGTTCCTGGAAGTTCTCAGCGAGCGCCTGCAGGCCCGCGGCCTGGAAGTCAGCGCGGTGGCCACCGGCGAAGAGGCCGTGCGCCTGGCGGAGACCAGGACCTTCGACGCGGTCGTCCTGGACCTCGCCATGCCCGGCATGGACGGCCTGGAAACCCTGCGCCGCCTGCTGGCTGCGCAGCCCCACCTCCAGGTGATGATCCTCACCGGTCAGGCCACGCTGCAGGCCGCCGTCGAGGCGACCCGCCTCGGCGCCGTGGACATTTTCGAAAAACCTGCCGACATCGAAACGCTCCTCGGGCGAATCCGCCTCGCCCGGGCCAAGCGGCTCGCCCTGGAGGAGAAGAACACCGAAGAGGAAATCGCCGATATCCTGCGCACCCGCGGCTGGTGAAGGCGCCCCGCCGCGCCTCAGCTGGGTGCGGCCACCACCTCCGCCAGCGGGCAGTGCTCCTCCTCGCTGTCGCGGTGCGTCTCCGGCAGGATGACCTCCAATGCGCGGGCCTGGGTGGCGAAGAGGCAGCGCTCGCCCACCACCTCTCGGATCCCTGCGCGCAGGAGCAGTTCCAGCACATCGTCCTTGAGCCCGCTGAGGCCGACCCCCAGCCCCCGGGAGCGCAGGCCTCCGAGGAAGGCCACCAGCTCCTCGGCGGCCCAGGCGTCCAGCCGTTCCAGGGTATGCCCGGCGAAGAGGACGTACCGGACCTGCGGCCGCCCCTCCAGCGTCGCCAGCACGCCGCGTTGGAACAGGCCGGAGGTGGCGTAGTCCAGCGGCCCGTCGAAGCGGAGGGCCGCCACGTACCGGCACCGGGCCAGGCCGTACCGCCGCGCCTCCCGCAGCGAGCCGTCCAGGAAGAGCGACAGCTCCATGAGGCGGGGGACAAGCGGTTCCAGCGGGCAGGGCGCCTCGGCGGGGCCTGCGTGGGCCTCGTCCCAGATGGCGGCGAGGGCGGCCTGCTCGGAGGCGAAGAAGTTGTCGATGCCGATGGCGTCCACGACACCCGTGCGGGCCAGCATTTCCAGCGCCTGGTCCGAGAAACTCGACAGGGCCATGTGGAACCCCTGCTCGCGCGCCCCAAGCACGAACGCGCGGAGGTTCTCGGCATCCCGGGCCTCCATCCGCCCCACCGCGCTGCCGACCAGCACGAGGTGGCGGACGCCGGGCCGCCGCGTGGCCCAGCGTTCCAGCTCGTGCGGCATGGCGGCGGGATCGGCAAAGGGGAGCGGTCCGTCCACGCGCAGCACGCCAATGCGCGCGCACAGCCGCAAGCCGTAGGCATGGGCGCCCCGCAGCGTTCCCTCGGGGTGCAGGCTCAGTTCCGTGAGGTGGGGGGCAAGCGGTGCCAGCGGGCACCCCGCCTCGTCCACGCCCCGGTGGCTTGCGGCCCACAGCGCGGCAATGGCCGCTGCCTGCGTGGCGAACAGCGAGTCCTGACCGATGACCTGGAGAGCCCCGCACCGTTCCAGGGCGTCGCGCACCTCCTCCCCCACGCCGCTGAAGCCCACCCCCAGCCCCCGCTCGCGCAGCCCGTGGGTGAGCATGGCCAGCCGCGTGGCCGCCTCGGTATCGATCCCGGTAACCGGGTGCATCGCCAGGATGATCGCCCGCAGCTCGGGCGCGTCGGCAATTCGTTCCTCCACCCACTCCTCCACGTACGGGATGGTGCCGCGGGACAGCCGGCTGTCGATGCGGAGGATCGTCATGTGGCGGCAGGTGGGCAGGCGGTGGCGAACCACGTCCCGCAGCGACCCGTCGGGGTGGAGCGACAGTTCCACCAGCCGCGGCACCACCCCTCGGAACGGGCACTCCTCTTCCACCCGGCCGCGGTGGGCCGCGCTGTACACGGCGGCGATGGCACTGGTGGGCGAACTGAAGACGTTTTCTGCGCCAATGCGATCCAGGAGCCGTGACCGCCGCAGCACCTCCAGCACCGGCTCCGAAAACCCGGCGATGCTCACCTCGATCCGCGACCACCTGAGGCGATCCACCAAGTGGCGCAGCGTCTCCTCGCCGGAAGCGTCCACCTCCGTGATCCCCTGCCCCGAGATGATCAGGTGGCGGAGGTTCGGTTGCTCCGAGACCCGGAGTAGGATCTCGTCCTCCAGGTAGCTGGTGCTCACGAAGTTGAGCGGCCCGTCGAAGCCCACCACTGCCATGAACCGGCAGGTCCCGCGCCGCTGCCGGAGGGCGTCCACCAGCACCCCGTCCGCCGCCGGCACCAGCCGCACCACCTTCGGCCGCATGGTGCGCACCAGGTAGCCGCCGAGGGAGAGGGTGACACCAGCGAGAATGCCCCACTCCAGGTGTGGCGCCGCGAGGAGGGTGCCGAGGAAGGTGATCACCGACACCGCCCCGTCAAAGCGGTCGGTGCGCCAGGCGTGCACGAAGCCGGACACGTTCAAGAGCCCGAAAACCGCCAGCATGATGATCACCGCCAGCACAGCCTGGGGCAGGGAGTACAGCGTCGACGAAAGGAACATCAAGACCACGACCACCACCAGGGCGGAGAAGACGTTGGCGAGGCCGGTCCGCGCCCCAGCCTGGAGGTTGACGGCGGAGCGCGAAAAGGACCCGGACACCGGAAAGCTCTGAAAGCAGCACCCGATCATGTTCGCCAGACCCTGGCCGATGAGTTCCTGGTTGGGGTCGAGGCGTTGCCGGGTCTTCGCCGCCATGGCCTTGGCGATGGAGATCGCCTCCATGAAACCCAACAGGGCGATGATCACGGCCGCCGGCAACAGCTTGAGAGCCACCGCCACATTGGCCCTCGGCAGCCGCGGCGAGGGGAGCCCCCCCGGTATGGTTCCCACCACGGCACCCCCACCCGTGAGGCGCAGCGCTGCCGGGTCGAGCGGCTTGGCGCCGACCTTGAGGCGCCAGCGCTTGCCGTCGGTGGCGGCCCCTGCGGGCACCGCGTCGAGAGGGTAGTAGAGCGGGCGCAGCCCCGTCTCGACGCGAGCGAACGCCGAGCCGGTCAGGACTGCGCGTCGAGCCGACACCAGCTCGCGCAGCTCGGCCACATGGCGGTCCAAGAGCCCAGCCATCTGGTGGAGCGCCAAGGCACGACCCTCGGCACCCCCGGCAGGCGGCTCCGCCGGCTCGCGGAACGCCGCCACGTCCCGCGGCGGGTGGCAGCGCTGGCAGAAACTCGCCGTCGCCCCCGCCACCCGGGCGAAGGCACGCCCCCCCTCGGCGCGGACCTCTTCCAGCTTGGCGAGGTCGGCCGCGGCCGTGTTGAACTGCGCCACCGCCTCGCCGACCCACGGGTCTGGGAACTGCTCGAGACGGGCCACCGCCTGCCGCTCGAGGTGGAGGAGGGACGAGAGCGCCGTCGTCACCACCACCGCCACCAGAATGGCGGGCAATTTGGGGTTGAGCCGCCGCAGTCCGAGGATGACGGCAAAGGCCAGCACCGCCATGCCCAGGGTCGGGAGGTGGGTCCAGTGCACCGCCGCCGCGACGACCCGCCACACCGTCTCCAGGTGGTACGGCGCCTTCTCCACCGTGACCCCGAAGATCTTGTCGAGCTGCGAGGTGGCGATGATGAGGGCGGCGGCGTTGGTGAACCCGTTGATGACGGGATGGGAGAGGAAGTTGACCACCAGGCCCAGGCGGAAGAGGCCCAGCAGGAACTGGAAAACTCCCACCAGGAGGGCGAGGAGAATGGCGTAGGCGACGAACTCGTCGCTGCCGGCGGTGGCGAGGGGCTCCAGGGCCGCAGCGGTCAGGAGCGATGTCACCGCCACCGGGCCGGTGGCCAGTTGCCGACTGGAGCCGAAGAGGCTCGCCACCATCGGCGGGAGGAACGCGGCGTACAGCCCGTAGTAGGCGGGGAGCCCGGCGAGCTGCGCGTAGGCCATGGACTGCGGCACGAGCACCAGTGCCACGGTGATCCCGGCCACCAGATCGGTTTGCACGACGGCACCGGTGATCTCCGGTGCCCAGTTCAAGAAGGGAAACAGCCGCTTCAGGATCCGCATGCGTGCCGCCTCGCGGGGGGAGTATACGGGAGCTTCCCGCCACTGCCACCTCCCCCGCGGGGACCGCCTCACCGCTGCACGACGCCGGTCCCGCGCCGGCAACCCTCGGCTGCGATCGAGCCGGCGGGCGCCGATCGCCTGGCCGCGCCGGTTCCCCCTGGACTACGGTTTCTTTTTGTTGCCCAGCAGCTTGGCGAAGGGATTGGCGCCCCCCTCGTCCTCCCCTCCCCCGCCGGGCATGGTCACCTCCTGGTAGCCGGCGGGGATCTGGAAGGTGGAGGCCGGCACGGGCATTGCCCGGAGCTCCATCACCTCCATGGTCATCTTCGTCACCTGGGGTTTTCCCTTGTTGGAAGTGGTCGTGGTGACGGTGATACGCTTGAGGGGGAAGCCCTTGATGACGTTCATCTGCTTGGCCAGAAAGGCGTCGAACTGCTCGTCACCGCTCTTGGGCGGTTCCTTGCGGAGCCACATGCCGAGCGCCGCTTCCACCAGCTCGCTGGTGGCCCAGATGTCCTCCTCGCTGACCACCGAAGAGGAGTGCTTCATGCCCATGAACTTCATCTCCGTGGTGTAGCTCGTGCGCACTTTGTAGTGCCGCGTGGGCAGCCCGGCCACCAAGCCGCCGGGTTCGTCGGACAAGAGCTCTACCTTGGGCTCGGAGTACTTCAGGTTCATCATCTTCATGGCGCCGCTGGCCGCCCCCGCCATGGCCGCCATGTCCCACTTCATGTACGTCTTCTCCTCCGGGTCGACGAGAATGACCGTCGCCCCCCCGTCCTGGGTGAGGAAGTAGCTGCCGGCCTCGAGCATCGGGTTGTCGCTCTCTAGAAACTCCACCTTGCCCTTCTCGCCGCTCATCCACGCCTTCACGGTGGTCGCCGAGCCCGCCGCCCCGTCGCCCTCGGTCTTGGTCACCGAACGGAAGTAGACCCCGGCCGTGGCCTCGCACGCCACCACCACCAGTGCCGCTGCGCTCCACGCCAAGCTTCGTCGCATGCTGTCCCCCTTCTGCAATTGAGTCTACGACGTGGCAAGCGGCGGCGCAACCCTGCCTCGGTGACCGGGCGCACCGCCTCCCCCCGCCCCAACTCTTGCTACGCTT
Source organism: Acidobacteriota bacterium (assembly GCA_037441065.1). Taxonomy (GTDB): domain Bacteria; phylum Acidobacteriota; class Thermoanaerobaculia; order Thermoanaerobaculales; family Thermoanaerobaculaceae; genus JACADV01. Next base: position 26,182 of record JBBISY010000021.1, on the reverse strand, counting down.
GTCCGGGAAGGGGGTAGGGCGATGGCGGGAGGGTCGCGGACTCGCAGGCATGGCGCGCACCGGAGCGTCGCCCCCTGCGCCCTGGGGCCACTCCTCGCCCTGCTCGCCGCTCCCTGTCCGCTCGGGGCGCAGGAGGTGCCGTTTCGGGAGGCGGTGCTCGTGGAGCGGGTGGTGCTGGAGGCGCGGGCTCTCGATTCCGCCGGGGAGCCCATCCTGGGTCTTGTCCGCGACGACTTCCAGGTGTTCGTGGACGACACCCCCGTGCCGCTGGAGTCGGCGGAGTGGGTTCCGGAACAGGCGATCCTGGGACCGGTTCCCGGGGGGACCGCCAGCACGGCGCCGCCACCCCCCCTCGAGCCCCGACGGCGCATCGTGATCCTTTACTTCCAGACAGACTTTCACCCCAGCCGCCTGTCCGGCCTGATGCGGCTGCGGCCGCGCCTCGCCGCCTTCCTCGCCGCGCTGAACCCCCAGGACCTGGTGGCCGTGGTGCGCTTCGACTCGCACCTGAAGCTCCAGGTGGACCTCACCACGGACCGGGAGGCGGTCCGACGCGCCATCCCCCCCGCGGCGAGCCTGCCGCCAGCGGGCTTGGCTCCTTCGGCCGGGGAACCCTCCCTGGCCGCCCACCTGGACCCGGCCCGAGCCCTCCAGGCGGCCACCCCGGAGGCGGGGCTGGCGCTCACCGCCCGGGCCCTGGAGGCGATCCCCGGCGTCAAGAGCCTCGTCTACGTGGGCTGGGGCTTGGGCCGCTTCACCCCCTCCGGCGTCCGCCTGCCGCGCGCCTACTTCGATGCTGCCGCCGCCCTCTCCCGCGCCCGCACCACCGTCTTCGTCCTCGACGTCACCGACGCCGACTTCCACTCCCTCGAGCTGGGCCTGCAGCGCGTCGCCGAGGACACCGGCGGTCTGTACGCCCGCACCCACCTCTTCCCGTTCGTGGCCATGAACCGTCTCGCCGGAGCCCTGGCCGGGTACTACGAGCTGGTGTTCGAGAAGCCCGATCTCCCCCGCGGCCGCCACTTTGTCGAGGTGCGCCTGGCGCACCGGCGGGGCCGCGTCATCGCCCGCCCCGGCTATACCGACTGAGCCTCCCGCGAGTCCGCCGCGGCGGCCGCCCCGCCCCCGTGCCCGATGGCCCCGTTCTTATATCGATCTCCATAGATCAATCCACATTGCCCGGACCAATATAGGGCAAACCCGCCGCCGGATCGCGGCGTTGCGACCACCCCCCCCAGCGGGCGTGCCAGGCCAGCGCCGTGAACGCGGCGGCCGCCTCCTCCAGCGCCGCCGCCACCAGGCGGTGCAGGCTCCGCTGACCCACCTGCCGCACCGCCACCACCCCGGCTTCGGCCAACACCTTGACGTGGTGGGACACCGTGGACTGCCCCACGGTGCAGCGTTCCATCAGCTCCCCGCAGGACAGCTCCCCGCCTTCGGCCAGGGCCGCCACGATCCCGAGGCGGGTATCGTCCGCCAGCGCTTTCACGACGGCAGCTAGAGCCGTGTCCATCGCCCCTCCCCGCGAGCCGCGCCGGCAGCGGCTCGGTCGTCTAGGTGAAACATGATATATCGATGTCCATAGATATACAAGTGGAAACCCGAGGCGTCGTGCCGCCCCGATGGGGGCCGTACCGGGCGGGGAAACGGGTACGCGGGCGGCAGCACCGCCGCCCGCGTCCACTTACCGCAGGATGGGCGGGAGTTCTAGAGCAACCCGCGCACCGCCGCGAGAACCGGGGCGTAGTCGGGTTCCTGGGCGATCTCGGGCACGACCTGCCGGTACCGCACTACCCCATCGCCGTCCAGCACGAACACCGCGCGCGCCAGCAATCCCAACTCCCGGATCCCCAGCCCCCAGGCCTGGGCCGCCTGGCGGTCCTTGAAGTCCGAGAGCGTGATCACGTTGGGCAGCTGGTACGTGTCGCAGAAGCGCTTCTGGGCGAAGGGCAGGTCCATGGAGACGGTGACCAGCTTGAAACCCAGGGCATTGGCCTGCTCGGCCAGGTGGCGGGTCTGCCGCTCGCACACCGGGGTGTCCAGCGACGGCACCACGTTTACCACGAGAGGGGCGCCGCGGAAGCTGGCGAGGGAGCGCGGCTGGAGAGCCGCGTCGAGGGCGGTGAAGTCGGGGGCGACCTGTCCTTCGGCCGGGGGCTCGCCCAGGAGCGTGACGGGGTTTCCCTTGAAGGTGATCGTCGGGGGCATGGCAACTCCTTTCGCCCCTGACAATGGGACGAAACGAGCTGGTATTCCGGTGCCGCGTTTCTGCACGACGCCACACCGGCCGTCCTGCGGATCATGACGCAACGCGACCAGGCGCACGCGGCTGTGCCGCCGCGTGGACCCACGGGCGGCGCACACCCAACCAGGCGGCATGGGAGGGGGAAAGGGCTTAGACTGGTACTTGCGCGTCGCAGGAAAGGCAGGAGGGAGCGACGCCAGGAGGCTGGCATGATCTTCGTCGTATCGTTGCTGGTGGCGGTGGCCGCGGTGGCCGCCTGGCGGGCCGCGGCCAGGAGCGGGAGAGGGGAAACCGGCACCATGGCCCACAGGCTGGGCGGTGCGCCGGCGCTGGTGGCGGTGGTGGCGGGCCTCGTCGCCCTGCTCCAGTGTTTCACCGTGATTCCCGCCGGCCACGTGGGGGTGGTGGACCTCTTCGGCAGCGTCTCCCCCACCTCGCTCAAGGCCGGTATCAACCTTCGCAACCCCCTGGCGAACATCGTCAAGATGTCCATCAAGACCCAGGAGGTCAAGGAGACCATGGACGTCCCCTCCAAGGAGGGGTTGACGGTGCAGCTGGAGCTCTCCGCCCTCTTCCACCTCAACCCGGAACGCGCCCCGGAGGTCTACCGCACCATCGGCCCCAACTACGTGGAGATCATCCTCCAGCCGCAGTTCCGCTCGGTGGCGCGGGGCGTGACGGCCGGCTACGAAGCCCGCGCCCTCTACACCTCCGAGCGCGAGGTGCTGGCCCGCCTCATCCTCACCGACCTGCAGCGACTGGTAGAGCCCCGTGGCATCACCGTGGAGGCCACGCCGCTGCGGCACGTCGGGCTGCCCAAGGGGCTCACCCAGGCCATCGAGGAGAAGCTGCGCGCCGAGCAGGAGAGCCAGCGCATGGAGTTCGTCCTCCTCAAGGAAAAACAGGAGGCGGAACGCAAGCGCATCGAGGCACAGGGCATCGCCGACTTCCAGAGCATCGTGACCAAGGGCATCTCCGAACAGCTGCTGCGCTGGAAGGGGATCGAGGCGACGGAGAAGATCGCTGCCTCGCAAAACGCCAAGGTCATCATCATCGGCGCGGGCAAGGACGGCCTGCCGCTCATCCTGGATACGCAGTGAGCCCCGGCGCCCGTCACTGACCGGGGCTGCTCCCACCCGGCCTCGGCGCGCCGTCGCCGACCGGTGGGGGAAGGCGCCCGCGCCTGCGGGCGCGATCGGGCCCGATGGCTCGGCTGCCCTCCCGACGCTGGCGAGGCCCGCCCGGCCCTCACGGGGCGAGGAGGCGGAGGCCGGCGGCTTCCACCTGATTGCGGTACGCCGCCAGGTCGCCGGCCAAGAACGCGTCCACCGCGGCCAGCACCTCGGCCACCTTGGTCCGGGCCCGAACCAGGCGCACCTCGTCGCTGGCCGTGGGGGGCCGCCAGGACTCCCCGAACGGTTCGAGGGCCTCCTGGACGGCGGAGAGGGCGTCGTGTTCGGCCACGATGCCCACCGTTTCCGGCGGTGTCCACACCCGCCTCTCCAGCGCCCCCAGCCGCTCCAGGAGGGCCCGCCCCTCCTTGACGAGGGGGAGCTCCTCCGCCTTCTCCAGCCGCTCCCTGCGCTCGCCGGGGCTGCCCTCGCGGCTCGCGCGCGCCCGCACCCGGGCGAGGACCGCCTCCAGGTCGGTGCGGGTCTCCCGCAGGCGCGCCACCGCCTCGGCGAGCTGGTCCCGCAGCGCCCCCGCTGCCAGCAGCCACGCGTCGCGCTGCTGCCACTGGTCGGCGGACAGGCCAGCGGCGGGATCGGCCACCAGCGTCACGGTGCCGCGGGCCTCGGCCTCGCCCAGGGACACCACCACCTCGTAGGTCCCCGGCGGCACCTCGAGGCCCCTGGGCCTGTCCTCCTCCTCGCGTGGGGATTCGAGCCGCGGGAATGGCCGGAACGGATCCCGCCGGAGGTCCCACACGGCGCGGTTGATCCCTTCCTTGGCCGGCCCTTCCAGGGTGCGGATCACTCGCCCCTGCGAGAGGATCCGGATCGTCGCCTTGGGCGCCGGGGGCTCCGCCGCCCGCTCGCCGCCGGGCTGGACCGCTCCGATGGGCGCCCAGGTGGTCGCTGCCGCCAGCTTGGCGGCCCGCTCCTTCTCGCGTCGCTCCTTCTCCTTGGCCTCGTTCGGCCACGGCAAATCGGCCCGGTGGAGCGAGTACGTGATGAGCGCGCCGTAGGGGCGGTTGGCGCCGCGGAACTCGCCGTGCCCGAGGCCGAAGCCGCCCACCTCGGGGGCCCGCAGGTGCTGCTGGGCGGGGCGGATGGGGAAGAGGTGCACCGGCTCGGCCAGCACCGAGGGCGACAGCTCGCGCAGCGGGGCGATGTCGTCGAGGATGAAAGCCGACCGGCCGTGGGTACCGATGACCAGATCCCCCTCGCGGGGGTGCAGCGCGAGATCCATCACCGAGACCGTGGGCACCCCGTGCCGGAACTCGAGCCAGTTCTTGCCGCCGTCCAGCGACACGTAGAGCCCGAACTCGGTCCCCAGGAAGAGCAGGTCGCGCTTGACGGTGTCCTGCTCGATCACCAGCGCCCAGCCGCGCAGCTGGGGGGTGACGAGGGAGGTCCAGGTGCGGCCGAAGTCCGTGGTCTTGAACACGTAGGGGGTCCAGTTGGAGCGTCGGTGGTCGTCGAACACCACGAAGGCCTCGCCCGCGTCGAACCGCGACGCCTCGATGTGGGAGACCCAGGTGTGGGCGGGAACCCCCTTGAGGTTGCCCTCGACGCTGGTCCAGGTGGCGCCGCCGTCGCGCGTCACGTGGATGCGCCCGTCGTCGGTGCCCACCCACATCACGCCCCGGGCTACGGGACTCGGAGCAATGGTCAGGATGGTGCAGTAGTTCTCGGCCGCCGTGACGTCGGGGGTGAGGCCACCCGATTCGTCCTGCCGCTGCCACTCGGGGTTGTTGGTGGTGAGGTCGGGACTGATGGTTTCCCAGGTTGCGCCGCGGTCTCGGGAGCGGTGCACGAACTGGCTGCCGTAGTAGATCGTCCCTGCTTCGAAGGGGTCGAGGGCCAGGGCGGCGTTCCAGTTGAAGCGCAGCCTCGGCCCTTCCCCCTGGGGCGGCTTGATCGGGCGGCGTTCGCCGGAGCGAACATCCCACCACAGCAGGTTGCCGCCTTGCCACATGGCGTACCCCGCGCCCGGCTGGGTCGGGTCCGGCTGGACGTCGTAGCCGTCCCCCGAGCCCACGAGCTCCCACTCGTGGTTGCGGATGCCGTCGCGGCGCCACACGTAGGCCGGGCCGCGCCACGAGCCGTTGTCCTGCATGCCGCCCAGCACGTGGTACGGCGTCTCGTCGTCCACGGCAATGTGGTAGAACTGGGCCAGCGGCAGGTTGGCCACGAAGCGCAGCGTCCGGCCGCGGTCGTGACTCTCGCGCACGCCCCCGTCGTCACCCACCAGGAAGTGGTCCGGGTCGTTGGGATCGATCCACATGGCGTGGTAATCGCCGTGCCCCTGCGAACACCCGGGCAGGGGAGCGAAGGTCTTGCCGCCATCGTCGGAGACGCGTACCACGTAGTCCAGCGAGTACACCCGGTTCGGCCACTCCGGGTCCACGCGGATGTCGGCGTAGTAGAACGGCCGCGGGGCCACGTTGGGGGAATCGTTGACGACGCGGAAGGTCTGGCCGCCGTCCTCGGAGCGGAGCAGCGCGCTCTTCTCCGCCTCCACCAGGGCGTACACCACCTCCGGGCGGGAGCGGCAGATAGCCACGCCGATGCGGCCCAGGGGCCCCTTGGGCATGCCGTCCTCCTCCTGCAGCTTGCGCCAGCTCTCGCCCCCGTCGTGGCTCACCCAGAGCCCCGAGCCGGGACCGCCGGAGCGGAAGAAGAACGGCCAGCGGCGGAACTGCCACATGGCAGCGAAGAGTTTGTTGGGGTTCGAGGGGTCCATCACCAAATCGGCCGCACCGGTGCGTTCGTCCACGTACAGCACCCGCCTCCAGGTGACCCCTCCATCGGTGGTCTTGAACACGCCGCGCTCCGCGTTTTCGCCCCACTCGCGGCCGAGGGCGGCCACCCACGCGGTGTCGGGATCCTGGGGGTGGAGCACGATGCGGGCGATGCGCTCGCTGCCCTCGATGCCCAGGTGTTTCCAGGTCCGGCCCCCGTCCAGGGAGCGGTAGACGCCGTTACCCACCGACGCGGAGTTGCGCACGTTGCTCTCGCCCGTGCCCACCCAGACGATGGCGGGGTTGGCCTGGAAAATGGCGAGGGCGCCGATGGCGGCCACCGGCTGGTCGTCGAAAACGGGCGTGAAGGTCAATCCGCCGTTCACCGACTTCCACACCCCACCCGTGGCGGCCCCGACGAAGACGACCGCGGGATCGGACTCCACCGCCACGATGTCGGCAATCCGGCCGCTCATCCCCGCGGGACCGATGGCACGTGCCTCCAACCCCGACAGCAGGTCCGGATCGATCCCGGCGGCACCCCCCGCCGTCGCGGCCAGGATGCACCCCAGAGCCAGTGCTCGACTCCTCATAGACCCCTCCCGTCGGCGGGCAGTGTGCGGCGGCGACCCCAGGCTGTCAACGCCGCCGCCTGCCCCCTCGCCAGACCGGCACCCCTCAGCGGCGGCGGGCCACCAGCAGTTGGTTCAGGAGCAGGCGGCGCAGCACCGGCCGTCGCCCCAGCCAGCGCTCGAGCCGGCCGCCCGGCAGGGGGAAGGGGGCGAGCAGGAACCCCCGTTCCGCCTCCACCGCCAGACCCACCGCACGCGCCAGCCCCGCCAGACGCGGGAGGGAGAGGCCGTGATCGTACCCCTCCCGGTACTTGAGCCCGACCCGCCCCGCCACCGCCATGGGCAGGCCGTAGAGCGGGTTGGGGGTGGTGACCACGAGCACCCCGGAGGGGCGCAGCACGCGCCTGGCCTCGGCCAGGGCGGCGCGGTGATCGGGGACGTGCTCCAGCACGGCGAGGAGCAGGACGGCGTCGAAGCTCCCTGCGGCAAAGGGGAGCGCCTGGACATCGGCTCGGCAGGCCAGCGGTGCCGGCAGCCACCCCAGATCGCAACACACGACCTCGAGCCGCGGCCGCAGCCCGGCCAGCCGCTCCCGCAACTCCACGTCGCCGCACCCGGCATCGAGGAGGCGCCCCCGCTCCGGCAGGTGGGGCAGCGCCGCCGCAACGCGCCGCTCGAACAGGTACCGGCTCTTCTTCGCCCGCCAGGCCGCGAACTGCTCGACGATTTCGTCCCCGCGGGGCTCCCTCACGGCTCGGAGCGCTCCCCCCGCGACTCGTCCACGCGGTCGAGGATGCCCACCACCACCGAGCGCACTGGCGCGTTGGGCGCCGCAAAGATCTGGCGGCCGCCGTTGCCCTCGTCGAGGACGAGGACGCGCTCCCCCACCCCGGCATCCACCGCATCCACGGCGATCAGGTAATCGCCCAGCGGCTCTCCCTGCGCATCGGTCTTTTCCACGACCAGCAGCTTCCTCGCCTCGTAGAAGGGGTGGTTGATGGTGGAGGTGAGGCTACCGATGACACGCCCCAGGATCACGGCTCGGCTCCGGCAAGGTCCAGCGTGTCCACGATGCCAACAATGGCGTGGTCCACCGGCACGAACCACGGCTCCAGCGCCAGCGCCGCCTCCCGCCCCCCCTCGTAGTACACCAGCTCACCGGGCCCGGCCATGCGCGTGGCGTCCGCCGCCACCAGCCGGCGCCCCCTCGGCCTCCCGGCCTTGTCGAGCGGCTGCACGAGGAGCAGCGGGCATCCTTCGAGCCCCGGGACCACCACGCAGGGCACCACCGTCCCCACCACCTGGCCCAGCAGCACCGTCACCCCTCCCCGCCTAGATCCAGCAACGTCGCCGCCGTCAAGACGGTACCGCCCGCGATCGCCTCCACCAGCGAGGGGTGGGGCGCGGCTACGATGGTGAGGGAGAGGCGCCCCGACGGCCCCGCGGCGGCCTGTGCTAGCGCCATCGCCGCCTCCACCTCGTGCAGCTCGCCGCCGTACACCGCCACGCCCTTGCCGGCGAGCCCCGTGTCGGCGAGACGTATCTCCACAAGCTCTACGCCGGTCCCCTTGAGGGCCGCCTCCGCCGCGCGCACCGTGGCGACCACCGTATCCGTCTCCACCACCGCCAGGGCCCCCGCGGGGGGCGGCCTGCGCACCCCGGTGATCGCCTCGTACAGGCGGGGGTGCACGTCGGGGAGCAGGACCTCGCCCACCACGGCCGGCCCCCCCTCGAGCCGCCCCGCCGCCAGGGCCTCCTCCACCGAGGCCGTGGTGCCGCCGATGATCGTCAGCCAGCGCCCGGAGGTGATGGTCCCGCACCGCAGCGCGGCGACGGGAGCCCTCTTGATCATGGCGTCGGTGGCCCGTACCGCCGTAGGGATGTCGGAAAACTCCACCAGAGCCAATGCCGGATGGGTCTTCATCAGGTGATCCGGAAGTGGTCCACCAGCACGCACCGGCGCCAACGCGAGAAGGAGCGGGGGCCGGTGAGGCCCTCGCCGGTGGGGCTGGCAATCGTGAACGAGCAGTACCCCTCTCCGTCCAGCCCCAACCCGGCCTGAGAGCGCCCGTTCTTGACGAAAATCGAGCAGTCGCAGGCCTTGGCCATGCGCGAGAGGGCGTCGATGTTGCGGGAGTGCATCACTGCCGTGTGGCGGTTCCCCCCCTCCACGGCCACTGCCAGCGCGATGCCCTCCGCCACCGAGCGCACGCGGCACAGGGGCAGGATGGGCAGCATCTGCTCGGTCCACAGCAGCGGATGATCCGCTTCGACCTCCACCACGCCGAGGCGCGTCGCCGCCGGCACCTGCATGCCGATGCGGGCGAGGATGTCCGCCGCGTTCTTGCCGATGAGTTCCCGGTTCACCTCCGCATGCTGCCGCGGCCCGTGCTGCCGCGTGAACAGCACCCCCTCCAGGGCGCGCAGGCGGTGCGGCGGCACGAGCACCGCGCCCTGCCGCGCCATCGCCGCCAGGAGCCGGTCGGCCACCGAGGCCACGCAGATGATCTCCTTCTCGTCCACGCAGATGATGTTGTTGTCGGTGGAGGCGCCGAGCACGATATCGCGGGCCGCCTTGTCGATATCCGCCGTCTCGTCCACCAGCGCTGGGGGGTTGCCCGGACCGGCGCAGATGGCCCGCTTGCCCGAGGCCATGGCCACCTTGACAACCGCCCCGCCCCCCGTGACCACCAGCAGGCGCACCCCGCGGTGCTGCATCAGCGCCTGGGCCGTCTCGATGCTGGGGTTGGAGACGCAGGTGGCCACATTGGGCGGGCCGCCGGCCTCGACGATGGCCCGGTTGAGGAGGGCCACGGTCTGCGCCGAGCACTCCTTGGCCGCGGGGTGGGCGTTGAACACCACCGCGTTGCCGGCGGCCAGCATGCCGATGGCGTTGCAGATGATGGTGGAGGTGGGGTTGGTGGAGGGGGTAATGGCAGCGATCACCCCGAACGGGGCGGGTTCCGTGAGGGTGAGGCCCCGATCGCCGGTCACCGCCTGCGGGAAGAGCTCCTCCAGACCGGGGGTCTTCTCGGTGACGAGACGGTTCTTCACCACCTTGTCCTCGACCCGCCCGAGCCCCGTCTCGCGGTGGGCCGAAGCGGCCAGGATCTCGCAGTTCTCCAGCATGGTGGCGCGGATCGCGGCGAGGATGCGCGCCCGCTGGGCGAGCGGCAGCGCCACGAACGTGGGCTGCGCGGCGGCCGCCGCCGCCACCGCCTCGTCCACGGTGGCGAACAGCCCCGCGCCGGCGAGCACCGGTGGGCCCGAAGAACTCGTCGCCGGCGGCCGCCCCTCCAGGTCGGCCACGATCCGCCGGGCGATGGCCTCCACCTCCTGATCCGTCAGCTTGGCCATGAGTCCGCTCTCGCCGTTTGCGATCCCGACGATTGTGGCCAGGGGACAGGGTACAGGGGACAAGGGACAGGGGATCGAAGCAGGCCAAGGCTCCTATCGAGCGAGCGCTTCGCACGGCTCCGGTCCGTCTTCCGGGCCAACTCAGCGAGAGCGCCTTCGCGCTTCGCGGTCCCCTCGGCCCTGCTCCCCGTGCCCTTCATTTCTTGTAGGTCACCGCATCGCCCACGGCCACCATGTCCACGATGGCCATCACCACGGCGTCCACCGGGCGCTTGTCGGTCATGCTCGTCTGCCGGGCGGAGGAGCCGGTGGCGAAGAGCACGACCTCCCCCGGTCCGGCGCCCACCGCGTCGGCAGCTACCACGGTGGCGCCGGTTTCCTGGCCGGTTTCGTCCACCACCCGCAGGAGGAGAAACTTGAGCCCCTCCAGGCTCCCCTCCTTGCGGCTCGCCACCACCGTCCCCACCACCTTCGCCAGCAGCATGGGCCCGGCTCTCCTTCCCCCCGGCGGCACCGGCGTGCCGCGGCGCCCTTACTTCTTGGTGGCCTTGGCCAACCCCTGCCGACCCAGAGGCATGACCTGGTCCACGTTGATGTGGGGGCGGGCGATGACGTGCACCGCCACCACCTCGCCCACCCGGCTCGCGGCGATCTGCGCCGCCTCGCAGGCCGCCTTCACCGCCGCCACGTCGCCCCGCACGATGACGGTGGTGTAGCCGCCGCCGGTCTTCTCGTAGGCCACCAGCTCCACCTTGGCCGCCTTCACCGCGGCATCGGCAGCCTCCACCACGGCGGGAAACGACCTCGTTTCGATCATTCCGAGCGCTTCGAGCATTGTGCCTCCTGTCTCTCTGTCGCCGCGTCACCCCGCCAATGCGCAGGCGTCGCGGTGCTGCCCCATGCGTCTCCTCCCCGACCGGCGCGCGCGGAGCCCCTTCGCCGTGGCACTGCGGCGCCGCACCCCCGGATGCCGCGGCGTGCTGCCGTCCTCACGCGCCGCCCCTCGCCGGCCGGCCGGTCACGTCGGCGATGGCCTGTTCGGCAGCCCGGTACCCGACGTCAATATCGCGTTCCTCGCCGCCCAGGTAGACGCGGCCGAAACTGCCGAAGGCGCGCACTTCGAGGATGTTGATGTTGGCCGCCTTCTCCGCCTCGTTGGCGGCAATGGCCGCGTACCCCGCCGGCGCACACTCCATCACGTACAGCGACTGCCCCGGCAGGATCATGTCGCCGTGCCGGCTGCGGTTGATGAGCTGCGTGTGGTAGTCGGAGATGTTGCGGATCACCTGGCTCGTGAAGATCTCCGGCTTGATCCGCTCCTCCTCCTTGAGGCCCAGGGCGTCCAGGATCGCGCGCCCGGCCGCCCGCACGTCGGCCTGCGAGTCGGAGTGGATCTCCAGCATACCGTAGAGGCGCTCGATGATCATCATCCCCGGCCGCACGTCGGTGGCCTTGAGGGCCACGTCCGTGACCCGCATGATGTCCATCCCCGGCGCCACCTCCACGAACAGCGCGGCCTGCCCCGGCACGGGCAGGAACCCCTGCGCCACGGTGCCGAGGAAGGAGGCATACTTGGGCTGCAGGCTGTCGAGAAAGACGTAGCAGCGCAGCTCCGACATGGCTCTACCCCTCCCTCCGCGCGGCCGCCAGGGCCTCCTCCATGATCCTGACGCTGGCGCTGCAGCCCACCCGCGTGGCCCCCGCCTGGACCATGCGCACCACGTCCGCGTAGGTGCGAATGCCACCCGATGCCTTCACCCCCAGCCGCGGCGCCACCTCCGCGGCCATCAACTGCACGTCCTCCACGGTGGCCCCGCCGCTGGAGAAGCCCGTGGAGGTCTTGACGAAATCGGCGCCGGCCTGCATCGCCAGGCGGCAACCGCGCCGCTTCTCCTCGTCGCTCAAGAGCGCGGTCTCGAGGATCACCTTGCAGACCGCCCGCCCGTCCCGGCAGGCCTCCACCACGCTGCGGATGTCCCGCAAGACCGCCGCGTCGTCGCCGCTCTTCAACGCCCCGATGTTGATCACCATGTCGATCTCGCGCGCCCCCTCCCGGATGGCGCGGCGGGCTTCCAGCGCCTTGATCTCCGCCGGCTGGGCCCCGAGCGGGAACCCCACGACGCAGCACACCTTGACGTTGCTGCCGCGCAGCTCTTCCCGGCACTGCGCCACGTAGGCGGGGTTGACGCACACCGAGTAGAAGCCGTACCGGCGCGCCTCCTCGCACAGGCGGCGGATGTCGGCCCGGGTGGCTTCCGGCTTGAGCAACGTGTGGTCGATGAGCTTGGCCAGGTCCGCCGGCGCGATCAGGGGTGTGGCGCCTCCGCGATGCGAGCTGCCGAGGAGGGCCTTGACCCGCTCCATGACGCGGGCGAGATCGGCCGAAGACATCCCCTCCCCCGCCCCCCACTCCCGCTCCAGGTCCCGGATCATCTGCACGCGGCGCCGGTGCCGTTCCTCCGTGCACTCGGTGGCCAGGAAGGCGGAGACGATCACCTTGGCGGTGGCCAGGTCCACGTGGCCGGCGCCGAGGGTGAGCACGTTGGCGTCGTTGTGCTCGCGGGCGTTGATGGCCAGGGCCTCGCTGTAGCAGGCGGCGGCGCGCACGCCGGCGATCTTGTTGGCCGCCATGGCCGAACCGATACCGGCGCCATCCACCACGATCCCCACATCGCTCTCCCCCGACGCCACCAGCCTCGCCACCGCTGCGGCGAACTGCGGGTAGTCCACCGGTTCCCGGCTGGACGTGCCGCAGTCGGTGACCTCATGCCCCAGGGCTGCGAGAAACCCCGCGAGTTGCTGCTTGAGCTCGAAGCCGCCGTGGTCCGCGCCCAGAGCGATCCGCAAGGGGTGCTTCATATGCCGGGATGATACACGAGAACGCCTCGCCCCCCGGCCGCCGCACCGCCCCGTGGGGCCGCCCTCCCCGCCCGCACCGCTGGCGGCGTCGCGCGCTGCTGGAGGTCGCACGGCGGAGGCGCGGTGCGGCAGCGGTGCGCGACGGCCTACTCGACGATCTGCCCCTCCTTGAGGAGGGCGCTCATCTCGCGGAACGCCGGGTGCTTGCTGTCGCGCGCCCACTCGAACGCCACCGACTCGTGGTTGGTGAGCACCGCCCCCGCCTGCGCCATGCGCTCGAGCGCGTGGCGGCGGTACTCCTCGCCGCGCCCGGAGACGCACTCCCAGCACACGTGCACCTGGTGCCCCAAGCGCAGCAGCTCGATCACCGTCTGCATCACGCACACCTGCGCCTCGATCCCGGCCACGACGATCTGCCGCCTTTCCGGCGGCACCCCCGGGCGCACCTGGGCGAGCAGTGCCTCGAACTGCGGGTCGCCGCAGCACCCAAAGCTCGTCTTCTCCAGGTAGCCCTTCGGCACCGTGAGCCGGTCGAACTCTGCGCGCACTCGAGGATCGGTGACGCCGAGCCCCTTCGGGTACTGCTCGGTGAGCACGACGGGCACGCGGAAGAGCTCCGCCAGGCGCAGCAGCCGGACCGTCGCGCGGATCACCATCGCCGACCGGTACGCCATCTCCATGAGCTTGCCCTGCATGTCGATCACCGCCACGATGCTGCGGCCCGCATCCAAGAGCTCCACGGTCCACCTCCGCACCGGCGCCGCAGGCGCAAGCGGCGCCTGCGGTCCCGGGAGCCCAAGCCTAGCAGGGGGCCGCTCCCCCGTCACCCGGGCTCGCACCGCGGTCTCAACCCTGCGAAGGCCCCGTCTCGGCCTTGAGACGAAGGCGCCGCCTCCCCGAGGCGACGACAGGCCGTCCTCGGACCGCGCGACGGATCGCGACTGCGCGCCCATGGCGTTCTTCTACAAAAAGATACGCCCGATCGTGCGGCGCAGGACCACGCCGGGCTGGCCCCCGCCGACGGCTTCCTGCCGCGTGGCACGGCTGTTGCTCTTTTCATTTTTCGAGGAGCAGGGAGGTACGCCATGCGATCGAAAGTCCGGTTACTGGGGTTTGTGGCGCTCGTGGGGCTGCTCAGCACGCTGACGGTGGCGGGAAGCGCATCCGACGGGGCCACGAAAACGCCGTCGTCCGGCCCGGCGCCCACCGGGTGGCACCCGGTCCCGTCGCCGCGTCTTTCGAGCAGCGCGCCGCAGCCGCTCGCCGCGACGGTGGCGGCGAAAGCCAGGGCCATCCCGCCACTGCCGCCTGGGACGTTCGGGGTCAACTCCACGGGCACCGCCGGCGGCGGCCGCTTCCGCGACGCCTTGGGCGACGCCGAGGCGTGGTTCGCGGCGGACGGCCTCGGCGTCAAAGGCTTCGGAACTCGCGCCGGGGGATCGTTCAAGGATGCGGACGGCTCAGGGGTCGCGTCCCTTGGGATTGGCGACTATGGCATTCAAGCGAGGGGCGACTATGCGGGTGGCTACTTTGCCTCGACCGACGACACGGGCTTCGCTACGATCGGGAGGGCACAGATCGGGATTGAAGGCTCGGGAAACAGCTGGGGTGCTGAAATCTGGGACAAGGACTCGAGCGGTCATGCTTACGTCGCCTACGGCGACCGCGGCATCGAGGCCTCCGGCGACGAAATGGGCGGCTATTTCCATGACGGCGACGAGTCCGGGTGGGCCCGCCTGGGCTACGGAGACATCGGCATCGAGGCCAAGGGCACCGATATCGGCGGCCACTTCGCCGACACCAACGGCTCCGCCGAGGTCTACGCGGGCATGGGCAACACCGGCATCGAGGCCTCCGGCAACACCCGGGGCGGCTACTTCGAGGACCGCAACGACGGGAGTTGGGCCGACGTTGGCTACAGCACCTACAAGATCTTTGGAACCGGCTCGGTGAACTTCGTGCAGAACCACCCCACCGACCCCGGCTCGGTGATCGTCTACACGGCACCCGAGGGGGACGAGGTCGCCACCTACACCCGCGGCACCGCCCGCCTCTCGGGCGGCGAAGCCGTCGTGCCCCTCGGCGAGACCTTCGCCTGGGTCACCAACCCCGACCTCGGCCTCACCGCCTACGTGACGTCGGTCGGTTCGTGGTGCGACCTCTACGTCGCCGAGAAGGGAACGGACACCCTCACGGTCCGCAGCCGCGACGGCGCCGACTGCACCTTCGACTACATCGTCTACGGCCTGCGCATCGGCTTCGAGGAGCTCACCATCGTGCAGGAGAAGACCCAGGAGGCGTTCATCCCGTCCATGCGAGTCCACCGGGAGCGCGCTGCCGAACGGCCCGAGTACGCCCGTTCCACCGCCCTCGCCCGCTTCACCGCCCAGCGCCGGGCGCTCGGCATCGAGGAACGTCTCGACACGAGCCGCTCCCAGGCCCTCAAGGCCGCCATCCATGAGTTCGACCCCAAGGTCGACCGCATCGCGCCGCCGACCCGCGATCCGCGCTCGCCAGATCACGGCACGGCGACGCTGCCCGGCGCCGCGTCGCCGCTCACCACCGGCCCGGACTCAGCCGCAAGCGGCGCCCTTCCCCTCGACGCCGCGGCAGGTGCGGTCGCCGTCCCCCACCTCCTCCCCGAGGACCGCGACCTGGTGGCGCGCTCGTTCTCCTCGCCGCGGGAGCAGCTCGCGACCCGGGTCGCAGTGAGCGGCGCCGTCGAGCCCGGCGACCTCCTCGTCACCTTGCCCACCCCTGGCCACGCCATGCGCATGGACGCGCCGCTCCCCGGCACCGTGGTGGGCAAGGCGCTCGAGCCGCTCGCCGCGGGCCAGGCGCTCCTCCGCGTCCTCGTCATGCTGCGCTGAAGCGCTGCAGGGCACAGCCGCCGCCGCAGGGTCCCTCCTTGCGGCCGCGGCCCCTCGCGCGTAGCATCGAGACACCATGGGACGCGAACTCGATCGACCTGCAAACCGCTCCGACGCCCAGCGCGGCGGCATCGTCCTGATCCTGTCGGGGATACTCCTGGTCGTCGTGCTCGCGGCCGCCGGGTACCTGTGGTTCGTCCTCCACTGGAGCTACTCGGAGGGCGACCGGGCCGGGGTGCTGCAGAAGTTCTCCCGCAAGGGGTGGCTGTGCAAGACGTGGGAGGGCGAGCTGGCGCAGTACGTCGTGCCCGGAGTCGCCCCAACCATCTGGCACTTCTCAGTGCGGAACGACGAGGTGGCGGCGCAGCTCCAGCAGGTCATCGGGAAGTTCGTGGCGCTCCACTACACCGAGCACAGGGGGATCCCCACCTCCTGCTTCGGTGAGACCAGCTACTTTGTCCGGTCGGTGCGCGTGGAGCCGCGTCCCGCCGCCGAGCTACCGGTGCCAGTGCTCCCATAGCACCCCTCGGGGGCGCGCGCGGTCCGGTCGGCCGCGCTGCGGTGGCGCAGCGGAGGTCAGTTCACGCGCTTGCGGACGGCGGCACCGCGCACCTGTCGCTCGCTTGCGACGGGGGCGGGCTCCTCCGGCGCTGCCGGGGGCGCGTAGGATGGCACCAGTTCCTGCAGCAGCCGGCGCACCCGCCCAGCGTCCTCCGACTCCGCCGCGCGGGCCAGCTCTTCCAACTGCTCGTCGAAATCGGGCGGGGGCGGCGGGCTCGTGGCCACGAGAATCTTGGCGTTGACCCGGCGGGTGCGCTCCTCCGCCTCGGTGAGAAGCTCCTCGGCGAGCTTCTCGCCGGGTCGCAGGCCGGTGAAGACGATGGGCACGTCCACCTCCGGCACGAGCCCCGCCATGGTGATCATGTGGCGCGCCAGATCCAGGATCTTGATCTGCTCCCCCATGTCCAGGATGCAAAGCTGACCGTAGTCGCCGTAGGCCGCCTTGAGCACCAGACCGACCGCCTCGGCGATGGTCATGAAGTAGCGCCGCACCTCCGGGTGCGTCACGGTCACCGGCCCGCCGGCGGCTATCTGCTCGCGGAACAACGGCACTACGGAGCCGGCAGAACCGAGCACGTTGCCGAACCGCACCACGCACGAGGCGGTGGGCGAGTTCGCGGCGAAGTGCTGCACCACCCGCTCCCCCAGGCGCTTGGTGGCCCCCATGACGCTGGTGGGCCGCACCGCCTTGTCCGTGGAGATGTAGATGAAACGCTCCACCCGGTGGGCCACCGCCGCCGTCACCAGGTGCCGGGTGGCGAGCACGTTGTTCTTGACCGCCTCACCGGGGCACGCCTCCAACAGCGGCACATGCTTGTGCGCCGCCGCATGGAAGATGTCCTGAGGCCGCGTCTCGTCCAGCAGGGCTTCCAGGCGCCCGCGGTCCCGGATGTCCGCCACCGCCACCGTCACCGGCAGGCCGGGGACCTCGCGCTCCAGCCGGCGCTGGAGGAGGTACAGCTCGTTCTCGTTGATGTCCACCATGACGAGACGGCCCGCGCCAGCGCGGGCCAGCTGCCAGCAGATCTCGCTGCCGATGGACCCCGCCGCCCCCGTGACGAGCACCCGTCGGCCCCGGACCATCTGCAGTTCCGGCGTCCTGGAGAAATCTACCTCATCCCGAGCCAGCAGATCTTCGGGAGCGATATCGAGGAGCATCGAGGCGGATAGCCGCTCCCGCAGGTACACGAAGGAAACCGGCAGGATTTTGAAGCGCACCTTGAGCGCGGCGCACAGGGAGAGGATCTCGCGGACCTTCCGAGCCTCCAGACGCGGGATGGCGATGAGCACTTTGCCCACCTCGTACCGCCGGATCACCTCGGGGAGGTCGGCAATGCCGCCCAACACCGGCTTGCCGCCCACAATACTCCCCCACTTGCCGGGGTCGTCGTCCACGAAGCCGACGACGCGGTAGTTGTGCTCCACCGAGCGCTGCAGGTCGCGCAGCAAAAGTTCCCCGGCGGCTCCCGCGCCCACAATCACGGTCCGCACCGCCCCGTTGCGCGTCCAGCGCCGGTGCTCGGCCAGGTAGAGGAAGGTGAGGCGTGGCGAGAACCGCACCAGCCCCATTACCGCGGTGGACAGCAGCAGCTCCAGCACCACCACCGAGCGGGGCGGCACCTTGATCTCGGCGAGGAAGAGCCCCAAGAGAAACAGGCCGGTTCCCAGGAGCCCTGCCGAGACGACGCGGACGCCGTCCGTGAGGCCAGAAAAGCGGAACGACCAGCGGTGGAGCTTGAAGAGCAGGTTGGCGACCACCCGCCCCGCCAGCAGGAACGCCAGGTACTTCGGCACCGCCGCCAGGTACACCGCGTCCACCGTCCCCTCGAAGCGCAGCAGCAGAGCGACCCAGAGCGCGAGCGCTGCCGCAGCCCCGTCGAGCCCCAAGAGCAGCCAGCTCCGCAGGTGCCACAGTCGCAGCGATCGGCGCCGAGTGAGGGGCGGTGTGGAGTCGGTCATTGCCAACGGTCTCTTCGCATCATCAGTGTAGCAGATTGAGCACCCACCTTGCACCAACAGCACAGACAGCGGGACATCCACCCGGTCGGACCCACGCGCGTCAGTATCCGTCGGCGCGAGCGCCGGGGTGGTGAGCCTCGTCACCGCGCTGGCCGTTGCGGGCGCCGAGAATGGCCCTGGGGAGGTTGGTGCGGTGGCTTTCGACCTCCAACGGGCTATGCCCACAGGCTACCAGGGCACCCTCTCGGCCGCAGTCCTGCTCCTGGCCGCCACGGCAGCAGCCCAGGTGGTCCTCCCCGACCGCGTCGCCCACCTCCTGGCCCGCGACACCCCGGCCGCAGCCCGTCTGACGCTCCACGCCCTGGAACTCGAGGGCGGCGAGATCGTGGATCTCGAGCTGGAGCGTTTCGAGGTCTGGGCCGAGGGTGCCGCTGTCTCTTGCCGGAGCGACGGCGGAGCCACAACCCTCCCTCCTCCCCGGGATCGGTACTTCCGGGGCACCGTGCGGGGGGAGGAGCGGTCTTTCGTGTTCCTCGCCGCAGGCCGCACGGTGAGGGGCTTCATCGCCACCGCTTCGGGCTGGTACGCGGTGGCTCCAGCCGGAGATGCCTACCGGCCAGGCGGCGACAGGCGGCTCTTGCTGCGGCGCTTCGACCCCGATCGCGACCGGCCACCGGGGGCGGCCAGCTGGAGCTGTGCGAACGACATGGCGGGATTGGGGGGTCCCGCGCTGGCATCGGCGGAGGCCGCCGGAGGGGGAGCAAGCGCCCTTGCCTCATCCACCGTGTACGCGGCGACACTGGCCATCGAAACCGACTACGAGCTATACCAGCTCCTGGGCTCTCCCGAGGCGGTCGCCGCCTACGTGGGCGATCTGGTGGCCGCATCCTCCGCCATCTACCTGCGGGACGTAAAGACGGTTCTGCGCATCGGCGCGCTCTACACCTACGCTACCCCCGCCGACCCCTATAGCGCCACGACCCTCGACGGCGCACTCTTCGAACTGGGCGACTACTGGCACGCCAACCGCTCCTCCGTGCCCCGCTCCACCGTGCACCTGTTGAGCGGTAAACGCCTCGGCGGCGGCATCGCCTGGCTCGGCGTCATCTGCGACGGCGACTTCTACTACGGCGGCCATTGGGGCGGCGGGTACGGCGTCAGCACCAGTCTCAACGGCGCCTTCTCGGCCACCAACCCGTCCCTCTACTGGGACCTCCTGTGCTTCAGCCACGAGTTGGGCCACAACTTCAACTCCGAGCACACCCACTGCTACAGCCCACCCGTGGACACGTGCTACAGCGGCGAGAGCGGCTGCTACTCGGGACCCACCAGCGTGCCCCCCGAAAAGGGCACGATCATGAGCTACTGCCACCTGCGCTCCGGCGGCTACAGCAACGTCAAGCTCTTCTTCGGCGTACCCGGTGAGGCGAACGAACGGGTGCTCGACGTGATCCGCACCTACGTGGAAGGCCGCGCGGCTTGTCTCTCGGTGGTCTCGCCACCGCCCACCGTGACGGCGGTCACTCCCAGCTCCGGCCCCGTGATCGGCGGCACCCCCATCACCGTGGAGGGGAGCGGTTTCTCCGCGGGAGCCACGGTTGCTTTCGGAGGCGAGGCGGCCACCGGCGTGGCGGTGGTCGGTGCCACCCTCATCCAGGCGACGACACCCCCGCACGGGCCCGGGCTCGCGGCGGTGACCGTGACCAACCTCGACGGCCAAGCGGCAACGCTCGCCGGTGCGTTCACCTTCGTAGACTGCCACGTCACCGTCTCCAACCGGACCTTCGACGCACCGGAGGAGGTGACCTCCCCCTGTGACCTCATGGCCGGCCCTTCGGTACACGTGACCGCCGTGCAAGCCGAGGTGGCGTTCCGCGCCGGCCACGCGGTGATCCTGCGCAACGGGTTCGCCGTGCGCACCGGCGCTCACTTTGTGGCAGGGGTTGACGGCTTGCTGCTTGACGGCTGAGGTAGTATACTAGAACCGAATCTAACGGAGGACGACCATGAAGACCTCGTGCCTGATGCTTCGGACGGTAGCCCTGGCGGCGCTGGCGTGCGCCCTCGCGCTCGTCGCCGTGCCCGCCTCGGCGCAAGACGTGCTGTACGTGGTGAACGACAAGGTAGGGATCGGTACAGGATCGCCG
>JBBISY010000021.1:0-5605 GCA_037441065.1 Acidobacteriota bacterium | reverse complement strand
GCCGGCGGTGCGTGGACGGACGCGTCCAGCCGGCAGTACAAGCAGAACATTCGGGATCTCTCGGCGGAAGACGCCGCAGCCGCGCTGGCACAGCTTACCCCCGTGCGCTTCGAGTACAAGGCAAGCCCTGGCGAGGAGCAGCTCGGCTTCATCGCGGAAGACGTACCGGAGCTCGTGGCGAGCTCCGATCGCAAAGGACTCGCGCCGATGGATGTCGTGGCGGTCCTCACCAAGGTCGTGCAGGAGCAGCAGAAGACTATTGAGGAACTGAGGGCCAGGCTCGACGCACTCGCCAGCAATCGGTGACGCTACGCCGGCGGTGTAGGCCGACGAACGTACTCGGCGGCGAGCCGAGCCCGTGGGGTGCCCCTGCTGCTGTAGGGATGGGGCAGTCGGCGTGAAACATGCGGAAAGATGCGGACTGACCTGCCGGCCGGTGCTGGAAGCCGAGGGACCGTGAGTGCGCCCTCGCCGTCCCCCGATTGGTCACTCCTTCGGACAGTCCAGTTTCTTGCAGCGAGGGACGTTGGAGGCCGTGGCCGGTCGCTGGCGTGGCTTGTCCTTGCCACCACTGCGCTTCTTGCGGCCCCCCTGGAGGCGCGCGCCCCGCGGGCGGATAATGTCCTCCTCATCACGCTCGACACGGTTCGAGCTGACCACATGAGCCTCTACGGGTACTCGCAGCCCACAACACCCCACATCGATCGCTGGGCCTCCCGGGGCGTCGTTTTCAGCAGAGCATTTTCCCATGTTCCTTCGACCCTACCCGCTCACTGCACGATCTTAACGGGACTGCTACCACCAGAGCACGGGGTGAGGTGCAACGGACTCTTTTCTCTCGGCCCTGGGATTCCGACACTTGCCGAGATGCTGCAGGCCAGACACTTTTCCACGGCTGCGATCGTGGGCGCGCTCCCCCTGGACCACCGGTTCGGACTGGGGCGCGGGTTTGCTATGTATGATGACGATTTCGGTACATCTTTGCTCAACCGACCCAGGCGACCGAGCGCGCGGCCAGCCCCAGGACGGTGGCTGACCCACGAGTACACGGTGTTCGAAAGGCCAGCCGACGAGGTGACCGAGCGGGCCATCCGTTGGCTCAGCAAACGTAGGGGCCCGTGGTTCCTCTTCGTCCACTATTTCGACGCGCACTCACCCTACGAACCGGACGAATCATGGCGCCAGCGTTTCCCCTTCGATTACGATGGCGAGATCGCCTTCGTGGACGAGCAGGTTGGTCGCCTCTTGGAGCACGTTCGGACCATGAACGGACGGACACTCGTCGTCCTCACCGCTGATCACGGCGAGTCGCTGGGCGAACACGGAGAAGCCAACCACAACCGGTTCGTGTACGACGCCACACAATGGGTGCCTCTTGTCGTCTTACTCGAAGGGGTGATCCCACCTGGCAAAAGGATAACTACGCCGGTGAGCCACGTGGACATCTTCCCCACCATCCTCTCTCTTTTGGGACTGCGACAGCCTCGCGACCGGCCAGGGCGTTCTCTCAGGGATATGATGTTGGGCGATACAGCAGTGTCCAACGGGCCCATCTACGCCGAGACCATGGTCTGGAAGCTGGAGAACCGCCAGGGTATCGAGGTCCGTTCGCTGATCCTCGAGCCGCTCAAGGTGATTTGGACGCGTCACACCAGACCGGAGTCCATCAGGGAAGAGTGGGAACTGTTCGACCGTCGCGCCGACTCCCGTGAACTCCGCAACATCTTCGACCCGCAAGTACCAGCTCACCGGATGCTCCGCGAAAAGCTCGCCCGACTGAGCGCGCAGTTGGAGGTCCACGCACCTCAGCCGCGTTCTGTGCGCCTCGATCCGGAAAGCCTTAAGAACCTGCGAAACCTCGGGTATCTGGGCGGCCACTGAAGGGGATCGGCGACTGTTCACGCGAGGCGACACGGGGGTGACATGTAGAAGAATCGAGGCGGGCGCGAGCCCGCCTCGTCTCTTGCAGCGCCGCGCGGCACGGTCAGCCGCTGCCAGCGACCGACCTCACGATGCCTGCGATCCGCTCCAGCTCCGCCGCGGAGAGGTTCGAGCCGCTCGGCAAGCAGAGCCCCTTTGCGAACAGCTCCTCCGACACCGCGCCCCCGCGCACCCGACAGCCGGAAAAGACCGGCTGCAGGTGCATTGGCTTCCAAAGGGGTCGCGACTCGATGTCTTCGCGCTCCAGCGCCAGCCGAATGTCGTCGCGCGTTGCCCCGAACAGCCGCGGCTCCACCAGCAGGCACGTGAGCCAGCGCGTGCACCGGCCGTAGGGAGCCTCCGGCATGAACGTCACGCCCGGCATGTCTCCCAGGAGCTGCACGTAGCGCTCGAAGTTGGCTCTCCTGGCGGCAACTCGCGCCGGGAGCACCCGCAGTTGCGCCCTGCCGACAGCGGCGAGCAGGTTCGATAGCCGGTAGTTGTAGCCGATCACAGCATGTTCGTAGTGCGGTGCCGGCTCTCGGGCCTGGGTCGCCAGGTGCCGAGCCCTCGCCACCAGGGCGGCGTTCCCGGAAACCAGCATGCCGCCGCCGGAGGTGGTGATGATCTTGTTGCCATTGAAGGAAAACGCGCCGAGGAGGCCGAAACCGCCGACGGGAACGCCTTCGTAGGTGGCGCCGAGGGCTTCCGCCGCATCTTCTACGATCGGCACGCCGAACTCGTCGCATACCTCCCGAAGGGCGTCGTAGTCGGCACTCTGACCGTACAGGTCGACGACCACCACCGTCTTCGGCCGCCGCCCACGGGCCGCACAGGCCGCGAGCTCTTCGCGCAGCAGGCCGGGATCCATGGTCCACGTCGCGGCATCGCAGTCGATGAAGACCGGCGTTGCCCCCTCGTACACGATGGGGTTGGCGCTGGCAGCGAAGGTCAGCGTGGAGCAGAGGACCTCGTCGCCGGGCCCCACACCCAGCACCTTGAGGGCCAGGTGCAGCGCTGCCGTCCCGGAGGAGAGGGCAAGGGCGTGCGGTACCCCCACGACCTCGGCAAACTCGCGCTCGAAGGCGTCCACGTGGGGGCCGAGCGGCGCGATCCAGTTGGAGGCGAACGCCTCCTCGATCAACGCCAGCTCCTGGCCGCTCATATGCGGCGGAGAAAGGTAGATACGTCCCCCCATAACTTGGCCTTCCTTCCGTACAGCCGCGACAACGATGGCACGCCACTCCTATCGAGATTGAGCACGATAAGGAGGGAAGAAGTCAATCTGCTGCGACGGCCACTCTATGTGGCGAAGCCGGCACGCCCAGGCGACTGCCTCGGCGTCGAGGATCCAGCGCCACGTCTGGAACGTGGCCCTGCGCCGCGAGAAGCCAGCTTTGAAATAGTAAAGGTTATCCTCGCGCGAACCTACACCACCCCCTAAGTGCAACAGCCGGGCACCCGCTCGAACACCCCATCGCCTCACTTCGTCGAAAAGCAGTTTCATCGGCGCATCGGAGAGGTACGGCGGGGCTGTGCCACCGAGATGATACTGCAGGAAGTGATTGCAAAGGAGAAAAATGCCGCCGCAGGCCAGCGCGTCACCACGCCTGCAGACGAACAGCTTCGGCACAAACGATTTCGCATTGATCAGACGCCGAAAGTAGTCTTCGTCGAAATAGTAATACGGTGCCGCATGCACCCGGTCCATGGTCTGCCGATACGCACGAACGAATTTTTCGAGAAACAGGAGCTGTTCATCAACCTGACACGAATAGCCGCGTCGTCTGAGGCGACTGACGGCTGTTCTGTGGCTGGGACGGTACTCGCTCCACTGCTGTGCCTCGGGTGCCGTCAGGTCCAGCCACACAGTGGGACCAACGGCCCGCACTTCACCGCAATGCTCCACGTAGGTGTGCTGCGGCAGGAATGGGTGCAGCCTCGAAAAGAGTGTCACAACTCCCAGCTCGCGAAGACATTCCGACAGTGCCTGGCCGAACAAACCCCGCAAGCTCACAGGCAACGACTCGTGGGAAACTACCGGTCCAGCATATCCGTAGGCAGAAGTAGCATCCAGCCAGTCGAACCCCTCCAACCCCCCCACCTCCGCCACTGGCCTGAGCAGCAGCGGGACGGCCATCGAGTAGTGGTTTTCCCTAACATAGATCAGGACGGCTTGGCCTTCACCGCGTGACTGCGCTAGTTCGTGGTAGGCAGCCAGGTGGTAGGCGTCATGATATGGGGAAGCGGTGATGATCTCATCCCAGCGGCCCGGGTCACCGACTTGAACGATTTCGACTTTCATCGGAGAGACTTGGCGAGCCGCAGGACGGTGGCAACCAGCGACGCACCGGCTTCAGTGATCGGCGTGTCGGAGGTGATCAGTAACCGGCTCCCGGGGAACAGCTCTCCCAGCTGAACCATTAACCACATTGGCACAGGCCAGCGGAGAGACAGCCAACGCTCCCCGAGCCGCCCGACCCTCCAGGTGTGCTCCCCCCTGACGACGGTGAACTCACAAAAACCAAAGGAGGCGAAGACCGCTTCGGCCACGGGCCAATCCGGAACTCTGACGGTGGGTCTCCCCGCGTTGGGCGCAACAGGTGCTGGCGACATAACATAAAGCCACTTTCTCGCCTCCTCCTGAAAGCCAAGCCGAAAGTACCAATCTCGCGCCGCCGCATTGCTCAACTCGACATCCAGCGTGAGCCGTCGTGAGGGACGGGATCGAGCTTCAACGATCCACCGGTTCACCAATATGCTGCCGACCGCAAATCCGCGGTGCCGAGGATCGACGGCAATTTGGTTCAGGTGCAGCGAATCGGCCGCGTCGCGCACCTGCGAGTAGCCTACCAACTTCCCACCTATCTGGGCGCCGTGGAATCTGTCGGATCGAACCGCCGGGGGGCAACTGAGGAGGTGACGAAGGTACGTGGCCACACCGGAACACCCGAAAATGCTTCTCTCGACCGTGTCGGCAGGAAAACTCCGCCGGTGCAACGCGACGAGCTCCTCGGCGGAGTCCGGGCCGAGCTCGCGGATATCAATCTTCTTGGTGGGAGAGCGTGGCTCGTTCCTCATCGAGATCCTGCATCGCGGTGCGCGGGGCAACCACCACACCGCGCCGGGTCATGACCAGACGAGCTGTCTTGAGAAGAATGGAGAGGTCGACCCTTGGGGTGCACTGCTCCACGTAGGCGACGTCGAGGGCTAAGCGGGCATCCCAGGGAAGGTCGTTCCGACCGGAAACTTGTGCCAGCCCCGTGACGCCCGGCCGTACCTCGAAGCGACGCCGTTCGGTCGGGGAAAAATAGGGGAGATAACGCGGCAGCAAAGGGCGCGGCCCCACCAGACTCATGTCGCCGCGCAGGACGTTCCACAGACTGGGTAGTTCATCCAGACTCCAGGTTCGCAGGAAGGCGCCCAGCGGCGTCAGCCGCCCCGCGTCGTGCAGCGTTCCCTCCGCGCCTGGCGACGGGGGTCGCATGGTCCGGAACTTCAAGAGGGTAAACGGGCGGGCGTGCCGGCCTGGCCGGACCTGGCGGAAGAGGACCGGCGGCCCCATCGTGAGGCGAATGAGCGCAGCGATGACGGCCATGGGTACAGCCAGCAGCACGAGCCCTAGCGCAGCCACGCCCGCGTCGAAGGCCCGTTTGCCGAAATCTCGCCACCAATTCATCGGCCC
>JBBISY010000020.1:0-49242 GCA_037441065.1 Acidobacteriota bacterium | reverse complement strand
GCGGCAACCCTCGCCGCGGCGGCGGCCCCGGCCGAGGCGCACCTGGCGCCAGACGCCGCGGCGGCCGTTCCCCTCCTGCGCCGGCTCCTGCGCCCGGGCGACGTGGTGCTCGTCAAGGGCTCGCGCGGCATCGGCCTCGACCTCCTCGTGGACGCGATGGTGGAGGAGGGGTAATGCTCTACTGGCTCCTCTTCGCCCTTCACGACCGGTGGAGTCCCCTCAACGTGTTCCGTTACATCACGTTCCGGGCCGCGCTGGCGATCCTCACCGCGTTCGTCGTGGGGCTCCTCGTCGGCCCGCCGCTGATCCGCTGGCTGCGGCAGCGACAGATCGGGCAGGCCATCCGCGAGGAGGGGCCCACCTCGCACCGGGCCAAGGCCGGCACCCCCACCATGGGGGGGATCCTCATCTTGCTGGCCGTGCTCATCCCGGTGCTGCTGTGGGGGGACCTCACCGAACCCTGGGTGTGGGTCGCCACCCTCACCACCCTGCTCTTCGGCGGCATCGGCTGGCTGGACGATCTCCTCAAGGTGCGGCGCGGCAAGAACCTGGGCCTCAGGGCCAAGGAAAAGCTCGGGCTGCAACTGGTGGCCGGCACCTTGGCGGCACTGGCCATCCGCGCCGTGGCTGGCCACGCCCCGCACGCCGGCGCCCTCACCCTCCCCTTCTTCAAGGGGGTGATCCTCGACCTGGGGTGGTGGTACATCCCCTTTGCCGCCTTCGTCCTCATCTCCACCTCCAACGGCGTGAACCTGACCGACGGTCTGGACGGCCTCGCCATCGGTTCGGTGCTCATCGCCTCCGGCACCTATACGATCTTCTGCTACCTGGCCGGCCACGCGCGCATCGCCCGCTACCTGCAGATCCCAGCCGTGACCGGGGCCGGGGAGGTGACGGTCTTCTGCGCGGCGCTGGTGGGGGCGGCGCTGGCGTTCCTCTGGTTCAACTGCCACCCGGCCCAGGTGTTCATGGGCGACGTG
Source organism: Acidobacteriota bacterium (assembly GCA_037441065.1). Classification (GTDB taxonomy): domain Bacteria; phylum Acidobacteriota; class Thermoanaerobaculia; order Thermoanaerobaculales; family Thermoanaerobaculaceae; genus JACADV01. The sequence continues at coordinate 48,262 of JBBISY010000020.1, read as the reverse complement.
GGCTCCCTGGCCTTGGGCGCGGCGATCGGGTGCGCCGCCCTCATCTCCAAGCAGGAGCTGCTGCTGGTGGTGGTGGGCGGCCTGTTCGTGGCGGAACTCCTGTCGGTGATCCTCCAGGTGGCCTCCTTCCAGCTCCGGGGTCGGCGCATCTTCCGCATGTCCCCCCTGCACCATCACTTCGAACTGTCGGGGTGGGCCGAGACGCAGGTGGTGGTCCGTTTCTGGATCGTCGCCGCCATGTTTGCGCTCATGGGCCTCGCCACCTTGAAACTGCGATGAGCGTGAAGGAAGAACCCCGCGCGCTGGTGGTCGGACTCGGCTCCTCCGGGATGGCCGCGGCGGCTCTCCTCGCCCGCCAGGGGTACCGCGTGCGGGTCAACGATCGCAGCCCCGCAGCCGAGCTGGGGGACCGCCTGCACCAGCTGCCCGAGGGCACGGAAACGCTGCTGGGCGGCCACCCCGAGGCGGTGCTGGAGGGGGTTTCGCTGGTGGTGGTGTCCCCCGGCGTTCCCGCCGAACTGCCGCTCCTCCAGGAGGCAGCCCGCCGCGGTCTCGCGGTCATCGCCGAGGTAGAGCTGGCCTTTCGCGCCCTCCCGGGTGTTCCCCTGGCCGGCATTACCGGCTCCAACGGCAAGACCACCGTCACCGCCCTGCTCGGCGCCATCTGCCGAGCGGCGGGCTGGCGCACCGGCGTGGGGGGCAACATCGGCGAGCCGGCCAGCGGACTCGCCCTGGCGGGGCCCTGGGACGTGCTGGTGTGGGAACTGTCCTCCTTCCAGCTGGAGGGGTGCCGATCCCTGCGACCGCGGGTGGGCGTGCTCTTGAACCTCTCCCCCGACCACCTGGACCGGCACCCGAGCATGGCCGCCTACCGCGCCGCCAAGGAGCGGCTGTTCGCCCAGCAGGGGCCCGAGGACGTGGCCGTCCTCAACGCAGACGACCCGGCCTTCGCCGGGCTTGCCACCCGCTCCCGGCAGTGCTTCTTCTCGCTGCGTCGCCCCGAGGCCGACGCCTACCTGGACGGCGAGGTGTTGCGCGTGGACGGGGAGCCCCTCCTCCACCGCCGCGAGCTGCGCCTGCTGGGGGACCACAACGTGGCCAACGCCCTGGCGGCCGCCCTCGCCGCCCTCCGCCTCGGCGTCCCTCGGGAGTGCGTGGCTGCGGCCCTCGGCGCCTTCGAGGCGCTACCGCACCGCCACCAGCTGGTGGCCGAGCAGGGGGGGGTGCGGTTCGTGGACGACTCCAAGGGTACCAACATCGGCGCCACGGCCGCCGGCCTGAGCGGCTATCGGCCCGGGTCGGTCCACCTCATCCTGGGCGGCCTGGGCAAGGGGCAGGATTTCACCCAGCTGCGCGGCGCGGTGGCCGGGCGCGTGGCCCGTCTCTACCTGATCGGGGAGGCGGCAGAGACCATCGCGGCGGCGCTCGCCGGCACGGCGCCCATCGAGATGTGCGGCACCCTGGAGCGGGCGGTGGCGCGAGCCGCCGCCGCTGCCACCGCCGGCGAGGTGGTGCTCCTCTCGCCGGCCTGCGCCTCCTTCGATCAGTTCCGCGACTACCGCCACCGCGGCGAGGAGTTCGCCCGGCTGGCCCGCGCCGTGGGAGGGGGGGGTTGATGCCGCGGCGCCGTCAGGTCGACCGCTGGCTGCTGGCCGCCACCGTCCTCACCGCCTGCTTCGGCGTGGTGATGGTGGCCTCGGCCTCCGCCCCCCTGGCGCGCGATTACTACCGGGTGGGCGAGCTGGAGTTCGCCTTCCGCCAGCTGGTGGCGGTGCTGCTGGGGGTCATGGGGCTCCTTGCCGCCACCTTCGTACCCCTCGACCGCCTCACCGACCGGCGGGTCGCCCTCCCGCTCCTCGCCCTCACCTGGGCGGCCCTGGCGGCGGCCCTCCTGCAGCCGCGCATCGCCGGAACCCACCGCTGGCTGCACCTCCCCGTCGGCTCCATCCAGCCCTCGACCCTGGCCAAGGTCACCCTCCCCCTCGCCCTCGCCTCGTGGCTGGGCAGCTCGTCGCGGGCGAGGCGGGACGAAGAACCGTCCTGGGGCGCGGCAATCACCATGTCCTTCGCCACGGGGCTCCTGGTCCTGGTGGAGCCGGACCTGGGCTCGACGGTGCTGCTCCTCGCCAGCGCTGCCGCCGTGCTCTTCGTGGCCGGCATGCCCATGCGCCACTTGCTGCTGGGCGGCAGCGGCGCAGCGGTACTGATCGTGGCGGCCGTGGTCCTCACCCCGTACCGCATGGAACGGGTGCGCTCTTATTTGGGCCCCACCTCCTACCAGGTGCAGCAGTCCCTCATCGCTCTGGGCGGGGGGGGGGTGTTCGGTCGCGGGCCGGGGCAGAGCGTGCAGAAGCTCTTCTACCTCCCGCAGCCGCACTCCGACTTCATCTTTGCCATCCTCGGGGAGGAGCTCGGTCTCCTCGGCACCACGCTCGTGCTGGGGCTCTTCGGCGTGATCGTGGGCCGCGCCGTGCTGGCGGTCCGGCGGGCCTCGAACCCGACTCACGCCCTGCTGGCCCTGGGGCTGGCCACGACGCTGTCCGTGCAGGTCTTGCTCAACGTCTCGGTGTGCTTGAACTTGCTCCCCGCCAAGGGGCTCCCCCTGCCCCTCGTGTCGGCCGGCGGCTCCGACGTGCTCATGACCATGGTGGCCATCGGCCTGATCCTCAACGTGGCCAAGGAGGGGGTGTGACGACGGTGGTGATCGCCGGGGGCGGCACGGGCGGCCACCTCTTCCCGGGGCTGGCCGTGGCCGAGCAGCTTGGCGCCCGCGGGGTCACGGTCCACTGGGTGGGCTCCCGCCACGGTCTGGAAGCGACGCGGTTGGCCGCCACCGGCATCCCGGTGCGGCTCCTGCCCGTGGCCGGCGTGGTGGGGCGCGGGCGGTTCGCCGCCGTTACCGCCGCCTTCTCCTTGCCGAGGAGCGTGGCCGTGGCCGCGGCGACCCTGCTCCAGGTGCAGGCCGCCGCCGTGCTGGCGGTGGGTGGCTACGCCGCCGTGCCGGCCGCAGTGGCGGCCGGCTTGCTGGGAGTGCCGCTCCTCCTCCAGGAACAGAACGCGCGGCCAGGTCTCGCCAACCGCCTGCTCGCCCCCTGGGCCGACGGCATCGCGTGCGGCTTCCGGGCCGCCCTCGCCGCCTTCCCCTCCCTCCCCGCCTGGTGGACGGGCAATCCGGTGCGGCCGGCGTTCTTCACCGTACCGCCCCCCCACCCTGCGGCGGGCCTGCTGGTCCTCGGGGGCAGCCAGGGATCGGCGTTCCTCAACCGCCTGCTGCCCGCCGCCCTGGCGCAGCTCCCCCCCGCTCGGCGGCCCCGCGTCGTGCACCAGTGCGGGCCCCGCTGGCTGGAGGAGGTCCGGGCGCGCTACCGCGAGGCGGGGGTGGAGGCGGAGGTGGTGGGCTTCCTGGAACGCCCCGCCGAGGCTCTGGCCGAGGCCCTCCTCGTGGTGGCCCGCGCCGGCGCGCTGACGGTGTGCGAACTGGCCGCGGCCCGCCGGTTCGCGCTGCTCGTGCCGTTCGCCGCCGCGGCCCACGCCCACCAGCTCGCCAACGCCCGCGAGCTGGCGGCGGTGGGTGCGGCCGAGGTGCTTCAGGAGCACGAGGCCACGCCCGCCACCACCGCCGCCCTCCTGCTCCGCCTCCTGGCCGAGCCGGCAGCGCTGGCGGAACGAGGGCAGAGGGGGGCGGTCCTGGCGCCGCAGGAGGCGGCGGAGCGGATCGGCGAGGCGATCGTGAGCCGGGCTCGCCTGGCGCCGCTCCGCCCGGCACCGCCCGCGGGCGAGGAGGCGGCATGAATTTCGGCCACGTGCGGCACCTCCACTTCGTGGGCATCGGCGGCGCCGGCATGTGCGGACTCGCCGAGCTGCTCCACGGAGAGGGGCTGGAGGTCTCCGGGTGCGACTTGGCCGAGAGCGAGACCACGCTGCGCCTGCGTGCCCTGGGGATCCCCGTGACGCTGGGCCACAACCCGGGGCACCTGGCGGGCACCGACGTGCTGGTGTACTCCTCCGCCGTCGCCGCTACCAACCCCGAGGTGGAGGCGGCCCGCTCCCGCGGCATCCCGGTGATCCGCCGCGCCGAAATGCTGGGCGAGATCTCCCGCCTCAAGTGGTCCATCGCCGTGGCCGGCACCCACGGCAAGACCACCACGACCTCGCTCACGGGCTTCGTGCTCACCCGCGCCGGCTACGACCCGACGGTGGTGGTAGGGGGGCGGGTCCACTTTCTCGGGGCCCACGCCCGCCTGGGCCGCTCCGAATACCTGGTGTGCGAGGCGGACGAGTACGACCGTTCCTTCCTCGCTCTCCATCCGGCCCTGGCCGTGATCACCACCGTGGAGGCCGAGCACCTGGACTGCTACGGCACCGTCGAGGCGCTGGAGGATGCGTTCGCCAGTTTTGCCAACCGCGTGCCGTTCTACGGCGCGGTGATCGCCTGCCTGGACGACCCGGGGGTGCGACGGCTCCTGCCCCGCCTTGCCCGCCGCGTCGTGACGTACGGCTCCTCCCCGCAGGCGGACGTGCAGGCGCGCACGCCCACCCTCGGGCCAGAGGGCGCCACCGCGCGGGTGGTGATCGGCGGCGTGGAGGCGGGAGAGCTGCGCGTCCCCCTCCCGGGCCGGCACGCCCTCCTCAACGCCCTGGCCACGGTGGCCGTCGCCGGCGAGCTGGGCATCGCGCCCGCCGACACCGCCGCGGCCATCGCCGGCTTCAGCGGCGTGGCGCGCCGCTTCGAAAGGAAAGGCGAACGCGGCGGCGTCGTCCTCGTGGACGACTACGCCCACCACCCCACGGAGGTGGCGGCCACCCTCCAGGCGGCCCGGCAGGTCTACCCCGACGCCCGCATCGTGGCGGTCTTCCAGCCGCACCTGTTCACGCGCACCCAGCGGTTTGCCCAGGAGTTCGGGGAGGCGCTCCTGGGTGCCGATGTGGCGCTCGTTGTCCCCATCTACCCGGCGCGGGAGCAGCCCGTGCCCGGTGTCACCCACGAACTCGTCGTCGCCGCCGCCCGCCGGCTGGGGCACCGCCAGGCCCTGGCGGCCGACTCCTTCGAGTCGGCGCTGGGCGCCCTGGCCGAGATCCTCCGGCCCGGCGATCTGCTCCTCACCCTGGGCGCCGGCAACGTGGTGCACCTGGGCGAGCGGTGGCTCGCGGAGGGGGGCGAGTGATCCCCTCCCGCTGGCGCCTGCGCCGACTGGCGGGGCCTGGCGCCCTGCTGGGGGTCCTCCTCGTGGGCACCGCCACGCTGGCGGGTGCGCTCCACGTGCGCGAGATCCGCGTGCAGGGGTGTCGCCGCTTCCCCGCCCAGGAGGTGGAGAAGGTGCTCCGCACCGCGCTGGGCACCCCCACGGTGGCGGCCCGGCCGGAGCGGCTGCGGGGCGCCGTGCTGGCCGTCCCCTGGGTCGCCGATGCGCACGTCGCCGTGTCGCTGGATGGGATCGTCACCTGCTCCGTGGCGGAACGAACGCCGGTGGCGGTGGCCGAGGACGGCGGCCGCAGGCAGTTGCTGGACGCCGAGGGGTGCCTCCTGGGGCCGGCTCCCCCGGACGCCCCGCCGCTCCTCCTGCGCGGGTTCGCCACGGTGCCGGAGGAGCGTGCGGCCCTGCTGCGGGCGCTCCCCGCCCTGGAAGCTGCCTGGGGCGGGCGCGTGGTTACCGTGCACCGCCTCGGTCCCGCGGACGTGGCGCTGCGCTTTGCCAACAGCCCCTGTCTCGTCCTGGCCGACCCGGCGGCCCCCGGGCAGCTCGCCGCAGCGCGCCGGGTTCTCGCCGCCTGGCTGGCCGCCACCGGGACCGCCCCCCGTCGCCTCGACGCTCGCCTCCCCGACCGCGTTGCGGTTCTTCCCCAGCCGACCGCCCCCGCGGAGGAATCCTCGTGACCCCACCGGTGCCCTCGCTTCTTGGCGCCCTGGACGTGGGCAACCACCGGGTCCTGGCCCTCATCGGCGAGCGGGACGAGCAGGCCAAGCTGATGATCCGCGGCGTTGGCGTCGCCACCTCCGCCGGCATGCAGAACGGCCAGGTGGTGCGGCTCATGCCGGTGGTGGAGGCGATCCGCAAGGCGGTGGAAGAGGCGGAGTACATGGCCGGCGCCACGCTGGAGAGCGTCTATGCCGCCACCTCCGGCCCCTTCGTCACGGGACGGATGACCAGCGCCTCGGTGGCGCTGGGGCCGCCGGAGCGCGAGGTTCGCCCCCGCGACGTGGAGCAGGCGCACCTGGCCGTGCAGTGGCAGGCCCTGCCACCCAACCACATGGTGCTCAACGTGCTGGCCCACTCCTACGGCCTCGACGGCCAGGAGGGGCTGGTGGACCCCGTCGAAATGGTGGGGCAGAAACTCTCCCTCGAGGCCTACGTGCTGGCCTGCCAGCGGCAGCCGATCCTCGCCCTGGAGCGGGCCATCAACAAGGCGGGGCTCCGCGTGAGAGAGTTCCTCTTCGCGCCGGTGGCGGCCGCCCTGGCCTGCCTCACCCCGGACGAGCGGCGGCTCGGGTCGTTGCTGGTGGACCTCGGCTTTGCCACCACCGGCTACGTCGCTGTCGTCGGCGAACGAGTAGTGGCCGCCGGCTGCCTCCCCCTGGGGAGCGGCAAGGTCAACGACGACCTGGTGTACCGCTTCCAGACCACGACGCAGGGGGCCGAGGACGCCAAGCTCCGAGCCGGAACCATGCTCGTCTCCGAGATCGATCCCGAGGAGACGGTGACCGTTCCCAGCATCGACGGACGGGGGCACTACCTCATCTCGCGCCGCGACATGAACGCCACCATCCGCCTCCGCATGCAAGAGATCTTTGAAATCGTCACGGCCCAGGTGCTGCGCGAGTGTCCGTCGGGCATGCCGAGCACGGGCGTCGTCCTCGTGGGCGGGGGCAGTCACCTGGAGGGCATTGCCGCGCTGGCCGAGGAGGTGTTCGGCCGACGGTGCCGCCTGGGGGACCTGGAAGACGTGGAAGACGCCACCAACCTGCTGCAGGCTTCGGAGCTCCCGAGTCGCTCGGCGGCGGTGGCGGTGGGGCTGCTGCGCTACGCGGCCCAGTCGTGGATGCCCACCGTGGCGCCTGCGACCCGGCCTCGTGCCGGTTCATCCAACTGGCTGCTGACAAAGCTACTCGGGCTATTTTCACGAAAGGGGGTGACACGATGATCACGCTGGACGAGGACAACCGGTCGAAACCGCGGATCCTCCTGGAGGAGGCAGCGGCCCCGGCGGTGATCAAGGTGGTGGGGGTCGGCGGCGGTGGCTGCAACGCCTTGAACCGCATGATCGAAGCGGGTGTCAAGGGCGTCGAGTTCATCGCCGTGAACACCGACGGCCAGGCGCTCATGGCGTGCGAGGCACCGATCCGGGTGCAGCTCTTCACCGCCACGACGAGCAGCACCGACGATGCGGCCAGAAGCGCGAAGAAGGCCCTGGGCGCGGGGTGCGACCCCGAGGTGGCGCGGAAGGCCGCCTTGGATCGCACCGACGAGCTGATCGAGTGCCTGGAGGGCGCCGACATGGTGTTCATCGCCGCGGGGATGGGGGGCGGCACCGGCACCGGTGCCTCGCCCGTCATCGCCAACCTCGCGCGCGACACCGGCGCCCTCACCGTCGCCGTGGTAACCACGCCGTTTGCCTTCGAGGGCTCCCGCAAGGCCAAGATCGCCGCCAAGGGCATCGAGGAACTGCGCGCCTGCGTGGATACCCTCATCACCGTCCCGAACGAGCGGCTCCTGGCCATGATCCCGCAGACGATGCCGGTCACCGAGGCTTTCCTCCAGGCCGACGAGACGCTCCGCAACGGCGTCCAGGGCATCTCCGACATCATCAACGAGACGGGGATCATCAACTGCGACTTTGCCGACGTCGAAGCGGTGATGCGCGGCGGGGGCATGGCGCTCATGGGGATCGGCCTCGGTTCCGGAGAACACCGGGCGAGGGAGGCCGCGCAGCAGGCGTTCTCCTCCCCCTTGCTGGACGAAAACGCGCTCGACGCGGCGCAGCGGGTGCTCGTCAACTTCTGCGGCGGGGAGGACACCACGCTGGCGGAGGTGTGCGATGCAGCAGATTTCCTCAAGCAGCGCTGCGCGGAGGACTGCCTGTTCATCTTCGGTTACGGACAGCGCCCGGAGCTGACCGGCAAGGTGCAGGTGACGGTGGTGGCCACGGGTTTTGGAGCCTCGGGCCAGAGCCAGCCCGCCGCGCGGCCGCTGGAGCGCCCCGCCCAGCGCGAGGAGCCAGCGGTCCAGACGGCAGCTGCCAAGAGCCCGTTCCTGGCGGGCGACCTGCCGCCCGACTACGGCATCAACGTGGGGAACTTCTCGGAGTTCGACATCCCCACCTACCTGCGCCGGCAGATGGACTGAGCGCCCCAGCGGCGAACCGCGCGCGGGAGCCGCGCCCCGCTACACTGTAGCCCGGCCCGGCAGCCGGTCTCACCCCCCTGGCCGCCGGGCCGCCCCTGCCGCTGGGCGCCTCGCCCTCTGCCGCGCCGTCGCACCCGAGCATCCCTTGCCGGCGCCCCGCCGGGGCAGATCACTTCTTGCGGAAGAGCGCGTCGAACGCGGCGCGTGGATCCGCCGCCGCCGCTGGCTCCGGGGCGAACTCCCGGATGGTGTTGGGTGCAAAGTACTGGCAGTCGTTTCGCTTAGTCTTGTTGGCCACGCGCTGGAGCACCGGCTTGCGGCACTCCTGCGGCCGCGCCGTGTCGAAAAAGGCACAGTTCGAGCAGGTGTGGAGGTCGTTGCCACAGCGAAAACACGTGGCGTCCGCCGTCACCGCCGCGACGGCGTGCTTTTCCCCGCACACGCGGCAGCGGAAAACGGTGCTGGTGGGCGCCCCGAGCCCGCGGCCCCGCGGCCCCTGCTCCAGGGGGTGGGGTTTGGGACCCTTGGGCCGCGGCTGCGAGCGGGGTTGCTGCTCGCTCTCCATGTAGCCACGCTGCCTGTACTTTCTCTCCGACATGCTCACCTCGCGCGGACCGTCGAGCCGGGCGCCGCTCCCGTCCGGGCCCTCCTACAGCTCCAGCCCCTCGATGCTGCGCAGCAGCTGTTCGAGGCGCTGGCGCACCTGGTCTCGCTCGGCTTCCAGAGTGGCGATCCGTTGCTGCAAGCTGGCCACGTCGGCCCCCGCCGCCGCCTCTCGGAGCGCCGCGTTCTCCTGTTCCAGCGTCGCCACCCTCCCCTTGACCTCCAGGTAGCGGTCGATGAGCCGGGAGACCCTGTCCTCCAGTGCGTCGAAAACGTCCATGCCGTCCTCACGTGAAGCTCACCGGCAACCGCTCGGCCAGTGCCTTCATCAGCGCGAAATGCGCCGCGTTCACTTCCTCCTGCGTCAGCGACCGTTCCCCGTGCCGGTAGGTGAGCCGCAACGTGGTCTTGACCTCGTGGCGGCCCACGCCCTCGCCACGGTAGCGTACCACCGGCGCCAGGTCTTCGAGCCATGGGGGGGCGCAGGCCCGCACCGCCGCCACCAGCTCCCCCCAGCTCAGGTCCAGGGCGTGGCGCACGGTGAGGTCCGCCACCACCGCCGGGAACCGCGGCAGCGGCCGAAACACCGGCGACAGCGCAGGGGATGCCGCGGCGAGATCGAACTCGGCGACCCACAGACCGGGGGGGACACCCAGGGCTGCCGCCGCCTCATCGGCGAGCCGGCCGGCCAGCGCCACTACCCTCTCGTGGCACCGCACCACCGCCCCCTCCCCCGCCGCCAACAGCGGCGTGGCGGCTGGCTGCCAGACGGCGTCGCGCACCGCCAGCTCGCCGAGCATCCCTTCCACGACCCCTTTGAGGTCGAAGAAATCCACCGCCCGCGTCTCGTCCCACGCCCCGGTGGTGCCGGCCAGCACCACCGCCAGCCGCTCCTCCTCGCGGACTCCCCGGTCGGTGGCGAAGAACACGCGCCCCACCTCGCCCAGGCGGACCCGCGTGGCGCCCCGCCGCAGGTTCCCGGCGGCGGCATCCGCCAACCCCCCCAGCAGCGAGCGGCGGAGCAGCGCCATCCGCGCCGACAGCGGGTTCTCCACCGCCACGGGCCCGCCGCGCTCGGCCAGCGGCGAGCAGCTGGTGGCGGCATCCCACTCGGCGGGGACGAAGGCGTAGGTGATGGCCTCCGCCGTCCCGGCGGCCAGCAGCGCATCGCGGGCCCGGTCGGTCACCGGCCAGGAGCCGAGCCGCTCACCGGGCCCGCCGGAGGACGGCGGCAGCACCGAGGGGACCGCGTCGTAGCCCCAGTGGCGCAGCACCTCCTCGTAGAGATCCTCGGGGAGCTCCAGATCCACCCGGTGCGTGGGCACCCGACAGGTGACGGCATCCCCCTCCCGCTGCGGCTCCAGTTCCAGGTCCGCCAGCACCCGCAGCACGAACTCGGCCGGAATGGGGCACCCGGCGAAGGCCGCCAGGCGCTGCAGGGAGAACACGATGCGCCGCGAGGGCGGCAACTCGGGGGCCGAGTCCATCACCCCCTTGGCCACTTCGCCCCCCGCCAGCTCGAGAATCAAGGCCGCCACCCGGTCCAGGGCCGTGCGGGTCATGGCGCGGTCGGCGCCCCGCTCGAAGCGGTGCGAGGCCTCGGTCTTCAAGCCCAGCCGCCGCACTGTGCGCCGCACCGCCAGGGGGTCGAAGAACGCAGACTCGATGAGCACGTCGGTGGTGGTGGGCCGGATTTCGCTCTCGGCCCCACCCATCACGCCGGCGATCGCCACCGCGCGCCGGGCATCGCAGATCACCACGTCGTCCCCGTGCAGGGTGCGGACGACTCCGTCCAGGGTGGTGATCTGCTCCCCCGTCCGCGCCCGCCGCACGTGGATGGCCGGCCCGGCCAGACGGGCCAGATCGAAGGCGTGGAGGGGCTGCCCCAGGTCGAGGAGCACGTAGTTGGTCGCGTCCACCACGTTGTTCACCGCGCGGATGCCGCACCGCTCCAGGCGCTCGGCCAGCCAGGCGGGGGAGTGGCGCACCGTGACCCCGCGGATCACGCGGGCGCAGTAGCGCGGGCAGCCCTCGGGATCCTCCACCGTGAGCCGTGCCAGCTCGCCCACCGCCGCCCCCCCCTCCACGACCTGCGTCTTCAGGCGGCGCAGGGTCCCGCACCCTGCCGCGGCTGCTTCCCGCGCCAGACCTCGGTGGTTCATGGCGTCCGGCCGGTTGGTGGTCACCTCCACATCCCAGACCTCGTCGTTCCCGTGCGGCTCCCGCACCTCCACGTTGAAACCCACCGCGGTGAGCCGAGCGGCCAGCACCTCCGGCTCCGCGGCGCCCTCCAGGTGGTCGCGCAACCAGGCCAGGGAGAACTTCATCGGCGCACCCCCTCGAACTGCCGCAGCAGCCGCTCGTCCCCGGAGAAGAGCAGCCGCAGGTCGGGGAGGGAGTACTTGAGGAGCGCCACGCGGTCGAGCCCGCAGCCAAAGGCAAACCCAGTGTACCGCTGCGGATCCACGCCGCAGGCGGCGAACACCCGCGGGTCCACCATGCCCGCGCCCAGGATCTCGATCCACCCCGAGCCGGTGCACAGCGCGCAGCCCTTCCCCGCACACATGATGCAGGTGATGTCCACCTCGGCGGAGGGCTCGGTGAAGGGGAAGAAGCCGGGGCGCAGCCGCACCGCCAGGCGCGAATCGAACAGCACCTTCAAAAACGCCTCCAGGGTGGCCTTGAGGTGGGCGAAGGTGATCCCCTCGTCCACCACCAGCCCTTCCACCTGGTGGAACATGGGCGAGTGCCGGAGGTCCGAGTCGCGCCGGTACACCCGCCCGGGAATGATCACGCGGATGGGCGGCCGCTGCTGCTCCATGGTACGGATCTGCACGGGGGAGGTGTGGGTCCGCAGCAGCAGCCGCCCCGGGAGGTAGAAGGTGTCCTGATCGTCCCTGGCGGGGTGGTCGGGCGGGATGTTGAGCGCCTCGAAGTTGTGCCAGTCGTCCTCCACTTCGGGACCGTCGGCCACCGAGTACCCCATGCGCAGGAAGATCTCCTCCACCTCGCGCCGCACCAGCGTCACCGGGTGGAGGCTGCCGGCGGGGGGGCGGCGGCCGGGAAGGGTGACGTCCACCGTCTCGGCGGCCGCCGCGTCCTCGGCCGCTGCTGCCTGGGCGGCCGCCAGCCGTTCCTCCATGAAGCGCTTCAGCTCGTTGAGGGCCTTGCCGAAGGCGGGCTTCTCCTCCTTCGGCAACGACTTGAGGGTCTCTTCCAGCTGGCGCAGCAGCCCCGAGCGGCGACCGGCAAAGCGCACGCGCACCGCCTCCACGGCGTCGGGGTCGCTGCCCGCCGCCTGGAGGGCGGCCAAGAACTCCTCCCGCACGCGCGCGAGATGGTCCGCGGCCATCAGCGCGAGAGCTTGCTGGCCAGCCCCTTCTTGGCCAGCTTGGCCAGGTCCGCGAACCCCTCGGGGTCGCGCGCCGCCATATCGGCCAGCACCTTCCGGTCGAGGGCCGAGCCGGCCGCCTTGAGGCCGGCCACGAGTTGCGAGTACGAGAGATCGTGGAGTCTCGCCGCCGCGTTGATGCGCACGATCCAGAGCCCGCGCATGAGCCGCTTGCGCTGCCGCCGGTCGCGGTAGGCGTAGGCGAGGGAGCGCTCCACCTGGAGTTTGGCAACCCGGTACGCGTTGTGCTTCGTGCCGTAGTAGCCCTTAGCCAGCGTCAGGATCTTCTTGCGACGCTGGACGCGGTTGTGTCCTCTCTTGACGCGCACCTCTCACCTCCTACTTGGCGTACGGGAGCATGCGCCCCACGTTGCCCCGGTCGGCTTTGGAAACCGTTGCCACGTCACGCAGCCGGCGCTTCCGCTTGGCCGACTTCTTGCCCAGGATGTGGCTGTGGAACGCGTGACGGCGCAGGAGCTTCCCCGAGGCCGTCTTCTTGAACCGCTTGGCCGCTGCTCGCAACGTCTTGGTCTTCGGCATGAACGCCTCCTCGATCGTCCGAATCCGCCGTTGCCGGCGTACCGCCTGGCGCTGGACCCGCGCTCCGGCTCGACCCGGACCGCTCCGGACCCGCGCCCCTCCCACTCGCCGTCGGCATCAGCTCGCCTCCGGCCAGGCTTCCAGCGAGCGCTGCGAGACGGCGGCGGTGAGCGTGGCGACGATGGTCTCCAGGCTCTTGGCGCCCAGATCGCCGCGGTGTCGCACGCGCACGCTCGCCCCCCCCGAGGCCGCCTCGCGCCCCCCCACCACCAGCAACACCGGTACCTTCTCCACCTCGCCGTCGCGGATCTTGGCGCCCAGCTTCTCGCTGCGCTCGTCCACCTCGGCCCGGATCCCCGCCGCCGCCAGCCGCTCGCGCACCGCCCGCGCCGCCTCCAGGAACCGGTCGGAAACGGGCAGCACGCGCACCTGCTCCGGCGCCAACCACAGCGGCAGATCGCCGGCAAAGTGTTCCAGCATGACCCCGAAGAAGCGCTCGATGGAACCCAGGATGGCCCGGTGGATCATCACCGGCCGCTTCTCCGTGCCGTCCTCGGCGGCGTAGGTGAGGGCGAACCGCTCGGGGAGGTTGAAGTCTAGCTGGATGGTGCCCAGCTGCCACTCCCGGCCGATGGCGTCGTGCACCACGAAATCGATCTTGGGCCCGTAGAACGCCCCCTCGCCGGGGTTGAGGGTGTAGGCGACGCCCCGCTCGTCCAGGCAGCGCTGGAGCTGCGCCTCGGCGGATTGCCACAGGGCGTCGTCGCCGATGGCCTTCTCCGGCTTGGTGGAGAGGTAGATGATCGGCTGGCTGAAACCGAACGTCTGGTACACACGGAAGATGAACTCGAACAGCCGCTCCACCTCGCTGCCGATCTGGTCGGGGGTGCAGTAGATGTGCGCGTCGTCCTGGGCGAAGGTGCGGACGCGGGTCAGCCCCTGCACCACCCCGGACCGCTCGAACCGGTGCAGCCGCCCGAAGTCGGCCAGGCGCAGCGGCAGCTCGCGGTAGGAGCGGCTGCGGGTGGCGTAGATCAGGCAGTGGGAGGGGCAGTTCATGGGCTTCATCGAGAACTCCCGCCCCTCCACCTCGGAGAAGAACATGTTCTCCCGGTACGCCTCGTAGTGGCCGGAGCGTTTCCACAGCTCCACGTCGAACAGCTGCGGCGTGATCACCTCCTGGTAGCCGTACTCGCGGTACAGCTCGCGCATGAAGTCCACCAGGCGGTTGTAGACGAAGGCGCCGCGGGGGTGGAAAAAAGCGGAAGCCGGGGCGAGCGGCGAGAAGGAAAACAGGTCCAGCTCCTTGCCCAGGCGCCGGTGGTCGCGACGCCGCGCCTCCTCGAGGCGGGCGAAGTAGGCGTCCAGCTCGGCACGGGAGGCGAAGGCGGTGCCGTAGATGCGCTGCAGCATCTCGTTGCGCTCGTCGCCCTTGAAGTAGGCCCCCGAGGTCTCCAGGAGCTTGAAGGCCCCGATCTGATCGGTGCGCTGGACGTGGGGACCGCGGCACAGATCCACGAAATCGCCGTGCCGGAAGACGGTGATCTCTTCCCCCTCCGGGATATCCTCCAAGCGCAGCAGTTTGAGCTCCTCGCCGCGGGCGCGAAACAGCTCGCGGGCCTGCTCCCGGCTCACCACCTCGCGGGTGAACTCCTGGCCCGCCGCCACGATGCGGGCCATCTCCGCCTCGATGCGCTCCAGGTCCTCGGGCGTGAAGCCCCGCGGGAAGCGGAAGTCGTACTGGAACTTCTCCGAATGATCCTGGCGCCCGGCGTCGATGATGGTACCGGGGAAGAGGCGCTCCACCGCATCCGCCATCACGTGCTCGGCGGAGTGGCGAATCACCGGCCCCGCCTCGGGGTCCTGCACCGTGAGGATGCGGAACCGCCCCGAGCGGGTGAGGGGCGCCCGCAGGTCCACCAGGCTCCCGTCCAGCTCCCCGGCCACCGCCGCCTGGGCTAGACGCTCCCCCACCGTGCGGGCCACCTCGAGCGGAGTGACCCCCGCCGGGAAGCGCCGCTGGCTGCCATCGGGTAGCGTCAGGTTGATCTCTCGGTCCATCGCCCCTTCACCTCGCCGCCGCCGGCGGCCCGTGGCCCTCCGCGTTCCCTCGTGCCTGCAACGCGAAAAGCCGTCCCGCAGCGTGGCAGGGACGGCTTCTCGGTAGGTGGCATGGTGGGCGCGTGCGGGCTCGAACCGCAGGCCTCATCCGTGTGAGGGATGCGCTCTACCAACTGAGCTACGCGCCCGTTCCGGGTGCGGCGACCCATGGTGGGCGCGTGCGGACTCGAACCGCAGACCTCTACCGTGTCAAGGTAGCGCTCTAACCAAACTGAGCTACGCGCCCTCGCCGCGGGCTACCGGCGGGTGGCCAGCAGCAACCGGCCCTTGCGAACCCGCCCTCGTCCCTGCTGCGCTGCCAAAGAACACACCTCGGCTCCGCCGAGGAAAGCGAAGTCTAGAGGATCGCGACGATACCGTCAAGCGTCACGGCAGCTACCGTGGAAGCCTCTCCATGATCGTGGGTCGGCAGCTCATCCCTAGCGGGTCCGCCATACGCCGCCAACTCCAGCCATAGCGGTTTCCACCGCTCCACGGAGCCCCCAATCTGCAGCGCGCCCCAGCTCCTGCGACTCTTGGGCGGCCCCCCTCTCTTCGCCGGCGCTGGTGCTCGGTAAGATGGGCTACGAAAGGAGGCCCATCCATGAGGCGCTTGGCTTGGCTTGTCGCTACCCTGGTCGCACTGGCACACATCGCCAAGGCCGACGTCATACCCCTGCAACTGGACCGCAAGGGCGTGAAGAACGCCGATCAGGTCGTCTACGGTGTCGACAGCGCCAACGGCAAGGTGGTGTGGGAGCGTCGCTTCCCACGGGAGGCCAACTTTGTCCGCGTGACCGCGGATGGGATCCTGGTGGGCTGCGACGACGGCGCGCTCTACCTGCTGGACGCTGCCACCGGCGCCATCACCTGGACCGTGCAGCTGGGCTCCAAGGACGAAGTGGTCAACGTCTTCCACGGCACTTACGGCAGCGGCTGGCTCGTCTCGTACCACAACAACGCCTACTGGCTGGTCTCGGCCAAGGGCGAGCTGATCTGGACCCTGCGCTAGGGGTCTGTTGCACGGAATCGTCTTCTATAGTTGAGCAAGCAGCCTCAGGGAAGGGGCCGGCTGGTGCGTTGGGCCGGTCAACTGGGCCGGGTAGATAGATACCACGTCCACAGCGATTGACGTTGGGCTGCTGCCAGGCGCCCGTTCGCTCATTCGTCAGCTTGCGCGCGGGAGACCGTTGCGTCAAGGCCATCGAGGCGCTTCCCGAACGCCTGGTCGGGCGCCCTGCCTCGGCTCGCCAGGCCAACCCACCGGCTCAACTTCTCCTCTCTGCGGTCAAGTGCCGCCGCCACGTCCCGGCAGCGCAGCCCGTAGCGCTCGATACGGAGAAGCGTCACCCCTCCCGCGCCCGGCGCGGCATGGGAGGTTGCTGCCAGTGAGAACGGGCGGCCGGGTCGCCCGTCAAGGCCAGAAGTAGGCTTTCAGGATCGAAAAGGCCCGGTCCACCTCGCGCTTTTCCAGGACAATGATCAACTCGGTATACGTGGAGACGAGCTCCACGACGTTGATCCCGGCCCACAGGAGCTGTTTCAGGATGGAGTAGTAGACGCCGGGCATGCCCACGACCCGCGGCGTGTAGTGGATGCCCACGGCGGCCAGGTCCCGCAGGCGCGCCACGCGGCGCTCCCTCTCGAAGATCCGTTCCACCAGCGGCTCCAGCCCCGAGTTCACCATCACCGTCATCTCGTGCACGCCGTGCGTGAAGGTCGCGAAGGCGTGGCCGACGCCCCGCACCTCCGCCAGCAGGGCTGTCTGGCAGCCCAGGACGGTGGGCGAGTTCTGGAAGGTGAACTCGGTGATATCGGAGCGGACCGTCACGTCCTGAATCTGGCGCCCCACCTTCTTGGGATTGGAGGTCTTCCGGGCGAGGCGGCCGGCGAGCCGGCTCAGGGCCACGACGATGGTCCCCTCCCCCACTGGCTTGCGCGCCTCCAGCTCCACCTGCGGGCGGACGAGGCGGGCGACCGCGCTGAGGTTGAGGATGCCGGACGCCAGCCCCTCTTCGAGCACCGGTGAACCTCTGACGATCGTTTCGACCACCGCTGCTACCGTGATCATGTTTGAAATATATCACGAGGATCGATTTCGTGAAATAGTTCTCCGTTTTTTTGACGACACACGCGGTGAAGCCAAGAATGCGCGCCGTGCATGGAGGTGCGACGTGACCGCTTCCTACGCCCCCTGTCCCGTTTGCGACGCCGAAGTGCCGGTGCCCCCGGACGTGGTCCTCTCCGAGCTACTGGTTTGCGAATCCTGCAGCGCGCCGCTGGAGGTCCGTGCCCTGGACCCCGTGGTCCTGGACGTGGCGCCTCAGGAAGAAGAGGACTGGGGCCAGTGAGCGTGACGGTCCTGGATACCACGCTCCGCGAGGGCGAGCAGACACCCGGCGTGTACTTCGACGTCCACATCAAGCTCGCCATCGCCGAGCTGCTCGCCCGCGCGGGCGTGGACGTGATCGAGGCGGGGCACCCGGCCGTCAGCGAGGAGATCCGGCGCGCCGTCACCCTCCTGGCTGGCCGCGGGCTCGGACCTCGCGTGGGCGCCCATGCGCGCGCGCGGGAGGGCGACGTGGATCTGGCCCTCCAGTGCGGCGTGGGTTTCCTGGGCGTCTTCTACTGCGTCAGGGACGAACGGCTGTGCGACTTCGGCCAGACCCTCACCGGAGCCGTGGACCGCATCACCCGCCTCATCGCCTCCGCCAGGGAGCGCCGGCCGGAGCTGCTGATCCGCTTCACCCCCGAGGACACGGTGCGCAGCCGGTGGGCCAACGTCCTCGCGGCCGCGGTGGAGGCCGTCCGGGCGGGGGCCGACATCATCAGCGTCGCCGACACGACGGGGTGTCTGATCCCCGGAACCGACGGCGACATGTACTCCCTGGTGGCCCGCCTGCGCGATGAGATGGCCGCCCAGGGGGCCTTCCCGAGGATCGCCGTGCATTGCCACAACGACCGGGGGCTGGCCCTCGCCAACGCGCTCGACGGCCTGCGCGCAGGCGCCGAGATCGTGGACGCCAGTGTCCTCGGCCTTGGGGAACGGGCCGGCATCGTGGACCTGGCCACCCTTCTCGCGGTCCTCGCCCACGACTTGGGCGATGCGAGCCGCCGGAACCTCACCGTCCTCCCTGAACTCTACGAGCTGGTCTCGCGCTACGCCCGCATCCCCGTGCCCGCGCACTTCCCCGTCACGGGGCGTCACGCCTTCACCCACTGCGCCGGCATCCACACCCAGGCGGCCACGCGCAACCCGCTCCACTACCAGAGTCTGCCCGCGGAGCTCGTGGGCCGGAAGCCGGAGATCGCCCTGGACCACATGTCGGGACTGGCATCGGTACGGCACGCCCTCGAGCTGCTGGGCGTGGAAGCCGATGCGGAGCTGGCGGCCGCCGTCCTGCGCAGCGTCAAGAGGGTGGGCCAGAGCGGCCGCACCGTGGACCTGGCCGAGCTCGAGTACATCGTCCGCGCCCAGCTGGCGTTGGGCGCGGAATCGCGCGCCGCAGCTACCGTCAGCGCCATCTCCCTGGAGCCTGAGGAGAGAACCGGCACCTACTGAATGGGCCGGGCAGGAGGAGCACGATGGTCCGCATCGCTTTTCTGCATTCCGTGATCCGCCGGGAGGAAAAGCTTCTCCTCCAAGCCCTCGCCGCCCAGCCGGACGTGGAGGTCGTCCCGCTGGACGACCGGACCCTCACCTTCACCCTGCCGGGCCCGTCCGCTCCCTGGGACCTGGTCCTCAACCGTAGCGTCTCCCAGTCCCGCGCCTTCTACGCCCTCCGCCTCTTCGAGGGGGCCGGCGTTCGCTGCATCAACTCCTCCCGTACCGTCGCGCTGTGCGGCGACAAGTTGCTCACGAGCGCCGCCTTGGCGGCGGCGGGGATTCCGCAGCCGGAGGTGCGCGCCGCCTTCACACCCGAAGCAGCCCTGGCGGCCATCGAGGAGATGGGCTACCCGGTAGTGCTCAAGCCCTGCGTGGGATCGTGGGGGCGGCTGCTCGCCAAGGTGAACGACCGGGATGCCGCCGAGGCGCTGCTGGAACACCGGGTCACTCTGGGCGGCTACCAACACGGCATTTTCTACATCCAGCGCTACCTGGAGAAGGGCGGGCGGGACATCCGCGCCTTCGTCGTCGGCGGCTCCTGCGTGGCCGCCATCTACCGAGCCTCCGAACACTGGATCACCAACACGGCGCGCGGCGGCGTGGCCACCAACTGCCCGGTGAACGGCACGCTCGCCGATCTCTGCGTGCGGGCGGCCCAGGCCGTGGAAGGCGATGTGGTGGCCCTCGACCTCTTCGAGACGGACCAGGGCTACCTCGTCAATGAGGTCAACCACACCATGGAGTTCAGGAACAGCGTGGCGCCCACGGGCGTCGACATTCCGGCGCTCATCGCCCGCTACGTGGTGGCCGTTGCCCGCGGCGAGAGGAACCCCGGTTGAGGCGACCCATGGCTAGGATCCGCGTTTCCGTGGTGGGCGCCTCCGGGTACACGGGGGGCGAGCTGTTGCGGATCCTGCTCCTGCATCCCGCGGTCGAGGTCGTGCAGGCGAGTTCCGAGCGCTTTGCCGGCCGCGGCGTGGGAACGGTCCATCCGAACCTTCGCGGCCGCACGGCTCTCTCCTTTTGCAAGCGCGACGACTTGACCCCCTGCGATGCTCTCTTCCTCTGCCTGCCGCACGGCGAGACGGCCCCGCTGGCCGACTTTTTCCTGCAACTCGCCCCGAAGATCGTGGACCTCAGCGCGGACTTTCGCTTGCGCGATCCGGAACTCTACCCTCGCTGGTACGGCTTCGCGCATCCCCGGCCCGACCTGCTCGGCCGCTTCGTCTACGGCATACCCGAGCTGCACCGCGACCGGATCCGCTCCGCGTCCCTCGTGGCCGCCGCCGGCTGCAACGCCACAGCCGTCATCCTGGCTCTCCACCCGCTCTTCGCCGAGGGGATTGCCCCCTCCGACGGCACGGTGGTGGAGGTCAAGGTGGGGTCCAGCGAGAGCGGCGCTGCCTTCTCGGCCTCCAGCCACCACCCCGAGCGTGCCCACTGCCTGCGCTCCTATCGCCCCACCGGCCACCGCCACCAGGCCGAAATCGAGCAGGAGCTGGGCGCACGCGAGGCAGCCCGGGTTCACCTCTCGGCCACTGCCGTGGAGCTGGTGCGCGGTGTGCTGGCGACGGCCCACGTCTTCCCGGCGCGGCCGCTGGAGGAGAGGGAGCTCTGGCGCCTCTACCGGGCGTACTACGGCGGCGAGCCCTTCGTCCGCATCGTGAGGGGGCGCGAGGGGAACTACCGCTTCCCGGAGCCCAAGCTCCTGTGGGGCACCAACGGCTGCGACCTGGGCTTCGAGCTCGACGGCGCCTCGGACCGCCTCGTGGTCCTCTCGGCCCTCGACAACCTCGGAAAAGGCGGCGCAGGACAGGCTGTCCAGTGCTTCAACCTAATGCACGGTCTGCCCGAAACCGCCGGCCTGGAGTTCCCAGGCCTGCACCCGGTGTGACGATGTGTCGCCTGCTCGCCGTGGTTTCCGAAGAACCGATGGACGTGGACCGCCACCTGGAGGCCTTCCGCCGCCTCTGCCGGGGGAGCCGCGAGTACCAGGGCCACGGCTGGGGCTGCGCCATTTGGCGGGAGGGGCGCTGGGAGCGCTACCGCACGGTTCGCCCCGTCTGGGAGGACGACTACTCGCCTGGAGGCGAAGTGCGCGTCCTCGTGGCGCACGCCCGCAGCGCCTTTCGCGACGAGGAAATCGGAGAGGAGTACAACATGCCCTTCCTGCGGGACGATTGGGCTTACGTCTTCAACGGGGAGCTCCGGGGGGTGCGGCTGCGCTCACCTGGCCGCACGGGGGCGGAGGGGATCTTCGCTCTCCTCTGCGCCTTCCGCGGCGATGGCACCGAGGCGAGCATCGCCCGGACCGTGGCCCTCTTGCGCGCCAGGGCGCGGCGCATCCGGGCGTGCAACTTCATCCTCGCCGAGCCGGGGCGCTTCCACGTGCACGTCCTCGCCGATGGCGAGGCAGACTACTACACCATGGCCTGCCAGGAATCGCGCGGGGAGCGGGTCATCTGTTCCGAACCCTACCCCGGCGACCGGGAGCCCTGGACGCCGCTGCCCTCGGGGACACGGAGAAGCTTCCCGTGGTGATCGTCAAGGTTGGGGGCGGCAAGGGCATCAACCTCGAGGGGCTGGCGGCGGACGTGGCGCGGCTGGAGGAACCAGTCCTCCTCGTGCACGGCGCCAACGCGTGGCGCGACGAGCTGGCCGAGCGGCTCGGCACCCGCACCGAGGTGGTCACCTCGGCAAGCGGCTATGCGAGCGTCCTCTCCGACGAGGCCCTCATCGACCTCTTGCTCATGGCCTACGCCGGGCTGCGCAACAAGCGTCTCGTCGAGGCGCTCGTGCGCCGGGGCGTGCGGGCCATCGGGCTCACGGGTCTCGACGGCTGCGTCGTCCGGGGCCGGCGCCACGCAGCCATCCGGGCCCGGGAAGGCGACAAGATCGTTCTCAAGCGGGACCTCTCGGGCCAGCCGCGGGAGGTGAACGGGCCGTTTCTGAAAATCCTGTTCGATGCAGGCTACACCCCCGTCCTCACGGTGCCCATTGCCGACGAGGCGGGGTTCGCCGTCAACTCCGACGCCGACGACGTCGTGGCGCTCCTCCAGGGGGCGCTTCGGGCTCGGTGCGTGGTGCACCTCATCGAGGCGCCGGGCCTCCTCGCCGAGGGTTCCGATCCCTCCTCGCTCCTCCCCTCCCTCCGCCGGGAGGAGTTGGCGCGCTGGGAGAACGCGGCGCAGGGCCGCTTCAAGCGGAAGCTCCGCGCGATCCGGCGCACGCTGGAGGCTGGGCCGGTGCGCGTCGTGCTGGCGGACGGCCGGGCCGCCCAACCGTTGCAAGATGCCCTCGCCGGGAAGGGAACGGTGATCCAATGACGAGCTACGCAGGCATCGAGGAAGCCCGCGCCCTGCCGCTCTACTCCAGGCGGGCCATCACCATCGTTCGAGGGGAGAATGCCCGCGTCTGGGACGAAGAGGGCCGCTGCTACATCGATTGCGTGGGGGGCCACGGCGCGGTGAACGTTGGCCACGCCAACCCCGCCGTGGTGGAGGCGGTGCGTCGGCAGGCCGAGCGCCTGATCCACTGCAGCAACGCGTTCTATAACGACGTTCGCGCCCTCTTCCTGGAGAGTCTCACCGCGGTCGCCCCGGCAGGTCTCGGGCGGGCCTACCTGTGCAACTCCGGGGCCGAGGCGGTGGAGGCGGCCCTCAAGCTCGCCCGCCTCACCACCGGCCGCACCCGATTCGTGTGCGCCCGCCGGGGTTTCCACGGTCGCACGATGGGCGCCCTGAGCGCCACCCACAACGCATTCTACCGAGGCGGCTTCGGTCCGCTGGTCGAGGGCTTTACCTTCGTCCCTTTCAACGACCTCGCCGCTGCCGCGGGTGCCGTGACCGCCGAGACGGCGGCCGTGCTGCTGGAGGTGGTCCAGGGCGAGGGAGGGGTGCACGTGGCCCGCGCGGACTACCTCCAGGGCGTGGAGGGTCTCTGCCGGGAGCGCGGGGCCCTCCTGATCATCGACGAGGTGCAGACGGGCTTCTGCCGGACGGGACGCCTCTTTGCCTGCGAACGATTCGGCCTCAAACCCGACCTCCTCTGTCTGGCCAAGTCCATCGCGGGCGGTCTCCCCATGGGCGCGCTGCTCGCCTCCTCGGCGGTTCGCGCCGCGCCCCACAAGCACGGCACCACCTTTGGCGGGAACCCGCTCTGCTGCGCCGCGGCCCTCGCCGCCCTCGGTTTCATGGTGGAGCGGCGCCTCTGGGAGGAGGCCGAGCGCAAGGGCGAAGCCTTCATGGTTCGCTTGCGCCAGGTCCGGAGCCCGCGCGTGCGCGAGGTGCGCGGCCTCGGGCTGATGGTGGGCGTGGAGTTGCGGGAAAGGGCGCGCCCCTACCTGGACCGCCTCGCCGCGGAAGGCGTCCTCGCCCTCGCGGCGGGGCCGAACGTTCTCCGCTTCCTGCCCCCCCTCACCATCGAACAGTCGGACCTGGACCGCGTGGTCGCAGCCGTCGAGCGCGTGCTCGCGTGACCGGGAGCAGCCATCGGCGTGACCCCTGCGAATGCCGAGGTCCTCTCGCGCGTGCATGCCTGCTTTCCACAGCCTCCTGCGTTGTACTCGTCGCTGCGCACCGCAGTGGCGTACTGGCCTCGGCAACCGGCGGCAACATCCTTATCTCCATGGCACCGGTTCCGGGGCCCAGGCAGCGGAACTGGAATGTCCAGCGGATGGCGCGGCGTTTCTTGACGGTGATGCGGTGTCCTGGTTCGCACCCGACCCACGCCCCGCGCCTGCGGCACCCCGGTCGCGGCGCGGGAGCGGCCGTGACTGCGGTCCTCTCCCTGGCGCTGGCTGCCGGCGTGGAGGGGGGGACGTCACTGCGCTTCTTCGGCAACGGCACGAACGATATCGACCGGGTGAAGATCCCCATCGACGACCCGGCCACCACCCTCCCCGGCCCGCCCGCCGACGTGGGAGCCACCGACTTCACCATCGAGTTCTGGCTCAAGGGGGCGGCCGCCGACAACACGGCTGGCGCCGTGAGCTGCGGCGCCAACGTGAACTGGATCTACGGCAACATCGTCCTGGACCGCGACCGCTACAACCAGGACCGCAAGTTCGGGGTGTCGCTGGCGGCAGGCCGGGTGGTTTTCGGGGTTTCCGGCGATGGCACGGGCGACCTGACCATCTGCGGCCTCACCTCGGTGCTGGACGAGCGCTGGCACCACGTGGCCGTGCAGCGCCGCCGCTCGGACGGGTACCTGTGGCTGTTCGTGGACGGGGTGCTGGAGGCGCAGGGGGACGGACCGGACGGGGATATTTCCTACCCCGACGATGGCGTCCCCGGCAACTACTGCGGTGGCCCGTGCACGGGCAGCGACCCGTTCCTGGTGCTCGGCGCCGAGAAACACGACGCCGGCCCCAGTTACCCGTCGTTCAGCGGCTACCTGGATGAGTTGCGGCTCTCCACGACGCTGCGCTACGCCCCGGGATTCACCCGCCCGGCGCAGCCGTTCATCCCGGACGCTGCTACCGCCGCCCTCTACCACTGCGACGAGGGGAGCGGCACGACCCTGTCCGACTCGTCGGGCGCTGCGGGCGGCCCGAGCCACGGCCAGCTGCGCGTCGGTGGCTCCCCCGCCGGTCCCGTGTGGTCTTCGGACGAGCCGCCGTTCGGCGGCTACCTGACCCTTACGCTCACCCCCATCGCCAGCGGTTTGCCGCGGATAACCTCCATCACCTCCGACGGCCCCGGTCGGCTGTTCGTCACGCTCCAGTCGGGGCAGGTGCGCATCGTGGACAACGGCACGCTCCTCCCCACCCCGTTCCTGGACCTCTCGGGCCTCGTCTCCTGCTGCGGCGAGAGAGGGCTCCTCGCCTTGGCCTTCGACCCCGACTACGCCACGAACGGTGCCTTCTACGTGCACTACACCGATTCTAGCGGCAACTCCGTGGTGGCCCGCTACACCGTTTCGGCTAACCCCAACCTGGCCAACCCTACCTCCGGCGTCACCCTCCTCACCGTCTCCCAGCCCTACGCCAACCACAACGGCGGCCCCCTCGCCTTCGGCCCCGACGGCTACCTGTACGTGGCCCTGGGGGACGGTGGCTCGGGCGGCGACCCGGACAACCGCGCCCAGGACCTCGGCCAGCTCCTGGGGAAACTCCTCCGCCTCGACGTCTCCGGCCCCCCTCCCTACGCCGTGCCGGCCTCGAACCCCTTCGTGGGCGTGCCGGGGGCGCGGGAGGAGATCTGGGCCCTGGGCCTGCGCAACCCCTGGAAGGTAGGCTTCGACCGCCGCAGCGGCGACCTGTTCATCGGCGATGTGGGCCAGGGGATGTGGGAGGAGATCGATTTCCAGCCCGCCGGCAGCAGCGGCGGCGAGAACTACGGTTGGCGCCTGAAGGAGGGGAACCACTGCTACAACCCGGCGAGCAACTGCGACCCCGGGGGACTCACCAATCCCATCCTGGAGTACCCCCACACCGACGGCAACTGCTCCGTCACCGGCGGCAGCCGCTACCGCGGGGCGCTGTCGCCGCGCCTGGACGGCGTCTACCTCTTCGGCGACTACTGCAGCGGCCGGATCTGGGGTGCTTCCCAGCGTGGCGACGGGAGCTGGCGGATGCTGGAGCTCCTGGACACCCCCATGAACATCGCCACCTTCGGCGAAGACGCGGAGGGTGAACTGTACGTGGCCAGCTACTCGGCCAGCAACGGCAGCATCTACCGGCTCGATGCGGTTCCCGTCCCCGGCTGCACCGCCACCGACGTGACCTCCTTCACGGCTCCGAGCAGCGCCACCTACGGGGTTCCCTACCAGTTACAGTGGTCGGCCAGCGGCCCGGCCACCACCTTCGAGCTGCAGGAGAGCACCTCCCCCACCTTCTCCCCGGCCAGCACCACGGTGGTGACCGGCACGAGCTGCACGGTCATCCACACGGGTAGCACCCCGCAGACCTACTACACCCGTCTCCGCCCCCTGGACACCTGCGGGGCCACCACCTACCCCGGACCCTGGACGCCCACCCAGGCCACGGCCCTGGCCGCCAACCCCGCCTGCCAACTCGAGATCGCCAACCAGGTCTACACCGCTGCCACCACCGTCACCTCCTGCGGCACCCTGGCCCTGGGACCCAGCGTCCAGGTGCAGGCGGCCGGGGTGGTGTTCCGCGCCGCCTACCAGGTGGCGCTGCGCAACGGGTTCTCGGTCCAGCCCGGGGCTTCGGCCACGCTCGGGCTCGACATTTCCCTCGCGGACCCGTGAGGCGCCGCGGGGCAGGCCAGGCTACGGCACCTCCAGCGCGGCCAGCTTGGCGCGCAGCCTCGTACAGTCGTCGGCCTCGGCGGGGAGGAGCGCCCGCTCCCAGGAGCCGTACACGGGGTTGGGGAGGATGAGCCACTCCCGGCCCCACCGCTCGGCGGCGGCGCGGACAGCGGCGAGCCGCTCCTCCGGCGACAACCCTTCCACCGAGAGGAAATCCCCCAGATCGTCGCCGATCAGCAGCACTACCCGGTAGTCCCGAGCCACCGCCCGGCGCCGGCAGCTCTTGTCCGCCGCGCCGCCGCACTCGCCGCGCACCAGCACCACGTCCGGCGCGGGGGGCAGCGCCACCCCCAGCGCTGCCAGGTTCTGCCGCAGTCCTGCCTCGTGGCGGCGGTTGGTGACGAAAAACACGGTGACCCCGCGTTGGGCTGCGAAGGCCAGGAAGTCCAGGGCACCCTCCACGGCGGGGGCGGCGCCCCGTTCCTCCCACCGCGCCCAGGCTTCCCGGTCGAAGGACCCCTTCCCCGCCACGATCTGCCCCGCTGCGGTCACCGAGTTGTCGAGGATCGTCTCGTCCGCATCCACGATCACCGCGTCCGGTCGCGGGCCGGCGGCCGGGTCTGCGCTCTGCACCGCCTCGGGCCAGGTCGCATCGGCCACGGCCCGCTCCAGGTTCGCCCGGGCCGTGGCAAAGACCTGGCGGGTGTTGGCCCGGTACTCCGCCGCGCGCTGCATCCACAGTACGGCGTTGAGCAGCCCGTGCGCCGCGAGAGCCCCGCAGTCGTCCGGCGGCCCGGGCGGCGGGATGGCCGCCGACCGGCACCCCACCCCGAGCAAGGCGACGAAGAGCACGGCTGTGCTGGCTGCCCTCATGGTTCCTCCCTGCCCGGGGCTACCGCAGCTCGCGGCGGAACGCCTCCACCGCCCGCTGGAGCGCTCGGGCCCGCTCGGCGGCCCGGTCCGACCAGCGCTGTGCCTGCTGCCGCGCCTGGAGGCGCAGGCGCTCCACCGTGGCGTTCAGGCGCTGCTCGATGCGCTGCACCTGCGAGCGGGCCGCCTCCACCTGCGCCTTCACCTCGGCGCCCGAGCCCTTCGCTGCTTTCGCGGTGCGCTGGAACTCCGCCCTGACCGCCGAGAGTTGTCGCTCCAACTCGGCGATCTCCCGTTCCTCGGGCGAGACACGGCGGGGAAGCAGCCGCACCTCGCCGGTGGTCACCGCGTTGTACACGACAAGACCCGCCGCCACGAGCACGATCACCGCGATGCCTGTCCTCATCTTCCCTCCCAACGGTGGCCGGAGCCTACGACCACTTCCCCCCGGCGTCAAGGAAGCGGCGGCCGCCACCCAACATCCACTCGGAGGAAGCAGGCCCTCACGGGATCTCGCCGATGTGCCGGTTCTTCAGCGTGAGCTACCCCCACTCCCGTGGACACGGGGGCGGGGGTACCCGTACCGGGACCGGCGGGCCACAACCCAGGCGGGCGGCGCGGCAGACGGGGTCTCGCGGAACCCGCGTCCGCGATCGAGACCCAGGCACCGGCGCGAGCGTGCGCGGGCCCGCGCGACCCGAGGCCCTCCCTCCCCGGCACTACCTGCGCACCCGCACCGGGTAGGGCGGACGCTTCGGCGTCGCCGGCGGGTTGGCGGCCAGTTCCGCCAGCACGATCTCGATGGCCTTCTCCAGCTGCGGGTCGCGGCCGGCGATCACCTCGGCGGGCGTCTGCTCCACCTCCACGTCGGGCGGCACCCCCTCGTTCTCCACCACGAAGCCGTCCTCGGTCCAGATCGCCAGGTTGGGAGCGGTGACGAAGCCGCCGTCCAGCAGCACCGGGAAGCCCAGGATCCCCACCAACCCCCCCCAGGTGCGCCGGCCCACCAGCGGCCCCAGCTTCTCCTTGCGGAACATCCACGGCAGGAGGTCGCCCCCGGACCCGGCCGTCTCGTCGATGAGCATCACCTTGGGACCGTGGATGGCGGCCAGCGGCGTGCGCAGGTCGGCGCCGTAGCGCATCGCCCACCAGGCGATGTGGGGGCGGCGGAGGATGTCGATGTAGTAGTCAGCCACCTGCCCGCCGCCGTTGTGGCGCTCGTCAATGATGATCGCCTGCGCGTCGGTCTGCGGGAAGAAGTAGCGCTTGAAGTACTCGTGCCCGAGGGTGGTGGTGTTGGGCACGTACACGTACGCCACGCGGCCGCCGGTGGCCT
Source organism: Acidobacteriota bacterium (assembly GCA_037441065.1). GTDB lineage: Bacteria > Acidobacteriota > Thermoanaerobaculia > Thermoanaerobaculales > Thermoanaerobaculaceae > JACADV01. The sequence goes on along the minus strand of JBBISY010000020.1, from coordinate 20,258 downwards.
GGTGGACCTTGCGGATGTTGCCCTCGACCCAGTCGCGGTTGCGCAGCGCCAGCTCGTCCTCGATGGGCACCACCGTTACCGTGCGCGCCCCCTTGCCCGAGGGATCGGGCCCCACCGTGATCTCGACGTTGCGCCCGGCGGTGTTCTCGAAGCGGGCGTAGAGGTTGTCCGGTGGGACGAGCTCCCGCCCCGCCACCGCCAGGAGATACTCCCCGGCCCGCACGTCCACGCCGGGCTCGGTGAGGGGCGAGCGCAGCTCCGGGTTCCAGTTGAGGCCGCCGTACACCTTGGCAAACCGGTAGCGGCCGTTGGCCACCTCGAAGTCGGCCCCCAGCAGACCGCCCTTGACCTTTGCCGGCGGTTCCCCCGTGTCGCCGCCACCCACCCGATGGTGTCCCACCGCCAGCTCGGAACACATCCACTGGATGATGCGGCTGACGTCCGCACGCGACGCGGCATGCTCCAGAAACGGCTCGTACTTGGCCCGCATCGCCGGCCAGTCGGCGCCGTGGAAGTTGGGGTCGTAGAAGTAGTCGCGGTTGATCCGCCACGCCTCGTGGAAGATCTGCCGCCACTCGGCGCGCGGCTCGACCCGCACCTGCGCCGCGTCCAGGTCCAGCGTCCCCTTGCCCGCCTCGACCTTCCCCTTGGTCTCGGCGATCGCGTAACTCTCGCCCCGGCGCAGCAACACCTTGGCGCCGCCCTTGGCGAGGGCGAAGCTGTCCACTTGCTCGGCGAGCACCGTCTCCTCGCGCGATTCGAGGTCGAAGCGCACCAGGCTGGCCTCGCCCTTGCGGGAGAAGCGGTTGGCGCCGCCGCTGCTGCGGCGGTAGTACAGCTGACCCTTGGCCCCCGGCTGCAGATCGGTGAACAGCGCGCCCTTGACGGGAAGGGGGAGGATGCGCTGGGCGAGGCCGTCGAAATCCACGGCCACCTTCACCTCATCCTTGGGAGCGGTCTCGGGTGCCGTGTCCTTGGCCTTGCCCGCGTCTGGGCTGTCCTTCCCCTCGCGCTGGGTCGACGCCTTCGCGGGCTCCGGCCCCTTCTCCTCGTCGGAGGGCCGCGCCAGCGGCGAGGGCTCTCCCTTGGCCAGCACCACGAGGTACAGCGTGTTGGTCATCTCCATGTCGGCGTTGGACATGGAGAACCAGTCCCGAACCGGGCCGGCGTCGGTGGAGGCGGCCAGGTACAGGTACTTCCCCGAGGCATCGAACACCGCCTCGGCCACATCGGCCAAGCCATCGGTGATGGCCCAGGAACGGTTTTCAGAGAGGGAGTACAGGCACACCTGCTGCAGGTAGGACGGCGTCAGGCGGGTGTAGACCAGCCAGCGGGAGTCGGGCGCCCAGGCGTGCTGCATGGTGTTGACCGGGCCGTACAGCACCTCGGAGTGGACCTTGGTGACCTTCCCGGAATCCAGGTCGATCCAGTAGAGGGAGCGGGAGTTGTCGGTGAAGGAGAGCTTGCGGCCGTCCGGCGCCCAGCGCGGCCGCTCGTAGAAGCCGGCGCCACCCAGGGGGTAGTGGCGGACCTCGCCCTTGCCGTCCTGGGGCGCCACGTGCAGCTCGTACTCCCCCGAGGCGTCGGAAAAGTACGCGATCCGCGTGCCGTCCGGCGACCACACCGGCGAACGCTCGTGCACCCCGGGCGTGTTGGTGAGGACGCGCGGGTCCCCCTTGGCGGCGGGAACGGTGACGATTTCCCCCCGCAGTTCGAAGACAGCGCGCGCCCCCGAGGGCGAGATGTCGGCGGCGCGCACCCAGCGCACCCCCTTGGCGTAGCGCGGGCGGGTCTCGGGCAGGTCGGCGGCGACGCCGATCACCAGCCGCTGCGCCCGGCCGGTGTCCGGGTCGAAGAGATGGAGGTAGCCGGCCTGCTCGTACACGATGCGTCCCGCCCCCGCCGAGGCGCTGACGATGGGGAAATCCTCGTGGGCGGTGAGTCGCCGAACCTGCTTGCTGGCGCCGTCGAAGCGGAAGAGGTTGAACTCACCGTCGCGATCCGAGAGGAAGTAGAGGGTGTCGCCGAGCCACATGGGATCGGTGTCGTTGCAGCGCCCGGCCGGCTGCGGGACCTGCTCCACAGCAAAGGTGGCCAGGTCGAAGAGCCACAGCCGCGAGGCGGTGCCGCCGCGGTAGTTCTTCCACTGCCGAAAGGCGTCGTAGAGCGGCTGGTAGGCGAGCCGGCCGCCATCCGGGGCAAACGCCGCCTTGGCCGCGTGGGGCACCGGCAGCCGTTCCACCAGCCCCCCCCTCACCGGCACGGTGAACAGCTGGAGGTGGCGGCTGGTGTACACGCTGCGCGGCGAGGTGAAGAGCACCTTGGCGCCGTCGGGGGTGAAGCCCTGCACCAGGTCCTCGCCCGGATGCCAGGTGAGCCGCGTCGGCACCCCGCCCTCCACCGGCACCACGTAGACATCCGTATTCCCCTCGTACTCCGCGGAAAACGCCAGCAGGCGGCCATCGGGGGAGAAGTGCGGCCGCGACTCCAGGCCCGGGTGCGAGGTCAGGCGCGTGGCCGCTCCCCCCTGGAGGCCGGTGATCCAGATATCGCCGGCGTACACGAACGCCACGTGGCTGGCGCTCACCGCTGGCTGCGCCAGCATGCGGGTGTCGTGCACGTCGATGGCGGCCGCAGGGGCCGCGAGCAGAACAGCGCAGAGTACCGTTGCGGAAAAGAAACGCTGGAGACGCATCCTCACCCTCCTCCGAAAGCCGCTGCGCGGCGGCCATGTGTTCTACGCACGCGGCGGCCCGCAGGTTCCCCTCCCCCTCCGCCGCCGCCAGGCGTGGTGCCGCGCCCCTCCGGCAGCGTGGGACATGGTCGGGTGCGGCCGGCACCGCGTCAGCGCAGCCGCCGCCGCGCGCCCCTGGCGATTTCCCGGTGGCCAGGCACCGCGCGTCACGCCACGCGGCAGAACAGCACCTTGAGGTGCTCCATCTCGGGGCAGGCCAGCGCCACCGGGTGGTCGGGGCCGGCGCCACGCCGCTCGAACACCGTCACCTGCCGCCCCGCCGCCACCGCCGCGGCCAGCAGGGCACCGGCGAACTGCTCCTGGCTCACCAGGGCCGAGCAGGAGGCGGTGACGAGGATGCCGCCGGGGCGCACCAGGTGCAGGGCCTGGGAATTGATGTCCCGGTACGCCGCCAGGCCGCGGGGCAGGTCCCCCTGGCGCTTCACGAGGGCCGGCGGGTCCACCACCACCAGGTCGAACCGCCGCCCCGCCGCCGCCAGTTCCCGTGCCACGAGAAAGGCGTTGCCGCGCACGAAGTCCGCCTCCGCCACGGGGAGCCCGTTGAGCCGGTACGCCTCGCGGGCGAGGGCGAGAGCGGCGCCGGAGGCGTCCACGTTCACCGCCGCCGTGGCGCCGGCCAGCAGCGCCGCCACCGCAAACCCGCCCGAGTAGGAGAAGAGGTTCAGCACCTCGCACCCCGCCGCGAGCTCCGCCACCCGCCGGCGGTTTTCCCGCTGGTCCAGGAACAGGCCCGTCTTCTGCCCCCCCATCAGATCCGCCGGCAAGAGCAGCCGCCCCTCGCGCACAGGGACCGGCCCGCTGGGCACGCTACCGACTCGAACTGCCACGGGGGCCCGGCCCGCGTAGGGACGGCGCACCAACACTGCCGCACACCCCAAGGAGGTGGTCAGGAACGCCGCCACAGCATCGAGGTACGCCTCCCAGGCTGCCTCGTACAGTTCCACCACCGCCCAGTCCCCGTAGCGATCCACGACGAGCCCCGGCAGGCCGTCCCCCTCCGCGTGGACCAGCCGGTAGGCGTCGGCGTCGATGCCCAGGCGCGCGCGGAGGTCGGCCGCCGCCCGCAGCCGGTGCGCGAGCGTCGCCGCACTCCACTCTTCCTCACCCCAGGCCACCAGGCGCAGGGCCAGCGACGCGCCCGAGGAACCCGGCAGCGCCACGCCCAGCCGTTCGCCCTCCTGGGACATCACCTCCACGGGTCGCCAGGACCGGTCCAGGGGCGTGGCCAGGCTGCCCCGGTAGATCCACGGGTGTCCGCGCCGTACCGAGGCATCGCGACCGGGGCGCAGCCACACCCGCCCGGCTACGCGGAAGGGGTCGGCCACCGTCACGTGGGTTCGGCCCGGCGGAGCAGCGCCGCCACCACCAGCCCCGCCACGTCAATGTTCGTGGCGGCCGCAAAGTGCTTCCAGCCGGGGGTGGGGTTGACCTCGCCCACCACCCAGCGCTCCCCGTCGGGCAGGAGGTCCACGCCGGCGAAGTCGAGGCCCACCACGGCCGCCGCCGCCAGCGCTAGGTCCGCCTGGGTCTCTTCCAGTTCGACCCCGACCACGTGGGCGCCGCGCGCCGCGTTGGCGCGGAACTCCCCCCCTGCGGCCCGGTGCTCAGTAGCCCCCAGCGCCTCCCCATCCAGCACCAGCACCCGCCGGCTCACCCCGCCGGGGGGGCAGAAACGCTGCACGATCACCTCGTCGCCCAGGCGCCAGCAGGAGTCCAGCACCGCCTCCAGTTCCGCCCGTGTGGCGCACCGGAGCACGCCCACGCCCATGCGGGAACGGCGCTGCTTGACCACACAGGGGTAGGCGAAAGTCGCCTCCACCGCCGCCACCAGCGCCTCCGGCTCGGCGCCCGCCACCGTCTCGGGGTGGGGTAGGCCGGCGGCCGCCAGGGCAGCCGCGGTGCGCCAGTGGTCGCGGCCGCGGCGGATGGCCGCGGGGCGGTTGAGCGTCGGCACGCCCGACGCCTCGAAGGCCGCCAGCACGGCCAGCACCGAATCGGGGCGCCAGTTCCCCACCCGGGGCAGGAGGGCCGCGATCCCGCGCAGGAACGCGCGCCGCCGGGGATCCCATACGCCGGGGGGGCTCGCCCTCGCCACCAGGGTCAGCCCGTCGAGGACGCGCAGGCGATGCCCGGCGGCGCGAGCTGCCGCCCGGAGTTCCCGGTAGATGGGAAGATCGGGTTTAGAGGTGAGGACCGCCAGGCGGGCCATGGCCACACCAGTCTAGATCAGCCGGGGCGCTCGCAGGAGCTCTCAGGCCGCGGGGAGTGGCCCCCGCGGGAGGAGGAACGAGACGGTGGTGCCGCGGCCAACCTCCGATTGGATCTCCAGCTTCCCCTGGTGCGCCTCGGCGATGCGAGCCGCCACCGTCAGCCCCAACCCCAGGCCGCGCGGGGCGGTCTCGCCCACCGCCCCGCGCCAGAAGCGCTCCGCGGCCCGGGGAATGTCCTCGGCGGGCATCCCTTTGCCCGTGTCCGTGACCTGGATCTCGGTGAAGGCCTTCCCATCCCGCTGCGTCGGCTGGACGATCACCGTCACGCTGCCGCCGGCCACGTTGTACTCCACGGCGTTGCGCAGCACCGCCCGGAGCGCCACCTCCAACTGCTCGGCCCGGGCCAGGACCCGCTCCAGCCCCTGCGCCACCTTCACCTGCACCGACAGCTTGCGCTCCCCGATGGCGCTGCGCAGCGGGGAGAGTGCCCGCTTCATCAAATCGGCGACGGCCACTTCGGTTACCGGCCCCTCTTCCGTCGCCGCCCCGAGGACGGTGGCCTGCCGGGTGGAGACGATGAGGTCGGCGAGGCGGGTCACCTCGGCGCTCACCACCTCCAGGAGCTTGGCCGCCTTCTCCGACACGCCCTCCTCCCGTACCAGGATGCGGGCGGCGGTCTGGATGGAGCGCACCGGCTCCTCGAAGGCCGCAGCCACAAAGGAGAGGAGTTCCCCCTTGAGCGCCTCGAGTTCCCGCAGGCGCGCGTTCGCTCCCTCCAGCTCCTGCCGCCGCGCCTCCAGTTGCTCGGTGAGCACCTTCTGCTGGGTGAGGGCCAGCTCCAGCTCGCGGGTCCGGGCCGCCACCGCCGCCTCCAGGGTGCGGTTCGCCTCCTCCAGGGCGCCGATGGCCCGCAGATTGGCCAGGGCCACCGCCGCGTTGGCCGCCAGCCCCATGGCCAGATCGCGGTCATCGTCGCTGAAGGCACCGCGTGCGGCGTCGCCGTAGGCGGTGGCCACGCCCAGCACCCGCCCCTGCGCCACCAGCGGCACCGCCAGCCCCGCCACCAGCCCCAGCCCCAAGAGCTCCTCGGTCATGCGCGAGGCGATCGGCCCGGTTTCGTCCACGAACACCACGAACGGTTGCTGGCTCTCCAGCACCGTGGCCACCGGCGACTGGCCGTCCGCCTGGGGTCTTGCGAAGGGATCCGCCGCCAGTCCGCGCCGCTCCACCTCTTCCAAGGTGCCATTGCGCTCCAACAGGAGCGAGCCGCAGCTCACCCCCAGCTCCCGCAACAGCGCCTCCAACAGCCCCGAGGTCACCTGACGGAGCTGGCTGGCCCCCGACATGAGGCGGCCGAACTCGTTGACCGCCCGCAGCTGCCGTACCCGCCGCGCCAGCTCCTGGCCAAGCTGATCCAGCTTGGCGTTGAGGTCCGTCATGGTGAGGTTGGCCCGGACCGCCTCGGAGACCAGCTCGTCGGCGGAGAGGGTTTCCCCCGTGGCCTTGGGGCGGATCACCACCTCGCTCTCGGCGCTGGGGGGGGAACCCAGGAAGGGCTGCAGCGCCGCACGCACCCCTGCCAGCAACCGCTCCATCGCCTCCGGTTGGGCCGCCAGCCCGAGCCGGTCGCCCACCGATCGCACGGTGGCCTCGGCAATGGCGGCGAACGACTCCATCACGCCCTCGCCCGTGGTGGCCACCGTGGCGAACCAGGGGACCCCCCGCCGGTTGAGCGAGGCGTTGAGGGCGGCACAGTCCACCGCGTCGGGCAAGTCCCGTTTGTTGTACGCGAATACCAGCGGGATGGTGGCGGCATCGAGGCCGTTCGCCTTCAAGTTCTCGGCCAGGTTGGCCAGGCTCTGCTCGTTGGCGGTCTGCTGGGAACTCTGGGAGTCGGCCACGAAGAGCACGCCGTCGGCGCCGGCCAGCACCGCCCGGCGGGTGGCGTTGTACTGGACCTGGCCGGGCACGGTGAAGAGCTGTAGCATCAGCCGGTAGCCGCGCACCCGCCCCAGGTCGATGCCCAGGAGGTCGAAGAAGAGGGTGCGGTCGGACGCGGTGTTGAGGGCGTAGAGCTTGGTCCGGCGCGCGGGATCCGTGACCCGGTGGATGTACTTCAGACACGTGGTCTTCCCGCCCAGCGCCGGGCCGTAGTAGACGACCTTGAGCTTGACCTGCTTGTACTGGTTATCGAACTGCACCATGCCGCGGCCATTCTACCAGGGCTGGCCCACCCGGGACGCCGGCGCGGCCTGCCGCCTAGCGGCTGCGGGCCAGCAGGGCACGGGAGAAGGTGGGCACAGGCAGCGCCGGCGGCCTGGGGAGCGGCAACCGGCCATGGGCCGCCTGCGCCGAAAGACCCACGGAGGTGAGGTGGGCCTCCACGTAGGCGGGGTCGCCCGTGGTCCAGTTCACCACCGAGGCGTAGGGGTAGACCATGGCGTCGCTGGGCCCCGCCACGATGTAGACGGCGGCCGTGCCGCCCGCCACGCCGTGCTCGACCCGCCACTGGATGTGCCCATAGGGCGGCACCACATGATCGCGGCGGTCCAGGATGTGGCCGGCCTCGTCCTGCAGCTCCACGCGCACCGTCACCGCCGCCGCGCTCCAGGAAGCGACCCCGAGATTGGTCCGGAAGGAGCTGTCGTCGGTCAGTTGCGGCAGGTAGGCGATGACGCTGCGGTCCAGCCCCAGCGCGGCGGGGAAGCCGGCGATACCCTGGCCGAACTCGCCTCGCCCCCCCGACGGGTTCAGCGTGTAGGTGCGGGAGAACACCGCGAAGTCACAGGCCGTGCCGCTGCAGGAGACGCGCTGATCGTCGGCGTAGACGAGCAGTGCGCCGGTCTTGCCGCGGGCGTCGAAGCCGTGCGGACCCAGTACGTCCCACAGGTTCAGGGTCTCCCAGGGGCCCAGCTCGAGCTCCACGGTGGGAACCCCGCTGCGGTTGTCGCGGCCCGAGGGGAGGAAGTGGAGCACCACCGGCAGGACCGTGGTGTGCGGGTTGTAGAGCGTGAGATCGGTGTGCCAGTCGGTGCCGCCGAGGCCCGGGGTGTTGGCCGCCGCCGGGATCACGTACACCCAGGTGAGCTCGCGGCCAGCGCCGGTGCCGGCCACCAGCGTCGCGAGCAGCGCCATGATCAGGACGGTTCGCATCGGCCACCTCCGGCGGGCGCCACTGCATTGGCCGTGCCAGCGGCCGTGCCTTCCACGTCGTGCCGCCACGTACTCCTGTCCTCGCCAGGCGACAGCGCGGCGTCGCGGGTGTAGTCTCTCAAGGGGAGGTGGCAGCCATGCGCGCGATCCTGGGTTTGTTGGTGCTCCTCGTGGCAGTGGCCGTGGTGCTGACCCTGTCCGCCCGCAAGACCGAGCAGAGCTTCGAGGCGGTCCAATCGGTGTCGCCGACGCTCCGGGAGTCCACCGAGCCGCTCCCTTTCCGGGAGGAGGCGGCGCGCGAGCTGGCCGAGCGCCTCCGCGAGCTCTCGGGAGTCGTCGAGCTGCCGCGCCAGGAACTGGCGGAGGCGGCCGCCACCTGTGCCGGCTGGACCGCAGCGACAACGCCAGGAACCGCTGCGTACCGGGCTTCCGTCAAGCTGCGCGCCGCCGCCGATGCGCTCCTCGCCGCGGGGCCGACGGAGGGCGATCCCGAGCGCCGCCGGGCTCGTCAGTTGGTCCAGGAGGCCCTGGAGGCCCTGGGCTCCGCGACAGGGACGGCGGGTGGCTCGGTGGGAGCGCTCAAGGATCAGCTGGAAAACCTGGCCACGCGCCACCGCGAGCAGCTGCAGGAGGGCAGCGAGTCGCTGCCGTAACCGGCGTGCTGCGCCTCAGGGAGAAAGGTACGCCGCGAGGTTGGTGGTGACCACCGCTCCGGCCCCGAACGCGCGCAGCTCCGTCGCCAGGTGGGCGACCAGCCGCTTCACCGCGTCGGTGCGCTCCACCGCCACCACCGGCCAGAGGTGGACCGCGGTTCCCTCACCCCGATGCGTCACCAGCACCACCGGGTGGAGCGGCCGTCCGTACTCCACCACCACGGCGGCAACCAACAGGGTGCGCGCGTCCGCCCCCAGGTAACACCCCTCCACCCGAGCCACCGCCGTGCCCCACCGCCACGGGCCGGTGGGCAGACCTCGCCACGCCGCCGCGAGGTCCACCTGGCCTGCGCAGATGACGTGTGGCATCCTCAGAACACAACGGCCAACAGGACGTTAGCCGTGAGCAGGGTGGGCGAGTCCCGGTGACCGGTGCGGTCCAGCACGATCTCCCCCAGAAGGCGGGTGCGCGGCGTGAGCTGGAAGCGTTCCCCCACCGCCACGTACCAGCCGAATTCCTGCCCCGCGATCCCCTCCGGAGCGTGCTCGCCGGCCAGATCCAGGCGGTACGCGCCGACACCTCCCGAGAAGGACGTCTCGCCGAAGGTCCCCGGCAACAGGTAGTCGGCACCCACGGTGTAGGCGCGGAAGCGGCCGTTCCAGGGCACCCCCCCAACGCGGGTGGTGCGGGAGAGATCGCGGGCCTGGAGCCGTACCGAGGTGTCCCGAGAGAGGTTGAGGAAAAGCGAGACCACCGGCGAGACATCCTCGCCCCGCCGCCAATCCGTACCGGGGAACGCCTCGGGATGCAGCTCGTAGGTGAGCCCGGCGCCCGCACCCAGCATGCCCACCTGCGCCCCCGCCGCCGCCGCCGCGAACATGACACCCACCGCCAAGAGCGTGCGCATCGCTTCGCCTCCCCGCGCAGAGTAGCGCGTTTGCGCGGCTCGTGAAAGCTGGTACACTCGCCGCGCCATGGCGAGTCTCGCCGGGGCTCTCGTCACGACGTTCCTGCCGTCCCGTTGCCAGCTGTGCGGGGTTTCCTTGCCGCTCCGGGGGAGTCGCGGCGGCGTCTGCGCGGCCTGCTGGCACGGCACGGTCGGGCACCAGCGGCTGGGCTGCGGGCGCTGCGGCGACCCAGAAGCGGAGCTCGTGCCGTGCCTCACCTGCCGAACCGAGCCCCCCCCCTGGGCGGCCGCCGCCAGCTACGGGCCCTACGAGGGCTCCCTGCGCGCCCTCCTCCTCCTGCTCAAGCATCGGCGCCGCGACGAGCTTGCCGCCCCCCTCGGCGAGCTGCTGTACCAGGCCTGGGAGCGCGCCGGCTGGCCCGCTCCCGACGTGGTGGTCCCCGTGCCCGCGGCCTGGCACCGCGTGCTGCTGCGCGGCTTCAACCAGTCGGAGCTGCTGGCCCGGGCACTCGCCAAGAGACTCCGCGTGCCCCTGGTGGCGGCCCTGCGCCGGCGCGGTACGGGCCGGCAGGTGGGTCTGACGCGCTCGGCGCGTCTGCGGCTGCCTCCCAACGCCTTTTCCGCGCGCCGGCGCGTCAGTGGCCGCGTCCTGCTGGTGGACGATGTTCTCACCACCGGTGCCACGGCCGCCCGCTGCAGCCGCACGCTCTCGGCCGCCGGGGCCGACGCGGTCTACGTCTTGACCCTGGCACGAACACCCGCCGCTCGGAGGGTCCCATGAGTCTGTTCGACACGATGGTCCGCACCACCCTTCCCATCACCCCCCGCTGGGTCATCCATTTCGTGGCGCGGCGCTACGTGGCCGGCACCACCCTCGAGGAGGCCGTCGCCACGGTGCAGCGGCTCGCCGCCGAAGGGTGCTGCGCGACCATCGACGTGCTGGGCGAGAGCGTCACCAGCCGGGAGCTCGCGGCGGAGGCCGTGGCCTCTTACCGGCAGGTGCTGGAGGCGATCCGCCAGCATTCGCTGGACGCTAACGTTTCCTTAAAACCCACCCAGATGGGGCTGGCTATCGACGAGGAGTTCTGCCTCGCCAACATTGCCGCCATCATCGAGCAGGCAGCCGCGCAGGACAACTTCGTGCGCATCGACATGGAGGACGCGTCCACCACCGACGCCACCCTGCGCATCTACCGGCAACTCATCGCCCGCTACCCGGGCAGGACCGGCGTCGTGCTCCAGGCGCGCCTGCGCCGCACCCTGGCCGACGCGGCAGAGCTCGCCCGCGAAGGCGCCAACGTTCGGCTGTGCAAGGGCATCTACCTGGAGCCGCGCCGCATTGCCTACTGCGAACGCGACATCATCCGCAACAACTTCGTGCACGTGCTCCGCGTGTTGCTGGAGGGCGGCAGCAAGGTGGGGATCGCCACCCACGACGAGTGGCTGGTGTGCGAAAGCCTGGCGCTCATCCAGCGGCTCGGACTGCCGCCAAGCCGTTACGAGTTCCAGATGCTGTTGGGCGTGGATCCGGAACTGCGGCGCATCATCACCGCCGGCGGGCACCGGCTGCGGGTCTACGTGCCCTTCGGCACCCATTGGTACCCGTACTCCGTGCGCCGCTTGCGGGAGAACCCCACCATTGCCCGGGCCGGCCTGGACGCGTTGCTGCGCGGCCGGCTCGAGCCCTGAGCGCGGCGCGCACCTCCCCCTCCCGAGCTTTCAGCTGCTACTGGCGCTGCACTAAGAACTTCGCTTCGTCGCTCACCGAGCCGTGCTGGGCCGCCACGACCACGAGACCGGTGCCCTTGTCCAGCGGCGGAATCGTGCCGGCTAGCTCCACCGACCCGCGCTCGTCCGTTTCCCCCGCCACGAGGTCGGTGGCCTTGCTGGCGGTGGAGAGGAACCGGGCCGCGACCCGAGCGCCGACCACCGGGCGACCGCCCGGCGTGCTGCGCACCTCCACGAGGAGCGTGAAGGGAGTGCCAAAACGCAGCGCCTCCGCTCCCACTACCTGCACCTGGATCTGCTCCACTCGCTGCTGCTCCGCCAGCCACTCCGAAATGACTTCGTCCAACGACTTGTTCGCCTTGGCCTCCGCCGTCCCGTCAGCGCCGGGCGGGACGAGGGGGGGGCGCCGGGAGACGGTGGTATCGCCCTCCGAGCCCAGCTGCGGCTCGGTGAGGATGTCGATGCGGCCGTTGCGGATCGTTTCCACGATCACGCGGTGCTGTCGCTCCATCAGGGCCTGGATGTCCGACATCTCGGCCCCGGCCTCCAGGAGGTGGCGGTACTCGGTGCGCCGCGCCGCCAGAATCTCCCCCTTCATGTAGATGAGCGACTCGATGAGCGGCACGGCTCCCGCCCGATCCTCGGTCTGGACGTGGTAGACGGTGCCTCCCCACTCGATATCGGTGTTGAACCCGGTCAGCATCGCCCTTCCCAGCCGAGGATGCTAGAAAACCGCCGCCCACCTGTCAAACCCCAAGGCGGGAGCGTGACCGCCGGGATGCTAGACTCCGCCGGTGCGGAGCGCCGACTCACGGCTGGTCCTCTTCGATGTGGACGGCACCTTGATCGCCACCGGCGGTCGCGCCGGCGCCGCCTTCGGCGAGGCCCTCGAGCACGTGTTCGGATGCCGCGGTCCCATCGAAGCGTACTCGTGGGCGGGCAAGACCGATCCCCTCATCGCCCGGGAGCTGATGCTGGCTGCCGGCGTCGAGCCTGCGGTGATCGAGGCCAACCTGCCGCGTCTCTTTGCCCGCTACCTGACGAACCTCCAGATGATCCTCGCGCCCGGCACAGTCACCGTCCTGCCCGGCGTCTTCGCCCTGTTGGACGAACTGGAGCGGCGCGGTGTGGCGGTGGGTCTGCTGACCGGCAATGTGAGCGCCGGCGCCGAGATCAAGCTGCGGGCCGCCGGGCTCGAGGGACGTTTCCGATTCGGGGCTTACGGCTCCGACTCGGCGGACCGCAACCTCCTGGTGCCGGTGGCGCTGCGGCGGGCGCGCCAGGTGCTGGGCCGGGAGTTCCGCGCCGAGGACACGGTGGTGGTGGGGGACGCGGAGGCGGACATCCGCTGCGCCCGCGCCGGAGGAGCCTACGCGGTGGCGGTGGCAAGCGGCATGACACCACGCCCGGTGCTGGCCGCCCTGCAGCCGGACGCCCTCCTGGACACCCTGGAACCGCCGCTGGCGGTGGACGCTATCCTCGCGCGCTGACCGCCCCGAGCGCCCCGCCCGCGGGCGCCGCCGCCGCACCGGGCCGTCAGTCGCCCAGCTCGTACTCCCCGGCCCGCTGCGTCTTGAGGTACATCGCCTCGATCACATCGCGGTACTTCTCGGCGATCACCCGGCGCCGCACCTTCACGGTGGGGGTAAGCTCCCCCTCTTCCAGGGAGAACTCCCGCTTGAGCAGGGTGAAGCGACGAATCCGCTCGTGCACGGCGAGGTCGGCGTTGATCGCCTTCACGGTGGCACCGATGAGCGCCTCGGTCTCGGGGTGGCTCGCCATCTCCTCCCGGGACAGCCCGCGGATACCCTTTTCGGCCAGGCGCGCCTCCAGGTTCTCGAAGTTGGGGACGATGAGCGCGGTGAGGTACGGGAACTTGTCGCCGATCAACACCGCCTGCGCGATGAACGGGGTCGCGCCCAGGCGCCCCTCGATGGGTTGGGGCGCCACGTTCTTGCCCCCCGAGGTGACGATGATGTCCTTCTTGCGGTCGGTGATGAAGAGGAACCCGTCCGTGTCCAGGTAGCCCACGTCGCCGGTGTGGAGCCAGCCGTCCGGGTCGACGGTTTCCGCGGTGGCTTCGGGGCGTCTCCAGTACCCCATCATGACGTTCGGGCCCCGCACCAGGATCTCGCCGTCGTCCGCGATCCGCACCTCGACCCCCGGCAGCACCGGCCCCACCGAACCGAGCCGGTTGCGGTCCAGGAGGTTGGCGGCGATCACGGGCGAGGTTTCCGTGAGGCCGTAGCCCTGCAGGACCGGCAAGCCGATGATGTCGAAGAACTCTGCCACCTCCCGGGCCAGCGGAGCCCCGCCGGAGATGGTGAACCGCAGCCTCCCCCCCAGGCGTTCCAGCACCTTCGAGAAGATCCGGCCCTTGGCCACCGCGTACTTGCCCCGGGCAAAGGCCGAGGGCCGCTCGCCGCGCCACTCGGCTTCCTTCACCTCGCGCCCCACCCGCAGCCCCCACTCGAAGAGGCGCCGTTTGGCCCCGCCCTCCTGCTGGACCTTGGAGATGATCTTGATGTAGGAGCGCTCGAACAGCCGCGGCACCGACACCATGATGGTGGGACGCACCTCGGTGAGCTGCGTGGGAACGCGTTCGATCGACTCCACGTAGTTGATCTGCACACCGAAACTCAAGAAAACGTAATCCACGGTGCGTTCGAACACGTGCGAGAGGGGCAGGAAGCTCATGGAGATGTCGCGGTCGGAAATGGGGAAGAGGGGTTGCACCGCCTTCACCTGCGAGATGAAGTTGCTGTGCGACAGCATCACCCCCTTGGGATCGCCGGTGGTCCCCGAGGTGTAGATGATGCTGGCCAGGTCTCTCCCCGCCAAGGGCGCCGCGCTAGCTCGCTGGCGGCGCGGTGGGGACGGCATCTCGGCCAGGGGCACGACCCCCTCCGCGAGACCCCGGTCGATGCCCACCACCCGCACGCCGTCCAGCCCCGCCACCGCCTCCAGGGCCGTGCGCGCCCGCTCCGCCCCCGAAACCACCAGGAGCTTGCTGCCGGAATCCTTGACGATGTACCGCACCTGCGGCGCCGGCAGGGTGGCGTAGAGCGGCACCGAGACCGCACCGATCAGGTGGCAGGCGAAGTCCACCACGTGCCACTCCGGGCGATTCTCGGAAAAGAGGGCCACCCGGTCGCCGGGGCCGACGCCGGCGGCCCGCAGCTTGTCGGCGCACTCCCGGGTGGCGCGCTCGAAGTCTCGCACGGTGAGACTTCGCCACCCCTTGCCGGCCTTGATCCGGAGCAGCTCCCGTCGGGCGGGGAACGTGGTCACGACGTGCTCAAAGAGGTCTCGAAGCGTCTCCATCATCTCCCCCTCGGGCGACAGCGAGCCATTGTACGATTCCCGCCACCGCAGCTCAAGAGTCGCGGATGCGTCGCGCGCGGGATAATGGGCCATGGGCACCTCCCCGAGGATTGTGGTCCGCCTCGCCTATCTGGGGGGCCGCTACGCCGGCTGGCAGCGCCAGGCGGCGGCCCGCACCGTCCAGGCCACGGTGGAGGCGGCCCTTGCGGCCCTCTACCGCACCCCCATCCGCACCACGGCGGCCGGGCGCACCGACGCCGGCGTGCACGCCGCCGGTCAAGTGATCCACTTCGACGCCCCCCTGCCGATCCCGCCGGCGGGCGTGGTGGCCGCGCTCAACGCGGCCCTCCCCGAGGACATCCGGGCGCTGGGGGCGCGCCGGGTCGCAGCCGACTTCGACGCTCGCCGCGATGCCTGCTCCAAGCACTACTGCTACCGCCTCGCCTGGGAGACGGTGCTGCCGCCCTGGGAGGCGCAGCGCACCTGGGTGCTGCCCCGGCGGCCGCGCCTGGAGGCCATGGCTGCCGCCACCGCCCGGCTCGTGGGGGAGCACGACTTTGCCGCCTTCGCCCGGGCGGGGCACGCGGGCACTGGCCGCCGCGGCACGGTACGGCGGATCGAGGCGGCGCGCCTCGTCAGCCGTGGGCGCCGCGCGGCGATCCACCTGGTGGGGGACGGCTTCCTCCGGGGGATGGTGCGCCGGCTGGTGGGGAGCATCGTGGAGATCGGTCGGGACGCCCAGGAGCTGGCCTGGTTCGAGGGGCTGTTGGCGGGCACCACCGCCTCGCCTCCGGCCCCTACGGCACCGGCCCACGGCCTCACCCTGGAGGGGGTGCGCTACCAGCGACGGCGGCGCTGCGGCGGCGCGCAAGGCCCGTGCTAGACTGCCCCGGCGCATGAAGGACCTGGACGCCATCGCGCAGCTCGGCTCGCCCGAACGGGAGATGCTCGAGAAGATCCCCCCCGAGCGGTTGCCCCGGCACATCGCCATCATCATGGACGGGAACGGCCGCTGGGCGCAGCAGCGGGGCCTGCCGCGGGTGGAGGGACACCGGGCCGGGATCCGGGCGGTGCGGGAAACGGTGGAGACGGCGGCCCGGCTGGAAGTGGAGGCGTTGACCCTGTACGCCTTCTCCACGGAGAACTGGAAGCGGCCGCGCTGGGAAGTGCGGACGCTCATGGGGCTCCTCAAGGAGTACCTGAAGAAGGAACTCCACGTGCTGGTGGAGAACAACATCCGCTTCCGTCCCATCGGGCGCATCGGCGAGCTGGAGGAGGAGATCCAGCGCGGCCTCGAGCGGGCGGTGACGGCCACCCGGGCCAACACCGGAATGCTCTTCCAGATCGCCCTGAACTACTCGGGACGCGCGGAAATGACCGACCTGGTGCGGGAGGCGGTGCGGCTGGCCGCTGCCGGCCTGCTGGACGAGAGCGCCGTCGACGAGGAGTGGGTCTCGGCGCATCTCACCACCGCCGGCGCCCCGGATCCCGACCTCTTGATCCGCACCTCCGGCGAGCAGCGGCTCTCGAACTTTCTCCTCTGGCAAGTGGCTTACACCGAGCTCTACATCACCCCCGTGCTCTGGCCCGATTTCCGAGCCCGGGACGTGATCGCCGCCGTGGCCGACTTCGCCCGCCGGGAACGCCGCTTCGGTGGGGTCATCGACGGCGGGCCGGCGACGGACGAGGGGGACGCCAGCGAGGGGGACCGGTGAGCGCCCACCGCGAGGCGACCGCGTTCCTGCTCCTGCCGGTGATCCTGGGCGTCATCGTCTTCCTCCCTGCCTGGGTGTACCTCGCGGCGGTGTGGGCGGTGAGCCTGCTGGCGGCTGCCGAGCTCCTCGCCATCCTGCGGCGGGTCCACCCCCCGACCCCGCTCTGGCCACCCCTCGTGCTGCTGGCCGCGGCCCTTCCGGCCATTTGGGCGCTGGGCTGGAACGCCAGCGGCGCGGTGCTGGCGGCGGTGGTGCTCCTCCTCCCCATCAGCCACCTGCTGGGGGGACGGCCGGTGGGGGGGGCTGGCGGCGCCATTGCCGGCGCGGTCTTTGCCGCTGTCTACTTCGCCGTCACAGGAGGCGCCATGGGGCTGTTGCGGACCTCCTTTGCCGGCGCGTACGGGTGGAAGATCCTGCTCACCCACTGCCTGATCATCTGGGGGGGGGATTCGGGCGCCTACTACGTGGGGACGTACTTCGGCCGGCACCGCCTGGCACCCGTGGTGAGCCCCAAGAAGTCCTGGGAGGGGATCGTGGGCGGGACCGCCCTGTCCTTCTTTGCCGTGTGGGTTTGCCGCACGGTCTTCTTCCCCGAGCTGCCCGCAGCCCTGGCTCTGGCACTGGCGGCCCTCCTGTCGCTGCTCGCGCCCCTGGGCGATCTGGCCGAGTCGCTGTTCAAGCGCGACGCCGGTGTCAAGGACTCCTCCCTGGCCATCCCCGGTCATGGCGGCTTCTTGGACCGGACCGACTCACTCTTCTTCGCAGCCCCCTTCGTCCTCGCCCTCTTCCTGCTGGTGCGCCCGTCGTGGTGAAGCGGCTCTCCATCCTCGGCTCCACGGGCTCCATCGGCTGCGCCACGCTGGAGGTGGTGGCGCAGTTCCCCGACCGCCTCCGGGTGGTCGCCCTGGCGGCCGGCCGCAAGGTGGCGCGGCTGCGGCAGCAGATCGCGGCGTTCCAGCCGCAGCTCGTGGCCGTCGCCGAAGAGGCCGACGCCCGCGAGCTGGCCGCCGAGTTCCCCCATCTCCAGGTCCTGGCGGGGGAAGAGGGGCGCATTGCCGCGGCGACGCACCCGGACGCCACCACCGTGGTGGGGGCCTTCGTCGGCGCGCTGGGGCTCGTGCCGACGCTGCAGGCCGTCGAGCTGGGGAGGGAAATCCTGCTCGCCAACAAGGAGACGCTGGTGGCGGCGGGGGAGTTGGTGATGGCCGCCGCGGCCCGCACCGGCGCGGCCGTGCTCCCGGTGGACTCGGAGCACAACGCCCTGCACCAGGCGCTGCGCGTGGGACCTCTGGGGACGGTGCGCCGCCTCATCCTCACCGCCTCGGGCGGGCCCTTCCGCACCACCCCGCGAGGGGAGCTGGCGAAGGTGACGGTGGCGCAGGCGCTGGCGCACCCCACCTGGCGGATGGGGGCGAAGGTCACGATCGATTCCGCCACCATGATGAACAAGGGGCTGGAGGTCATCGAGGCCCACCACCTCTTCGGGCTTTCGGAGGAGCGCATCGATGTCCTGGTCCACCCGGAGAGCCGCGTGCACTCCCTGGTGGAGTACCTCGATGGCACCCTCATCGCGCAGCTCTCCGTCAACGACATGCGCTTCCCCATCCTCTACGCCCTTGCCTACCCGGAGCGGTGGCCGTCCCCCTTCGGCACCCTGGACCTGGCGGCCCTCGGTTCGCTGCACTTCGAGGAGTTGGACGAGGCGCGGTTCCCCAGCGTCGCCTTGGCCCGGGCCGCACTGCGCGCTGGCGGGACGGTCCCCGCCGCCCTGAGCGCCGCCAACGAGGTGGCCGTGGAGGCATTCCTGGCGGGCACGATCGGCTTCACTGCCATCCCGGCGGTGGTGGAGGCGGCCAGCGAGCGGGAAGCGTCGCGCCCGCACCCCCTCGCCACGCTGGGGGACGTGTTGGAAGCCGACCGCCGGGCGCGCGAGGAGGCGCGCCGCGCGGTGGAGAAATTCCGCCTTTCGGGGGGAGCGTTGCCATGAGCGTGGGGTGGCCTCCGTGCTGGTGAACGTCCTCGCCCTGGTGGTCGTGCTGGGTGTCCTCGTCTTCATCCACGAGGGCGGCCATTTCCTGGCTGCCAGGGCGGTGAAGGCGGGGGTGAGCGTCTTCTCCTTCGGTTTCGGCAAACGGCTGTTCGGCGTGACCCGTGGCGGCACCGACTACCGGGTGAGCCTCATCCCCTTAGGCGGCTACGTGCGCATCGCGGGCCTCGGCCCCGACGAGTCGACGGCGGTGGGAGCTTCCGGGGAGGGCGAGAGGCTGCTCCCCCGTTGGCAGCGAAGCGTCATCCTCATCGCTGGGCCGCTGGCCAACGTCATCGGGGCCGTGGCTTTCTTGGCCCTCGCCTTCGTGGTGGGCGTGGAGGTGCCGGCCTGGCAGCACCAACCCCCCGAAATCGCCTGGGTGGACCCCGACTCGCCAGCCGCCGAGGCCGGCGTGCTCCCCGGCGATCTCGTGCTGGCGGTGGACGGCAAGCCGGTGGCCACGTGGCGGGAGCTGGAGATGGAAACGCTCTCCGCCCCCGGCCGCACGCTGCAGGTCCGCCTGCGCCGTGGCGGGAAGACCTTCGAGCTGACCCTGACCCCCCGGCACGTGAGCCGCTACGCCCTGGGCTACGCGGGGCTCGCCCCCCCGCTGCCGGCCCTGGTGCCGCGCGTGCTGCCGGGGAGCGCCGCGGAGGAGGCTGGCCTGGTAAGCGGGGACCGCATCCTCGCCATCGACGGCGAGCCGGTGCGGCACTTCTACGATCTGATCCGCCTGGTGGGCGGCCGGGCGGGGCAGGGGATCATGCTCACCGTGGAGCGGAACGGGCAGCAGCTCGAGCTGCCAGCCACGCCGCGGGGCGTGGACGGGCAAGGGAAGCTCGGGATCCCGCTTCCCAACCCCACGGTGGTGCAGCGCCTCAGCCCGCCGGCCGCGGTGGCGGAGGCCTGGCGCGAGTGCCGGCGCATGACCCGGGAAACCCTTACCGTGCTGGGCCGGATGCTCACCGGCAAGTCCTCCATCAAGCAGATGTCCGGGCCCATCGACATCGCCCGCTTTTCCGGGGAGGCGGCCCGCTCCGGTTTCATCAACCTCGTCTGGCTCCTCGGCGTGATCTCGTTGCAGCTCGCCATCTTCAACCTGCTCCCGGTGCCCGTGCTGGACGGTGGGCACCTGCTGATCACGGCGGTGGAATCGGTGCGGCGCCGAGACTTTTCGTTCCGTACCAAGGAGCGGATCATCAACATCGGTTTCTGGCTCATCATCGCCCTGGTCGTCGTCGTCCTCTTCAACGACGTGATGAAGAACCTGCCGATGCACCTGGGCCCCCTCTCCGCCCCCGGCGCTCGCTAGGCGTCGCCGGCGCGACGGCTGGCTGCGCCCACTTCCGCAGCCGCGCGAGGGCGCGCGCCACGCCGACGTTCCGGGGACCGGGCGGGATCTCCAGCACCACCGGCACGCCCTCCAGCCGCGGGTCGGCGAGGATGCGGCGGAACACCGCTTCGCCGAGCTGCCCCTCGCCCGGCACGGCGTGCCGGTCGCGCCGCGAGCCGCAGGGGACCGGCGAATCGTTGCCGTGGATCAGGTCGGGCGCCGCTCGACCCCAGTGGGCGGCGAACTCTTCCAGCGCCGCCTCCCAGCCGCCGTGTTGCAGGTCGTAGCCCGCCGCCCACAGGTGGGCCGTGTCGAGACAGGCGCCCACCTGCCGGCCACCTCCCCCGGGCACCAAGGCGGCAAGCTCCGCTGGCGTGGTGCCCAGCTGGCGGCCGGCCCCCGCCGTGCCCTCGAGCAGCAGTCTGGCGGGCCCGGCGCCCGCCTCCGCCA
>JBBISY010000019.1:0-58246 GCA_037441065.1 Acidobacteriota bacterium | reverse complement strand
ACGCGCCAGGCGCGCTGGCCGGCGCCACCTCGGCCGCGACCGCGGGCACCGGGGAGCCGGCCTCCGGCGCCGGCTGGGCCGCTGTCGCGGTCGCTTCGCCGGATGCGGACCCCGTTGCCTTCGTGCCGACGCGCAGGACCGCGCCCGTCTCCAGCGCCGTGAAGTCGTACGGGAGCGGGCGTTCCAGGTCCACCACCACGCGCACCACGGGTTCGGGCTCGGTGGCGAACTGGGCGATCCGCACCCGATGGATCCCCGCAGCCTCCACCGGGTGGATGCGGCGGTTCACCTGGTTGACCACCCCGGGCAGGTCCAGCACCACCCGGGGCGGATCGGCGAGCGTGAAGGTCTTGCCCGCGAGCGGCGCACCCGAGGCCAAGACCACCGACACGCCCCCCTCGTCAGCCACCGCGAGCAGGTCGCTCACCACCCCGCTGCGCGGGGCCGAGGGCGACAGGCCAGAGAAGCGGACCTCGAGCCCCGCCGGGAGAGCCCTCACGGCAGCCTCGACGCCGGCGGCATGCTCGACGGTGAGCCGGGTGAAGACCGCCTCGCCCTCGCGGACCTCCACGAGGGTCGCGCTGCGAAGCCCCACCGCCGGGTTCCGGACCGGCGGCGCCTCCCCGCTCACGACCGCGTGCGCGATGTCCACCTGGACCACCCCCGGTGCCGGGCGGGACTCGCTGAAGACCAGCGGCCCGGTCGCGCTCACCACCAGCGCGGAGGCTGGCGCCTCGGTCCACGCCATACCCAGGACCGAGACGGGTTCGGACCCCCGGGCCGTTCCTGCGAAACCCAAGGCGGCCACCGCCGCGATCGCCACCACCGCCACCTTCCAGCGTTTGCCTGTCGCCATCATCGCAACCCCCAGAAAGATCACTGCAGCGTCCGCACCACCTCGCGGTAGGGCTTGAGGCTCTTCGGGTCTGCCACTTGAACTTTGAACACCACTTGATTCTTGTCGATGGACTCCACCGAGCCGTCGTAGAGCACCGTTCCCGGCCGGATGAGGTAACTCAGGTTATCGGTCCCCTGGACCATGCCCACGTACCCCTCCGGCAGCCGGATGATCCCTTCGAGACGGATTTCTTCCACCGCCATACCCCGCAGCCCCGGCGGGCGTTCGCCCAGCTCTTCCCGCTGCCGGCCCCGGAGCAGCGAACGGAACGGATCGCGCCGCCCGGCGGGATCGTAGGTGAAGCCGGCGCCCGACTCGGCAGCCTCTTCGCCGCTCAGGATCCGCTCCACCGTCGTCGTGTCGATGGGGCTCTCGGAGGGGGGAGCAGGTGTCGCCGGCGGTGGCGCCTGGGCCAGCGCCGTAGCGATACCCCCCAGCGCCACGAGCAAAAGCCAGGGTCTCATCGCGTCTTCCTCCCCACGCCTGCTTGCTCCACGGTGCCGTAGATGAACGTCTTCATCGTAAAGTTCGAGACGATGGTGTACGGACCCGGCTTGTCACGCCCCTGGATTACCATCGATTCGACATTGATGATACGCGAGAAGCGCGACAGACGGTCGAAGAAGAGGGCCAGCTCGTGGTACGTCCCCTCCAGCTGCACCCGGATCGGCCACTCGGAGTAGAAGTCCTTTTTCACGAAGGCCTGGGGCTGGAAGGTGACGAAGCGGAACGCCCCCCGTTCGGTCAGCGACTTGATCTTCTTGATGATCTCGTCCGTCTGCATGGCGGTGGGCAGGATCCGCAGGAGGCGCTGCAGTTCGGTCTCCAGCCGCTCGGCCTCCTCGCGGAACTGGGCGAGCCGCGCTTCCGCCGCCTTGCCCTCGCGCACCTTTTGCTTCAGGGTCTCCAGATCGCTGGAACTCTTCGCGATGTCCTTGCGGATCCCCTTGAACCAGTAGGTATCGCTTGCCCAGTACAACCCGCCCGCGATGATCAGGCCGATGATCAACGCCACGTACCAGGGACGGTTCTCTAGCTCGAGCCCTGCCATGGCCGCACGCCCCCTCTAGCTCCGCGACTTGGAGGCCGTGGTGGCCTCCTGCGGGCTGTACGTAAAAGTGCACGCCATATCAAAGGAGAATATTCCTTTGTTGTCCTGCGCCATGATCCTCAAGGTGGGTTCGGCGAAATACGGGCTGGCGTCCAGGTTGGAGATGAAGTTGGCGACGGCGTTCTCGTTGAGCGCCCTCCCCTTCAACGTGATCGTCGAGCCCGACAGGTTGAGGTCAGAGAGCCAGAGCAAGTCGGGGAGCGCCTTGCTCACCTCGTCCATGATGCGCACCGGCCCGTACTGATCGGCCTTCAGCTTCTCGATCACCTCGATCTTGTGCTTCAGCTCCGCGTTGTTCTTCTTGAACTTCTCCACTTCGGCAATGATCGGCTTCAGCCGTTCGAACTCCTTCTGATTGACGGCGATCTCCTGCTCGATCCCGCGCAGGGTCGAGCTGAGGCGCCAATAGGTCACCCCCACCGCACCGATGCCGACCAGCAGCACACCCACGAGGATGAAGTTGTTGAGGCCCTCCACGCCAACGGAGATGAGCGGTTTTCGGGATACTTTGGCGGCACGAGCTTCGACCAGAAGGTTGATCTTGATCATCGCTCACTCCCCGACGGTCCGCAGCGCCATGCCGACCGCCACGGCCATCGCTGGCGCGTGTCGGTTCAGCCACTCGGGCGGGAACTGGCTCTCCGAGAACTCGATCTCGCGGAACGGGTTCATCACCTCGACCTGAACGTTGAGGCGCTCCTTCAGTACGTTGTCCAGGTTGAGCACCTGGCAGGCACCACCGGCTAGCACGATCTCGTCCACGTGGTCATAGCTGGAGGTAGTGTAGAAAAACTCGAAGGTCTTGTGCAGCTGGTCCGCCAGCTCCTCGCTGACGCCGTTGAGCACACCCAGAATGGTCTGCGGCGTGTGGTCGCCCAACTGCTCGCCGGTCTTGACCGCTTCGGCCTGGTCGCGGGTCAGGTTCAGCTCGCGCTGGATCGCGGCGGTGTAGTTGTTGCCCCCGAAGGCGATGTCGCGCCACAGCACGGGCTGCCCGTGCGCCAGCACGTTCAGGTTCATGGTGTGGGCTCCCACGTTGACCAGCGCCACCACCCGGTCCGTGGCCACCCCGTAGTTGTGCTCGTAGGCGTTCTGCAGCGCGAACACGTCCACGTCCACCAGCGCCGGCACCTTCCCCAGTTGCGCGACGATGCTCGTGTAGTCGGCAATGCGGTCCTTCTTGGCCGCGACCAGGAGCACGTCCATGGTGTCGGCATCGCTGTTGAGGACCACGTAGTCCAGGTTCACGGTGTTCACGTCGAAGGGCAGGTACTGCTCCGCCTCCCAGTGGATCGACTCCGCCAGCTCGGCCTCGGACATCGCGGGAACTTGGATCTTGCGCACGGCCACGGCGGATCCCGAGAGGGACACGCCAAAGTTGGGGTTCTTCGTCCCCTGCTCCTGGACGAGCCGTTGCGCCACCTCGATCACCAGCGACGAGTCCATCACCGTCCCCTCGACGATGGCCTCGGGGGACAGGAGCGCGTGGCCGGCGTGCAGCAGCGAATACCGCCCGCCCTTCCCCTGTTTGAGCTCGACCAGCTTGACAGCGGAAGAACCGATGTCGAGTCCGACGATGTTCCTCTTCTTGCGTAGCAGCACGGCTCACCGTCCCCTTGTCCAATGTTGCACCGCGCGAGCGAGGGTTTCCACGCACATAGACCGTGTTACCGCTTAATCTAACAAGCGGATCTGCCGTTGTCAAGAAACGCCGGATCTTCCCAGCTTTCCCGCCCGGCCTCGGGCAACGGCCGCGGCCACACCTTGGCAAACCGGCGCACCTGTGCTATGGTTCGCTTCCCGCTCTGCGGGCCGGAGGAGTGCGATGGCACGAGCGTGCGATGTTTGCGGGAAGAGTACCGTGGTCGGCCACACCATCAGCCACGCGCACAACGTTTCCAAGCGTCGGTGGCGGCCCAATCTGCGGTCGGTGCGAGCCCGCGTCGAGGGGAGGACCGTGCGCCTCACGGTCTGCACCCGCTGCCTGCGTTCCGGGCGGATCGTCAAGGCCGTGCGCTGACGCCCTGCCCGCGCCGGGATCCTCACCCTCCCCGACAGCCTCTGCAGCCACAGACCACCGAGTTTCGAACTTTCAGTTGGGCATCCGCTGGCCGCGCCGGCGGGGGGGGAAGCCTTCGCCCGCCGGCAGGGCCGCCTCGGGAGTCCGCACCCGCCGCGTGGAGCGGGAGTCGGCGGTGAGCACGTTGGCCACTTGGCGGACCGCGGCGATCACCCGGCGCACGTGGTCCCGATCCCGCACCTGGACGACGAAGTCCGCCGTGCCCGATGCGGCGTCGTGGGTGGCCAGGTGGCAGGACCGGATGTCGCCGTCCTCGCCCGTGATCGCCTGGGAGATGCCGGCGAGGATGCCGGGTCGGTCCTCGAAGGTCACGTGCAGCGGCACGGCGTAGCTCCCCTCGTCGCTGCCCCACTCCACCTCCACCTCGCGCTCCGCTGACAGCAGCAGCCGCCGGACGTTGGCGCAGCTGGCGGCGTGCACCGCCACCCCGCGGCCCCGCGTGATATAGCCAACGATGTCGTCCCCCGGCAGCGGGTTGCAGCAGCGGGCCCGGAAGGTGAGCAGCCCCGCTTGCCCCTTGACCAGGATCACCGCACCGGCCGTACCAGGCTGCCGCGGCTCCCGGGCCGGGGCGCGCTGCGGCTCGCCCTCCACGGCAAGACGCGGGCCCAACAGCTCGCGGGGGGAGAGGCGCCCAAAGCCGATGGCGGCGAACAGCTCCTCTACTTTGCCGAACCCGTGTTCTGCCGCCAGCTCCGCCAGTTTCGCGTCGTCCCGCCCATGCTTCCAGCCCACCCCCAGCCGGCGCGCCTCCCGGTCCAGAAGCCGGCGCCCCGCTTCGATGGCCTGCTCCTTCTCCCCGCTCTTCACCCACGCCCGGATCTTGTTCTTGGCCCTCGCCGTCACGGCGAACTCCAGCCAGTCGCGGCTGGGGACCTGGCTGGGCGAGGTGAGGATCTCGACGATATCGCCGTTTTGCAGCGGCGTGCGCAGCGGCACCAGGCGCCCGTTCACGCGCGCCCCCACACAGTGATGCCCCACCTCCGTGTGGATCCGGTAGGCGAAGTCGATGGGGGTGGCGCCGCGCTGGAAGGCGTACACCTCGCCCTTGGGGGTGAACGTGTACACCTCCTCCGGGTAGAGGTTCAGCTTCAAGGAGTCGAGAAACTCCCGCGGGTTCTCCTGCTGCCCCTCCACCAGGCTCCGCAGCCAGGCCACGCGCTCGGCGTCTTGCGGTCGGGCCTTGCCCTCCTTGTACATCCAGTGCGCGGCGATGCCGCGTTCGGCGATCTCGTCCATGTCTTCGGTGCGGATCTGGATCTCGAACGGGTGCCCCGCCGGCCCGATCACCGAAGTGTGCAGGGACTGGTACGCGTTCGGCTTCGGCATCGCGATGTAGTCCTTGATGCGCCCGGGGACCGGCCGCCAGAGCTGGTGGACGAGGCCCAGGGCGGCGTAGCACTGGGGGACAGTCTGGACGATGACGCGGAAGGCGAGGAAATCGTAGACCCGGTCCACCCCCACCCCCTGGCGGTTCAGTTTGCTCCAGATCGAATAGAGGTGCTTGATCCTGCCCCGCACCTCGCCGGGGATGGAGTGCTCCTCCAGCATCCGCACCAGGGTGGTGCGGATCTCCTCGATGAGCGAAGCGGCGACAGACTCGCGCTGCTGCAGCTCCTCCACCAGCCGCCGGTGGTCCTCCGGGTAGAGCTGGGCGAAGGCCAGATCCTCCAGCTCAGCCTTGATCCGCCCGATCCCCAGCCGATGCGCGATCGGGGCGTAGATCTCCAACGTCTCGGCGGCGATGGCCCGACGCTTCGCCTCCGGCAGAAAGTGGAGCGTCCGCATGTTGTGCAGCCGGTCGGCCAGCTTGACGAGCACCACGCGCACGTCCTCCACCGAAGCCAGCAGCATGCGGCGGAACGTCTCGGCCTGCGCCGCCGCCCTGGCGGCGAACGACCGCTCCATGGTGCTGATCTTGGTGAGCGCCCGCACCTGCGCGGCGATCTTTTCGCCGAACTGCGCCTCCAGCTCGCTCTCGCTCACCCACGTGTCCTCCAGCAGGTCGTGGAGGAAGCCCGTGGCGATGGCCAGCTCGTCCAGCCGCATCTCAGCGAGGATCCGCGCCACCGCCAGGGGGTGGACGAGGTACGGCTCCCCCGACACCCGCACCTGCCCGCGGTGGGCCATCGCCGAGAAGACGTAGGCGCGCCGCAGCAGATCCTCGTCGCAATCCGGCTTGTAGCTGGTCACCAGCTCGAGGACGTCCTCGAAGCGGAGGAGCGACTCGCTCATGCCACCATTGTAGGGGACACGCACCGCACCGCTGCCCAGGCCCGCGCCGAGCGGGGGCACCAGCTGCCCGCCCCGCGGGCGGGCCACACCCCCCTCGAGACCCCCGGCGCGACGCGACCCCGCGGGTCAGCGGCGGCGGCGAGCTTCGCGGCGGCGCTCGAGCGCGGTCGAGATGGCGAGGGCCACGGGGGACGCGATGTAGATGGAGGAGTACGTGCCGACGACGATCCCCACCACCAAGACGAAGGCGAAGGTGTTGATCACATCGCCGCCGAACAGGTACAGGCACAGCACGGTGATGAGCGTCAGCCCCGAGGTGATGACGGTCCGCGACAGGGTCTGGTTGATGGCCAGGTCCATGGTTTCGGGCAGCGACTTGCCGCGGTCCAGCTTCAAGCGCTCGCGGATCCGGTCGAAGATGACCACCGTGTCGTTGACCGAGTACCCGACCAGGGTGAGCAGCGCGGCGATGGTCGGCAAGTTCATCTCGCGGTGGGTGATGGAAAGCGCCCCCAGGGTGATGAGCACGTCGTGGAAGAGGGCCGCCACGGCGCCGACGCCGTAAGCGAAGCGGAAGCGGAACCAGATGTACACCAGCATCCCCACCAGCGAGAAGCCGACGGCCTGCATCGCCTTGTTGCGCAGGTCCTTGCCCACCAGCGGCCCGACGCTGTCGGCGGCGAGCAGGGAAAACGCCCCGAAGCAAGCCTTTCCCGCCAGGTACTGCTGCACCGCTGCGGACACAGCCGGGAGACCGCGCAGGTCGGCGGCCGAAGTCAGGATCCCCCGCTCCTTTCGCAGCGCCAGGATCGCCTCGGCCATGGGCTGGTAGTGGGTGCGGCGCGCCTCCACACCCCCGCCGACGCGGTCGGGGTCGGCCCCCACCAGCTCGTCGCGGATCGCCTCCATGCCCTGGAGGTTCACGCGCACCCCCGGCGTCGAGCCGTTGAACTCGCGATCCAGCGCCTCCAGCATGCGCGCGGTGAAGTCGCCCTCCTGCTGGGGGTTCTGGACGCGGAGGAGAAACTCGTGCCGCTCCACCTCGTCGAAACGCTGGATGGACACGGCGCCGAGGCGCAGCGACTCCAAGGCCGCCCGCACCCGCCCCAGGTCCGGCTCCTCCTGGAACCTCACGGTCAGCTGCGTACCGCCGGCGAAATCGATCCCCATCACCAGGCCGGGGCCCAGCAGCACCAGCGCCACACTCGCGGCCATGAGGGCGAGCGAGGTGCCGGCGAACACCCACCGGTACTTAATGAAGGGGAAGTTGGTCTTCCTCAGGAATCGCATGGGCTCCCCCTAGATGGACAGGGTCTCCACCCTGCCCCGACGAGCCAGCACCCAGTCGAACAGGGTGCGCGACACGAACACCGCTGTGAACATGGAAATGACGATGCCGATGGAGAGGGTCACGGCAAACCCCTTGATCGGCCCCGTCCCGAACTGGAACAGGAACAGGGCGGCGATGAGGGTGGTGAGGTTGGAGTCGAGGATGGTGGCGAAGGCGCGGGAGAAACCCAGGTCCACCGCGGACCGCACCGGCTTGCCGAGGTCCAGCTCCTCGCGGATGCGTTCGAAGATGAGCACGTTGGCGTCCACCGCCATGCCGATGGTGAGGATCACGCCGGCGATGCCGGGCAGGGTCAGCGTCGCCTTGAAGGCCGCCATCGCCCCGAGCAGCAGTACGGCGTTGAGCACCAGGGCCACGTTGGCGTTGATGCCGGCGCCCCGGTAATACAGGAGCATGAACACTACCACCAGGGCCAGCCCCACGAGCCCGGCCCGCAGCCCGCGCACCACGGAATCGCGCCCCAGGCTCGGGCCCACCGTGCGCTCCTCCAGGTAGGTGATGGAGGCCGGCAGCGCCCCGGCGCGCAGCACCAGGGCCAGGTCTTCCGCCGAGGCGATGCTGAAGTTCCCCTCGATGATGCCGGAGTCGGAAATCGTGCCGCGGATCACCGGCGCGGAGCGGACCTTGTTGTCGAGGACGATGGCCATCCGATCGCCGATGTGCGCCGCGGTGTACGCCTCGAACTTCTTTGCCCCGGCGGGGTTCAGGGTGAAGCTCACCGCTGGCTGGTTGTACTGGTCCTGGGAGCGGCGCGCGTTGCGGAGGTCGCGGCCGGTGATCACCGAGGCCTTCTTGAGCAGGTAGTACTCGCGGCCGGTCACGCGCCCATCCAGGCCCTCCACGTCGCCCACCACCACCTCGCTGTCGTCGGGCACCTGCCCCCCCCGCGCCGCGAGGAGCGCCTCGCGGGTGGGCGCGACCGCCACCACCGGCTTGATCTCGAGAAACGCCGTGGACCGGATCAACTCCTTCACGCGGGCAGGGTCCTCGACACCCGGGAGCTGCACCACGATCCGGTCCCCCTCGATCCCCTGCCGCTGAATCGTGGGCTCGGCCACGCCGAACTGGTCGATGCGGTTGCGGATCGTCTCCAGGCCCTGCCGCACCGCCATATCGCGAATCGCCCGCACCACCTCCGGGCGCAGCGTGGCTGTCACCTCCACGCCCCGCGATACCTTGAAGTCCGGCAGGCGATCTTCCAGCACCTCCGTGAGGGTCGCCTCCGGCGTGTTGGCGGCGGGCTTGAGCCGAAAGCCGGCCTCGCCCTCGCCCAGACGCGCCAGGGAAACGGGCGGGAAGCCCTTTTCCGTCAACTCGACCCGCACCCGTTCCAAGGCGTCGTCCACTTCGGCCCGCACGGCATCCTCGGTGTTCACCTGCAGCACCAGGTGGATGCCCCCCTTGAGGTCGAGGCCCAGCTTGATCTTCTCGCTGGGCGGCCACATGGAATAGACGCCGAAGGCAGTCACGATGCCGATGAGGACCCACCGCCACGTGAGTTTGCGCGCCATGGCTCCCCCTAGTCCTTCTGCGCGAGATTGAGGGTGTCAGCGTCCTTGGCGAGGCCCGCGATGGCGCTGCGGGCCACCTGGATCTTCACGTTGTCCGCCACCCGCAGCTCGACCACTTCCCCCGCCACGTTGAGCACCGTGCCAAAGATCCCGCCGCTGGTGATGACCCGGTCCCCCCGCGTCAACTTGTTGAGCATCTCCTGGTGCTTCTTCTGCTTGCGCCGCATCGGCAGGAACAGCAGCAGGTAGAAGATCACCACCATGATGAGGATCGGCACGAAGGACACGAGCGCGTTTGGCTGTTGAGCACCCATGGGCATCTCTCCCTAGCCGCCCTCCTGCGCTTCGGCCAGCAGCTGCGCGCAGAGGGCCGGAAAGCGGCCCTTGATGATAGCCGAACGCAGCGCCCGCATCAAGGAGAGGTAGAAGTGCAGGTTGTGCA
Source organism: Acidobacteriota bacterium (assembly GCA_037441065.1). Taxonomy (GTDB): domain Bacteria; phylum Acidobacteriota; class Thermoanaerobaculia; order Thermoanaerobaculales; family Thermoanaerobaculaceae; genus JACADV01. Next base: position 48,618 of record JBBISY010000019.1, on the reverse strand, counting down.
CGGTGGCGAGCACCACCGCCGCCGCTTCCTTGGCCACGTACAGGGCGCGGAGGTACGCGAGGGAGCAGGAGCGGCAGGTGGGGCAGTCGCACTCCGGGTCGGGGGGGTTCGCCTCTCGCCGGTAGCGGGCGTGCTTGAGCACCACGGGCCCGTGCGCGGTGTGGAGGAGCCCGTTGCGGGCGTTGCGGGTGGGGATCACGCAATCGAACAGGTCCACCCCGGCGGCCACGGCGCGCACGATGTCCCCCACGGTCCCCACCCCCATCAGGTAGCGCGGCCGGTCGGCGGGCAGCAGCGGCGCCACGGCCGCCACCGTGTCCCACATGGCCGCAACCGGCTCCCCCACCGACAACCCCCCCAGGGCGTAGCCATCGAACCCCACCGCCGCCAGCTCGGCGAGCGACTGGCGCCGCAGCTCCAGGTCCAGCCCACCCTGGACGATCCCGAACAGCAACGTCTCCCCCCCAGGCGGCAGGGCCCGCCGGCACCGGGCGCCCCAGCGCGCGGTGAGGGCCACCGCCCGCCGCAGCTCAGCAGGCTCGGCGGGGAGGGCCGGGCACACATCCAGGGCCATGGCCACGTCCACGCCCAGGCGCCGCTGGGCCTCCACCGCCCCCTCGGGGGTGAGGGAGATCTCCGTCCCGTCCAGGTGCGAGCGGAAGACCACGCCGTCCTCGTAAAGGGTGCGGCGGGGCACCTGGGAGAAGATCTGGAACCCACCCGAGTCGGTGAGGATCGGCCCGCGCCACCCCATGAAGCGGTGCAACCCGCCGACGGCTGCCACCGTTTCGATCCCCGGCCGCAGCCACAGGTGGTACGTGTTGGCCAGCACCATCTCCGGCCCCAGCCGCTCCAACTCCCAGGGGGCCAGCCCTTTGACGCTGCCAGCGGTCCCCACCGGCATGAAGGCCGGCGTGCGCACCACGCCGTGCGCCGTGCACAACTCCCCGGCCCGGGCGCGGGTCGTTGCATCCTCGGCCACGACCCGGAAACGGCCGACCACCTACTCGGAGCTCCTCGCCTTCAGTTCCACGAGGGCCACGTCGGCGGGCAAGCGGAGGTCGAACAGCTCGTCCGGGATCGGCTCGTTGCGCTGGATCTTGGAGAAGGTGTAGACGGTCCGGTCGCCGTCGCGCTCGGTGTACTCGAACCCCACCGGGAGGAACCGGTCCCGGTCGATGACCACAGTGACCGACGCCAGGCGCTTCTTGATCTGCAGGGCGGTGGGCTCGAGCTCCAACACGTAGTTGCCCTTACTGCCCGGATCGCGAAAGGTGAAGGAAAAGTAGCGCCGCAGCTCTTCCAAAGGCTCGCCGGCACCCAAGAAGCGCAGGACCCGCCTCTGGATGCGGCCGAACTCCACGCGTTCGGCCCGCTTCTCGGCGGGGCGGTAGGTGGTGGCGGCCCCCCCGGCCAGGAGCACCGACATCGGCCGCGGCGTCTCGTACTCCCAGCGCACGGTGTCCGGCGCCCGGAAGTACATCCGCCCCCGCGCCAGGCTCGGTTCCTTGAGGAGACGGCTGGTGCGCTGCTGCTCGAACTCGGCGGTGAGGGTCTTGGTTTCCCGCTGCACCTGGCTCACCCGCGACACCACCAGCGAGAGCTTCTCCAGCCCGTGCGCTTCGGCGGGGAGAGGTTCCTGCGCAACCGCCGGCGACGCCGCGGCTAAAAGACAAAAAAACAGAGCCCGCCCGCCCATCGCCGCCACCCTAGCAGAGCGGCGGGCGCGGGTCAACGCGAATCCCCCCCGCCGCGGTTGGTGATTTCGTAGGCCAGCTGGTCGCGCGACAGCGTCACCCGCGAGTACGGCGGCACCGAGGTGGTCAGCCAGACGTTGCCGCCGATCACGGAGCCCCGGCCCACCACCGTCTGGCCGCCCAGAATCGTCGCCCCGGCGTACACCACCACATCGTCCTCCAGCGTCGGGTGCCGCTTCACGCCCCGCAGCAGCTCCCCCCGCTCGCCGCGCGGGATGGAGAGCGCCCCCAGGGTCACCCCCTGGTAGAGCTTGACCCGATCCCCGATCACCGTGGTCTCGCCGATCACCACCCCCGTGCCGTGATCGATGAAGAACTCCCGGCCGATGGTGGCCCCCGGGTGAATGTCGATCCCCGTCTCGTTGTGGGCGAACTCGGTCATGATCCGCGGGATGAGCGGCACGCCGAGGCGGGCTAACAGGTGCGCGATGCGGTAGGTGAACACCGCCTTGAGCCCCGGATAGGCGAGGATCACCTCCTCGAAGCAGGTGGCCGCCGGGTCCCCCTCGTAGGCGGCCACCACGTCGCCGGAAATCAGCTCCATCACGCTCGGGAGCTGTTCGAAGAAGGAGCGCACCACCCGCGCTGCCTCCCCCTGGCCAGTCTGGGTCGTACCCTCGGCCAGGCGGCAGCTGCTGGAGAGCGCCTTGCGGACCTCCTGCTCCAGGGCGCGGGCCAGGCCGTACAGCCGGTCGCCGAGATGGCCGTGGAGGTACTCGCGGTAGAGGACCTGATCCCCGAAGTAGCCCGGGTAAATCACTTCCTGCAGACCGCGCACGATGGCGATCACCTCCCGCTTCTGCGGCAGCGGGTGCTCGCTGCTGGGCAGGAGTGGCTCGCCCCGCTCCTCCACGGCCCGAATGATGGCCTCGATAGCCCGGATCAGCCCTGGGTCGCTCCGCTTGCTGCCCACGTCCACCTCCCGCCGGCAGCGGCGCCGGCGCCCGCCCATGGTAACCGCCGCGGCCGCCGCCCGCTTCTCTACAATGGCGGGCCTGGAGGTGGGTCGTGCCGCACCGCACCGTGGTGGTCAGCTTTGCCGGGGAGAGACGGCAGGTCGCCGCTGGAACCTCCGTGGCGGACTTCCTGATTTCCTTCTACGGCCAACTGCCGCGCGACATCCTCGCCGCCCTCGTAAACCGGCGGCTCGTGATGCTGGACTTCCCGCTGCGCGGCGGGCAGGTGCACCTGGAGGCCGTGCGCTCCACCTCCCGCGAGGGCGAGGCGGTGGCCCGCCGCTCGGCGGCCCTGGTCCTCATGGCGGCGGTGCGGGAGCTGTACCCCGAAGCCCGCCTCGTGGTCGGCCAGTCGCTGGGAGGCGGGTACTTCTACTCCTGGCACGGCCCCACCCCCCTCACCGAGGCCACCGTGGCCTCCATCGCCCGGCGCATGGAAGAGATCTGCGCCGAGGACCGCCCCTTTCGGCGCACCACCGTAACCCTGGAGGAGGCGGAGGCGATTTTCAGGGCCAGCGGCGACGAATCGAAGATCCACCTGCTCTCGACCTACCGCTCCTCCACCGTGCCGGTGATCCAGTGCGGGGCTTTTCTCGACATCGCCCACGGCGCGGTGGCCCCCTCCGCCGGCACCCTCCAGGGTTTTGCCGTCGTCCCCTACGAGGACGGCCTGCTCCTCCGCTTCCCCCGCGACGGCGATGCCGCCCAGCTCCCGGAGCTTCGCCCGCAGCCCAAGCTCTTCGCCACCTACCGCGAGACCCGGCGCTGGAACGAGCTCCTCGGCGTGGCCAACGTGGGGTCCCTCAACCGCATGTGCCTGTCGGGCGAGATCGCCGAGGTGATCCGGGTGGCGGAGGGGTTTCACGAGAAGAAGATCGCCGCCGCCGCCGACACCATCTCCACGGAACGCCAGCGCGTGCGCCTGGTGCTGGTGGCCGGCCCCTCCGCCTCGGGCAAGACCACCTTCATCCGCCGCCTGGGGGTGCAGCTGCGCGTCAACGGCATGAGACCGGTGGGCCTCTCCATCGACAACTACTTCGTCGACCGGGACAAGACCCCCCTGGGCAGCGACGGCCAGCCGGACTACGAGGCCATCGAGGCGCTGGACCTGGAGCTCTTCAACCAGCACCTGGAAGCCCTCCTCCAGGGCCGGGCGGTGGAGGTGCCGCGCTACGACTTCGTACTGGGGCGGCGCGTGGCGCGCGACCGCTGGACGCGCCTGGAGCTGCACCCGGACGACATCCTGCTCGTGGAGGGCATCCACGGCCTGAACCACCGCCTGACCGCCTCGGTGCCCGAGGAGGCGAAGTTCCGCATCTTCATCTCCGCCCTCACCCAGCTCACCCTGGACGACCACAACCGCATCTTCACCTCCGACGCCCGCCTGCTGCGGCGCATCGTGCGCGACCGCCTCTTCCGCGGCCACCCCGCCTACCGCACCCTGGAGATGTGGGGGGCGGTGCGGCGGGGCGAGGCGCGCTGGGTGTTCCCGTTTCAGGAGGAGGCGGACCTGGTCTTCAACTCCGCACTGGTGTACGAGCCCGCGGTGCTCAAGGTGTACGCGGAGCGCTTCCTCTTGGAGGTGCCGCGCGAGCACCCCACCTACACCGAGGCGTACCGCCTCCTGAAGTTTCTGGCCTGGTTCGTGCCGGTGTTCCAGGACGACGTGCCCAACACCTCGATCCTGCGCGAGTTCATCGGCGGCGGCGCGTTCCAGGAGTAGGCGGCGGTCACCGCCGGTTGACGAGGCCCTTGAGTTCCTTGCCGGGCCGGAACCGCGCTGTGCGCGAGGAGCCGACGGCCACCTGGGCGCCGGTGCGCGGGTTGCGCACCACGCGGGGCGGGCGCTCGGACACGTAGAAGCTGCCCAGTCCCGGCACCACCACCCGCTCACCCTGCTGCAGCCACTCCCCAATGGCGTCCACCATCACCTCGATGGCCCGGGCGGCGTGCGCCTTGGGCATCCCCGTTTCGAAGGCAATCCGCTCCACGATCTCGCTCTTCCCCGCCATGGCCCTACCTCGCCTCGCCCCGCACAGTACACGCCCTCCGCGCCGCGTTCAAGGGCGCTGCAGCAGGTGCACGGTGAAGCCGTCCCCGTGGGGGCCGGGGGGGAGGATCACCCCGCCGAACCGCGTGGGCACCGCGAGCGCCCCCACCGGCAGGCGGGCCCCGAGCTCCACCGGGGCCAGCGGCAGCCCTGCCAGCACCTCCTCGTTCTCCTCCGGTTCCAGGGAGCAGGTGGCGTAGAGGAGGAACCCTCCCGGGGCCACCAGTTCTGCGGCCGCCTGGGCCAGGCGCCGCTGTTGCTCGGCGTGCCGCGCCAGGTCTTCCGGGCGCAGGCGCCAGCGTATCTCGGGGTGGCGGCGCAGCGTCCCGGTCCCCGAACAGGGGGCGTCGAGGAGCACGGCTCGAGAAGAGGCCGGCCGCAGCGGCGGCCGGTTGCCATCCGCGGCTGCCAGGCGCGGCGGCCGTGGGGCCAGCGCCGCCGCGCGCCGCAGCAGCCCGATCCGCCCCAGGTGGCGGTCGAAGGCCCAGCGGCGGGTCTCGGGCCGTTCCAGCGCCAGCACCAGGCTCTTGCCCCCCGGCGCCGCGGTCAGCTCCACGGTGACCCCGGGAACCGCCGGCAGGAGCCGCGCCACCAGCACCGCCGCCGGGTCCATGGCGTAGGCGCGACCCGCCTCGAGGGCCGCAACGGCGGCGGGGATCCCGCTGCGGACGCGGAGCACGCCCGCCACGAAGGGGTGCGGCTCGAACTCGCAGCCCTGCGCGGCCAGCTCCTCCGGACGCGACGCGGCCGCCAGGAGGAATAGCGGCGCGGGCTCCTGGGCAGCCGCCAGGGCCGCCTCCAGGTGTCCCCCCAGCCGCTCTCGCCACCGCTCCACCAGCCACGGCGGGTGCGAGAAGCGCAGGTGGAGCGGCAGCGCCGGGTCGGCCGGGTCCGGCCAGGAAAGGGCACAGGCCCGCCGGAGCACAGCGTTGACCAGACCCGAGGCCGCCGGCGCCAGAGCCCGGGCCACGCGGACCGCCTCCGAAACGGCAACGGGTGCAGGCGTGGACAGACGGTGCGCCTCGAAGGTCCCCACCCGGAGCAGCGCCCGCACCGTCGGTTCCAGCTCGGGGAGGGGCCGCCGCAGCAGCGGTGCCAGCAGGGTGTCGATGGTGAGTTGCCAGCGCAACGTGCCCAGGACCAGTTCCCGCACCAGCGGCGGCACCCCCGAAAGGAGCCGCGCCGCGTGCGCCCGTGCCGTCTCCACCCGGACGAGAATGGCGGCGGCGGTGCGCCGGGCGTCAGGACATGCGCTCGCCGCGGACAACCCGCTCCCCGAGGAGGAAGGCGTCGGCCGGCAGGCGCCGCCTCCCCTCCCGCTGCAGTTCGGTCAGGAGCGCCACCGAACCGCCGCCGCAGCGCACCGAGATCCCCGCCGCCGAGACGGCCACCACCGTGCCCGGCGGCTCGGCCCCGGGGAGGGGCGGTCCCACCTCGAGGCCGTGTACCTTCAGCCGCCCGCCGCGGAAGGTGCAGTACAGCCCCGGCCAGGGGTCGAACGCCCGGCACCGCCGCTCCAGCTCCTCGGCGGAGAGGTGCCAGTTCACCCGCCCCATGCCGCGCTCCAGTCGGGGTGTCACCGTGGCCAGCCGGTCGTCCTGCGGCTGGGGGCGCAGGGTACCGGCCGCGAGACCGGCCAGGGTCCGCACCAACAGCTCGGCCCCCAGCTCCGCCAGCCGCCGCTCCAGCTCGAACGCCCGCTCGGACGCGCCGATGGGCGTCGCCTGCTGGAGGAGAATGGGGCCTGTGTCCATGCCTTCGTCCAGCAGCATGGTGGAGACGCCCGTGGTGGTGTCGCCGCTGGCGATCGCCCACTGGATCGGGGAGGGGCCGCGGTGGCGCGGCAGGAGCGACGGGTGCAGGTTGACGAAGCCGTGGCGGGGAATCGAAAGGAGGGGGGCCGGGATGAGGCGGCCGTAGGCCACGACCACCGCCGCCTCCGCGCCCACCTCGCGCAGGCGGGAGGCGAAACCCTCCCCGCCCAGCTTGCCCGGCTGGGCCACTGCCAGGCCCAGCCGCCGCGCCTCCGCCACCACCGGAGGAGCGGCAAGCCGCAGCTGCCGGCCTGCCGGTTTGTCCGGGCGGCTCACCACCAGGGCGATCTCGTGCCCGGCCGCGAGGAGGGCGCGCAGCGACGGCAGCGCAAAGTCAGGGGTTCCGAAAAAGACGATGCGCATCGCCGCCAGTGTACACGGGCGGGAGCCGCCGCATCTCCCTCGGTGCCGCCAACCTGGCTCAGGTGCCCTCGCGCCAGGACGCCAGGTATGCCTCTTGCTCCGGCGTCAGCGTGTCGATCTCGAGCCCCATCGAGGCCAGCTTGAGCCGGGCGATCTCCCGGTCCAGGTGGAGGGGGAGCCGGTGCACGCCCACCGGCAACTCCGCCCCGCGCTGGGCGAGAAACTCCGCCGCCAGGGCCTGGTTGGCAAAGGACATGTCCATGACCGCGGCGGGGTGGCCCTCCGCCGCGGCCAGGTTGACCAGACGCCCCTCGGCGAGCACGTGGATGGTCTTGCCGGAGCGCAGGCGGTACGCCTGCACGAAGGGCCGCACCTCGCGCACCTCCACCGCCTCGGCCCGCAAACCGGCCAGATCGATCTCCACGTCGAAGTGACCCGAGTTGGCCACCACCGCCCCGTCCTTCATCAGCGCCGCGTGCTCCGCGGTGATGACGCGGCAGTTGCCCGTCAAGGTGACGAACACGTCCCCCACCGCCGCGGCGGCCCGCATCGGCATGACAGCGAACCCATCCATCGCCGCCTCCAGCGCCTTCACCGGATCCACCTCGGTCACCACCACCCGCGCGCCCAGGCCGTGGGCGCGCATCGCCACGCCGCGGCCGCACCAGCCGTACCCGGCCACCACCACGGTGAGCCCGGAGAGGAGCAGGTTGGTGGCGCGGAGGATCCCGTCCACGGTGGACTGGCCGGTCCCGTAGCGATTGTCGAACAGGTGCTTGGTCTGCGAGTCGTTGACCGCGATCACCGGAAAGCGGAGCACGCCGTCCCGCTCCATGGCCCGCAGGCGGATGACGCCGGTGGTCGTTTCCTCGGTGGAGCCCTTTACCGCCGCCACCAGCGCCGCGCGCCCCCCTTCCCCCAGCCCCTCCGCGAAGCGGCGGACCTCGGGGTGGACGCCACCCAGTTCCCCCCGCGCCACGGAGAGGAGGGCGGTCACCAGATCCGCACCGTCGTCCATGGTGAGGGTCGGCCCGAATTCCAGGCAGGAAACGATGTGCCGGTAGTACGAGGTGGTGTCCTCACCCTTGCGGGCGAACACGGGCACGCCGTACTCGCTCACCAAGGCGGCGGCCACGTCGTCCTGGGTGGACAAGGGGTTGGAGGCGCACAGGCGCACCTCGGCCCCGCCCGCCCGAAGGGTGCGCATCAGGTTGGCCGTCTCGGTGGTGACGTGGAGGCAGGCGGCGAGGCGTTGGCCCGCCAGCGGCCGCTCCCGCACGAACCGCTCGCGGATCTGCCGCAGCACCGGCATGTGCTGGTCGGCCCACTGGATCCGACGCACGCCGGCTTCGGCCAGTGCGAGATCGGTGACGTCGTGGAGCGGTAGGCTCATGGGGTTCCCTCCCGGGCGCCGCGGCGGCGCCGGCGCATCCTACCCCACCCCTTCCCGCCACGCCAGCTCGGCATCGGCTACCATGGGCGCCGCAGTTTGGGGGGATGCCGTGCACCGACTCCTGGCAATCCGGTTCACCGCTGGGCTCTGGCTCGCCTTCGGGCCGGTCGCCGCAGCAGCCGAGCTCACGGTTGCCCCGCCACCCGACACCCGGCTGGCGGTGGGGCAGCGCTTCGACGTGCGGATCGCCGCCAACGCGGCCCTGCCCGCACCCCCCCGCGTGACGCTGGACGGCGTACCGCTCGCCCCCGTGGCGGTGGGCAACGCCTGGGTGGTGCGGCAGGTGGCCCTCCACGAGGCGGGGAACCACCGCCTGGAGGTGACGGTGACGGACGCCGACGGCACCGTGACCGCGCGCGCGAGTCGGGAGCTGGCGGCGGAAGCGTGGCCGGCACCGCCCCGCCAGCGGGCGCGCAACGTCATCCTCCTCATCGGCGACGGCCAGGGGCTCGCCCACCGCGTGGCTGCCCGGCTCTTCCTCTACGGCGTGCGCAACGGCCGGCCGGGCGGCCTCCTGGCCATGGAGCGCCTGCCCGTGGCCGGCTTCCTGGCCACCTCGTCGCTCTCCGGCCTCGTCACCGACTCGGCCGCCGCCGCCCATGCCATGGCCACCGGCACCAAGACCGCCAACGGCCTGTTGGGGGTCTTCCCCGACGAGACGCCGGAGCGCAGCGACGACAACGCCGCGGTGGAACAGCTTCCCAGCCTGTTGGCGCGCCGCCGGGGGATGGCCACCGGGGTGGTGACCACCGCCGACGTGACCGACGCGACGCCGGCCGGGTTCCTGGCCCACGCCGCCGACCGGGGCAGCGCCGAGCTCGTGGCCCGCGGCGAGTTGGGCACCGCATCCGAGGGCTACCTGCGCGTCCTCCTGGGAGGGGGCCGCCGCCGCTTCGCGGCCAGGGGCGCCGAACTGCTGGAGGGCTTCCGGCGGCTCGGCTTCGCCACCCCCGCCACGGCGGCCGAGCTGGCCGCCGCCGTCGCGGGCGGCGCCGAGAGGATCATGGGCCTGTTTCACGACGGCCACATGAACACCGCCTTCGACCTGCAGCGCCGGGGCGACCCGGAGGTGATCGCGGACTTTCCCGAGCAGCCGACGCTGGAGGCCATGACCCGCGCGGCCCTGGCGGTCCTGGCGCGCCACCGCCAGGGGTTCTTCCTCCTCGTGGAGGGCGCCCACGTGGACCGCCAGGCGCACCTGGCCGACCAGGAGCGCACGGTGTGGGAGGTGCTCGCCTTCGACCGCGCGGTGGCGGCTGCCGTGGAGTTCGCCACCGCCAGCAACAGTGACGCGAACCCGGACAACGACACCCTCGTCATCGTCACCGCCGACCACGAGACGGGGGGGGTGGTGCTCCCCGGCATGGGCGACCCGGCGCACCTGGGCACCCGCGAGTACCTGCAGACCTACGACAGCGGCGGTCTTCCCCCCGCCAACGATGCCGATCGCGACGGCTTCCCGGACACGGTGGACGGGGCCGCCAAGGTGCTCGTTCACTTCGGGGCCTGCCCCGACCGGTACGAGGACTGGCAGGCGCAGCCCCGCCCCGTGCCCCCGGCCCTGGGCCGCGTAGGCCGCGACCGCTTCGTGTACCCCAACCCGGAGCGCGACGGGGGTCGCGGCGTGCTGCTGGGCGGCGTCACCCCCACGCGGATCCCCGCCGAGGGCTACGCGCCCACCCAGTGCGTGCACACTGCCGTGGACGTCCCCCTCGCGGCGCTGGGGCCCGGCGCCGAGCGGCTCGCCGGGGTGCACGACAACACGGAGGTGTTCTTCGCCATCCTGCGGGCGGTGGGCGATCCCGCGCCCGCGCGCGGGGAGCGGCCCGCGCGATGACCCTCGCCCTCTTCGAAGAGGACGCCTACCGCCGCGAGTGCGAGGCGGAGGTGGTGGCGAGCGGCACGGCGCAGGGCCGCCCGTGGGTGGTCCTCTCGCAAACGGTCCTCTACCCCGAAGGGGGAGGCCAGCCCGCGGACCGCGGCTGGCTGGACGAGGTGGTGGTGGTGGACGTGCAGCGGGGGGCGGAGGGGATCCGCCACTTCCTGGCCGCTCCCCTCGCTGCAGCGCGGGTGCGCGTCCGCCTCGATTGGCCCCGCCGTTTCGACCACATGCAGCAGCACACCGGCCAGCACCTCCTCACGGCGGTGGCCGCCGACCGGTTCGGGTGGCCCACCACCGCCTTCCACCTGGGGGAGACCACCTGCGACGTGGAGCTGGACGTGCCGGCCCTGGTGCCGGCGCAACTGGCGGAGCTGGAGGAGGCGGTGGCCGGGGAGATCCGCGCCGCCCGGCCGGTGCGCACGCGGCGTGTGGGGCTGGCCGAGTTCGCCCGCCTGGAGTGGGTCCGCAGCCGCGGCCTCCCCGCCGACCACGCGGGCGAGGTGCGGCTGGTGGAAATCGAGGGCGTGGACTGCAACACCTGCGGCGGCACCCACCTCCGCTCGACCGCGGAAATCGAAGCCCTCGCCCTGCTCGGCACGGAACCGATGCGGGGTGGCACCCGCCTCTTCTTCGTGGCGGGCAGCCGTCTCCGCCGGCGCCTGGCCGAGCACGAGCGCCGCAACGCGGCGCTGCGCACCCTGCTCGGGGCCCCCGATCACCAGCTCGTCAAAGTGGTGGCGGCGCGCCTGGAGGCGCAGCGAGCCCTGGAAAAGCGGCTCGCCGCAGCGGAAACCGACCTCGCCGAAGCGACCGCCCGGGAGTTGGCCCGCGCCGAGGCTCGGCTCGTGGCGGCTCACTTCGGGGAGCGCGAGCTGGGGTTCCTGCAGCGCCTGGCGCGGACGTTCTCGGCCGCGGCGCCGGACAAGGCGGCATTCCTGTCGGCGCACCCCGCCTCGGGCCCCTGTTTCGTGCTGGTGGCGGGCCCGAGTTGCCCCTTGGACGTGCAGCGCAGCGGCCGCGAGGTGGCGGCCCAGCTGGGTGGGCGCGGCGGGGGGAGCGGCCAGCTCTTCCAGGGGAAGGCTGCCTCCCTGGCGGAGCGCGAAGCGGTGTTGGCCCGCCTCCGCGCGGTGCTGGAGGAGCGATGAGGGCGCTGCGGTCTCTCCTCCGCTTGCCGGTGACCCGGGGCGGCGCCGCTCGGCCCCGCCCGGGCGGAGTGTGAGGGTCGCGTGGCGGAGCTCTTTCACCTCTTCGTGGACTGGGTGCTGCACCTCGACACCCACCTGGATACCCTCATCACCACCTTTGGGGCCTGGACGCACCTGGTGCTCTTCGTCATCGTGTTTTGCGAAACCGGTCTCGTGGTGACGCCTTTTCTGCCCGGCGACTCGTTGCTCTTCGCGGTGGGCACCTTTGCGGCGCGAGGCTCTCTCGACCTGACGGTCGCCATGCTCGTCCTTGCCAGCGCCGCGGTGATCGGCGACACCGTCAACTACTGGGTGGGCTTCGTGGTGGGCCCGAAGGTTTTCCACCGCGACGACGTGCGCTTCCTCAACCGCCGGCACCTGGAGCGCACCCACGCCTTCTACGAGCGACACGGCGGCAAGACCATCATCCTCGCCCGCTTCATCCCCATCGTCCGCACCTTTGCCCCCTTCGTGGCCGGGATCGGCCGCATGACCTACCCGCGGTTCTTGGCCTACAACGTCATCGGCGGCGTGGCGTGGGTGGCGTTCCTGGTGTTGGGGGGCTACCAGTTCGGCAACCTGCCGGTAGTCCGCCGGCACTTCTCCCTGGTCATCCTGGCCATCATCGTCATCTCGGTGCTGCCGGGGGTGGTGGAGTACCTGCGCCACCGCCGGCGCTGACCCCCGCTCTCACTCCGCCCGCAGGGCTTCGATGGGGTCCAGCCCCGCCGCCCGGCGGGCGGGGAGGAGACCCGAGGCCACACCCACCGCCATGCTCATGAGGAGACCGGCCGCAACCGCTGCCGGCGGCGTGCGGAGCGGCAGACCGGGCACCGCCGCGCGGAGCACGCCGCCCGCGGCGAAGGCGATGGCGAGGCCCGCCAGCCCCCCGGCCATGGCCAGCGTCACCGCCTCCAGGAGGAACAGCCTCCCCACCGTGGCCCGTGTCACCCCCAGGGCCCGCAGCAGGCCCACTTCGGCGGTGCGCTGGTGGACGGAGATCCACATTACGCTCAAGATCCCCATGGCGCCCACGAGCAGGGAAATGCCGGCAATGGCCGACACGGCCACGGTGATGATGCCAATAACCCGGCCGAAGGTTTCCAGCATCTCCGTCTGCGAGGTGACGGTGAAATCCTCCTCGCCCCGATGCCGAGCCGCCAGCGTCTGGCGAATCGCCCGCATCACCGACGGGACCGCCTCGGCGCTCCTCGCCACCACGTCGATCTCCATGAGTTCGCTCAAGTTGAACATCTCCATGGCGCTCGCGACGGGGACGTAGGCCGAGTCGTCCAGATCGAAACCCAAGAGCTGCCCCTTCGCCTCCATGACGCCGACAACCAGGAAGCTCCGCCCGCCGATCCGCACCCGGCGCCCGAGGGGGGTGGCCGTGCCGAACAGCTCGCGGGCCAGCTTGGGGCCGAGCACAACCGAGGAGCCCTGGCGGTTCGCCTCCATGGCAGGGAGAAAATCGCCCTGGGCGACGCGGAAGCGCCAGGCTGCCGCCGCCTCGTGGTTGACACCGTAAACGAACACGCTGCGGCTCCGTCGCCCCCCCTCCACCGCTGCCTGTCCGAACGCCACCGGCACCACCTCCTCCACCCCGGGCAGTTGTCGCAACGCCATGGCATCCGCGATGGTGAGCTTGTGGGTCGTGCCCCCCAACACGCCGGGGACGCCGAAGGTCTTAACCTTGCCGGGGCTCACCGCGATGAGGTTGGTGCCGAACTGAGTGAACTGCGCCACGATGTACTGCCGCGTCCCCTCGCCCAGCGAGGTGAGCAGGATCACCGCCGTGACCGCGATCGCCACCCCCAGGGCGGAGAGGGCCGAGCGCAGCCGCTGCCCCTCCAGGGCGGCGAGCACGAACCCCAGGACCTCGAGCGGTCTCACGGCTACCTCCGCGACAGGGCGGCCACGGGGTCGAGCCGCGTCGCCCGCTGGGCGGGCCACACCCCGAACAGCGCCCCCACCGCCACGGACATGGCCAGCGCCAGGGCCACAGCCCAGAGGGGGGGAACCGCGGGAAAGGTGGGGTAGGCCTTGACGAACAGCCGCACCGCCGCAATGCCCAGCACGATCCCGCCCGCACCCCCCGCCGTCGCCAGCACCACCGCCTCCGCCAGGAACGCCCCGAGCACCTGCCGGTTGCGCGCACCGAGCGCCTTGAGAAGCCCGATCTCGCTGCGCCGCTCGGTGACCGAGACGAGCATCACGTTCATGATCCCGATGCCGGCCACCGCCAGCGACACCGAGGCAATCCCCGCCAGCGCCAGCGTCAAGGCGCGGAGAATCGAGGAGAAGGCCGTCATCAGGGCGTCCTGGGTGATCACCGTGACGTCCTCGGCCCGGTGCCGCTGGGCCAGCAGCGCCAGCACGTCCCGCTTGGTGGCAGCCATCGCCCCGTACTCCTGGGCCTCCACCAGAATGCGGAAGAGCGAGTGCCGGTTGAACATGCGCATGGCCGTCTGGACCGGGATGAAAACCACGTCGTCCAGGTCGAAGCCGAGGGAGCGTCCGCGCGGTACCAGCACGCCCGTGACGCGGAAGCGCCACGCCCCGGCGCGCACCACCTTGCCCAGCGGGCTGGTGCCGGGGAACAGTTCCTGCGCCACCTTGGGCCCCAGCACCATCTCCGTGCCGCCCTGCGTCGGGTCGCCCGGCGGCAGGTACTCGCCCGCCGCCACCGCCAGGCGCCGCACCTCGAGGAATTCGGCGGTGGTGCCCAGCACCGGCACGGCCCTGGACCGCTCGCCCGCCTTCACCGTTTCGGTGGCCACGCACAGCGGCGCTGCCCGGCGCACGCCGGGCAGGCGCGAGACCGCCAGGTAGTCGGCGAGGGTGAGGTCGTGCGTCACGCCTCCGAACGGCGCGGCGCCCGAGGTTTCCACCCGTCCAGGCATGACGATGAGCAGGTTCGAACCCAACAGGGCGAACTCCTGGGTCACGTACCGCCGCGCCCCCTCGCCCAGCGCGGTGAGGCACACCACCGCCGCGATCCCGATGGCCACTCCCGCCACCGAGAGACCGGTGCGCAGCCGGTGCCCCTGGAGCGCCGCGAGGACGAAGAGGAGGAGATCGCGCCCCCGCACCCGCTCACCACCCCCCCAGCAGGGGCTCCGAGGGGGCCCGTCCCTGCCGCTCCCCCCGCTCTCCCCCCGGCGCCGCCGCAGCCGTCCCGCTGTCCTCCACCACTTCGCCATCGCACATCCGGATCACCCGGCGAGCCCGCCTGGCGATGGCCGGGTCGTGGGTCACCACGATCAGCGTCAGCCCCCGACCGTGCATGGCCTCCAGGAGCTCCATCACCTCGGCGGCGGCGGCGCGGTCCAGGTTCCCCGTCGGTTCGTCGGCGAGCAGCAGCTCGGGCGACATCACCGCCGCCCGCGCGATGGCCACGCGCTGGCACTCGCCACCGGAGAGCTGGTCGGGGCGGTGGTCGGCCCGGGCCGCGAGCCCCACCGCGGACAGCGCCTCCAGGGCCCGCCGGCGCCGCTCCTGGGGGGGAACACCGGCGAAGAGCATCGGCAGCTCCACGTTGCCCACCGCCGTGAGGCGCGGCAGGAGGTGAAAGAACTGGAACACGAAACCGATGCGCCGCTGGCGAAGGGCCGACCGCTCCTCGTCCGAGAGCGCCCCCACCTCGCGACCGGCCAGGGCGTACCGCCCGGCGGTGGGCCGATCGAGGCAGCCGAGCACGTGCAGGAGCGTGGACTTCCCCGAGCCGGATGGGCCGATCACCGCCACGTGTTCCCCCCGCCCGATGTGCAGGGACACGTCGCGCAGGGCGTGCACCACGCTGCCCCCCACCCGGTAGGTGCGCCACACGCCCTCGAGCTCGATCACCCGCGCTCCCGCGGCACGGCCCGCGCCCCCGCCTTGATGTCGGGGGAATCCCGCATCGTCACCACCGTCTCGCCCTCGCTGAGCCCGGAGAGCACCTCCGTGAACTGCCAGTTCCGGACCCCCGTGCGCACCGGCTGCTCCCGCAGCACCCCGCCCCGAAGCACGAGCACGCTGTTGCCCTGGGCCACCGCGGCGGTGGGCACGCGCAGCACCCCGTTGCGGCGGTCGAGGATGACCTCGATATCCGCCGAGGTGCCCGGCAAGAAGGTGGCGGCCGTGGCCGGATCGTCGAACTCCGCCTCCACCTCGACGGTGCGGTTCTGCTCCAGCACGTCCACGACGAACGCACCGACCCGCACCAGCCGCCCCACGAACCGCTCGCCGGGGCGCGAGTCCACGGAGATCCGCACCTCCTGGCCCACCGCCACCCGCTCGGCGTCCACCTCGTCGATGGGTGCCGCCACGTACAGCGACGAGGGGTCCAGCAGGTCGAGGACCGGCGGGATCGGCACCCCCGGCGGGGCCGGGGTGATCCACTCGCCGAGTTCCGTGGTGAGATCGGCGACGATCCCGGCGAAGGGCGCGCGCACCTCCGTGAGCGCCACCTGGGCCTGGGCCAGGCGGACCTGGGCCCGCGCCTGGTCCAGCACCGCCCGGGCGGCCGCGCACCCCGCCCTCGCCCGGTCGCGCGCGGAGCGCAGCGCGTCCAGCAGCTGCTCGGAGGCCACCCCCTCGGCGGCGAGCGCGGTCCCGCGGGCCAGCTCCTTCTCCGCCAGGTCGAGGGCCAGGCACGCCTCTTCGGCGCGGGCCGCTGCCGTCCGCACATCCTCCTGGGCCAAGGCCAGCTGGGCGTCCGGTACGGAGCTGTCCAGTTTCAAGAGCAGGTTGCCGGCCCCCACCCACTCACCCTTGCGGTGCGGTAACTGGACCACGCGGCCGCCCAGTTGGGGGGAGAGCCGGGCCCGGCGCCGCGCCTTGACGGTGCCGGCGCGGGTGTTGGTGACGCTCTCCTCAACGACTCCCCGTTCCACGCGCGCTACCTCCACGGACACCGGCTCCGGGGAGAAGAGCGTGACGCGGAGCAGCGCCGCGGCAGCGGCAGTCAGGGCCACAGGCACCAGGAGACGGCGCAGCCTTTGCATGCTGCGATGGTAGCAGCCCCGCACGACGCGGCTGCGCGCAGCTCGGACCCCGCCCTAGCCGTGGAACATCTTCAGGTACAGCTTGACCGCCACCATGATCACGCCCACGAAGGCGAGGCACCCGAATCCGAACCGCACCCAGGGTCCGCCCGCCTTGCGGGTGTAGGAAGCCCCCACCTGCGCGCCCACGGTGGTGCCGATGAGGAGCGCCAGCACCAGCACCAGGTGCACGTTCCCCTTGAAGGCGTGGGTGAGCACGCCGTACCCCGAGGAGAAGACGATCTCGAACAGGTCTGTCCCCACCGCCACCACCGTCGGGCAGCCCAGGATGTAGACCAACGCCGGCATGCGGATGAAGCCGCCGCCCACCCCCAGCATCCCGGACAGCCAGCCGGTGAGGAACCCCACCCCCAGGATCACCCAGAGGGAAATGGACTCGATGCCCGAGCGGGGCAGGGACACCATCGGCCACAGCCTGAGGGTGCGCAGCCGCACCACCGTGGGCGACATGGGCGTTTGGTCTCCGCCCTCGTCGGCGTGGGCCAGCGCCCGCACCGCCCGCAGCGACTCGCGGATCATGGCTTGAGCCAGGAAGATGAGGAGCGCGGCGTAGAGCACGCTCATGACGAAGGTCATGAGGTCGATGGAGCGCCCGAAGAGGGTCAAGCTCCCCGAGTGCTTCAAGAGTTCGAGCACGCTGGCGCCCACCTCGACGCCGACGGCGGTGCCGGCGATCATCAAGAACCCCAGCTTGAAGTCGATATTGCCGTAGCGCATGTGGCGGACGGTGGCGGCGGTGGACATGCCGCACATCTGCCCCAGATCGGAGCCCACCGCAATGTTGTAGGGGATCCCGAACACCACGTTGAGCATGGGCACCATGAGGAAGCCGCCGCCCACGCCGAAGAAACCGCCCAGCGCCCCGATCACCAGACCGAAGAAGATGAGGAGGGGGAAGCTGTCGAGGCCGAGGAAAAACTCGCCGGCGGACATTAGTGGCCACCCTTCGCCAGAGTCACACCGAAGACCCGTTCGATGAGCCGCAGGCCAAAGCCGACGAAAAGGCCGATGGTGACGGGCAAGAGGACCGCCACCGCCAGGTACAGGGGCCGCGCCTGGAACCCTTTGGCAGCGACGTCAGCGTCCGCGCCGAGCTGTTGCAACCACGCCAGGAAACCCACACGCACCTCCCCGTGAACGCGCCGGCTCCGGCCCCCCGCGTGCCAGCGCGCGAGACGAATTAGCGATAGCTGCTCACCGGCTCGAGATCGAGTCGAACCCCCGTGACGCCGGGAACCGCCTGCACCACAGCCTTGAACTCCTGCTCCCAGCGGGTACTCGCGCGAGTGAGCATGATCGGCTCGGGCAGCTCGCCACTGACGGTCACGACCCCATCCTTGGCCTGCACCCGCAAGTCGAGGCCCCGCCCCGTCGGGTTGACGGCCAGCGCCAGCCGCACCCGCGAGGCGAGGGCGAAGTCCGCCAGCTCCCGCATGACCTCCGGGGTCACCACGTACTCCGGCTGCCGCACCGCCTCCGCGACCACCGCGCAGGCGCTCTTGACCGACATCACGTCCAGGTTGATCACCAGGTCGTAGAGAGCGGGGTCGCGCAAGTCCACGCCGTACACCATCCGGGTCCAGCGCACCCGCTCCTCGTCCACCTTGCGGATGTAGGCTTCTGCGGCGCTGCGCTCGAGCCCCTGCGCTTCGGCCACAGCCTGGAGCCGCTTTTCGAGGGGCGCAATGAGGCGCACCCGGAACACGGCCGGCACCCCGGCCAGGAGGAGGTGACCGGCGTACCCGTGGTACACCAGGTTGCCGCTGGCCACCTGTTCAGCCAGAGCTGCCTGGATCGCCGCCACGTAGAGGCGCCGTTCCGCGGTGAGGCGGTCCCAGAAGCTGGGGCTGCGCTCCAACTTGGCGGCGAGCACCTGGTCCGAGACCCCCAGTTTGGCAGCCGCCTCGAGGACGATCTCTCGCCCGACGCACGGGACCTGCAGCGTCTCGGCGAGGCATTGCGCCAGGTTCTGGCCCCCGCTCATGGAACCCCGGGAAATGGTGACGATGGGCATGGACCGCCTCCTCTGCCGCCCCCGCTCCCATAAAGTACCGAAATTTCACATGGCGTCAAGCCGACCGGCTCGGCATGGGCCGCCCGCCCGTTGGAGGAGCGCGCGGCGGGGCGGATTGCAGCTCGCGGCGCCTTGGCGCTATAGTGGCGTCGTTGGCTGGGCTCCAGGCGGTTCAGGGAAGGAGGTGCCCGGGTGAGACCCTCGTTTCTCCGCACCAAGCCCGTCACCGAGTTGGCCACGGAACTGGACCAGCACCGCCTGCGCCGGGCTCTCGGCCCCTGGGACCTGACGGCCATTGGCATCGGCTGCATCATCGGCGTGGGGATCTTCGTCCTGCCCGGCGTCGAGGCGGCCACGCACGCCGGCCCGGGGATCATCCTCTCCTTCGCCATCGCCGCCGCGGCCTGCGCCTGCGCCGCCCTGTGCTACGCCGAGCTGGCGGCCATGATTCCGGTGGCTGGCTCCGCCTACACCTACGGCTACGCGACGCTCGGCGAACTCATCGCCTGGATCATCGGCTGGGATCTGATCCTCGAGTACATGGTGGGGGCGAGCCTGGTGGCCATCGGGTGGTCCGCCTACCTGGTAAACCTGCTGAACCAGATCGGCCGGCCCTGGGGATGGGAGATTCCCCATTCCCTGGCCGCCGCGCCCTGGGGCGCCAACCACGGCATCGCCAACTTCCCGGCGGTTCTGGTGGTCGCCGTGCTCACCTGGCTCTTGGTGCGCGGCATCAAGGAATCGGCCCGGGTCAACCTGGCCATGGTCATCACCAAGGTGTCGGTGATCGTCCTCTTCATCGTTCTGACCGCCCGGTACGTGGACCCCCGGCACTGGAAGCCGTTCCTGCCGTTCGGGTTTAGTGGGGTGATGACGGCGGCGGCGATCGTCTTTCTGGCCTACGTGGGGTTCGATGCCGTCTCCACCACGGCCGAGGAGGCCGTCAACCCGCAGCGCGACATGCCGATCGGCATCATGGGCTCGCTCCTCGTCGCCACCGTGCTCTACATGGCGGTGGCGGCGATCATGACCGGCATCGTCCCGTACCAGCAGCTGGGAGTTGCCGACCCGGTCGCCCTCGTCCTCAATCACCTGAACATGCGCTGGGCTTCCGCCCTCGTCTCGGTGGGGGCCGTGACCGGCATCACTTCGGTGCTGTTGGTGCTGCTCCTGGGCCAGCCCCGCATCCTCTTCGCCATGTCGCGGGACGGGCTGCTCCCCCCGGTGCTCTCGCGGGTGCACCCGCGTTTCAAGACGCCCTACCTCACCACCCTGGCCACCGGTGCGGTGGTGGCGGTGGCCTCCGCCCTCACCCCCATCAACGTGGTGGCCGAACTGTGTTCCATCGGCACGCTGTTTGCCTTCGCCATCGTCTCCGCCGGCGTCATCGTCCTGCGCTACACCAGGGCCGATCTGCCGCGCCCCTTCCGCGCCCCGCTCTTCCCGGTGGTGCCAGCGTTGGGGGTCTTCCTGTGCGGCTACCTCATGCTCTCCCTGCCGTGGGTGACCTGGCTGCGCTTCCTGGTCTGGCTCCTCATCGGCCTCTCGATCTACTCCGTCTACTCGTACCGGCACAGCCGCGCCGCGCGGCCGGCCGCGGGGGCGAGCCCGAGCGAGGCCGGCTGAGACAGCCGCCGCAGCATCCGGAGGCGGGGACGAGGCGGAGGGGAGCGCCAGCCCCCGCCGAGTGCCGTCGCCTTGCCCGCCGCACCCGGGTGGCGTAAGCTTGGCGGTTCGAGGTGGGTATGCCGACTACGCTCGTCGACAAGGTGTTGGAGATCTTCCTGGGCTCGAAGCACGAGCGCGAGTGCAAGCGACTCGCCCCGCGCATCGCGGCCATCAATGCCCTGGAACCCCGCCTGGAGCGCGCCAGCGATGTGGAACTCCGCGAGCGGATCGCCGCCATCCGGAGCGAGATCCAGCAGGCGTTGGCCTCCTTGCCCGAGGACTACAAGGAGCGCCGGACCCTGGTCCAGTCCACCCTCGATGCCCACCTGGAGGAGGTCTTCGCCATCGTGCGGGAAGCCTCCCGCCGCACGCTGGGCATGCGGCACTTCGACGTCCAGCTCATCGGCGGGATCGTGCTCCACGAGGGCAAGATCGCGGAGATGAAGACGGGCGAGGGGAAGACGCTGGTGGCGACGCTCCCGGTGGTGCTCAACGCCCTCACCGGGCGGGGCGTGCATGTGGTCACGGTGAACGACTATCTCGCCCGCCGCGACGCCGAGTGGATGGGGAAGATCTACACCTTCCTGGGGCTCACCGTCGGGTGCATCCAGAACCACATGGGCGACGCCGAGCGCCAGCAGGCCTACGCCGCGGACATCACCTACGGCACCAACAACGAGTTCGGCTTCGACTACCTGCGCGACAACATGAAGTTCGACATCGCCAACATGGTGCAGCGCGGTCACATCTACGCCATCGTCGACGAGGTGGACTCGATCCTCATCGACGAAGCCCGGACCCCGCTCATCATCTCCGGCCCCTCGGAGCTGTCGGTCGGCCTCTACTACCAGGTGGACCGGATCATCCCCAAGCTGGTGCGCGGCGAGGAGATCCGCGATGCCTACGGCAACAAGTCCACCACCGGCGACTACATCGTCGACGAGAAGGCGCACACTGCCACCCTCACCGAGGAGGGCGTGGCCAAAGCCGAGAAGCTGTTGGGCATCCCCAACCTCTTCGACCCGGCAAACATCGAGACGCTGCACGCGGTGCAACAGGCGCTGCGCGCCCACACCCTCTACCAGCGCGACCACCACTACATCGTCAAGGAAGGGCAGGTGATCATCGTCGACGAGTTCACCGGCCGCTTGATGCCGGGACGCCGCTGGTCCGACGGGCTCCACCAGGCGGTGGAGGCCAAGGAAGGGGTGAAGATCGAGGCGGAAAACCAGACGCTGGCCACCATCACCCTGCAGAACTACTTCCGCATGTACGAGAAGCTCGCCGGGATGACCGGTACCGCCGAGACGGAGGCGGACGAGTTTGCGCACATCTACGGGCTCGACGTGGTGGTGATCCCCACCAACCGGCCGATGATCCGCGTCGACAACCCGGACGTCATCTACCGCACCGCCAAGGAGAAGTGGAAGGCGGTGGTGGAGGAGATTGCGGAACTCCACCAACGGCAGCAGCCGGTGCTCGTCGGCACCGTCTCCATCGAGAACTCCGAGCGCCTGTCGGAGATGCTGAAGCGGCGCGGCATCCCCCACGTGGTGCTGAACGCCAAGTACCACGAGCGGGAAGCCGCCATCGTGGCCCAGGCGGGACGCCCCGGGGCCGTCACCATCGCCACCAACATGGCCGGGCGGGGCACGGACATCATCCTGGGCGGGAACCCCGAGGGCCTGGCCCGCGCCGAGACGGACCCCCTCAAAGATCCCGAAGGCTACGCCAACACCCTCGCTAAGTTCCGCATCAAGTGCCAAGAGGACCGGGAGAAGGTCCTGGCGGCCGGGGGACTCCACATCCTCGGCACGGAACGGCACGAGGCGCGGCGCATCGATAACCAGCTGCGCGGCCGGTCGGGGCGGCAGGGGGACCCGGGCTCTTCGCGCTTCGTGTTGTCCCTGGAAGACGACCTGATGCGCATCTTTGCCTCGGACCGGTTGCGGGAGTGGATGAAGCGGCTCGGCATGGAGGAGGGCGTTCCCATCGAGTCGAAGATGGTGAGCCGCTCCATCGAGCGGGCCCAGAAGCAGGTGGAGGGCCGCAACTTCGAGATCCGCAAGCACCTGCTGCAGTACGACGACGTCATGAACAAGCAGCGCGAGGCCGTCTACCGCCTGCGCCGCAACGTGCTCGAGGGCAAAGAGGGCCGCGACTGGGTGCTGCGGGCCGCGCGCGACATCGTCGATGCCGCCCTCGACGCCTTCTGCCCCCAGGACAAGCACCCCGACGAGTGGGAGCGCGAACCCCTGGAGCGAGAGCTAGCCGACTTTTTCGGCCTGTCGTTGGTGCACGCCGACGTGTCGTGGGAGACCACCACGCGGCCGAAACTGGAGGAGGCGCTGCGCGTGGCCGTGGAGCAGCGCTTCGAGCAGCGGGAAGCGGTGCTCGGGGCCGAAGCCTTTGCCCAGCTCACCCGCTACATCATCCTCTCGGTGCTCGACTCCCAGTGGAAGGACCACCTGCTGGCGCTGGACCACCTCAAGGAAGGGATCGGCATGCGCGCCTACGGCCAGCGCGACCCGCTGGTGGAGTACAAGCGCGAGTCGTTCGACCTCTTCGAGGAGATGATGGCGCGGGTCGAGGACCAGGTGGTCCGCTACCTCTTCCGGGTCGAGCTGGTGCAGACGGTGCCGGCGCAGCGCCGCGCCCAGGTGCCGGTGCGCGAGTCCAAGGCGGAAGCCTCGGCGCTCCAAGGGGAACGTCGCGAAGCCCAGCAGTCCCCCACCGCCGGGCCGCCCACCACCGTGCGCCGGCAGACCCCCAAGGTGGGCCGCAACGATCCCTGCCCCTGCGGGTCGGGCAAGAAGTACAAGAAGTGCCACGGTGCGGGGGATACGGCGGGGGTGTGAGGCCACGCCCCATGAGGACGTAAGATCTTGACCGTGGGGGAGCCGGAGCTTGGGGTGCGACCGGCCTGGCGGGCGGCGTACCAGCGGTATTCCGTGGCCGTTGCCGTGCTCGCCCTGCTCGCCTACTCGCTGGCCTTCCAAGGGTCCCGCGGCATCTGGGAACCCGACGAGGGTCGTTACACCGGCATCGCGTGCCAGATGCTGCGCTCCGGGGACTTTCTCGTACCCGCCTTCAACGACGAGGTCCCGCACTTCGCCAAACCGCCCCTCACCTACTGGGCCATCGCCGGGAGCCTGGCGCTCTTCGGCTACCACGAGTGGAGCGCCCGTCTGCCCAACACCCTGGCGTTCGTGGCCACCGGTGTCGTGCTGTTCTTCCTCGCCCGGAGGCTCGGGCTTCCCCGGCCGTGGCTCCCGCCACTCGTCTACGCCACCTTCCTGCTCCCGTACACCGCGGCGAACATCATCACCACCGACACGCTCCTCACGTTCTTCGAGAGCGCCGCGGTCCTAGCCTTCTGGCACTTCTGGCCGCAGCGGCAGCGCCCGGCGGCGCGGGCTGCGCTCTTCCTGATGTGGGCCGCCTTCGGTGCCGGCTTCCTCACCAAGGGACCGCCGGCGCTGCTACCGTTGTGCGCCATGGTCCTGTGGGTCGCGACCACCGCCGGGTGGCGCGAGCTGCGTCATCTCCTCTGCCCCGGCGGCATCCTCGTCTTCCTGCTGGTGGGTCTCGGTTGGTACGCCGTGGTGGCGCTCATCAACCCCGGCCTCGCGAGCTACTTTCTCCGCCACGAGGTGGTGGCGCGAATCGCCTCCGGGGCCCATCACCGCAACCCCCAGTGGTACGGCGCCCTCACCGTTTACGGCCCGACCCTGCTCCTCGGTACCCTCCCCTGGACCTGGGTGCTCGCCCGACGGCTGCCGGCGCTGCGCCGGACCGTGCTGTCGCGGCAGTGGTGGGCGGCCACGAGCGTCGCCGACCCGGCCACGACCTTCGTCGCCCTCTGGTTCCTGGTGCCGCTGGCGGTGTTTGCCGCCAGTTCCTCCCGACTCCCCCTCTACGCGTTGCCGCTATTCGTGCCGCTGTCGCTTTCGGTGGGGGAGTGGCTGGGCACCCAGCCTCTCCGCCGCTGGGTGACGCTCGCGGCGCTTGCGGCCGTGTCGCTCGTGGGGCTGCGAGCGGCGGCGAGCCGGTGGGAAACCGAGCGGGACGCGCGGGTGCTCGCCCGCGCCCTCGCGGCCGCCGGCGCCACCGCGCCCCGCGAAGTCCTGTTCGTCAACGCCCGGCCGGTCTGGGGTTTGGCCCTCTACCTGCCGGGAACCGAGGTGGAGGAAGTGGCCGTCGGCCCGGACCGCCGCCCGGACCCCACGGTCGAGCCGCTGGTCACCGAGCTGGGGGAACGCCACGGCGGGTTCCACCTCCTCCTCGAGCCGCGCTGGCGCAGCGAGGTGGAGGCAGTGATCGCCCGCCGCGGTCGCACCGCCCGCCACCTCGGCCGCGTCCAGCGGTGGGAACTCCTGGTGGTGGAGTGAAGGGCGCGATCCCCCCTGCCGGTACCCCCCGGGGCGTTGCAGCGGATCCGTGTCGCGGCTAGTATTCGCCATGGCCGATCACCCAGTCCCCCTTGCCTTGACCTTCGACGACGTGCTGCTGGTGCCGGCGCGCTCGTCGGTGCACCCGGCCCGGGTGGACGTGTCCAGCGACCTCGTGCCGGGCATCCGCCTCCACATCCCCATCGTCTCCGCCGCCATGGACACCGTGACCGAGGCGCGCATGGCCATCGCCATCGCCCAGCACGGCGGCATCGGCGTCATCCACCGCAACATGTCCATCGACCGCCAGGCGGAAGAGGTGGACATGGTGAAGCGGTCGGAGTCGGGGATGATCGTGGATCCGGTCACCATTCACCCCGACCAGCTGGTCCGCACGGCGCTGGAGCAGATGGCCCGCTACCGCATCTCCGGCTTGCCGGTGGTGGACGAGCACGGGCAACTCAAGGGCATCCTCACCAACCGCGACCTCCGCTTCTGCACCGAGCACGACCGCCCCATCGCCGACTTCATGACCAAGGACGACCTGGTCACGGCCCCGGTGGGCACCACCCTGGAGGAGGCGAAGGCCCTCTTGCACCGGCACCGCATCGAGAAGCTCCTGGTGGTGGACGACGAGGGCAACCTCAAAGGGCTGATCACCGTCAAGGACATCAAGAAGGCGCAGGAGTACCCGCACGCGTGCAAGGACTCCCTCGGGCGGCTGCGGGTGGCTGCGGCGATCGGCGCCGGGCCCGACCTGGAGGACCGGTGTCGGGCCTTGGTGGCCGCCAAGGTGGACGTGCTGTGCCTCGACTCCTCCCACGGCCACTCGGAGGCCGTCATGCGGGCAGCGGCCCGGGTCAAGGAGCTCTTCCCCGAGACGCCGCTCATCGCCGGCAACGTGGCCACCTTCGAGGGGGCCCGCGACCTCATCGCCCTCAAGGTGGACGCGGTGAAGGTGGGGATCGGGCCCGGCTCGATCTGCACCACTCGCGTGGTGACCGGGGCGGGCGTGCCCCAGATCACGGCCATCCAGGAGTGCGCCCGGGCCTGCCGGGAAGCGGGCGTGCCGCTGATCGCCGACGGCGGCATCAAGTATTCGGGGGACATCACCAAGGCGATCGCCGCCGGCGCCGACACGGTGATGATCGGCTCCCTGTTCGCGGGCGTGGACGAGTCCCCGGGGGAGCAGATCCTTTACCAGGGCCGCACCTTCAAGGCCTACCGGGGGATGGGCTCGCTGGGGGCGATGAAGGAGGGGGCGGGGGCTCGCGAGCGCTACTTCCAGGGGGAAGAGGAGCTCGCCAAGCTGGTCCCCGAAGGGATCGAGGGGATGGTGCCGTACAAGGGCCCCCTGGCGGTGCAGCTCACGCAGCTGGTGGGGGGGTTGCGCGCCGGCATGGGGCTCACTGGCTGCGCTACCGTGGCCGAGCTGCAGAAGAAGGCGCGGTTCGTCCGCACCACCTCGGCAGGGTTGCGGGAGTCGCACGCGCACGACGTGGTGATCACCAAGGAAGCCCCCAACTACCGCGTCGAACCGTAGGAAACCGCCGGCCCAGCTCGCCGCCCCTCCGACCCCTCTCTGCCCCTACGCGCTCGCCGTGGGCTTTCGCATCGTCGATGGTAGACTTTCTCCTGTCATGAAACGGGCCCTCATCACTGGCATTACCGGCCAGGACGGGTCGTACCTGGCCGAGCTGCTCCTCGCCAAGGGGTACGAGGTGCACGGCCTGGTGCGGCGTGCCTCCACCTTCAACCGGGAACGGATCGATCACCTGTGGGGGAGGGAGGACTACCGGAACCGGTACTTTCTCCACTACGGCGACCTCTCCGACGCCGACTCGCTGCACGAGGTGATCGAGGCGAGCAAACCCGACGAGGTCTACAACCTGGCGGCCCAGTCCCACGTGGGTATCTCCTTCCGGCAGCCAACCTACACGGGGGAAGTGGTGGCGCTGGGCACCATCCGTCTCCTCGAGGCGATCCGCCAGCGGCGCCGCCAGGCCCGCTTCTATCAGGCCTCCTCCTCGGAGCTCTTCGGTATGGCCGAGGAGTGCCCCCAGAACGAGCGCACCCCCTTCCACCCCCGCTCCCCCTACGCGGTGGCCAAGATGTACGCCTTCTGGGCC
The DNA here is from genome assembly GCA_037441065.1 of Acidobacteriota bacterium. Lineage (GTDB taxonomy): Bacteria > Acidobacteriota > Thermoanaerobaculia > Thermoanaerobaculales > Thermoanaerobaculaceae > JACADV01. Next base: position 21,909 of record JBBISY010000019.1, on the reverse strand, counting down.
ACCGTGAACTACCGCGAGGCCTACGGCCTCTTTGCCGCCAACGGCATCCTCTTCAACCACGAGAGCCCGCGCCGCGGCGAAAATTTCGTCACCCGCAAGATCACCCGGGCGGTGGCCGCTTTCGCCCTGGGGATGCGCACGGACCCGCTCGCCCTGGGCAACCTGGAGGCGCGCCGAGACTGGGGATTCGCCGGCGACTACGTGGAGGCCATGTGGCTCATGCTCCAGCACCACGTGCCCGACGACTTCGTGGTCGGCACCGGCGAGACCCACTCGGTGCGCGAGTTCTGCGAGACGGCCTTCGGCGAGATCGGCGTCACCCTGGAGTGGCGCGGGCGCGGCACCGAGGAGCGCGGGGTGGACGCCAGCGATGGCCGCACCTTGGTGGTGGTGGATCCCCGCTACTTCCGCCCCGCCGAGGTGGAACGCCTCCAGGCCGACGCGCGCAAGGCTGCGGCGATCCTCGGCTGGACTCCCCGCCACACCTTCGCCGACCTGGTCCGCCTCATGGTGGCGGCTGACCGCGAGGCGTTGCGCGCCGCCGCCCCGTGACCTCTCGAGGCGCTGCGCCGCGCATCACGGTCGTCATCCCCACCCGCAACCGGGCCGAGTTCTTGCCGGGGGCGGTGGCCTCGGCGCTGCAGCAGACCGTCACCGACCTGGAGGTGGTGGTGGTGGACGACGGCTCCACCGACAGCACCCCCGCCACGTGCCGTGCCTTGGCCAGCGTGGACCCGCGCGTTCGCGTGCTCGCCCAGGAGCATCGCGGGCCATCCGCGGCGCGCAACACCGGGCTGGCGGCGGCGCGGGGCGAGTGGGTGGCGTTCCTCGACGACGACGACCTGTGGCTTCCCGAGGCCCTGGCCACGCTCCTGCAGGCGACCTCTTCCAGCACGGAGGCCGTGGCCTGCCTCGCCTGGCGTTTCTTCTGCGAAGCCCCGGGGCCGAGCTGGGATGCCGTTCTCGGCGACCCCCTCCGCTTCCGCCTCGAACCGTGGCCCCCCGGCAACCCCCCGGACCCGGCCTACCTGCGCGACTTTCTCCTTCGACCCCTGGCGCCGATCCACGCCGGCCTCTTCAGGACCGCCACGCTGAGCAGCGTCGGAGGGTTCGACGAGCGCCGGTGGGCCGCCGAGGACTACGACCTGTGGTTGCGCCTCGCCCTCCGCGGTCCTATCCGCGTCCTGAGCCAGCGCCTCGCCCTTTACCGGTGGCACTCGCAGCAGGCGACTGCGACACTGGCGCGCCAGGCCCGCGAGACCCGTGAGGCTCTCGAACAATTCCTCGCCACTCACCCCGAGGGCTGGGACGCGGCGGGGCGTGGCAGGCTCCAGCGGCGCCTGGCGTTCCTGCACCGCGAGGAGTGCTACGCGGCCCTCCTCGCCGGCGATGGCGCCGCCGCCCGCCGCGCTGCCCTGGCCACTGTGCGTCGGTGGCCGCTCGCCTGGAAGGGTTGGGCGTACCTGGTTCTCGCCTCGGCTCCGCGGCTCTACCACGCCCTGCGTCGTACCGTGCGGGGTCAGCGCAGCGGCGAGGTGGCCCCACGCTGATAGAATCGCCGGAGTTGGGCGACGGGAAGACGGCGGCTGGGGAACAGTCGGTGCCGCCGAGGTGAGGGCCCAGGGAGATGCGGCCCGAACCGGAGGAGGGAAGGGCAGGCGTGGCATCTCACGAGCGGTCGCTGCCGCGGCCCACCCCGGTGCTCGTCATCGGCGCCGGGGGCGGGCGGGTGCGGCTGCGCCTGCACGAAATCTGGGAGTACCGAGAGCTGCTCTACTTCTTCATCTGGCGGGACGTGAAGGTCCGCTACAAGCAGACGATCCTGGGGGCGGCGTGGGCCGTCCTCCAGCCGGCGATGAGCGCCGCGGTGTTCACGGTCTTCTTCGGAAAACTCGCCCGCATGCCGTCGGACGGCCTGCCGTATCCCCTCTTCGCGTACGCCGGCTTGCTCGTCTGGACGTTCTTCTCGGGCGGCATATCCCAAGCCAGCAACAGCCTCGTCGGTTCGGCCCACCTGATCACGAAGGTCTATTTTCCCCGCCTGGTGGTGCCGGCGGCCAGCATCCTCTCGGGCCTCCTCGACCTGGCCGTGGCCACCCCCGTTCTCGTGCTCCTCATGATCGGCTACGGGGTGCGGCCCGGGCCCGGCATCCTCCTGCTGCCGGCCGTGCTCCTCCTGGCCTTGACCGCCACCGTCGGGGTGGCGCTGTGGCTGTCGGCCCTCACCGTGGAGTACCGCGACGTGCGGTACATCGTTCCCTTCCTCGTCCAACTCTGGTTGTTCGTCACCCCCGTCATTTACCCGGCGTCGCAGGTGGGACCGCTCCTCGCCTCCCGAGGCCTACCGCCCTGGCTGCTCGGCTTGAACCCCATGGCAGGGGTGGTGGAGGGGTTCCGCTGGGCGGTGCTGGGGACGCCCACTGCACCGTGGCCGCTGCTGGCCACCAGCGCGATCTTTGCCGTCGTCGTGCTGACGAGCGGCGCCCATTACTTCCGGGCCGTGGAGAGGTCCTTCGCCGATGTGGTCTGAGCTCCCACCCACGGCGCCCAGGGGGAGCAGCGCCGAAAGCAGGCCCGTCATTCGCGCGGCGGGCCTCGGCAAGCAGTACCGCATCGGTGAGCGGCAGCCGTACAAGTCACTGCGCGATTCCATCATGCGGGCCCTGTCGCCGAGGGCTCGCGAGCGCTCCCGCCGCAGCCGGGAGCTGATCTGGGCGCTGCGCGACGTGTCGTTCGCCATCGACGAGGGCGAGGTGGTGGGGATCATCGGTCGCAACGGCGCCGGCAAGAGCACGCTCCTCAAGATCCTCTCCCGCATCACCGAGCCCACCGAGGGGCGGGCGGAGCTGCGCGGGCGCGTGGGTTCGTTGCTCGACGTGGGCACCGGATTTCACCCCGAGCTCACGGGGCGAGAGAACATCTACCTCAACGGGGCGATCCTCGGCATGAAGCGGGCGGAAATCGAGCGCCGCTTCGACGAGATCGTGGCCTTTGCCGAAGTGGAGCGGTTCCTCGACACCCCGCTCAAGCACTACTCCACCGGTATGTACCTGCGGCTCGCCTTCGCGGTCGCCGCCCATCTGGACCCGGAAATCCTGCTGGTGGACGAGGTCCTGGCCGTGGGCGACGTGGAGTTCCAGAAGAAGTGCCTCGGCAAGATGGGCGAGGTGGCCAGGGGGGGCCGCACCGTGCTGTTCGTGAGCCACAACCTGGCGGCAATTCGTTCCCTCTGCTCGCGCGGCATCGTCCTCGCGCAGGGCCGGCTGGTTTTCGACGGCCCGGCGGGGGATGCGGTGGAGGCGTACCTCTCCCGCCTGGCCGAGGGGGCGGAGGGGGAAGGCGGCACGCTCCGGTTCGTCCGCCGTACCCCCCCCACCGGCTCCGGCGCAGCCGCAGGCTTCGCGGTGGAGTGCGTCGAAGTGCTCGGAGAGAGCGGCGCGGTGCGCACGACGTTGAGCACCGGCGACTACGCGTGCTTCCGCATCACCTTTCACTGCCCCGAGGTGGTGGAGAAGGGTGGCGTCGAGCTGGGCATCCACACGCTCGACGGCGTGCGGCTCATCCAGTACTCGACGCGGCCCGTGAGCAACCTGGAGATGACCTTCGTGCCGGGCCGCAACGAGGTGGAGTGCGAGTTCCCCCGCTTTCCCCTCGCGGCCGGGAGCTATCTGCTCTCGGTGGCCCTCACCCGGCCCGGGTCGGAGTGGCTGTTCGTGGACGATCACTTCGCCACCCTGGAAGTCCTCGGTCGGGAGGTGGAAGCCGGGGGCGTGGCCGTGACCGCGCAGCGGTGCCTGGTCGTGGCCGAGCACCGGTGGCGGGCGCGCATGCCTCTGCGGCCCGGAGATGGGGAGCGATGAGCCGCAGCCGGAGCGACGCCCCCCGCCTGTGGCAGGTGGTGCTCCTCGTGCTCTTGGCCTGGCGGGCGGTCGGCTTCGCCGCGTACTGGAGCCAGGTGGCGCTCAACATGGACCTGGCGGCTTACTACACGGCAGGCAAGGCGATGAACGCCGGCCTGGACCCCTACCGCAACCAGGTGGTTGGGGAAGGGGGGACGGCACTGTGGGACGGGGTGGCCCTCTATCGGCACAGCAGGTTCCTCTACCCCCCCCTGGTGGGCCACATCTTCCGCCCACTGGCGCTCCTGCCCTTCCCGACCGCCAAGGCGGTGTGGGCCGCCCTCGAGCTGGCCGCCTTGCTGGCCGCCCTCTCGCTGTTCGCCCGCGCCGCCCACCAGAAGTTGCTTCCCGCCCTCCTCTTCGCCCTAGCGAGCCACCCCCTCCTGCTCCACCTGGAACGGGGGCAGATCGATCTCGTCACCCTCGCCCTCCTGGGCGGCGCGTTGTGGCTCCTCGTGTCCCGGCCGACCCGTTGGCGGCAGTGGAGCGCCGGCGCGTGCGTGGCCCTGGCCACGCTCCTCAAGCTCCCCTGCCTCCTGGTGGTCCCCTTCCTGGCCCTGCGGCGGCGCTGGCACGCCGTGGCAGGATGGGCCGCTACCGTTCTCGTCCTCGTGGCTTTGGACGGGGTGCTCGATCGCAGATTGACGGCTCAGTACTACTCGGCGGAGCTCCCCAGGATCCTCCGCTTCGGGGAGAAGGGGCCTGCCGACGCCCTCCTCCCGGAGGCGGTGCGCCGCCCTCTCGAAGCGTCTTTGGCGAGCGGGCGAGTCGAAGTGGCTGGTGCGGTCTACCAGCTCAGAGGCATCGTCTTCCCTTACAACGCCAGTCTCGCGCGGGAGCTGGCGGAGCGGTTTTGCCAGCAGTGTGCCTGGCTGCCCCTCGCGGTGTTCGCCGCGCTCCTCGGTTTGGCTCGGGCGGTGGCCGGCCGGGGCCTTCTGGCCGCCCAGGGCTCGACGAGCGAGATGGCCTACTTTCTCGCGGCCTGCCTCGTCGCGCTGCTCGCCAGCCCCCTTACGTGGGCGATGAACACCGTGTGGCTCTTTCCCGGGGTGTTCGTCCTGTCGGCGCTGCACGCGCACACCCGCCACGCCACGCCCCGCAACGCGACGGCGGAAGTCGGCACCGCCGCGGCCGTCCTGGGCCTCGTGCTCCTGGCCATCCCCGACCGGTCCGCCTTTCCCCTCCTGCTCCCGCCCGGCACCGGCGAGTTCCTCGATCACAAGTACGTGGCTGCGGCGTTGCTCCTCTTCATCGCGTGCAGCACCCTGCTCCGACTAGAGTCGCTCAGCACAGAGTCTCCCGCCGCGCCATCGCAGCCGACACGCGGCGAAGGAGACTGCCCCGCCCCAAGCCACGCGTGATGCCACCCGTGAGGTTGTCCGCTGCCGTCGAGGTGGTGTCCGTCGTACTCGCTCTCCGAGCCCGCACCCGCGGGCGCGCTCTGCTATTCTCCTGGCCATGCCGGCGCTGCCCTCCGTTTCGGTCGTCGTCCCCACGCTCAACAGCGCCCAGTTCCTGAGCCAGACGCTGGACTCGCTCGCTGCACAGCGAGAGGTTGGGTTCGAGGTCCTGGTCGTCGATGGTGGGTCGAAGGACGGCACGCTCGAAATCCTCCGCGCCGCCCAGAGCCGGTTCCCCCTGCGGTGGGTTTCCGAGCCGGACCGCGGGCAGGCGGACGCGATCAACAAGGGGTTCGCCATGGCCTCCGGCGAGGTGCTCTGCTGGCTGAACGCCGACGACACCTTCGTCCCCGGCGCCCTCGCCAAGGCTGCCGGCGAATTCGGGCGCGACCCGTCCCTGGACATGCTGTCCGGTCTGGGCATCCTGGCGGACCCGGCAGGCCGGTTCCTCGGCGTGATCCCAGAAACCCCCATCCAGGTCATGGACGATCTCTACCGCTTCGGATGCCACATCTGCCAGCCGTCCACCTTCCTGCGCCGGCGCGTCGTCGAGCGGCACGGACTCCTCGACCTGAACTACCACTACGCCTTGGACTTCGAGTACTGGCTGCGCATCGGCCGGCACGTCACCTACCGCTTCGTGCCGGAGATCTTCAGCACCTTCCGCCTCCACCCCTCCTCCAAGACGGTGGCCGCGCAGAAGCGGTTCTGGAGCGAGGAGTGGCGGGCCTTCCGCGTCCACGGCGGCACGTGGCGATCCCCCTTCCTGCTCGCCCACCTGCACAACACCCGCCTGCGCTGGGCCCTCTACCTGGCAGCGGCCCCGCTCCGCGCGCTGCTCTGGCCCCTCTTCGGGTTGCGGCGCGGCGAGTGGCTGGCACCGGGGCCACCGCCGGTGCTGACCCACCAGGCGAAAGGGCTCCCTGCGCCGTAGCCCAGGCGGTCGGTCGGGGATCGCCGGTCGTGGCGCCCTCCGGCCATCCCCCGAATCGGCTCCCCCCGGCGGCGCGGCGCCGCCTCATGCGGCCCGGAGATCGTGGTACGGTTTTTCGGTGCATGCGCCCACTGCCGTCGCCCGCACTCCAAGCCCCGCCACCGCCCGCTGGCCGGCCCTGCTGCTCGCGGGCGCCATTGCGGCGCACGCGGCGCTGCTCACCCCGAACCTCGACGACGGCGTCAACGCCTCGCACATTGCCAACACTGCCACCGGCCGGTGGTTCGTCAACGACGTGTTTGGCACGCCCTTCCCTTTCCAGAAGTATCAAACGGTGCTGAGCGCCCTGCTGTGGCGCCTCTGGCCCGCCGCCTTCTGGCCCCTGGCTGTGCTCCAGGGGATCCTGGTACTGGGCTCTTGCCTGCTCTTCTACGCCACCGCCCGCGGCACTGCATCCGCCCCCACGGCCCGCACCGCCACCGCGCTCCTCGCCGCCTACCTGCTGACCCACAACTGGCTCGCGCCCACGCGGCCCGAAATGGTGCTGCTCGCGGTAGGTCTCGGCGTCCTGTGGCTGTGCCAGCGGTTCGACCAGCGGGCGCGACCCGGATATCTCCTCGCCGCAGCGCTCCTGGTGGGGCTGGTGGCCGTCCCCACACACCCCAACGCCGCGGTGGTCGGGGTCTTTCTGATCCTCTTCCTCGTGGCGCGGCGCCGCCGCATCGGCGGCAGCACGTGGCGCGTGGTGGCGGCCGTGCTCCTCCTCGCGGGCGCGGTGGGCCTCGCCGTGGTCCTCGCCCCGGAGCCAGAGGGGACGATGCGCTTCCTCGCCAAGATCCGGCAAGACGGACAGCGCTTCTCCTTCGTACTGGGCGAGGTCTACCGCTTCTCCTTCCTCTTCCGCTTCCTTCACTACCGCTACCTGAGCCTGCTCCTCTTCGGCGTGGCGCTGGCCCGTTTCCTCGCTGGCCCGCGCCGGGCGTTCCTGGCGGGGGCCAAGGAAACGTTGGGCCTGTTCAGCCTGTGGGCGGTGGCCGTGTTCGCCACTTTCGCCTTCTTCCCCGCCGCCCGCTGGTCCGCATACGTGGTGTTCCACCTGCCCTGGTTCGCCCTCACCGCCGCCGGCCAGTGGCATGCCGCGCCGCCGCCGGGCCGGTGGCGCGCCCTGCCCCTCGCGCTCCTGACCGCGGCAAGCCTGGGCACTGTGGCGGTCAACTTGCGAGCGAGGGTGCCTGACCTCTTCGATCTGGCCAAGTACGCCTGCCTCCTCCTCCCCCCATTGGTCGCGGCCCTCCTGTGGGCGCGCCGCGGTGCGACGACCCTCCTGCCCGTACTGGCCTTCGCCCTCGTCTTCAAACTGGGCCTGGCGGCAGCCGACGCTCGAGCCGCCCGGCAAGCAGCGGACTTCCTCCGCCAGCAGCGGCTGCCCGCCGTGGTGCACGCCGCCCTGGTGTGGACGCCGGGGGTGGTGGTGCACTCCCTGCGCGTCCCGGCCAGGACGCTCCACCCGCCGCCGCGTCTCGCGCTGGTGGCGGCCGAGGAGCGATCTTTCTTCGAGGGCTGGCTCGCCGCCGCCGGGTGCCGGGTGGGAAGCGTGGGCCTGCTCCCCGACCCCCTGCCGTCCCGGTTCATTTCGCCGTGGTACCGCGGCCTTGCCTGGTACGAGTTGACGTGTCCCGCGTCCGGCAGCCACGCGGCAGGTTCTGCACCGCTGGCCACCCTCCCCGGAGCGGCTGCCCTCCCCTGACCGCTGGCGCGCGTAGCGCCAGAACCACCCCCGCAGGTCGGTTGCACCTGCGCCGGATACCCACTAGCATGCGGCGTTCTGGAGGACGCGATGCCGCTCGTCGAGTGCGTTCCCAACATTTCCGAAGGCCGGCGCCGGGAGGTCTGGGAAGCGGTGGCGGCGGCCGCCGCTGCCACGCCGGGGGTCACCCTGCTGAACGTGGACCCCGGCGCCGAGACCAACCGCACGGTGATCACCTTCGTGGGGGAGCCCCAGGCCGTGTTGGAGGGGGCCTTCCGCGTCGTGGAGAAGGGACTCGCCCTCATCGACATGACGGCACACCGCGGCGCCCACCCGCGCATTGGCGCAGTGGATGTAGTGCCATTCGTGCCGGTGGCCGGGGTCTCCATGGAGGAGTGCGTGGCCCTTGCCCAGGCGCTGGGGGAGCGGGTGGGACGCGAGTTGCAGATCCCCGTCTACCTCTACGAGTTCGCGGCCTCGGCCCCGCACCGCCGGAATCTCGCCGACATCCGCGCGGGCGAGTACGAAGGCCTGGCAGACAAGCTGAAGGATCCCCAGTGGCAACCGGACTTCGGCCCCGCGACCTTCGTGCCCCGCTCCGGGGCGACCGTGATCGGCGCGCGCAAGTTCCTCGTGGCGTATAACGTCAACCTCAACACCCTGGACAAGCGCCTCGCCAACCGCGTGGCCTTCGACGTGCGGGAGAAGGGGCGCAAGAAGCGGGACGCGAACGGCCAGGTGATCCTGGACGCGAAGGGCGAGCCGGTGTGGGAGCCGGGGCTCCTCAAGTCGGTGAAGGCGGTGGGCTGGACCATCCCGGAGTTCGGCTGCGCGCAGGTCTCCATGAACCTCACGGACCTGGACGAAACGCCGCTGCACCTGGCCTTCGACACCTGCGAGGAACGCGCGGCCGAGCACGGCTTGCGGGTAACGGGCTCCGAGCTGGTGGGGCTGGTGCCCAAATCGGCGCTGCTCGAGGCGGGCCGCCACTACCAGCGCCGCATGGGCCGCAGCACCGGCGTTCCCGAGCGGGCCCTGCTCCACGTGGCCATCCGCACCCTGGGCCTGTCCGAGGTCAAACCCTTCGACCCCGCCGAGCGCATCATCGAGTACCGGCTCGCCCGCCCCAACCGACTCGCCTCGATGCCGCTGACGGAGTTCGTGGACGAGCTCTCCACCGAATCGCCGGCGCCAGGAGGTGGGTCGGTAGCCGCGTTGGCGGCGGCGCTGGGCGCGGCCCTGGTGGCCATGGTGGCCAACCTTTCGCACCCCAAGAAGGGGTTCGAGGAACGGCAGGGCCGGCTGGAGGAGATCGCGGTGCGCGGACAGGCGCTCAAGGATCGCATGCTGGCCGCGGTGGATGCGGACACGGCGGCCTTCGACGCCCTGCTGGAGGCGATGCGGCTGCCCAAAGGGACGGAGGCGGAGCAGACTGTTCGCGCCGAGGCCATCGCTCGCGCCACCGTGGCGGCCATCGAGGTGCCGCTGGGAGTCCTGGAGGGGTGCCCGGAGATCCTCGAGCTCTGCCTGGAGATCGGTGAGATCGGCCTGCCCGCCTCCCGTTCCGACGCCGGCACTGGGGCGCAGATGGCGCGGGCTGCGGCCGCCGCCGCCTACCAGAACGTCTGCATCAACCTCCCCGGTCTCGCTGACCGGGGTGCGGCCCGTGACCTGCTGGCCCGGGCCGACGCCGCCCTCGCCCGCGTGCGGGACCTCCACCAGCGGGCGGAGACGGCAATCCTCGATGCGCTGCGCGCCGCCGCCGACTGACCCCGGCAGCGGCCACCAACGTGTCACCGGTGAAGACGAAGGCGCCCTGAGGGGGCACGCGCTCCCCCACACAGCGCAGCGCGTACGCCAACCTGCTTCCGCTCGGGGAGACCTCCGCCTCGTCGTCTCTTGCCACCGAGATAATCGAGGTGGATGTGATCTGTCCCTGCGCTTGTGGTCGTGGCGAGGTGCTGCCCCTCCCGGTACACGTAGTCCTTGACCCAGCTCCACACTGCTCCGCTCTGCACATACTCCCGCAGCACCTTCCCATCGAGACCCCGGAGGGTGTAGTGGATCGTCCCTTCAGTAGAGTCGCTCCACGCCACCCGCTCCCCCTCGGCGTCGTAGGCGAAGGTGAGAGTTCTGCCGCCCTGCGTGCTCGGCCGCAGCATGCCGGTAGGGTACCAGGCGTAAGCGAAGCTCAAGCCACCCGAACCCCACGAGGTCATCGCCCCGGCCCCGTCGTACCCGGCCCCCGAGAGGCGGTTCGTCGCCGGATCCACGCTGATGGGGGAAGGCGTGCAGCCGGTCGTCCCCGTCGCCAGCCCGGTGAGGTTGCCAAACGCGTCGTAGCTCGCACACTGCCGCACCGCCCCGCCCCTCGCCGTGCCGACCCGCAGCCGGCTCACCGCGTCGTAGGTGAACCAGTCCTGCCCAATCGCCTTGACGTTCCCCGCCCCGTCGTAGGCGTACGTCCCCGTCGCCCACAGCGTCGTGGCCCCCCGCCTCGTGGTGAGCGACGCCGGCCGCAGCATGTGGCTCGGGTCCTTGGCCACAGTGTCGGTGGTGCCGTTGGCGTGTACCACCTCGGCCAGCATCGTGTTCGCATGGTACCGCAACGACGCCAGCACCGTCCCACCTTCCGCAACGCCAGTGAGGAACCCGTTGGTGTACGAATAGCTGATCACCCGCGCCGGCGCGTCGTCCTCGACGAGCAAGCTGGGATCGATCCCTGCCCGAAAGCTCCCGCCCGTGACCCCGAAGCCGTTGCGAAGCACGATGCGCTCCCCCGCCCGGAACGTCACCTCCCCCGGCGCGTGGATGCGGTACGGACCGGCCGTCAGCATGCGGCAAGCCTCCTCCCGGCGGGTGTCGCTTACATCCTCCTCGGCAAGGGTGCGCTCATCTCCTCCCGGGCAGCCGGCGCCGGCGATCCCCGGATAGGTGAGCTGTGCAACCTGGCCCAGCTCGTTCCACACCAGGCCGAGGGTGAACGTCGTGGGGGCCCCGCCCACGATTCCCGCGGTCGTCCTCCGAGAAGAGACCCGCCCGCCCGTGCCGCCGTAGGTGTAGGTGTGGACGACCTGAAAACTGTTAGCCGTTCCCGCACCATCGAAGAAGTTGTTCGCCACGGCCTGCGTGAGCTTGCCCTTGGCCCAGTTCCCCGGCGTGTTGCTGTCGCCGAAGGTGAAGATCTTGAGGACCCGCCCCCCTGCCCCCGACTCGCTGACACGGGTGAGCCGCTCGGCGCGATCGTAGGTGAAGGTGAGGTCGTTCGGGCCGTCCACCACGCGCCCCACGTGCCCTCGGGCATCGTAGTTGGAGTACGAGACCACGCCGTTCCCGTACGGGCCCTTCTCCGGCAGTTGCTCGGCCAGCAGAAAACCGCGGTTGTCGTAGGTGAAGGTGCGCGTCTGCGTCGTGGCGCCCGCGGTGGTCGAGACCGTCGTCAGGCGGTTGCCCACGTCGTAGCCGTAGGTGGTGGTGACGGGCGAACCGCCCGTGCCTGAAGGCTCGCTCACCTGAGACAAACGCCCCTGGCGATCGTACGTTTCGCTCGTCACCGCCTCCATCTCACTGCCGACTTGCATGGCAATCTTGACCTGCCGCTCCACGACGCGCACACCGGCGTACCGCAGGCGCACGTCGTGACCCGCCCCGTCAGGGGGAGTGATGCGCAGCGGTCTGCCGAAGGGGTCGCACGCCTCGGGCGTGTTTGGATCCCAGTCGTGGTCGCCGCAGTAGGCGTACACCGTCTTGCTCATGGCAGCATCGGGCGTCGCGTTCGGGTACCACTCCGAAACCCACACCTTGCGGCCCATCGCGTCCCACACCGTCTTGCGCTGCGCCCACGTGCCGTCGGCGAGGAGGCGCTTCTCGAGGAAAGGCCGTCCCAGGTCATCGAAACGCAGCGACTCGCGGGCAAGGACTCCGCTCGTGCTGCCGTTCGGCCTGCGATAGGTTTCCACTCGGGCGTAGTCTAGAGACCCGCGTCGGAAGTACCGATGCTCGATCCAGGCACCGTGGCCAGCGCTGGGTCTCTCCCAGGTCAGGCGCCCTGACGTGTCGTACTCGAAATCCGTCTGGATTCCCGCGGTGTCACGGCTCGCCCTGACGTAGCCGGTGTTGGGGTCAATGGCCCGGTCCACGAGCGAGAACGACAGCGCAGCACCAGCGGCGTCGACGTAGCGCGAACTCTTCAAGGCACCGTACTCGTAGCTGTGGTCGATCCGGTACGAGGGGGCCGGCAGGGCGAGCGAACAGAGATTCCCCGTGGCCAGACCCCCGCCGTCGCCGCCGTAGTACTCCTCGCGGTCCACATTGCCGTCGTAGGGCGGTTGGTCGCTGTATACGACGAGCAGGTCGTCGGCGGACCGGGCCGTCGAGTTTTTCAGCATCCGGCGGCGTTCCAGGAAGCCGGTGGCCGGATCGAAGCAGAACTCTTGCTTTGCGGTGGCCCCACCCTCCGTCTGGGTCTGGTAGCTATACGTTTCTAGGAGCCAGCTCCCGATCGTGGGCGGCAGGCTAAACCCGCCAGGGTAGGTCCCGGCCGCCGGGTTGTAGTTGGTGAAGGAGGTGCGAACGTCACCGGCGCCAAACGTACCGCCCGTGGTCACCGTCCGGTAGTGGCCGAGGCCGTCGAAATTCGAGAAGGCAGTGTCGGCGAAGCGGTCATCGTCATCGTGGTAGATCGACCGCTCGAGGTCGACTCGGCGGTTCGTGTCGTAGCGCTCGGCTGCCACCGACGTATCCGGCACCGTGTCCTTTTCGTAGCGCAGCCACTTCGAACGCACCCGGTTGCCACTGGTCACGCACCCCGGCGTGGAGTCCCCGCGGCAGTTGACTCCGGCGTCCCCGGAGAAGTACTCCGTGGCCAGGGCGCGTCCCTCGGCATCGCTGTGCAGTTTTGCGATCGGCAGCCCGTACTGCCAGGTATTGGGCGCGTAGGCGTAGAAGTAGTGCACGGTGGCGTCTCCGCTCGGCGCTACCACCTTGGTGATCCGCTCGTGGTCGTAGGAGCATCTGAGGTGGTCGATCTCGAAGTAGGCATCGGTGGCGTAGCTCCACTCGCCGACCGCCACACCGTCGTGCTCGCGCAGCGTACGCTTGGCGACCCCAGCCGAAGAGTTGAAGATGTCGTAGGAGGAGGGGAACTCACCGGGCTTGTCGGAGTGACAGAACGTCTTGAAGAAGAAAGTCTCATAGCTGTACTCGATGGTGCCACCGGTGGGCAGGCCGATGCGGTGCAGCACCCCCGAGGTGTGGCCGTTACCAGTGGTGATGTACGACGTTGCCACCGGCATCGAATAGCTCGATTCATCGGGAAGTTCGATCGCCGTGAGAAGCGGCACGGTGAGGGTGTCCGAGGTCTCGGGGTCGGTGTCCTTGTAGTTCCGGAGGATGGTCGTGTCCTCGTAGGAGAAGGTGTAGGTGGCCGACGTCCCGTCGAATGCCGCCAACACCACCTCGGAAACCTGGTCCTGACCGGGGGGCGATGTGCGGAAGTGCACGAAGTGCGTGCGGCCGTGCATGTCCGAGAGCTCCCACGTAAAGGGTGATGGGTAGGAGACGCTAAGGTAATTGCCGAAGCGGTCCGCGATCCTCGTGAGCTTCCACTCGGACGAAAGGAAATCGAAGGTGTGGACGGTGCCGTCGGGAAATTCGATGTACTTCCGCGTCGAGCCGACGTCCTGCAGGCGCAGGTACGAGTTGTCCCGCGTGTAGCGGAAGCCCGGCGCGGCGGGTTCGCCCACGTGGAGCGTGTCGTAGAACGTGTGTTCGCTGCCGTCAGCCGAGACGTACTGCCAGCGGGCGAAGCCCGGCGTCGTGTTGCCGACGGAACCGGGAGGGTAGAGGCGGCCGAGGGAAAGCGTCCAGCCCATGCCGGCGTTGGAACGCCGGTTCGGCTCGGCGCGGATCACGCGCTCGGCAGGCGGGGTCGGCTGCCGCTCCGTGAAGTCCCAGACGTTCGAGTTGTAGGTGAGGGTGAGTCCGTACGAGAGGCCCGCGTTGAGCGGGTAGCGCTGGCCGAGGGGGATCGTGATCACGATGTTGCCGTTGAAGAGGTTGACGTGGTCGATGTCGCCCATCTGAAACGCCTTCTCGGGCGCAAGCCCTCGGGCGTGGTTCGGATGAGTCTGAGCCACCGCGCCAACCCCGGTGGCGAGCGCCAAAGCGAGGCCCACGGCGCCCAGCGCCGCCTCCTGAGGGTGTCCGCCGCGGGAGCCGCCACGGGCTGCCCGAACGGCCTGCCGGCGCAGGCGAATGGTAGCCGGCGGCGTACCGCCGTCACGACAATGAGCGGCGGGGTTGTCGCGACCCCGCCGCTCGCTCGCTACGGCCGACGCCCCGCGCCTACGCCTTGAGCTTCTTGATCTCCTCGGTGAGCGCCGGCAGCACTTGGAACAGGTCGCCGACGATGCCGTAGTCCGCCACCTTGAAGATGGGCGCCTCGGGGTCCTTGTTGATGGCCACGATGATCTTGGAGGAGGACATGCCGGCCAGGTGCTGGATCGCCCCCGAGATGCCGCAGGCGATGTAGAGCGACGGCGATACCACCTTGCCCGTCTGGCCCACCTGGTGGGCGTGGTCGATCCAGCCCGCATCCACCGCCGCGCGCGAGGCGCCCACGGCGCCGCCCAGTGCGTCGGCCAGCGCCTTGAGGAGGGCGAAGTTCTCCGGCCCTTTCAGGCCGCGGCCGCCGGAGACGATGATATCGGCCTCGGCCACGTCCAGTTCGCCCCCGCCGCTAGCCACGATCTCTCGCACCACGGCGCGGATGTCGGCAGGGATGGCGGGCAGCTTCTCGATTCGGGCCGTACCGCCCACCGCCTCGGCGGCGAACACGTTGGGGCGCAGGGTGAAGATGGCCGGCTTGGCGCTCCCGGCCTCCACGGTGGCGAGGGCCTTGCCGGAGTACACCGGCCGCACCGCCTCCAGCTTGCCACCCTCCAGCCGCAGCGCCGTCACGTCGGGGATGCACCCCACCAGCAGCCGCGCCGCCAGGCGGCCGGACAGGTCGCGCCCGAGGGCAGTGGCGGACATGAAGAGCGCCTCCGGCTGGCAGCGCTCCACCGCCGCGCGCACCGCCGCCGCGTAGCCCTCGGCGGAGTACAGGGCGAAGCGCTCCTCGTCCACCACGTAGACCACCGACGCCCCGTAGGCGCCGAGCGCCGCTGCCTCGCCCTCGATGCCGCTGCCCACCAGCACGGCGGCCACGTCCCAGCCGGCGGCCGTCGCCAGCCGCTTGGCCTCGGACAGCGCCTCGAGAGAACCCTTGCGAACCTTGCCGTCACGCTGTTCCACGAAAGTGAGGATGCACGCCATGGTTGCCCCCTCAAATGGCCTTCGCCTGCTCGCGCAGCAGGCTGGCGAGCTGCCGCGCCGCGCCCGCCGGGTCCTCTTCACCCTGGAGGATGGTGCCGCCCGATTTGGCCGGTGGCAGGGACAGGGCGCGCCAGCGGCAACCGGCTTCGGCCCCCGCCAGCGCCCCCTCGTCGAGGCCGAGATCCGCCACGGTCAGCGCCTGGATGGGGACCTTCTTGGCCGCCATGATCCCCTTGAGCGACGGGTACCTGGGCTCGTTGAGCCCCTTCTGGGCGGTGATGCAGCAGGGCAGCGGCGCCGTGACCACCTCCGTCCCCCCCTCGATCTCCCGGTGCGCGGTGAGGCTCCCCTCGCCCACGTCCAGCTTGGTGACCCCGGCCACGTGCGGGATGTCCAGCAGTTCGGCCACCATGGCGCCGACGAGGCCGTTGTCGCTGCCCACCCCCTTCACGCCCACGAGGATCAGGTCGAAGCTGCCGGTCTTGCGCACCGCCGCGGCCAGCACCCGGGCCACCGCCAGCGCATCCCCGAAGGTGGCGTCGCCCCCCTTCACGTGGACCGCCGCATCGCCTCCCCGGGCCAGGCACTCGCGCAGCACCGCCTCGGCCCGCGCCGGCCCGTAGGTGATGTAGGTGACCGTCCCGCCCCGCGCCTCCTTGAGCTTGAGGGCCTCCTCCATGGCGTACTCGTCGTAGGGCGAGATGATCCACTTGAGCCCCGTCTCGTCGATCCTGTTGCCGGCTGCGCCCACCTTGATGACCGACGCCGTGTCGGGCACGTGGGCTGTCAACACACACAGGTTCATGGGTTTCTCCTCCCCACCCGCCAGCCGCGGCGGGCAAAACTGAATGCGCGCTCATTCATAGCAGGAACGACACCGCGTGTCAAAAGCACCCCGGCCCCTCACCGCACCTTGCCGAGCACGATGCAGGCGTTGGTGCCGCCGAACCCGAAGGAGTTGGAAAGCGCCACGCGAATTTCGCGGCGGCGCGGCTGGTGCGGCGTGTAGTCCAGATCGCACCCCTCGTCCGGGTGGTCCAGGTTGAGCGTCGGCGGCACGAGATCGTTGGCGACGGCGAGCGCGGTGATCCCCGTCTCCAGCCCCCCGGCGGCGCCCAACAGGTGGCCGGTAGCCGACTTGGTGGAGGAGACGGAAAGCTGGTAGGCGTGCTCGCCGAACACCTTCTTGATCGCCAACGTCTCGATGCGGTCGTTGTGCGGTGTGGAGGTGCCGTGGGCGTTGATGTAGTCCACCGCCTCCGGGGCCACGCCGGCGTCGGCCAGCGCCGCGGCCATGACCCGGGCCGGCCCGTCCGCATCCTCGGCAGGGGCGGTGATGTGGAACGCGTCACCGCTCATCCCGAAGCCCAGCACCTCGCAGAGGATGGGAGCGCCGCGCCGACGCGCTGACTCGAGTTCCTCAAGGAACACGATGCCGGCCCCCTCGCCCATCACGAACCCGTCCCGCTCCCGGTCCCACGGTCGCGACGCCTTTTCCGGCTCGTCGTTGCGGGTGGAGAGCGCCCGCATGGACGCGAACCCCCCCACCGCGAGCGGCGTGATCACCGCCTCCGTCCCCCCGCATAGCGCCGCATCGCAGTAGCCGTGCTTGATGTACAGGTAGGCGTCGCCGATGGCGTGGGCCCCGGTGGAGCAGGCGGTACAGGTGGCGCTGTTCGGCCCCTTGGCGCCGGTGCGGATGGAGACGAGGCCGGAGGGCATGTTGACGATGCTGCCGGGGATGAAGAAGGGGGAAATCCGCCGCGGCCCCCGCTCCAGCAGGGTCTTGTGGTTCTCCTGGATGCTCGGCAGCCCGCCGATCCCGGAACCGATCACCACCCCGACCCGCGTGGCCTTCTCGGGCGTCACGGTGTAGCCCGAGTTCGCCAGCGCCATGTCCGCGGCCGCCACGGCATAGTGGACGAAGAGATCGAACTTCCGAGCCTCCTTCGGCTCGAGCCAGGCCTCGACCTCGAAACCCCGCACCTCCGCGGCGATGCGGACGGGGAAGTCGGTGGTGTCGAACCGCGTGATCGGACCGATGCCGCTCCGGCCAGCCACCAGCCCCTGCCAGGTCGCCTCGGTCCCCACCCCCAGCGGGGACACGAGACCGACGCCGGTGACCACCACCCGGCGAGACATCACGCCTCCTTGACGTGCTCCTTGAGGTAGGCGATGGCGTCGCCGACGGTGCGGATCTTCTCCGCCGCCTCGTCCGGGATCTCCAACCCGAACTCCTCCTCGAACGCCATGACCAGCTCCACGGTGTCCAGGGAGTCGGCCCCAAGATCCTCGACGAAGGCGGCTTCGGGCTTCACCTTCTCCGGCGCCACGCCGAGCTGCTGCACGATGATGTCCTTGACCTTCTGTTCGATGTTCATGCGGTGTCTCCCTCGCTGTCCATCTACAACAGGCCGGATTTGTAGCACAGGCTCCCCCCTCATGCAAGCTCATGGGGAGGGCGGGCGGTCACCGAGCCGTCCGCCTCGAGCACCTGCACCTCCAGCTCTAGCACCACGTCGAACCGCTCCCGCACCCGCCGGGCCATCTCGGCGATCAGCTCCCGCACCTCGGCCGCCCTCGCCCCCCCCAGGTTCACGATGATGTTGGCGTGCCGCTCGGAAACCATCGCGCTGCCCCGGCGCATCCCCTTGCACCCCACCAGTTCCAGGAGCCGGCCCGCGTAGTCCCCTGGCGGGTTGCGGAAGACGCTGCCCGCGGAGGGCTCCGGGGGGATCGCCGCGCGACGCCGCTCGCGAGCCACCCGCACCCGCTCCGCCAGCACCTCCGGCCGCTCGGGCAGGAGGACGAACTCGGCGGTGGTCACCACCCGTCCTGAACCGAGGACACTCCACCGGTACCCCCCTTCGATCTCCCACCGCTGCAGACGTCGCACCGCCCCCTGCCCGTCCACCACCTCCGCCCAGTCCAGCACGTCCAGGATCTCCTGGCCGTAGGCGCCGGCGTTGCCCGCCAGAGCCCCCCCCACCGTGGCGGGGATGCCACCGAGACATTCCACACCCGCCAGACTGGCATCCACCGCCGCGCGCACCAGCCTGGCCAGCGGCAGCCCACCCCCCGCCAGGAACCGGGTGCCCCGCCGCTCCAGCCCCGCCAGCTCCCCCTCCAGCACCAGCACCACGGCCTCGAGGCCGGCGTCGGGCACCAGGACGTTGCCCCCCAGCCCGAGAACCAGCCACGGCGCCCCCGCCTCCCGACAGGCGGCGAGACAGGCCTGTACCGCCTCCCGGGTGCGGCACCGCACCAGGGCGCGGGCCGGGCCGCCGATCTTGAAGGTGGTCCGCGACGCCAACGGCGCCCCTCCGCTCACCTCCAGCCCCGCGCCGGAGTGGGAAGCGAGGCTGGCAAGGACCGCACCCCAGTCGATGGTTGGCATGGCTCTTGCTCTAGGTTTCGGTGCGGACCGGGTCGAGGCCACGACCTGCTCGCACGAATCCAACCTCCTCCTTCTTCCCGGCGGGTCGCGAGACCCGCCCCTCTTTTTTCACTCGATGGGCACCTCGACGACCCGGAGTGCGCCGCTCGCCCCGCGCACTTGCACCCCCTGCCCGCGAGCGCCGGCGAGACTCCACGCTTCCCCCGCCGGCGAGCGCCACACGGGCGATCCCTGCCCGTCCAGCACCACGACCTGCCCGCCCAGCGCCAGCGCAGCCCCCCGCGCCAGGGTGAGGGTCTCCAACGGCGGCTGGTTGGTGCCCGCCAACACCAGGGAGGGGAGGGCGTCGCCCCGGCGCACCCACAGCTCCAGATCCAGCACCATGCCCGAGACCCCCTCCACGAAGCGGCTCCCCACCACGGTGGCGAAGACCACCACCGAGGGGGAGCAGCGCGCCACCACCGTCTCGAACACCGCCACGCCGCGGGCCACCGCGTAGCCGGCGCGGTGCATCGGGCCTGCGCCCAGGGACAGCACCAGCACCTCGTCCAGCACCCCTGGCGCGTCCGGGCGCGGCACCGGGGTGCCCAGGCCCCCCACCTCGACGGTGGCCCCCTTCGCGATCACCCCCGCCATCGGCCCGGCCAGTTGCGGCGAGGAGCTTACCGGCAAATCGGCGGTGGCCACCCAGGCCACCTTCGGGAAATCGCGCCAGTGCGCGGTGTAGAGGTTCCCCTGACCCGGCGCCAGGGTGAGGGGACGCCCTTCGCCGCCGAGAGCCGCGAGGAGGAGGAGGAGTGTCACGGGGCCTAGTGTACCCCACCCTCCGCGGGCCCGGAGAGGCCGAGCTCCTTGAGGTGGTAGAGGAGGGTTTGCCGCGAGATGCCGGCTCGGCGGGCCGCCAGCGACCGATTTCCGCCGGCCTGCTCCAGCAGCTCGGTAAAGTAGCGACGCCGGAATGCGGTGAGCGCGTCCCCCCAGGGGGGGAGTTCGGCTCGCTCGAACCCCACCACGTCGGCGAACCGGTCGGGACCCAGCACCTCGCCCGGGCGGGCCGCGGCCACGGCCCGCGCCAGGCAGGATTCCAGTTCCCGGACGTTGCCAGGCCACTGCCCCTGCCGGAGACGGGCCAGGGCGGCCGCGGAGAGGCGCACCCCCGGGCGCTGGAAGGCGCGCGCCAGCTCGGCGGTGAAGTGCACCGCCAGCTCGTCGATGTCCTCCGGGCGTTCCCGCAGCGGCGGCACGGGGATCACCGCGTAGGCGAGGCGGTAGTAGAGGTCCTGCCGGAACGAGCCGGCAGCAATCGCGGCGGCCAGGTCGCGGTTGGTGGCGGCGACGAAGCGCACGTCCACCCGCCGCGCGGCCGTGGCCCCCACGCGCCGGACCTCGCGCTCCTGGAGGAGGCGCAGGAGTTTCCCCTGCAACTCCACCGGCAACTCCCCCACCTCGTCCAGGAACAACGTGCCGCCCTCCGCCGCCTCCACCAGCCCGGGCCGGTCCCGGTCGGCCCCCGTGAAGGCCCCCCGCGCCACCCCGAAGAGTTCCGACTCGAGAAGCGTCGCCGGGATCCCGGCGCAGTTGACGGCGACAAACTCGCCGCGCCGGCCGCTGGCGCGGTGGAGCTCGCGCGCCACCACCTCCTTGCCCGTGCCCGGCTCGCCGGTGAGCAGAACCGGCGCCGGCAGCGGCGCCCAGCGCGCGATCTCCTCCCGGATGCGGGCCAGCGCCGGGCTCGAACCCACGAGACCCGACACGGCGCCCCGAGAGGCGGACTCGCCCGTGCCCAGGAGCAGCGGCACCTGCCGCAACACGAGCAGCAGCGCCGCCCGGGCCACCTCGGAGAGGCGGCCGCTCGCGAGGGCCGAAGCCCCTGGGAGAGCGAGCCGTTCCCCGTCCAGAGCCGGCGTACCCACCTGGACCGTGGGGCCACCCGGGACGGACACGCGCACCCCCTCCAGCTCGAGGGCGCGGCACAGGCGTTCCAGCCGCGCCGCGGCCAGCGCATCGCTGCCCGCCCCCAGCACCCCATCCAGGGCGCGCACCACCTCGAGGGTATCCGGACCGAGCTGGCGGCGCAGACGGGCCGCCCAACCGTCCAGCGCGGCCCCGTCCAGCACCCGCTCGGCCTCCACCCGCAAGGCCGACCAGGGGGCGGGGAGACGTTCCCCGCGCCGCCCGAGGCAGGCCACGAAACGCGCAAACCCCACCGCCGCCTCGCGGGGGAAAGCGGCCAGGGCCCGGGCCAGCTCCCCCCGCGCCGCCTCCTCCTCTCCCCGGACCCAATGGGCGAGCAGTCGGGCCGTCACCGCCACACCCCAGCGCCGCGGCAGCTCCCGCGGGGGCACCTCTCCGCGCGCGCCCTGCACCACCGCCAGGAGCAGTTCCCGGTCCCCCTCGTCGGCCGCGGCGGCGCACGCCTCGGCAGCTTCCACATCCCCCCTCGCCAGCGCCAGGTAACCCCGCAGGGCGGCCACCCCCTCCAGCAGGCCGGCCCGCTCGCTCACCGCCCGCGCCGCCTCCTCGATCCTCGGCAGGGCGGCGGCCACCGCCTCCAGGTCGCCTCTGACCAGGTCGCAGCGGGCCAGCTCCAGGGCCTCCAGGATCGAGGAAACCCCCTCCCCGCCCCCCCGCAGCGTCCGGGCCGATCCCACCAACTGGTGCGCCCGGCGCCAGTCCAGGAGATCGTTGGCAATCACCGCCCGGTTGAAGCGCACGACGGTGGTGGCTCGGCGGGAACCGGCCCGTTCCAGCCACTGCTCGGCCAGCAACAGGTGGCGCTCCGCCGCCTCCGGCCGCTCCGCCTGCAGCGCCGTGGCGCCCAGGTCGGCGTGGATCTCTCCCAGCAGCTTGGGGTTGTGGCCGGTGGCGAGGCGCAGGGCGGCCCGCAGGGCAGTCCCGGCGGCGGGGTAGCACCCCCGGAACCAGGCCCGGGCCGCCAGGGTGTAGAGCACCGCGGCCACGGTGTCGCCGCTCCAGACCTCGGCCAGGGCAGCCCGGGCCCGTCGCAGGGCACCCCGCCCCGCGCCAGCCACCGCCTCTGCCACCGCATCGGGCACGCAGCGGGGCGCGAGCCGGGCGGCCTCCGCGAAGCACCGGCGCTCCTCCCCCCGGTCGCCGCGCAGAAACGCGAGCTGCGCCTGGACCCACGCGGCCCGGGCCGCCAGCCGCGTCGCCAGCCCCTCCGTCCGCGCGCCACGCACCGCCTCCATGGCGTC
>JBBISY010000018.1:0-59898 GCA_037441065.1 Acidobacteriota bacterium | reverse complement strand
CCGCGTCGTGGCCGCGCGCGGGCCGGACGCCGCGGCCAACGTCCGCCGCGCCGTGGCTGCCCTGGGGGGGATGGAGCGCTTCGTTCGCCCCGGCGAGAGCGTCCTCATCAAGCCCAACGTGGGGTGGGACCGGGTTCCGGAGCAGGCGGCGAACACCGACCCCGAGGTCGTCGCCGAACTGGTCCGCCTGTGCCGAAGCGCGGGAGCCCGGCGCGTGGTGGTGACCGACATCTCCTGCAACGATCCGCGCCGGTGCTTCACCCGTTCCGGGATCGCGGCCGCGGTCGCGGCGGCCGGCGGCGAGGTGATTGTCTCCGATCGCCTGCGCCTCGTGCCCGCCGATTTGGCCGGGCTCGCCCGCGGCCTCGAGGTCATGGAGGAACTACTGGCGGTGGAGCGGGTGATCAACGTGCCGGTGGTCAAACACCACCGGCTGTCGGGGGCAACCCTGGGGATGAAGAACTGGTTCGGCGTCCTGGGACCCGGGCGCAACCGCCTCCACCAGAGTATCCACCGGGCCATCGCCGAGCTGGCCGCCACCTTCCGCCCCACCCTCACCGTGGTGGACGCCACCCGGGTGCTGGCGGCCAACGGCCCCCAGGGGGGAAGCCTAGCGGACGTGCGGGAGGTGGGCGCCGTGGCGGCCGGGACCGATCCGGTGCTCTGCGATGCCTGGGGCGCCGCCCAGATGGGGCTGCGCCCCGGCGATCTCGCCTCGATCCAGGAGGCGGCCCAGCGCGGGCTGGGGCGGGCCGAGGTCAGATTGGTTCAGGAACTCGGCACCGCATGACCTGGACCACGCGCCTCCGCCTCCTCTACCAGGCGTTCTTCCTCGTCCTCTTCCTCTGGCTCCTCGCCCGGCTCGCCGCCTCCGACCCCCGTGACCTCCCGTTCGGGGCCTTCTTCCACCTCGATCCCCTGGCGGCGGTGGCGTTGGTTTTTTCCTCCGGCACACTGCCGGGAGCGCTGGTTTGGGGTGCCGTCCTGTTGCTCCTCACCATCCTCTTCGGCCGCGTCTTCTGCGGCTGGGTGTGCCCGCTGGGCACGCTGCAGCAACTGGCGAGCTGGGTTCTCTCCCCGCGCTCCCGGCGCGAGAGCCTCGCCGTCAACCGCTACCGCCGCTGGTACGCCGTCAAGTACTACCTCCTCGCCGCACTGCTGTTGGCCGCCGCCGCGGGCACGCTGCAGACGGGGCTTCTCGACCCCCTCTCCACCCTGGCGCGTGGTCTCGCCAGCGCCGTGTGGCCAGTCCTGCCCGGCCGCCGCCCCGTCCCCGGCGGTTGGATCGCCGGCGCCCTGTTGCTGGCCATCCTCATCGCGAGCCGATGGATACCGCGGTTGTTCTGCCGCGGCTTCTGCCCCCTCGGGGCGCTCCTGGGGGTCTTCGCCCGCTTCGCCCTCTTCCGCATCTCCCGCCGCGACCAGGCCTGCACCACCTGCAGCCTGTGCACCTTTGCCTGCCAGGGGGCCGACGAACCCCTGGGCCGCCACCGCATAAGCGAGTGCCACGTTTGTCTCAACTGTACCGCCGCCTGCCCCGAGGGCGTGCTGGGCTACCGGTGGCTGCCGCCGACCCCGCCTGACGAGGCGCCGGACCTCTCGCGCCGTTACCTCATCGGCAGCGCCCTGGGTGGCCTCCTGGCGGCTCCGCTGCTGCAGGCGGCCGGGGGAGGCCGCCGCGCCGCCAACGCCCGCCTCTTGAGGCCGCCGGGCGCCCGCGCCGAACCCGAGTTTCTCGCCCGCTGCGTCAAGTGCTCTCTCTGCCAGCAGGCCTGTCCCACCGGTGCCCTCCAGCCGGCCATCGGGCAGGCTGGCGTCGAGGGGTTCTGGACACCCGTGCTCGTGCCGCGCCGCGGCTGGTGCGAGTTCGCCTGCACCCGCTGCGGCGAAATCTGTCCCACCGGCGCCATCGAGCCGCTGTCCGCTGTCCGCAAGACCGGGTACGACGGCGGTGAGCCGGTGAAGATCGGCACCGCCTTCGTAGACCGGGGCCGCTGCCTCCCCTGGGGCATGCAGATCCCCTGCATCGTCTGCGAGGAGATGTGTCCCACGGATCCCAAGGCCATCTGGGTCGAGTCGGTGCAGGAAATTACGCGCGACGGACGCCAGGTTGCCCTGCAACGTCCCTGGGTCGATCCGCAGCGCTGCGTCGGGTGCGGCATCTGCGAGAACCGCTGCCCGGTAGGCGAAGAGGCTGCCATTCGCGTCCTCTCGGTGGGGGAAACTCGCGACCCCCTCAACCGCATCCTGCTGCCGGCCAGCTGAGGCGAAAGGGTTTGCATTCTCGCCGCGACTGACGTATCTCTTTCCCATGAACAAGGCGGCTGCCTTGGCGGGGGTACTCATGTTCGGAACGAGACTCGCGGCTGAGGTGCGGCCGCCCGCAGTGGCCGGTTCCTTTTACCCCGGCGAACGGGCGACCCTTGTGCGAGAAGTGAAGGAGTTCCTCGCCGCCGGCGCACCGGCGACGGAGGTCGTGGCCCTCATCGCCCCGCACGCCGGCTACGTCTTTTCCGGAGCCACGGCGGGGAAGACTTTCGCCGCTCTCGGCGGACGCTCCCTATCCCGCGTTGTGCTCCTCGGTCCCTCCCACCACGCCAGCTTCCGCGGCGCAGCGCTCCCGCCCCCCGGCGTGACTGCCTTCGCGACCCCCCTCGGCACGCTGCCCCTGGATCGGGCCGCGGTGGAGACGTTGCGCCGCACCGCGCTCTTCGACGGGCCACCCGCGGCTCACGCCCCCGAGCACTGCCTGGAAGTCGAGCTGCCGTTCCTCCAGTCGGTGCTTGGCGAGGTGCCTATCGTCCCCGTGCTCGTGGGCAACGCCACGGATGCGGCGGACGCCCGGGAGCTGGCCCGCGGCCTCAGCCGCGTGGTCGGCGACGGTACCGTGGTGGTAGTGTCTTCCGACTTCACCCACCACGGCTCGCCGTACGGCTACGCTCCCTTCGCCGGCGAGCGGGACCTCGGGCGACGGCTGGTCACCATCGGGCGCGACACGGCGGAGCGCGCCGCGGCTCTCGATTGGCGCGGTTTCTCGCAGCAGATCGAGGTGTCGGGCGACACCGTGTGCGGAGCGCGGCCGATCAGTGTCCTGCTGGCCCTGCTCTCCCACGCCTTCTCCGGGTCCGGCCGGGTGGTGGAGGTCACCACCTCCGGCGAGGTGAGCGGCACCTGGAGCCAGGTGGTGACCTATGCCGGCGTCGTTTTTTCCGGGCGGTGGCAACCCTGGCGCGAGGACCCGCAGGAACCCCAGCTCGGCGCTCTCACTGGGGAGGAAAAGAAGGCCCTCCTCGCCCTGGCCCGCGCCACCCTGGAGAGCCATCTCCTGCACGACAGCTCCCTGGCCCGCTGGTTTGCTGCCCACCCCGTGACGGAGAACCTCACCGCCAGAGCGGGGGCCTTTGTCACCATTCACAACCGCCCGGAAAAAGCCCGCTCGGAGGGGAGGTTGCGCGGCTGCATCGGGGTCATCGAGGCGCGGGAGCCCCTGGTGGATGCCGTGGTCCACGCGGCCGTCTCGGCGGCGCACGACCCCCGCTTCCCCCCCCTCGCCCGGGACGAACTGCCGCAGGTGAGCCTCGAGATCTCGGTGCTTTCGCCCCTGCGCCCGGTCCCCTCGAGCGATGCCATCCGGCTGGGGGTCCACGGCGTGCTCCTCACCAAGGGCGGTCGGCAAGCCCTCTTCCTCCCCCAGGTAGCCACCGAAACGGGGTGGGACCTCCCCACGTTTCTCTCCCAGCTCTCGCTCAAGGCCGGCTTGCCCGCGGACGCCTGGCGCTCCGGCGCTTCGTTCCAGGTGTTCACCGCGGACGTGTTCGGGGAACCGGAGTAACCGCCCCTTCCGCGCTTCACCCGCGGCCGCGAAGGGGGAGCGAGAAGGCTTCGATGGCCATGGTGGCCACACGGTCGCCAATCGCCAGGGAGGCGGTGGCCGCCGGGGAGGGGGCGTTGAGAACGTGGATCTGCCGCTCCCCGGAGACGATGTCGAAATCGTCCAGTAACCGCCCCGACGGGCTGAGCGCCTGGGCTCGCACCCCGGCCCCGCCGCGCCACAGGTCCTCCCGCCGCACCGCCGGCACGAGCCTCTGCAACGCCCGGGCAAAGGCCGCCTTGCTCCAGGACCGGACCACCTCGCGGCAGCCCGTTTTCCAGTAGCGAGCCGCGAGAACCCAGAACCCCGGGTAGAGGAGGGTACTGGCCACGTCCCGGAGCGACACCGCGCTCCAGCGATAGCCCTCGCGCTGGAAGGCCAGCACGGCGTTGGGACCCGCCTCCACCTGGCCGGTGATCCGGCGGGTGAAGTGCACCCCCAGGAAGGGGAAGCGCGGATCCGGGACCGGGTAGATGAGGCCGCGGACGAGAGCAGCCGCCGCGGGAGCCAGCTCAAAGTACTCGCCGCGGAAGGGAACGATCCGGACCCGGGGGCGGTGGCCGCACGCCCGCGCCACCCGGTCCGCCTGGAGACCCGCGCAGTTCACCACCGCCTGGCACGACACCTCGCCGCGCCCGGTGCGGAGGACGATGGCGCCGCTGGTGCGCCGCACCCCCACGAGCCGTGCGCCCAACCACAGCGTGCCGCCGCTATCGCGGACATCGCGGGCGTAGGCAGCGGCCACGGCGCGAAAGTCCACCACCCCGGTCTCGCCCACCCACAACGCGGCGAGCCCCCGGGCAGCCGGCTCGAACTCAGCGATCTCGTCCCCCGCCAGCCGCCGGATCCCCACCAGCCCGTTGGCCCGCCCACGGCGTTCCAGCTCTTCGAGCAGGGGCAGCTGCGCCGCCTCGGTGGCCACCACCAGCTTGCCGCATCGCCGCCAAGGGATGCCGTTCTCGTCGCAGTACCGCTCCAGCGCGTGCCGTCCGACCGTGCAGTTGTGCGCCTTCAGCGAACCGGGGAGGTAGTAGAGCCCGGAGTGCAACACCCCGCTGTTGTGGCCGCTCTGGTGGGCTGCCACCTCCGCCGCGGCCTCCACAACGCCTACCCGAGCGCGCGTGCGCTGCGCCAGCGAACGGGCCACCGCCAGCCCCACGATCCCGGCGCCAATCACGGCCACCTGACATTCGCCCAATTCCCGCATCATTCCCCACTCGCCGCCGCGGTCACGTGCTCGGTCGCCGCACCGCCTCACGCTGGAGGCGTCAGGCTTCCCGGCGCGAGTTCCAGCTCCAGCACCCGACCGGTCACGGTAGCGCCCACAACCCCCACGTGCACCGCTTCCGGCAGGTACGGACGCAGGTCCACCAGCAGCACGCGGTCTTCCGGGTCGAGGCGCGCGCGGTCCCGGGCGAAACGCCGCAGCAGGGCGGCGGCCATCGCCAGCGGCACCGGCACCCCCAGCGGCCCCCGCACCGACTCGATCCGACAGCCCAGGTACCGACGGTACAGGCGCAGCTCGGTCACCGTCACGGCCAGCTGGGCCGGCAAACCCTGCCAGGCGAGGCGGAGGGTAAGCTCGAGGATGGGTCCCGCCCCCGCGATGCGGACGCCCTGCACCTGGGCGATCCGCCGCGGCAGCTCCCGCTCCGCAAGGCGCTCCAAGAGGTCCAGGTCGCAGCGAACGCAGAAGCCGTCCCAGCTCAGGAGGGGACGGGGGACGAGGGTCGCCGGCACGCCAGGAGTATACCCTGGCCCCCCCGGCGCCTTGACGGGTCGGGAGGGAGCGGGGATACTTCCGGCCATGCATCGGGGCGACGACGGCCACGGCGGAAGCAGGGGAGGGTTCCCTGTCCCGCCGCGACGCGCTCGTCGCGGCTCATACGTCAACCCCGCCGATGCGGGAAAGGAGGACTTGGCATGAGGAGGAAGCGACTCACCCTGGTGGTCGGTTGTGTGGTGACGATGGCGGTGGCCGCAGCGTTGGCGCCGGCTGCCGAGCTGCCGTTCCCCACCAACTGGCAAGGGGTCAGGGCGCCCATGCCCTACGGGTTCTACTGGGGGGCCCAGACCACGTACAACGGGAAGATCTACATCTTCGGTGGCAACTCGAGCTGGAACCCCGAGGGGCTCACCACCCTGAACACGACGTTCATCTACGACCCGGCCACCGACACCTGGACGCGCGGCGCCAATATGCCCACCGCCCGCTACCTGGCCACTGCCACCGAGGTGAACGGCAAAATCTACGTGATCGGTGGCCGAACCCTGGACGCCAGCGGCAGCGGCGGGCCGGTGGACGCCAACGAGGAGTACGACCCGGCCACTAACACCTGGGCGACCAAGGCGCCGATCCCGCAGGCGGTGCGTGGGCATGCCGCCGGCGCTTACAACGGCAAGGTGTACGTCTTCGGCGGCAACACCGGCACCTACCAGAAGACGGTCCGCATTTACGACCCCGCCACCAACTCCTGGTCTTCGGGCGCGCAGATGGACAAGGCGCGGGCCTATGGGCAGGTGGTCTTCGTGCCCTCAGTCAACCGCTTCTACTATGTCGGCGGTGACAACGGCGGGTCGGTACCCTCCAAGTACTACGGCAACGTCATCCCGTACGACCCGAACCTCAACGCCTGGCTCGACCCCGTCGGCACCATGGTCGACAAGGTGTCGCAGTTCGCCTGCGCCCTGGACCCGGTGGCCAACAAGATCTACGTCTTCTCCGGCCAGATGTGGGACGTAGAGGCGGGAGAGGACTACGGCACCTCGGTGCGCGTCCAGGTCTTCGACGTGGCCACCAACACGTTCAGCGACCAGACCAGCGCCCTTTACCCGCCCAGCCCGTTGAACCGCACCAATGCAGCAGCCTCGTACATCAACGGCAAGATCTACCTGACCCAGGGCTCGGTGGGCGGCACGGTGGTGGACGAGCTGGACCTGGCCACGGGCCAGTGGTACGAGCCGAACGCCTTCATCCCCACCTTCGACGTGGATCAGGGCAACCTCGTAGCCGTGGGCGGCAAGCTGTACTTCCTCAACTCCCTGGCCAACCAGGGGGTATTCGCCTACGACCCCGCCGCCAACGAGTGGACGCAGATGGCGGCGGTCAACGCCATGCCGCGGCAGGCTCCGGTGGCCGCCGCCATCAATGGCAAGGTGGTGTTCTCGGGCGGTTGGATCGGCTCGGGCGCCACCGGCGATACCCAGGCGTACGACCCCGAGAGCGACTCCTTCGAGCCGCTCGCCGCCGACCCGACGGCAGCCCTGTGGTCTTTCGGCGATGTGGTCAACGGCACCCTCTACGTATTCGGGGGGAGTTCCACGGGTAGCGACCTACTCACCACCGCGCGGGCGTTCAACTTCGCCACCAACACCTGGAGCAACAAGGCGCCGCTGCCCGCTGGCATCGTCCAGGCCACGGCCACGGCCATCGGCAGCAAGATTTACATCTGCGGCGGTTACGACAACAGCGCGGACAACGCGGTCCACGAAGAGGTGCTGATCTACGACACCGCCACCGACACCTACTCCACCGGCGCCGCCATGCCGAGGCCCGTGTACGCGGCGGCGGCGGTGGCCTACAACGGCAAGGTGGTGGTGTACGGCGGCCGGTACCTCTACAACCAGGGCGGCACGATCTATTACTCGACCCCTGCCCTGATCCAGGTCTACGACCCCGCCAGCAACTCCTGGTCCATCGGCAACAGCCTCTACTACCGCGAGGGGCACGGAGTGGCCCTCATCGGCAACAAACTGTTCGCCGTGGGTGGCGCCGATCCCGACTACCCCGAGAACCGCCTCGACATCGTGGCCCTGTCCAGCGCGCCGCCGCCCCCGACGCTGTCGCTGGCGCCGCCGTCGCAGAGCATCGTGGTGGGTGCCACCGGCACCGTGACGGCCACCATTTCCGCCTCTCAGGCTTCGGCTACCGTCGTCGCGCTCTCCTCCAGTAACCCGGCAGTCGTCAGCGTACCGGCATCGGTGACTATCCCGGCTGGCCAGACCTCGGCGAGCTTCCTCGCCACCGCCCTGGCGGTGGGTGGGCCGGTGACGATTACGGCCACCCTGCCGGCGGAACTCGGGGGAGCCGCTGCCACCGCGCAAGCGACCGTCACCGGGATCACCGTGGCGCTGACGCCCGCCTCGCTCTCGATTCAGGCCGGCGCTGCGGGC
The DNA here is from genome assembly GCA_037441065.1 of Acidobacteriota bacterium. Lineage (GTDB taxonomy): Bacteria > Acidobacteriota > Thermoanaerobaculia > Thermoanaerobaculales > Thermoanaerobaculaceae > JACADV01. The sequence continues at coordinate 51,854 of JBBISY010000018.1, read as the reverse complement.
AATCTGGCCGTCGTGCTCGGAGCCGCTCAGCCGGGCGCAGTGGTGGTTGCACTGGCGTCCTCCGACCCGACCAAGGCCACCGTGCCGGCCACCGTCACGGTAGCGGGCGGCTCGGCCACAGCTTCGTTCACCGTGACCGGCGTGGCAGCCGGCAGCACCACGATCACGGCGACGCTCCCCGCCGCCCTCGGCGGTGCCTCCGCCACCGCGGCAGTGACCGTTACCGAGGCTCCGGCGGAGACCTTCCGCTACCTCGTCCCCTCCGTGGCCCATCTGCCCGGTGCCGCCGGTACCAAGTGGCGCACCGACGTGGCGGCGGTCAACCCCGGCTCGGCCACGGCTAACCTGACCCTGACCTACACGCCGCTGTCTGGCAGCGCCGCGACCCGGACCGCCACCCTCGCCGCGGGCGCCACCTCGGAGTGGCGGGATATTCTCGTTTCCCTCTTCGGCTACGGCGCCGACGCCAACACCAGCGGCACGCTCCTGATAGAGACCGACGCCTACCTGAGCATCTCCTCGCGCACTTACAACCAAAAGAGCGCCACCGAAACCTTCGGGCAGTACTACCCGGCCATCATCGAACCCAAAGTGTGGACCGTCGGCCAGGTGGGCGTCCTGCCGCAACTGAAGAAAAACGCCGGTTTCCGCACCAATGTGGGCGCGCTCAACCTGGGCACGGTGGACTGTAGTGTGGAGGTGAAGCTCTTCGGCGCCGACGGGACGCAGCTGGGGAACCCGGTGACGTTGACGGTACCGGCCGGCCAGTGGCGGCAACAGAACGACATCTTTGCCGCCGCCTCGGCGGCCTCCGCCGACATTGCCTACGCCACCGTCGAACCGAAGACCACCGGCGGCAAGATCTGGGCGTACGCCTCGGTGATCGACGCCACCACCGGCGATCCGACCACCATTCCGCTCCTGGCCTCGCTGGGCGCCACCACCCGCGTGGTTCCCTCCGTGGCCCACGCCCCCGGTGCGGCGGGGACCAAGTGGCGCACCGATGTGGCGGCCGTCAACCGCAACAGTACCGCTGCCTCCCTCACCCTGACCTTCGCCGACTACGTGGGCGGCGCGCCTGTGGTGCGCACCGCCAGCCTGCCCGCCGGCGGGACCGTGGAGTGGCGGGACATCCTCGTTTCCCTCTTTGGCTACGCCGATACGAGCAGCGTCAAGGGCACACTGACCATCGAGTCCTCCGTGGAGGTCGACGTCACCTCGCGTACTTACAACCAGAAGAGCGCCACCGAGACCTTCGGCCAGTACTACCCCGCGCTGGCGGCGGGCCAGACGCTGCGGTTCGGCGAGCTGGGCGTGCTGCCGCAGCTCAAGAGGAACGCCAGCTTCCGCACCAACGTGGGGGCCGTCAACCTCGGTACGGCAGCCTGCAGCGTGCGCGTGAGGCTGTACGGGACCTCTGGCGCGCAGCTCGGCAACGCGGTCACGATTTCCGTTCCGGCCGGGAAGTGGGTGCAGCAGGACAACATCTTCGCCGCCGCCGGGGTGGACTCCGCTGATCTCGCCTACGCCCTCGTCGAGGTGGTCACCGAGGGGGGCGCCGCGTGGGCCTACGCCTCCGTGGTGGACGCCACCACTGGCGACCCCACCACCGTCCCGCTCCTCTTCCAGCCACTCGGGCTCTTCTGAGGCAACCGACCGGACGTTTTGAGGGCTGCGGGCTCCGGCCCGCAGCCCTCAATCTTTTTCGGCAAGCTCCAGCGGGGGCGACCTGCCCCGGCGCCCCGCTTACCCGCGGATCACACCACGTAGGCCACGGCGAAGCCGATTTGCGCCGTCATCATCATCAGGTACATGTGCGTCCAGGAGGGGTGATTCTCGGTGGTGGCCAGCGCCTCGGGATCCCGGAGCAGCAGCCGGCAGGTGTAGATCCCCCACAGCGTCAGGGCACAACCAAGCACCACCAGCACCGTCGCGTTGCCGGTGAGGATCGGCAGCGAGGGATCGGCCGGGTCGCGCAGCACCGTCCCCAGCGGCATGAGGAGCCAGGGGAAAACGAACGAGGGCGCGATCATCCAGGCAGCCTTGCGCACACCGTACTTCACCGGCAAGGTGTGGACCCCGCTCGCCGCATCCCCCGCCATGTCGGAGAAATCCTTGGTGCTGGAGGCTCCCAGCAGGAAAAGGCCGAAGACCAGACCGATCCACCATGCCTCGGCATGCCAGACGCTGGCCACCATCCCCCAGCCGGCCACCTTGAGCCACATGCCGCGGGGAATGGCAATCGTGACGTTGGCCCAGATGCCGAATCGCTTGGTCCGCCCGAAGCTCGGCCACGAGTACACCCAGGTGGCCACGGCCGCACCCAGGTAGAGGAACATCACCGCGTGGTCAGCCAACGGCGCCCGCAGCCGGTCCGCGAGCGCGACCGCTGGGTATGGAACCACAAGCCACACCGGCACGGTCCCCAGCACGTACAGCACCAGCGCCAGCCGCCACGCCTCCCGCACACTCACCCGCCCCGAGGGGATGGGCCGCTTTGGCTTGTTGATCCGGTCCGCCTCCAAATCGGCAATCTGGTTGAGGGTGTTGGAGGCGGCGTTGAGGAGCGCCGCACACAGGCTGCCCAGTGCCACCGTGAACACCACCGACCAACTCAGGGTGCGCGTGGGATCGGGGTTGTGCGCAGAGCCGAAGGCGCACACGGCACCCGAAATGATCCCCAACAGCGGCGGCAGGAGCGTGAAGGGACGGTCCAGGTCCACCGCGTCGCGGAGTTGCATGCTCACCTCCCCACCAGAACCACCACTCCCCCGGCCACCGCGGCGGCCACCAGCGTCAGGGTGAGATTCACCGCGTCGTGGCCCACTTCGCGAGCGAACTGGCCCTCGACGAGGGCCGTACCGAGCCCAAAGACCCCGCACACGACAGCCGTGCGCCACTCCACCAGCGACAGGGCGGCAGCCACCCCCACGAGCCAGGCGGCAGCCACGGCCGAAGCCAGCGTCCCCACGGCGGACAGGGCTCCGGGCGTGCCGGCAGCCACCGGCCGCAAGCCAGGCAGGGTGTAGGCACGGCGGGAAAACGCCTTACCGATCTCCGAGCCGGCCGTGTCGGCAAGCGCCGCCGCCAGCGCCGCCACGGCCATGGCCCGCAACACCCAGGGGTCGGCGAAGGGCATGAGCAGCGCTGCCGCGAACACCACCGCCCCCTTGGCCACCACGTTACCGAGTCCCCGCTGTCCCCCGTGCCCCTCGGCGATACCGAGCGCGACCTTCTTCCGCCAACCCACGCGGGTCACCGCCGTCCCTGCCGCGAGGAACAGCAGCAGCACGAGCCACAGTCGCACCCCGCCGAAGGTCCAGGTCACGAAGCCCAGGAGGTAGGCAGCGGCAATGCCGGCGGGGGAGAGGACCCGTTTCCAGGCGGCAAGCAGGGCGCAGCACCCGTTGACCGCCAACGCGAGCAGGAGGGTGGCGGGCAGGGCCGTGCGCCACGGCTCCAGCGCCCCCCCACCCAGCGCCAGGGAGAAGAACGTCAGCGCGCCCAGCGGAGGCGCGAGCAAGTTATCGTCCACCGCCAGGGGAGCCCCCTCCACGAGGGCAAAGACGAGGGCCGCCACCGTGCCGATGGCGAGCAGCGAGGCCCAGGCAGGGACCGCCTCGCCACTGGGAAGCGGCCGGCTGAAGAGGCGGGTGAGGAACGCCAGGTACAGCAGCCCACCCCCCAGGAGAGCCCCGACGAACGCCCCGGCGAGGCCCGCCCAGGTCTTCCGTGGATGCCAGGGGAGCCGGCGCCGCCCCCATTTCATCCCCGCCACCCCAGCGGCCGCGTCCCCCCCTGCCAAGAACCCCCACCCCAGGGCAGCCAGCGACAGATCCCGCCAGAACACCAGGATCAAGAGACCGACGACAACCGGATAGAGGAGCACACCGCGATCGGAGGCCCCCTCCCGCGCGCTGCGCATGCGGTGGCCCACGACACGCGGGAGCACGAGCCAGTTGTGGAGGAACGCGGCAAGGGCACACAGCGCCGCCTGCCACCAGAGGAGGAAGGGCAGGGCCAGGCCGAACCCGCCCATACTCGCATGCACGAGCTTGCGCGCCGCTTCCCCCGCCGCCAGGGGTCGGCCGCGGATGGCTTCCAGCGCCCTCACACGCGCCTCCGCACCGCCTCTCGCCAGTACGCCAGCGTGTCGCTCAAGGTCACCTCGAACGGCACCTCGGGCCGCCAGCCCGTGGCCGCCGCGAACTTGTCGCCGGCCCCCTCCAGCACCGGGATTTCCGCCGGGCGCAACCGCGCCTCCTCCACCACCACTTCCACCTTCGCGGAGGTCATGGCCAGCAGCCCCTCGAGCACACTGCGCAAGCTGCGGGAACGGCCACTGGCCACGTTGTACGCCTCGCCCGGCTCGCCGCGGCAAGCCGCGAGCCAGTACGCCCGCGCCGCATCCCGGACGTCGACGAAATCTCGGCACACCTCCAGATTGCCCACCGCCAGGCGCGGCTCCTGGTTGCCCGCCTCGATTTCGGCAAGCTGGTGGGCCCAGGCGGCAATGACGAAGCGGTCCGATTGCCCCGGCCCGCAGTGATTGAACAGCCTGAGCCGCACCGTCCGCATCCCGAAGGCCTTGAAGTACTGGAAACCCAACAGGTCTACCGCAGCCTTGGAGACCGCATAGGGGGAAACGGGGCGGAAGGGTTGCTCCTCGGTGATGGGCAGGTCGCTGGGTTGCACGAGGCCGTAGGACTCGGCGGAACACGCCAGCACCACCGTCGCGTCCAGTTGCAGCTGCCGCACCGCCTCGAGCAGGTGCAGCGTTCCCAGGACATTGACCTGCAGCATCTCCGTCGGCGTCTGCCAGGAGTCGGCGACCGAGGAGGAGGCGGCCAGGTGGAGGATCACGCTCGGCCGGCACGCCTGCAGCACCCGCACGAGCGACGGCGAATCGAGCAGGTCGCCTTCCAGGAAGCGAATGCTGCTCTCTGGTAATCCCAGCCTGGCCACGCTGGAGCGCCAACGGCGCAGGCCGTACACCTCGATCCTTGGGTGCGACACGAGCTGGTGCGCCAGGTGGGAACCCACGAAGCCGGTGATTCCGGTGACGAGCACCCGCACCGTCGCATGGTACCCGAAATGGCCCATCTTCACGAGCTGGACCGGCCCGCCTCCCCCTCACCGCGCTCGCGGCTGCCGAGCGGGAGCCGGCTCACCGTTGGCCCCCTCCCGCCGCGCCCACCCGTTGGGGAACCGCGTCAGCCCGAAGGTCCAAAGAGGCGCGAAAAGGTACGGCTTGTCTCGGCTGCCACCTCCGCGAGGCTCGCCCCGCGCCGCCGCGCCACCGCCTCGGCCACCAGCCGCACGAAGGCCGGCTCGTTGCGCTGGCCCCGGCGCGGCACGGGCGCCAGGTAGGGGCTGTCCGTTTCCAGCAAGAGCTGGTGAAGCGGCAGCGCCGCCGCCACCGCCCCCACCGCCTCCGCCTTCGGGAACGTCACCATGCCGGAAACCCCCACGGCAAAGCCGCGCGCCGCCACCTCCCGCGCCGCCTCGACGCCGGCGGTAAAGCAGTGGGCGACGCCCTGCAGCCCTTCGTGGGCGGCCAGAGCGGCCAGGAAATCGGGCCAAGCCTCGCGCTCGTGCAGCACCACCGGCAACCCCGTCTCTTCAGCCAGCGCCAGCTGCCATTCCAGGGCCCGCCGCTGGTCCTCCCGCGGCGCGATCTCGTAGTGGTAGTCCAGACCGATCTCGCCGATGGCGACGATCCCCTCCCGGCCCACCAACCCCTCGAGCCGGCGTTTGAGCGCAGCATCCAGCGCCCTCGCCTCGTGGGGGTGACACCCCACAGCCGCCACCACCCGTTCGGGCCACCGGTCCCGCACCGACAAGGTCCGCTCCAGGTCGCCCGGCCCGGTGGCGGGGGCGAGGATTCGCTCCACCCCCGCTTCCTCCGCCCGCCGCATCACCCCCTCCACCTCCTGATCGGGGAACATCGCCAGGTGCGCGTGGGAATCGATCACGACCGCCTCCCGCGGGAGTGTAGCCGAGCGGCACTTGCCGCGGCGGCAGCGAGTCCGCTAAGCTCCGCCCCCGTGAGCGCAGTCCCCATCCGGGTGGCGGTGGTGGGTGTGGGCCATCTGGGTCGCCACCATTTGCGACTCGCCGCCACCCTCCCCGGCTGGCGGTGCGTGGGGGCGTACGACAGCGACGCCGCCCGTCTAGCCGAACTGTGCGCGAGCTACAACGTCCCCGCCCTGCAGTGTCTCGAGGAAGCCGTGGAAAAGGCCGACGCCGCCATCGTCGCCACCCCCACGACGACCCACTGTGCGGTGGCCTCCACGTTTCTCGTCGCCGGACGCCACGTGCTAGTGGAAAAACCCATCGCCGCCAGCGTGGCCGAGGCGAAGGAGCTGCTGCAAGCCGCGGCCGCCCACGGCGTGGTGCTTGGGGTGGGACACGTGGAGTTTTACAACCCCGCCGTGCAGGCGGTGCTGGCGCACCGTCCGCGGCCGCGTTACCTCGAGGCCCAGCGTCTGTCCCCCTTCACCAGGCGGTCGCTGGACATCGATGTGGTGCTCGACCTGATGGTGCACGACCTGCAGATCGCCCAGGCGCTGTGTGGCAGCGCCGCGGTCCGCGAAATCCGTGCGGCCGGCGTGCCGGTGCTTTCCGACCGCACCGACTTGGCTAACGTGCGCCTCGAGTTCGCCGACGGGACGGTGGCGAACCTGACCGCTTCCCGCGTCTCCTCCGAGCGCGTGCGCAAGCTGCGCATCTTCGCCACCGACGAGTACTTCTCCATCGACTACGCCGAGCAGAGCGTCAGTGCCTACCGGCTCGAGCGCCACGGGGAACCCCGCATTGCGGCGGTGGACGTCCAGGTGGCGAAGGGGGAACCGCTGGCGGCCGAACACCTCGCCTTCCAGGCCGCGTGCCGGGGTGTGCCCACGCCCTTCGTGGACGCGGTCGCCGGCACCGCCGCCCTGGAGACGGCCACCGCTATCGTTCAGGCGATCCAGGCCCGTTGACCTCCCACGCCGACCCATCGCCCCGGCTGGCGGGGCAGGGGGCGAGCGCCGCCTCCGGCCGCCCCGGACGTCAGCGCGACCGCCTTTGCGCCCGAGGTCGCCTCTTCGCTCCCTCCTCCGCCGGGAGGAGGTTGCCCTCGGGCCCGGCGTCCTCTAGCATGAGAGCAGCATCGTGATCCGGAGGCGGCACCATGCATGAAGCTGTCGAGCGCCACGTGCTGCGGCTGCGCATCGTTGCCACCGCCTACCTCCTCACCCTGGGTGCCCTGTCGGCGATCGTGGTGGTGGTACAACCACCCACCCCACCGCCGCTTCCCCAGAGTGCCCAGCTGGCCTGGGCCCTCCTCGCGCTGGCCGTGGTGAATCTCGCCACCCTCCTCCCCGTCCACCGCGCGATGCTCGCCGGGCCACAGCGGGTCTTCCGCCACAGCGGACAGCTCGAGCCATTGTTGCGGGCCAACCTGGTGGCCCACCTGGTGGCCTTCAGCCGGATCGAGGCCGTGTCGGTTCTGGGGCTCGTCGTGTTCTTCCTGTCGGGGCGGGCGGAGTGGTTCTGGATCTTCACCGCCCCCGCCGTGGTCGGTCTGTTGGTGCTGTGGCCCACCGCTGAACGGGTGGAGGAACTGTTGGGCGGGCCCACCTCGCCCGCCTAGGCTCAGGGTCGGCGCCATCGGCCGCCGCTTGAACCCCAACGGTTACCCGGCCACCACCCCGGGACCCGCCGCCTTGGCCCGGCGCAGGGCCGCGTCGGCAGCCGCCAGGAGCTTTTCCACCGTGTCCACACCGGCACCCACACACCCCACTCCGGCACAGAGCGTTACCGACGAGGGAACCACGTTCGTCAGCTCCCGCGCCACGCGCCGTGCGGTCTCCCCCGGGGTGTGCGGCAGCACAATGACGAACTCGTCGCCCCCGTAGCGGGCGATCAGGTCCCCCCCCCGAACGGCGCCGGAGAGGGCGCTCGCCACCTCCGCCAGCAGCCGGTCGCCCGCCAGATGGCCGTTGGTGTCGTTGTAGCCCTTGAAGCCGTCCAGGTCCAGCATCAAGACGGCCAGGGGCTGCTGTCGGCGCAACGCCCGGCGCACCTCGACCGCCAGCGTTTCTTCCAGGTACCTGCGGTTGAACACGTTGGTGAGGGGGTCCAGGTTGGCCCGGGTTCGCTCCCGCGCCCCAAGTGCCGCCTCCACCCGAGCCATCCAGGTCACCCCCACGAGCACGATGAGCTTGATGGCCTGGATCTCCCATCGCAACTCCCCGTAGCGAGGGTCCGGGGGCGCCAGCTCCACGTGGCGCCAGGCCACCGCCAGGAACAGCACCGCCGCGTAGCTCGCCGGGATGGCGACGGCGGCAAGCAGGGCGGTCTGCGGGTTGGAGCGGAGGTTGCTCATGGCGACCACGACAAAGTAGGCGCAGAACGTCGCCTGCGAGTTGACGGCCACCAGGCTGCGATCGAACACGACCGCCCCGCCGAGCAACGTCATGATGGCGAGAATGTCAGCCGCCATCACCGCGACGGGGATGCGGTCATCCCACCCGGATCGGGCCAGGAACACCTGGAACGCCAGCGCCAGCAGGACGTAGCCCCCCAGCAGCGTCAGCGACCAGAGCTGCTCGGGCTCGGCGTAACCGCGGAGCAGCACCGCCGCCAAGACGGTAAGCCAGGCGGCCAGGGTGAGCGCAATCCGCCACAGGTTGAGGTAGCGCTCCAGGTCCACCGCGCGCCGTTCGATCCGCTCTTGGGCGGGCACCAGGCGCGGATGCGATCCCGACGACCAGGAACCACTGCTCATGGCGTGATATCCGCCTCCCGACAGTGGCGAGCCACGATCTCGAGGAGGGCGGCGTGCACCGCCGGCGTTGCCGCCAGGACGTTGCCCCGGCTGAGCACGTCGGTACCACCCTCCAGATCGCTCACCACACCCCCCGCTTCGCGGACGATCAGCGACCCGGCCGCCACATCCCAGGGCGAGAGGGAGAACTCGAAAAATCCGTCGAAGATGCCGACGGCCACGTGGGCCAGGTCGAGAGCTGCCGCGCCGGGGCGGCGCAGCGCCCCCGCCTGGAAGAAGACCTCTCGGAACACCCGCAAGTAGGTGTCGATGTGCCGCGCGACCCGGTACGGGAAGCCCGTTGTCAGGAACGCCCCGGTCAGCGACGAGCGGTGGCTCACCGAGGCGGGACGACCGTTGCGGTACGCTCCCCCGCCCCGGGCGGCCGAGAACGTCTCGTCCCGCATCGGGTCGTAGATCGCGCCCACCTCCACCTCCCCCTCCACCACAAGGGCCACCGACACGGCAAAGTGCGGGAAGCCTCGAACGAAGTTGGCGGTGCCGTCCAGCGGGTCCACCACCCACATCGGGCCACCCCCCCCCGAAGCGCCGCCCTCTTCGGCGAGCACACCGAAATCGGGGGTCTTGGCGGTCAAGTACTCCGCAACCGCTTGCTCGGCTGCCCGGTCGGCGGCAGAGACCCAGTCGTTGACCCCCTTTTCCTCCACCTCGCCCGCCCCCAGACGGCCGAAAAACCGGCGCAGCACCGTGCCCCCCAACTGGGCCGCGGTGATGGCCGTGCCGAGCAGGTGGCGATCAGGCAACGGAGCGGCCAACGCCGCCTCCCCGCGTCTCCCCGTGGCGGGACGGGGGAATGCCCACAGAAGCCCCTGGCGTTCCCGTCGGTGGGATGACCAGCGACGACGCCTTCGCCGACGAAGAACGCCGACTGCGCCAACTTCGTCTCGTCGTGGACATTACCGCGCAAGTCCTGGCGGAGGACCGACACTTGACGCTGTGCGAAGCGCTCCGGCTCATCGAAGCGGCCCGCACCACCGCGGGGCGTCTCTTCCCCGGACAGCACCACACCTTCGACCTGGTGATCCGGCCCCGGCTGGAACGGATCGTCATGGAGCGTTTCGGCATCGCCACCATCGGCCCGGTCAACTGACCCCCTCCGCGTACTCGGGGAACTGCCCTCGCTCGCTCTCCGGCACCTCGTTCTCGAGCTCCACCAACACCGTCTCGCCCTCGCGCACCTCCAGGCCTTCCACCACTGCCGTGAGCTGACTGGCCACCCCGGGGAGGAGGGAGGACGTGTCCACCGTGACCCGCTTCGAGGCGCGATCCGTCCCGCTGGCGTCCACCACGACCACGAGGAGCGTGAGCGAACGGAGGCGTTCCCGGCCGCGATTGAGAACGAACAGATCCAGCGCCAGCGACGGCTCGCCGTTGGCGCCCTGCCGCGGCTGGTAGGCGGTGGGCCGCACCTCGTGGTTGGCGCGAGCCAGCGTGACGCGCGCCGCCGTGTCCACCCCTCGGCCGCAGGCCACGGGAAGGCTGGCAGCGATCGCCCACAGGGCGAGGGAACCGATGATTTCGAGCCGACGCATCCTCACCCTCCCGCGCCCCGTCCCGCCATCGAACGGTGCGGCTTCACGGCCCCCAGCTGTGCGCGGTGTCGCATCGCGTGCTCCCCTCCGGAGGAACCGCTTCTCAGCTGCACATTTTACCATTCACACGAGGTAGGCGAGCAATTCGCTGGAGACCAGCCACCCCCGCGGCGTGAGGTGCACCCGCCCGGCGCGCCGGCGCGCCAGGCCGAGGGCCAGGAACATCTGCAGCTGTTCGTTGAACTCCGGGATCGCCAGGCGCTGGAGCGCCGCCTCGCTGACCCCCCGGGCAAGCCGCAAGCCGAGCATGAGGCGTTCCACCTCTCGCTCGCGGTCGCAGAGGGCCCGCGCCCAGGCCCGGGGGCTCGAGCCCGCCCGGAGGCGCTCCACGTATAGCCGGAGGTCCTCCACGTTGGCGAAGCGTTGCCGACCGACCTGGCCGGCAGCGGCCGGCCCCACCCCCAGCACACGGCGCCCGAACCAGTAGCGCAGGTTGTGGCGGGCGAGGTGGCCGGGGCGAGCGAAGTTCGAGACCTCGTAGTGGTGGTAGCCAGCTTCCACCAGCGCCTTCCCCACCCGCAGATAGGCGCGGGCGGCGGCGTCGTCGTCCGGAACAGCGCTCGGGAACCTGGCCGCAAGCAGCGCCAGCGGCGTCTGCTTGTCCAGCTCCAGGAGGTACACCGAGACGTGGTGCGGGGAGAGCCGCAGCACCTCGGCGACGCTCCGTTCCACCTGCGCCGGACCCTCCCCAGGAACCCCCACCATGAGGTCCAGCGACACGGCAAACCCGTGTGCCAGGGCCGCCGCCACCGCCCACCGCGCCGTCGCCGCCGAGTGGCGCCGCCCCAGCCGCCGGAGGACCTCGTCGTCGAACGACTGGACCCCCAGCGACACGCGCGTCACACCCAGGTGCGCCCAGAACTCCAGACGTTCTGCGTCCACATCTTCCGGGTTGGCCTCGAGGGTGAACTCCGCCCCCGGCGCCAGGACAAACCACCGCCGCAACGCGGCCACGAGGGTGGTGAGCTCGGCGGGGTCCAGCAGCGACGGGGTGCCGCCCCCCAGGTAGAGGGTCTGCAAGCGGCGTCCCGCTCGTCTGCCGAGGGTGTCGATTTCGGTGGCGATGGCGCGGACGAGGTGGCCGCGTTGCTCCAGCTCGGTGGTGGTGACGAAGGCACAGTAGGAACAGCGGCTCACACAGAGGGGGACGTGGACGTACAGGCCGCAGCTGTGCCGGCGGTAGGAGCCGGCGGGCGCGGCGATCCCGCTAGCCCCAGAGCCAGCGCGAGCGGATCTCGTCAAAGGGCGCCCCCTGACCGGCCCACAGCGCCCGCGCCAACGCTTCCACCCAGGGGTCGAACCCGGGGATGACCCGCAGGTTGTCCTCCTCGAGCAACGCCCGCACATCCTTGGCCGAGGCCATGAGCGCGTGCGCCGCCCGCCGCAACTGCCAGCCCAGCGAGCCGACACCGTCGAGGAGGTCGAGCCGCCGCGCCCAGAGCAGGAGCGAGGCAGCCGCGGCAAAGGTCTCGCGCCCCAGCCGGGCGGTGGCCGGACCGGCGAGCCGCTCCTCCAACCCCTCTTCGTGGGCGCGGCGCGATGCCACCCGCTCCAGTTCCACGGTCAGGCTCACCAGATCGGTGTGGAAGAACAGGTCCTCGACCGCCTCGTTCCCCTCCTCGCCAAAGCACTCGTTCAAGACCCGCCGTCGGTCGGGCGGCGGCACACACACCGGCGCGGCGAGGACGAAGGAAGCCCCGGCCTCCCGCGCCGCCTGCACCCCCCGTTCCACCTCCCCCGCCGCATCCAAGACGGGCAAGAGTCCCAGGAGCACGCCAGCCGCCACACCCCGCTCCGGCCAGGGCCGCAGGTCGGGCACCGGTCGCCCCCCCCACAGGGCGGGGAGCCACGGGGCGAGTACGGTCACCTGCCCGGCGATGCCGGGTGCTGGGAACGTCGCCGGGTCGAGTGGTGTATCCAGCACCACCAGCATCCCCCAGCCCGCTTCCAGGAGGCGCGGCACCACTTCCGGCTGCCGCACCAGCACCCCCCCGTGCACCAGCAGCCGGGCCGGTCGCCGCAGCGATGCCACGTCGATCCGCACCGCCACGTCCTGGCCACCGGGCCAGACCAACCTCATGGTGACGGGGTCCAGGCCGGTACCCTCCACCGGCGCTGTCACGGCCCCGAGCCGGAACTCGACGGGCAGGAGATCCGGGAAGGAGGGCTCAACCCTCCTCATGGGTCCATCCAGCCAGGAGTGCCTCGAGGCTCGACCGTCCCTCCCCCAGCGCACGCCGCACGTACTTGGCGAGAACGTCCGTTTCCAGGTTGACCAGGTCGCCGACGCGACGATCCTTCAGGGTGGTCCCCTCCAGGGTCGCGGGGATCACTGCCACCTCGAACCAGTCGCCGCCCACCGCGGCCACAGTGAGCGAGACCCCGTCCACTGCCACCGATCCCTTTTCGGCCACCTCCGGGCCGAGGGCCGGGGGCAGCGCCACCCGGACCACCCGGAAGGCTTGCAGAGGCTGCACCGCCCGCACCGCCGCCGTGGCATCCACGTGGCCCAGCACGATGTGGCCGCCGAGCCGGTCCGTCAGCCGCAGGGCGCGCTCGATGTTTACCCGCTCCCCCACCGGCAACCTGCCCAGCGTGGTGCGCGACAGCGTCTCCGGCGAGAGGTCCGCCACGAACCCGCCGGCCCCGCTGGCAGCCACCGTGAGGCATACCCCGTTCACCGCCACACTCTCGCCGTGGCGCAACGGCTCGCCACCGAGCGTACATTCCACCTCCAAGCGCGCGCCGCCACCGTGGGGCTTGCGCGACCGCAGCCGCCCCACCGTCTCGACGAGGCCGCTAAACACCGGTCACCTCGGCGACGATCACGATGTCCTCCGCCTCCCGCCGCACCTCCCGCACCGTCAGCCGGACACCCTCCTGCGGCGAGGCGAACCCCGCTCCCCCCACGGCGGGCGTGGCTTCCCGGCCCCCCAGCACCAGCGGGGCCAGGAAAACGTGAAGGCGTTGTGCCAGTCGTTCTTCGAGGAACGACCAGTGAACTTCCCCCCCACCCTCCACCAGGACCGACGTCACGCCGGCTGCGCCCAGCCAGCGCAGCACCTGGCGGAGATCGCAGCGCCCATGGCCGTCGTCCCCCACGGAAACGACCTTTGCCCCACTCCCTTCCAGGGCCGAGCGCGCGGCCACCGGCGCCTCGTCGAGACAAAACACCACCACATCCTCGGGGCGGTTCGCCAGCAGCATCGCCGTGGGCGGGAGCCGGAGGCGCGAATCAAGCACCACGCGGAGTAGGGCCGGGTTGGGGTTGAGCCCGAGGTGCCGCGTCAGGCGGGGGTCGTCCGCGAGCACGGTGCCCACGCCCACGAGCACCGCGTCGAACTCTTCCCGCAGCGCGTACCCCTCACGGCGCGAAGCCTCCGACGTGATCCACCGAGAGCGGCCGCCTCGCGCGGCCAGCTTCCCATCCAGCGTCATGGCCATTTTCAGCATCACGAAGGGGACGCCCTGGCGCATGAAGTGGAAGAACTTGTAGTTCAGCTCGAGACAGCGGTCCGCCTCGACGCCCTCCACCACCTCCACCCCCGCGGCACGCAGCTTCGCCACCCCGGCCCCGTTCACCAGGGGGTTGGGATCCAGCGTGCCGATCACCACGCGGCGGATCCCCGCCGCCAACACCGCGTCCACGCAGGGAGCGGTGCGCCCCTGGTGGGCACAGGGCTCCAGCGTCACCACCAGCGTCCCCCCCACCGCTCGCGGTCCAGCTGCCGTGAGGGCGGCGACCTCGGCGTGTTCCCCGCCGCAGCGCCGGTGTGCCCCTTCGCCCACCACGTTGCCGCTGCTGTCCAGCACCACCGCCCCCACCATGGGGTTGGGGCTGGTGCCGTAGCGGCCCTGTTCCGCCAGTTCCAGGGCGCGGCGCATCAGCGCGGACCAGCGCTCCCGCGTCGTCGTCATGCCACCCCCTCCAGCAGGGCCGTCACGAAGGCGGAACGATCGAACGGCACGAGATCGTCCACCCCCTCCCCGACACCCACCCAGCGGACCGGCACGCCCACGTGCCGGCCCACCGCCAGCACCACCCCTCCCTTGGCGGTGCCGTCCAGCTTCGTCAGCACCACCCCCGTGACCCCGGCCCGCCCCTGGAACTCTCTGGCCTGGGCCAGTCCGTTGCTGCCCGTGGTGGCGTCGAGGGTGAGGAGGACCTGGTGCGGGGCTCCGGCCACCACGCGCCCGCAGACACGGCGCACCTTCTCGAGTTCCGCCATGAGGTTGTGCTTCGTCTGGAGACGGCCGGCGGTATCCACGATCGCCACATCCACGCGGCGCGCCACGGCCAGGTTGAGCGCGTCGAACACCACAGCCGCCGGGTCTGCCCCGGCCCGTTGGGCCACCACCGGGATGTGGAGGCGCTGCCCCCACTCCTGCAGCTGCTCGATGGCTGCCGCCCGGAACGTGTCCGCGGCCACCATCAACACGCTCTGGCCGCGCGACTGCCACCAGGCGGCGAGCTTGGCCACGGTCGTCGTCTTGCCGCTCCCGTTCACCCCCACCACCAGGACCACGTGGGGAGGTCCCCCTGCCGCCTCGTCGGCCACCGGCAGCACCGCTTGCAGCCTCTCGGCCAGCCACCGGCGCTGCTCCCCGGCGGGGAGCCGCTTCGACGCCTGGACAGCGGCCAGCTCCGAGGCCATCTCGGCGGCCAGTTCCACGCCGCCGTCCGCGAGGATCAGCGCCTCCTCCAAGGCCTGGGGCGACAGCCCCCCGTCTCCCTCGGCGAGGCACTGTCCGAAGCGCGCCGCCGTCCCGCCCAGGGCTCGCCGCAGACGTTCCAGGACGTTCACGACGCCCTCCCGCCCACGCGGTGCGGTCGGCACCGCAACACCGCCTGCGCCCTCGGCCGGAGGCCACCGTTGACACGTGTCACGCTAGGGTATCTCCCCGTTGAGGGATGCGGCGGTGCGACGCATCGCCTCGCTGGCCACCGAGAGCGGCGTGCCGCGCTCCGCCACCAGCACGAGATAGTAGCCCGCCCGCAGCAGGCGACTCAGCACCGTGATGCCCGTCCCGGCAATCACCAGCTGCACCGTCTCTCCTGCCGCCGCGGCGGCCGCGAGTTTGCGGGCGTGGCGCAGAAAGATGCCGTGGTACGCCCCCTCGAGCTTGAGTTCGAACGGCGTCGCCTGGCGACACACGAACTCCACCGCCTCCCCCTCGGGGTCGAGGAAGATCGCCCCGTGGGCGCCGGGAACGTCGACCAGCAGGTTGGTCAGGAGGTATTGGAACGGCACCTCATCCCCCAAGTCGCCGGCGCGCCTCGACGGCCTGGGGTGATTCGGGAGCCAGTTGCAGCACCTTCCGGTACAGCTCCCGCGCCTCGTCCACCCGCCCCGCCGCCTCCAGCAAGAGGCCCAGCTGCAGCGGGATGTCTGGCCGCTCCGGGGCGCGGGACATGGCGGTGCGGAGGGCCGATTCGGCAGCCTCCGCCTTGCCCAGCTTGTCCTGCACTTGGGCCAGGAGGAGGTACGCCTCCACGGGCCCCGAGGGCACCGCGGCCCGCCGCAGGTTCTCCTCGGCAGCCGTGAGGTTGCCGCGCCCGAGGTAGAGGGAGCCCAAGTTGTAGAAGACACCGGCACGGTTGGCGTAGGTGCGGTCCGCCAGCACCATGAGGAAATCGGACTCGGCCAGGGACGACTGCCCAAGCTGCATGTACGCCACGCCCCGGTTGTTCCGGGCGTCCGAGTAGGTAGGAGCCAGGGCCAGCGCCCGGTTGAAGCTCTCCATCGCCTCGGCGGCCCGGCGCAGCTGGAGCAGGGCTAGACCGTACAGGTTGTGGGCGGTGGGGTTGCTGGGCTGGAGTTTCAAGGCCGCCCCGTACTTGGCGAGGGCCGCCTCCGGCTTGCCCTCGGCTAGCAGCGCCTGCCCTTGCTGCATCAACGTGGTGGCCGCCAGTGGATCCTTGGCGTTCACCTCCATCGCCTCAGGAACCGGCTTGGGGCCGGTGGTGGCACACCCCCACACGATTACACCGAGAAACGCACCCAGCCACCGTCGCATCACGCCACCTCCGTTGCCACGTCGAGCGCCAGCTCCCCGTTCCGGAGAGCGGCGAACAGTGCGTCCACCACCCGTGGGTCCAGTTTCTTCCCGGCGAGCTCTCGCAGCCGAACGAGCACCGCTTCCAGCGGCATCGCCTCCTGGTAGGGCCTGGTGGTCGTCATCGCATCCAGCGCATCGGCGGCGGCGATGACTCGGGCAATGAGTGGGATCGCCTCGCCCTTCAGCCCGTCCGGATACCCCCCGCCATCCCAGTTCTCGTGGTGCGAGCGGATCCCCGGCAGAGCGTCACGCAACCGCTTGATCGGCCCCACGATGGCGGCCCCCTTGAGGGGGTGCGCGCGCATCGCGCCGAACTCCGCCTCGGTGAGAGCCTCGGGTTTCAGGAGAATGGCATCCTCGATGCCGATCTTCCCCACGTCGTGGAGGAGGGCGGCAATCTCCACGGTCCTAATCTCCGCGGGCGGCAGCTCGAGCTGCCGCGCAATGGCCACCGCGTACTTGCTGACCCGCTCGGAGTGACCGCGGGTGTAGGGGTTCTTGGCGTCGATGGCGGCCGCCAGGGCACGGATCGCCTCCACCAGCAGTTCCTGGTTTTCCCTGAGCGCCACCCGCAGGGAGTTCACCGTGCGTTCCACCTCGCCCGCCATCACGTTGAAGTTGGCCGCCAAGCGCCCGATCTCGTTGCGAGAGGTGACGTTGACCCGCCGGCCCAAGTCCCCCTCGGCCATGGCACTGGATACCTCGGCAAGCCGCCGCACCGGTTGGATGATCCTCCAGGCCAGCAGCACCCCGGCCACGGTGGCGATCACGCCCATGACGAGGGCCAGCCCTGCTGCGCGGCGCGCCATGCTGTGCACCGCCGCAAAGGCCACCCTCATCTCGCGGGCGCTCACCACGCCCCAGTCCACCCCCTCCACGGGCGCCAGGGACCCCACCACCTCGGGCTCGGCGGGGGCGAGGGGATCCACATAGGCCCTGGTGATCCGCACCGGCGCCTGGCGAAACTGGGCCACGAGGGGATGCGCCGACGCCACCTTCCCCACCCGTTGCCGCTCGGTAGAGAAGAGCACGGTGCCGCCTCGGTCCACCAGGTCCACGCTCACGCCCAGCCCCGCCTCCTCCAAAAGCCGCGACGCCAGCCAATCCAGCGATACCACCCCCTGGAGGGAGCCCACCGTCCGACCCGCCACGTCCCGGACCGGGAACGACACGAGGCAGGCCGCCGTCCCCTCCCCGGTGGGGATGAAGTTGTGCCGGACCGTCGTCCCCCCCAGGTTGGCGGCAAACGCTTCCTGCAGGAGCGGCGTCAGCACCCCTTCGACGCTGGCCGAGAGTTCGCGGTTCTGCACGAACTCACCGGCGCCCGCCCGGTCGAGTAGGCGCAGCAGGACGATGTGGCGGTTCCCCTGCATTAGGTCGCTCAGCAGCCTGGCGGCACCCGACGGTGTCCCCCACCCCTCGCCCCAGCCGCGCCCGATGGCCAGCGCCACCGTCTCGATGCGGTCCACGCTGTCGTGGAAGAAGAGCTCCACTTCCCGGGCCAGCGCGGCCGACTGCCGGCTCATGATCTGCTTCTCGAGGGTCGCCACCTGCTCCCGGTTCGAACTTACGAACCCCCACCCCGAAAGCGCCACCGGCAGCACCGCCAGCGCCACCAGAACCGCGGTCACGGGGTAGAAGAGCGAGCGCGAGAAAGGCAGCCCACTGCTCATTGGAACGCCAGAACTATACCACGCCTGCGGCGGACCGGCCGGTCAGCCATCTCGCAGCCGCTGCCGCAGGAGTTTGAGGTCCGCCCATACCGCCGCTTTGGCCGCCGGGGTCCGCAGCAGGTAGGCCGGGTGAAAGGTAGGCAGCACCTCACGCCCACGGCAAGATGTCCAGCGCCCCCGGTAGCTGTTGATCGGCGCCTTGGTCCCGAGGAGGAACTGCGACGCGACTCGACCCAACGCCACGATCACCGCCGGGTCGAGGAGTTCGATCTGCCGCCACAGGAAGGGGAGACAGGCGGCTGCCTCGTCCTCCTCGGGGTCGCGGTTCTTCGGCGGCCGGCACTTGACCACGTTGGCGATGTAGACGTCCTCGCGTCGCAGTCCCACCGCCCGCAGCATGGCGTTGAGGAGGTGCCCCGCCTTCCCGACGAAGGGTTCGCCCTGGCGGTCCTCCTCCGCTCCCGGCGCCTCCCCAACGAAGAGCACCCGGGCTCGGTGGCTGCCCGTCCCGAACACCACCCGGCTCCGGCTCGCCGCCAGTCGGCAGCGCCGGCAGTCGGCGAGGAGGCGCGCCATCTCCTCGAGGCTTTCCGCCCGGGTCGGGTCCGGCGCCGCGGCGCGACCGGGCTCAACCATCCTGGCCCTCGGTCGTGCCGGTTCCCCCGTACCCGGCTGGTACGCCACGTCGCGCCACCCCAGGTCGCGGAGGTAGCGGAGGAGATCGGCCGCGGTGACCCGCGTGCTGTCGTCCGGATCGGCTCGTCCCATGCTAGATGGCCCCGAGCCCCGGCTACTCCACGTCTTCTTCCGCGAGGAGGTCCTCCGCCGAGGGTTCCTCCACATCCTCGAGCCCCGCGGCATCGAAATCGGGGCCCTCCAGCTCGTCCTCCAGCTCGGCCTCGTCCATCTCGTCGCTCTCTTCGCCCACCGCCGTGTCGGTCTCGATCGGGGGCGGGACCATGGGGAGGATCGGGATGGTCGGCTCTTCGCCCTGGGCGCGCAGGAGTTCCTCTTGCCGGAGCTGCTCGTACTCGTCGGGCGTCACACGCCGCCACGGCACCGCGCCGGCATCCAGTTCGGCCAGGGCTACCAAGGTCGGTTTCGAAAACCGCGTTGCCACCCGCGGCCGGGCGCCGTTCATCAACTGCTCGGCCCGCCGCGCAGCGATGAGAATGTAGCGGAACACGCTATCGGTACCGTCACTCCGCTCTGCCATCAACCCTCCTTGGATCCGCCTTCGAAGTCAGCGAGGATCGCCGTCGCCTTTTCGCGCACCCGGCTTTGCCGGCATCGGGAAGCCACCACGATGCAGGCGAGGGCGCGCGCCGCTGCCTCGACGCAATCGTTAATGATAACATAGTCGAACTCGCTCCAGTGTCGTATCTCCATGACTGCATTGCGGATCCTCACGGCGATGGCGTCCTCGCTGTCCCCTCCCCGCCGGCGGAGTCGCTGCAACAACTCGGCGCGCGACGGGGGCAGGATGAACACGCTCACCACCTCGGGAACCGCGGCCCGCACCTGCCTGGCCCCCTGCACGTCGATGTCGAGAAACACGTGGTAGCCAGCCGCCCGCTTCTCCTCCACGGCTTGCCGCGACGTGCCGTAGAGGTGGCCGTGAACCTGTGCCCACTCCAAGAACTCGCCCTCGGCGACCATCCCCTCGAAACGCGTGCGATCCACGAAGTAGTAGTCCACGCCGTGGCGCTCGCCGACCCGCGGCGGGCGCGTGGTGTAGGAAATCGAGAAGTACGCCTTCACCCCCTCCTGGGCGAACCCCTCGAGGACACGCCGGATGAGCGTGGTCTTTCCCCCGCCCGACGGGGAAGCCACGACGAACAGGTCTCCTCTCTCCGGTGCCACCGCCCGCCTCCGCGGGGCGATCATACCGTTCCCCAGCTCCCGCGGCGAGGCCGACCCCCCCCCTGTCCTGCTGGCCGCGATACACTGCGTTGGTGCGTCGCCTCTTCGCCCCACTGCGGCACGACCTGGCGTACCGAGGCCTGCGCGGTCTCTTCCTTGCAGCTCGCCCCCTCTCGCTCCCCACGCTCCGCCGGCTGGGTAGAGCCCTGGCGGTCGTTGCAGCGGCTGCGGCACGGGGCAGCAGCCGCCGTGCCCGACGCCAGCTCGCCGCGGCGCTCCCCGACCTGCCTCCCGCGCAGGCGGAGGCGGTTTTTCGCGACTTCGTCCGGCACACCGGCGATCTCCTCGGCGAAGTGGCATGGCTGTGGCACGCCCCTCCCGGCGAGATCCTCGCGCGCACGCAGTTCTCGGGGCTCGAGCACCTCGCCGACAACCTGGGTGAGGCGGGCGGCGTGGTGCTGGTCACGGCTCACTGCGGGAACTGGGAGTGGATGAACCTGGCCATCACCGCGGCAGGCCTGCCCATGACCGTGGCTGCCCGCGAGATCTTCGACCCCCGCATCGACGCCCTCGTCCAGGCGTTGCGCGGCCGCTTCGGGACTCGGAGCGCCCTGCGCGGGCGCCGGGCCGGGCAGAAGCTCGTGGCTGCCCTCCGGCGCGGCCAGGTGATCGGCCTTCTCATCGATCAGGATATCGATGCGCCGGGCGCCTTCGTGGAGTTCTTCGGCCGGCCGGCCTGGACGCCCACGGGCGCCGCCTTCCTTGCCGCCCACACCTCCCGCCCCGTGGTCACCGGCTTTGCCCACCGCACGGCCGACGGCTCGATGCACATCCGTTTCGACGCGCCGCTGGCCGCACCGGCGGCCGCCAGCGGCGAGGCGGCCCTGGCTGCGTTCACCGCCTTGCTCACCGCGCGGATCGAGGAGCAGATCCGCCGCTTCCCGGCGCAATGGGTGTGGAGCCACCGTCGCTGGCGGCGCCGCCCCGAGCCCGGCCAGCCGGTGTTCACGCCCGCGGGCGCCGTCCCCCCATGACCAGCCCACGGTCTGGCGGAAGCGGTACGGTACAATCGCAGCGCGCGGAGGGGTAGCCGACCAGGTACGCCGCCGTGTCAAGCGGGAGGAACCATGAAGCGTGGGCTGATTGGCTGCGGCGTCGTCGTCGTGGTGGTCCTGCTCGTGGCCGGGGCGGTGATCGCCGGCGCGTACAACCGCCTCGTGACCTTGGAAGAGGCCGTGAAGACGGCCTGGAGCCAGGTGGAGAACGTGTACCAGCGGCGGGCCGACCTGATCCCCAACCTGGTGGAGACGGTGAAGGGCGCCCGCGATTTCGAACGGGAGACGCTGACCGCGGTCGTGGAGGCCCGCGCCAAGGTGGGCCAGATGAACTTCGGCGGTGTCCCCACCGCCGAACAGTTAAGCCAGTTCCAGAAAGCCCAGGACGGCTTGTCGTCGGCCCTCTCGCGGCTGTTGGTGGTGGTCGAGCGCTACCCGGAGCTGCGCGCTACCGAGAACTTCCGGGAGCTGCAGGCGCAGCTCGAGGGGACGGAGAACCGCATCGCCGTGGAGCGGCGCCGCTTCAACGAGGCGGCGCAAGCCTTCAACACGGCGCGCCGTCGCTTCCCCACCGTGCTCGTTGCCGCCCTGTTCGGTTTCGCCGAGAAGCCCTACTTCCAGGCGGCGCCAGGGTCCGAGCGGCCCCCCCAGGTGCAGTTCTGACTCATGCGGCTGTCCCTGGCGCTGGCCATCGCCGCCGCCGCGGTGCCGGTCCGCGCCCTGGACGTTCCGCCCACCCCGGCCACCTACTTCACCGACCGGACCGGGGTCGTGAGTGCCAGCGACCGTCGCCGCATCGAAGCGCGCCTGGCCGCCCTCGAGCGCCGCTCCGGCCACCAGCTAGTGGCCGTGCTCTTCCCCTCCCTGGAGGGGGAAGACCTGGAGGATTTCACCGTTCGCTGCGCCGAGCGCTGGCAGGTTGGCCGCAAGGGCCTCGATGACGGCCTCATCTTCTTCGCGTTTCTGGCCGAGCGCCGGATGCGGCTCGAGGTGGGCTACGGCCTCGAAGAGCGGATCGGCGATGCTCGGGCGGCGCGCCTGCTGGACGCCGTCGTCAAGCCCACCTTCCAACGGGGGGACTACGCCGGTGGCATCCTGGGCCTTGCCGACGCCGTCGAGAAGCTGGTGGGGGGCGGCGAATTGCCGGCGAGCGAGGAGGGGGGGCGGGGACCCTCGCCGGGGGTCGTCCTCCTCGTCCTCGCCCTGCTGCTGCTCCAGGCCCTCGCCGGTCGGCGCCGGGCTCGCTACCGGTTCCCCTCTGTCGGCTGGGGCGGGTTCGGCGGCGGAAGCTTCCGCGGCGGGGGTGGCTTTACTCCCGGCGGCGGTGGGTTCGGAGGCGGGGGTGCTTCGGGATCCTGGTGAGGCGTACGGCGGGGGTACCGCCCGGAGGGAGGAGGAGTCGTGAGCGGTCGGCTCGTCATCGTCGGTGGGATCGTGGCGACCATGGAAGCGGGGCAGGAGCCTTTGCCACGGGGGGCGGTGGCGGTGGAGGGGGAGCGCATCGTCGCGGTGGGCGAGCAGGAGGCGGTGCTGGCGGCGTATCCGGAGGCGGAGCGCCTCGACGCGGCCGGCTGCCTGGTGATGCCGGGTTTCGTCAACGCGCACACCCACCTGGCCATGACGCTCCTGCGCGGCGCGGCCGACGATCTGCCGCTGAAGGACTGGCTGGAGCACCACATCTGGCCCGCCGAGAGGGCGCTCATGGACCCGGCCACCGTGGCCCTCGGCACCCGACTCGCGGCGGCGGAGAGCTTGCTGGCGGGAGTCACTTGTGTCTTCGACATGTACTTCCACACCGAGACGGTGGCCGAAGTGGTGGCGCAAGCCGGCTTGCGGGCCGTGATTTCCGAGGGGCTCATCGACTACCCCACGCCCTCGGCTCCCACTCCGGCCGACGCGCTGGCGGCGCAGCGCCGGCTCCTGGAGCGCTTTCGCGATCACCCCCTCGTCACGCCGGCGGTGGCGCCGCACGCGCCGTACAGCGTCGCCGCCGCGTACCTGGTGAAGGAGGCGGAGCTGGCCGAGGAGTTCGACGCGCCCCTGGCCATTCACGTGGCGGAGACCCGCTGGGAGGCGGAGACCATCCGCCGGGAGAAGGGGGCGTCACCGGTCCGCTACCTGGCGGATCTCGGCATCCTCTCCGAGCGCACCGTGGCCGCCCATTGCGTCCACATCAGCGACGAGGATCTCGAGTTGCTGGCCGAGTTCGGCGTCGGCATCGCCTCGAACCCGGTGTCCAACCTGAAGCTGGGCAGCGGCGTCGCGCCGCTGCCACAGATGATTGCGCGCGGCCTGCGGGTCGGGCTGGGCACGGACGGCGCCGCCTCCAACAACACCCTCGACCTGCTCCGCGACGCCCAGCTCGCCGCCCTCCTCTACAAGGGGCTCACGGGGGACCCGACCTGCCTCCCGGCTCGAACGGTGGCCGAACTGCTGACGATCGGCGGGGCGAAGGCGATCGGCCTGGACGACCGCATCGGCACCCTCGCCGTGGGCAAGCTCGCGGACCTCGTCTGTCTGAGCCTGGACGCGCCGCACAGCACGCCCCTCTTCGACCCCTTTGCCCACCTGGCCTACGCGGCGCGGGCTGCTGACGTGCGCCACGTGCTGGTGGGCGGCCGGATCGTGGTTCGCGACCGCACCCTCACCACCCTCGACGTGGCCGAAGTTCGCCGCGAGATCTCCCGCCGCCAGGAGCGGATCCGGCAGGCGGCTTCCGCTTAGCCCTTCTTCCCCTCGAGGATGCGGCGCACGTTCGCCGAGCCGATGCGAATCTTCACCGGCCCGTCGCGGGGGACCCGAGCCCGAGCGGGAAGTTCCCCCGCCTCCCCGCCAGCGGGAGCGCCCCCCTCGCCAGCCTGAAGCCCTCCGCTCTCCACCCCCGAGACCGCCTCCCCCGCGGCGGACGGTGCCGCAGAGCTGACTGTGGCCGGCTCCAGGAGTTGGCTACGGAGCCGCTCCAGACACTCTTCGGAGAGCTGGTTGAACGCAATGCCGGCGCGGTAGAGCAGGACACGCTGGTCCCGCTCGTCCAGGGCGAACCCCGAGGCGCGACACCAGGTCACCGCGCCTCGCAGCGTCACTTCCCCCTCCTCCAGCATCACCCGCGCATCGCAGGCGATCTGCGGCCGCAACGGCGTCTCGAGCTCGATTTGCATGCCGGTGAGCGACACGTCCACCACCCGGGCGGGGATGGACGATCTCACCTTGGCCCGAACCGGCTTGTCAGGTATCACTCTCGGACTGGTGCGACGATCTCGCGCCCGCATCACCGCATCCCCTCACCTCGCTTCGCAGCCATTTTAGACGGTTCGACCGGCCTGGGATAGTCGGCTCCCAAGCGGGCAACCCGAAGTAAGAGCAAACCGGGAATGAATCTCATTCCCGTGCCGTTGCCCGGGTCAGGAGGGCCGGCCCCAGCCGGCCCCGCCAAGGAACATGGAGGAGCTAGCACAATGAGCCTAACCCTGCCCCCGCTGCCGTACGGTTACGACGCCCTGGAACCCTGGATCGACGAGCAAACCATGCGGATCCACCACGACAGGCACCACCAGGCCTACCTGGACAACTACCTGAAAGCCGTCGCCGGCACCGACCTGGAAAACCGCCCGGTGGAGACGGTGCTCGCCGCGCTGGACAGCGTGAGCGACAGCATCCGCACCGCAGTCCGCAACCACGGTGGCGGCTACGTGAACCACAACCTGTTCTGGAACGTCATGGCCCCCAACGCGGGCGGCACCCCCACGGGGGATCTGGCCGCCGCTCTGGAGACCACCTTCGGCAGCTTCGAATCCTTCCGGGAGCGGTTCGCAGCGGCCGCCAACGGACGCTTTGGATCGGGGTGGGCGTGGCTGGTGGTGACCCCCTCGGGCGCGCTCGAGGTGTACTCGCTGCCCAACCAGGACAGCCCCCTCTCCCAGGGCGATACCCCCATCCTGGGTCTCGACGTGTGGGAGCACGCCTACTACCTCAAGTACCAGAACCGTCGCGCCGAATACGTGGCCAACTTCTGGAACGTGGTGAACTGGCCCAAGGTGGCCGAACTGTTGCGCAGCTCCCGGCGCTGAGGCGGGCTGCCTCCCTCAGCCGCGGCCCACCCCCCAGTACTGGAACCCCGCCTCGCGCATGCGGTCCGGTTCGTACACGTTGCGCAGGTCTACCAGGCGAGGCTGCCGCAGGAGGGTGTGCAGCCTGGAAAAGTCGAGGGAACGGAACTGGTTCCACTCGGTGAGGATGACGTAGCAGTCGGCGCCGGCTGCCACCTCGTACGCGTCCTGGCAGTACACCACCTGCGGCGGGAGCACGTCGCGCGCGTTGGCCATGGCGGCAGGGTCGTAGGCGCGCACGCTGGCCCCCTCCCGCACCAGGGCCGGGATGATGACTAGGGACGGCGCCTCCCGCATGTCGTCCGTCTCGGGTTTGAACGACAACCCCGCCACCGCGATGGTGAGGCCGGCCACGCTTCCCCCGCAGGCCTGGCGGATCTTGTCCACCATGCGCGACTTCACCCGCTCGTTGACGCGCACCACCGTTTCCACCGTCTCGAAGGGGCAGCCGGCCTGGCGGGCAATCTCCGTGAGGGCCTTGGTGTCCTTGGGGAAGCAGGAGCCGCCGAACCCCGGCCCCGGGTGGAGGAACTTCGGTCCGATGCGGCGGTCGAGCCCCATCCCTTTGGCCACGTGGTGCACGTCGGCCCCCAGCGCCTCGCACAGTTCGGCCACTTCGTTGATGAACGTCACCTTGGTGGCCAAGAACGCGTTCGAGGCGTACTTGATGAGTTCCGACGACTCCACGTTGGTGATGACGAAGGGCGTCTCGATGAGGTAGAGAGGCGCGTAGACGTCCTTCATGATGGCGATGGCCTGGGGATCGCGGGCGCCGATCACCACCCGATCCGGGCGCATGAAGTCCTCGATGGCCGAACCCTCGCGCAAGAACTCGGGGTTCGACACCACCGAGAAGGGAAAACGGCCGTTGCGCTGGCGGATGATCTCCTCGATGAGCCTGCCGGTGCCGATGGGAACGGTGGACTTGGTCACCACCACCTTGTAGCCGTTCATGTGGTCGGCGATGGCCTCGGCCACCTGCACCACGTACGACAGATCGGCCGAGCCGTCCTCCTTCGGTGGGGTGCCCACGGCGATGAACAGCACCAGCGAGGATTCCACCGCCTCTTTAAGCTCCGTCGTGAAGCGCAGCCGGCCGGCGCGGCAGTTCTTCTCCACCAGGGCCTCGAGGCCCGGCTCGTAGATCGGGATTTCCCCGCGCTGGAGCATCTCAATCTTGCGCCGGTCGTTGTCGACGCAGGTCACCGACATGCCGAAGTCCGCGAGGCAAGCTCCGGTCACCAGACCCACGTAGCCGCTCCCCACGACTGCAATGTGCATCGTCCCCTCCGCTCCGTGCCCGGACCCCGAGCACGCCGGCGAAGTGTAGTCGTACCTCCCGCCGGCAACAAGTTGACGGCGCCGTCGTCGGACGAGACACTGGCGCCGTGGAGCGCCGCTTCCTGCTACCCCTGGGGGTGCTCGCTGCGGCCCTGGCCGTCCGCACCGCGGGCGCGGTGCTGCGAGCGCCGTGGCACGACGAGTACTTCACCGTCTTCTTGGTCCGCAAGTCGTTTTCGGACATGT
This sequence comes from Acidobacteriota bacterium, assembly GCA_037441065.1. Lineage (GTDB taxonomy): Bacteria > Acidobacteriota > Thermoanaerobaculia > Thermoanaerobaculales > Thermoanaerobaculaceae > JACADV01. The sequence goes on along the minus strand of JBBISY010000018.1, from coordinate 25,145 downwards.
TGGCCCTGCTGCGTCTCGATTCCGGACCACCACTTCCTTACCTGTTGACCAAACTCCTCGCCCTCGCGGGGCTGGAGCCGCTGGCCGCAGCACGGCTGGTTTCTGTGGCGGCCGGCACACTGGCAGTACTCCTGGCCTGGAAGGCTGCGGTGGTGGCCATGGGCCAGCGGCAGGCACTCGCCCTCGCCGCCCTGCTCGCCTTCCACCCCCTGGCCCTTGCCATCTCCAGCGAAGGGCGGGCATACGCCCTGCTGCTGCTGGCCACCGCCTGGGCGTGGCAGCGGATCGAGACGCTCGGGGCCCAGGGCCGAGGGGCGGGCGGCCTGGCTGGAGCCGTGGGGCTAGCCTGCTGGTCCCACGGCCTCGGCCCCGTGCTGGCAGGAGCGGCGGGTTTGGCTTCCCTCACCCTCCCCGCGGCAGCACGCCGCCGCTCCCTCGCGGGTGTGGCCGCCGGACTCCTGTCCTTCCTGCCGTGGCTCCCGATCGCTCTCCGCCAGCCCGCCGCCGCCACCGCTTGGATGGCCGACGCCTGGCGCGCCCTGCCGCTCCCCGAGCGGATCGTGGCGCCACTGCGGCTGCTGCCGCCGCTGGCCCCGTTCGGCCGGAGCATGGACCTGCCCACCTTCCCGCTCGCCCTCACCCTGGTGGCGGCGGCGGGCTGTGCCGTGCTCCTGGTCAGCTCCCGACCCCCCGCCCGCCTGGTCCTCCTCGCCGGCGTGCCCGCGCTGGGCCTCCCCCTCCTCGCTGAGCTGGGCGCCCCAGCCTACTATCCGGGCCGGGCCGAAGCGCTCTTCCTCGTGCCCGCGCTGGCGGTTCTCGCCGCCGTTAGCGGTGGCCGGCGCATGCAGGGCGCCGTGGCCGTTGCCCTCGCGGCGGCCGCCGCGCTGGCCGCAGGCAGTGCCCTCTACGCCTGGGGCACGGCCCCTCCCCCCTTCGAGACGCGCTTCGCCGAGACGATCCGCCGCTACCACCCCGGCGGGGCGCTGGTGGTAGCGTCGGGGCACTGGTGGTTGGACCTCTCCCAGGCCCTGGAGGGGAGCAGCGGCGCCTACCCTGTGCTCGCCTACCCCGCCTGTGTGACCGGTCACCCCGGCTGGTACGACCCGGCCACCTGCCTGCCAGCCGCTGGCGAGGGTGAGGAGCTGCTGGCCCGCCTCGCCGCGGCCCCGAACGTCGCGCTGCTGATCGCCCCGCACCTCCCTGTCACCAGGCCGCTCGAGGCCATGGCCGCGCGCCTCTCGCTGGTGCCGGTGCTCGCCACCCCCGCAGCGACCCTGTACCTCTCGCCGCGAGCCACCCTCCCCCGCCGCCCTACGCCGCCTCCCTCCGAATGAGGCGGGCGGCCGCCAGCCCCAGCCACGCCGCCAGGGACACGGCGAGGCCGGCCAGGTCTTCGGGAAGCAGGACCTGCCGTGCCTCCACCAGGGTACGGCCTGCCGGAACCGGCACGGCCACCAGGCTCTCCTCCGCCACCCACCCCACCTCCCGCCCACCCACGCGCACCTCCCACCCGTCCGCCGCCAGGAGCGGCAGCCGCACCACGCCGCCGTGACGGCTCGTGACGGCCCAGCTCCAACGCGAGGGCCCCCCTTGCTGCGGTGCGAGGGCGCCCCGTTCGATCCGAGACGCGCCCCGCAGCGCCTCGAAGGGGTCCGCCCCCCGTGGCAGCGCGGCCGGAAACGACGGCAGGATCGGCAAGACACCGAATCTCGTGGCGGCATCCCGCAACTCGGCCGCCTGCGAGGAGGGCCGCAGCGGCGGGCCGGCGGGCAGCCGCTCCGCCAGCGGCTGCGTCGCCACCACCGGCGCCGTCACCAGGGCGAGCGCCAGCAGGCGGCACCACCGCCCCCCCGCGGTGGCCGCCGCCCACACCGCCAGTGCCGAGGCGACCCCCAACCAGCGCCAGGGGAACTGCAGCAGCTCGCTCCCCGGCATCAGCTCCCACACCGGTCGCGACGGCGAAGTGGCCAGCAACGCGCAGCCCAGCGACAGCCCGGCCACCAGCCGAGCGCCCCGCAGCGAGAGGAGCACGACGGCCGCTGCCGCAATGCCCAGAAACGCCCACTCGAACGTGGTGGCAAGGGCGGACGGTGGGGTCTCGCCGGCGAAGAGGAAGCGGGTGCGCCAATCGAACCAGCCCTCCACGAAGCTCCTGGCCCGCAGCCTGGGGAGCGAGCAGAGGTTCGGCAGCCACGAAGCGGCCGACAACGCGGCGCCGAGCAGGGCCGCACCGGCCGCGGGCGCCAGCCGCCGCTGCGGGCTCGCCAGGTGGGCAACCGCCACCACCACCGCCGCCATGGCGGCCACCAGCAGCTGCGTGGCCAACAGGCAGGCGGTCACCAGCGCCCCGCCCACCGTCTCGCGCCGGTCGCGTGGCCCCGGCGGCAGCAGGAGGGCCCACACCCAGGGGAGCAGCGTCAGCGCCAGCACCTCCTGCAGCGCCACCCGCTGGTGCAAGCTGCTCACCAGGTAGGGGCAGAGCGCCCACAGGGCGGCCGCCACGCCGGCCCACCGCCGGCCCACACCCCGCCAGCGCAGGGCGCTGTACGCCAAGAGCGAGGCCAGGGCGGGGACAGCCGCCGTGATCACCGCAACGGCGCCCACCCCATCGTCGAGAAGCCAGGCCAGGAGGCCACCGAGGAGGAGGGGAAGGAGGGGGCGGGGCCGCGGCTCCGGACCGCCGAGCCCGCCGTTTAGGTCCGGGTACCAGCGCGGGAACACCACACCGCCCGCCAGGCACCGGGCCTGTTCCACGGCGTACATGGCGTGGTAGTAGGCGTCGTCGCCCCCCGGCGCCCCGCCCACCACGAGCGGGACCGTACCGATGGCCAGCCCCCAGAGCAGGAGCGCCACACCGGCCGCGAGTCGCCGGGAGCGTTCGGCCCTAGCGGCGCCGCTCGCGGTTGTACCAGGCGATGAAGCGATCGATCCCCTCCTCGATGCTCACCTTCGGTTCCCACCCCCACAGGCGCTTGGCCTTGGACACGTCGGCATAGGTGATGGGGACATCGCCCGGCTGCAGGGGCAACTCCTCCACGCGCGGCGGTACGCCGAGCCGGGCGGCGAGCAGCTGGATGAGCTCGGCGAGGGTGGTGGTGCGCGAACCGCCCAGATTGACGATCTCGAACTCCGCATCCCCGTCGAGAGCCGCCAGGATGCCTGCGACGATGTCGTCGATGTAGGTGTAGTCGCGGGCCGTCGTGCCGTCGCCGAAGCGCGGCACCGGTTGGCCCTGGGAGAGCTTCTCGGCGAAGTGGTACACCGCCATCTCGGGGCGCTGCCGCGGCCCGTACACGGTGAAGAAGCGCAGGCACGTCACCTTGAGGCCGTAGAGGTGGTGGTAGGTGAAGCAGAGCAGCTCGCCGGCTCGCTTGGTAGCGGCGTAGGGCGAGACCGGACAGGTGATGGGGTCGTCCTCGGAAAACGGCACCTTGGAGTTCACACCGTACACCGAGGAGGAGGAGCCGAAGATGAAGGTGTACGCCCCCCAACGGTGCGCCGCCTCCAGCAGGTTCAACGTGCCGAGGCAGTTCACCTCCTCGTAGAGGCGGGGCTCGCGGATGGACGGTCTCACCCCCGCGCGAGCAGCCAGGTGCACCGTCGCCGAGATCCCGTGGCGCCGGTACACCTCCTCCACCAGCGCCGCGTCCCGGATGTCCCCCTCCACCAGCTTCCACCCCGGGTGGCTCGCAAAACCGGCCACGTTGGCGCGCTTGAAGTCGGGGTTGTAGAAGTCGTTGAAGTCGTCGAGGCACACCACCTCCAACCCGCGTGCCAGAAGCGCCTGCGTGAGCGTCGAGCCGATGAAACCGGCACCGCCGGTGACGAGCACTTTCCTCACGGTCTCTCCTCCTTTGCCGCGGCCGCACCGGCCGCCTCGCCGGCGGCGCGCCGGTTGCGGATGAGCCAACCCAGCGTCCGCGACTGCTTGACCCCTCGCACCACCTTCTCCAGGTCCTCGTAGAGCTGGGGATCGTTGATCGCCTTGCCCACGCTCCCCTGCCCGCCATCGAGCTTTTCGGAAATGCTGCGCAGGTTGGCCGCGAGGGCGTGGAGATCGGCAAGGAACTCCTCGGCGAACGCCTCGTCCCCGACCAACCGGCCCAGCGTACCCCGCCCGTGGGCGAGCTCGCGCGCCACGCCAGCCACCGCCGCCCCCGCCGCCGCCAGGTCCTCCAGCGTGCGCTGAAGCCGGTCTCTCCCTTGGGGATCGCGGAGCATGCCGGCCAGCAACGAGTCGTCCCGCTCCAGGTCCCTGGCCAACAGGTCGGCGATACGCCGACCCGAGCGGGCGATGCCGGCAATGTCGTCCACCAGCGAGGCCTGGAGGGCGGGATCGGCAACGAGCCGTCCCAGGGCCCCCTTGCCGGCGCGCAAGTCCCTCACCAAGCCTTCGCTCTCCTCGAGGAGCGCATAGAAGCTCCGCACCGCCCGCCGGCCGCTCTCCGGGTCCACCGTCAACTGGCCGAGCATCCCCTCACCGCGCTCGATGCGGTCCAGCACGCGGCGCAGAGAACTCGTGATGGCCTGCACGTTGGTCATGGCGTCGCCGCCCTGGGCAATCACCGCCGCCAGATCGGTGGGCTCCTCGCTTGCCACCACCGCACCCGGCTCCAGCCGCGGCTGGCTGGGGCTGCCCGAGGTGAGCTCGAGGTACCGATCCCCCAGCAGCCCCAGGGTGCGGATCCGCAACCGCGAGTCGGCCCGCACCCGGCGCGCCACCCGGGCCGCCACGCTGAACACCACGGTGATCTCCCGCTCGCCCGGGTCGCCCGGCAGGATCACCTCTTCGACGGAACCGACCACCACCCCGTTGAGCCACACCGGGGCGCCGGGCACCAGTCCCCCCACGTAGTTGAAACGCCCCAGATACTGCACCTGGCGCACGAAGAGCTGCTGCTTCTTGCCGAGCAGGAGGATGGACAAGCCGAGCAACACCACCAGCCCAGCGGTAAACAGCCCTACCCGCAGCCTGCGACGCGGATCCTGCTCAATCATGGAACCCCCCTGCCTGCACGAAACTCCGCACCGTCCCGGGAGCAGCCGCTGCCTCCTCGAGCCGGCCGTCGAAGGCAAAGCGTCCGTTCTCCAAGAAGGCAACGCGACAGTCGAGCCGCCGTGCGGCTGCCAGGTCGTGCGTCACCACCAGCGACGTGGCTCCGCTGGTCGCCGCCACCTCGCGGATCAGGTCCACGATGGCCAGGCCTGTGAGCGGGTCCAGCCCCGCCGTGGGCTCGTCGTAGAGGATCAGCTCCGGCCCCAGCGCCAGGCCCCTGGCCAGCGCCACCCGCTTGCGCATCCCCCCCGACAATTGGCTCGGCTCCAGCCGCTCGGTGCCGGCGAGGCCCACCCGCGCCAACAGCGTTGCGACCCGCTCCGCAATCTCCTCTTCCTCCAGGGTGGTGTGGAGGCGGAGGGGGTACGCCACGTTCTCGCCCACCGACAGCGAGTCGAAGAGCGCCGACTGCTGGAAGATGTAGCTGATGCGCCGGCGCAACTCGGCGAGCTGTTCCTCCTCCAGATGCGAGACCCCGCAGCCCAGCGCCAGCACCCCCCCGGAATCGGGCCGAACGAGCCCGTTGATGTGTTTGAGCATGACGGACTTCCCCGAACCCGAGGCGCCCAGCACCACCACCGTCTCGCCGCGGCGCACGGTGAACGAGAGCCGGTCAAGCACTCGCTTGGTGCCGAACGACTTGGTGACTTCGAAGAACTCCACCACCACGGCTTCGCGGCGCTCGGTCATAGCGACAGGAACAGCTTGGTGAGGAAGAAGTCGAGGCCCAGGACGGTGATGGCAATGGCGACCACGGTATCGGTGGTGGCGCGCCCCACGCCGTCCGCCCCGCCGCGGGCGGAAAGCCCGTTGTACGCCGCGATGAGGCCGATCGCCAGCGCGAAACACACCGATTTGCCGAGGCCGGAGAGGAAGTCCCCGTAGCCCATGAGCCGCAGCACGTGGGAGAAGTAGAAGCTGGGGTCGAGCCCGAGCTCCCAGGTGGAGATGAGCATCCCCCCCAGGATACCCATGGCATCGGCGAGCACGGTCAGAAGCGGCAGTCCGATCGCCAGCGCCCACATCCTGGGCACCACCAGCTCGCGGATGGGGTCGGCCCCCAGCGAGCGGAGGGCATCCACCTGCTCGCTCACCGTCATGGCGCCCAGCTCCGCCGTGATGCCGGCGCCCACCCGCCCACCCACCATGAGCGCGGTGAGCACGGGTCCCAGCTCTCGGACCAGCGACATCCCCACCACTTCGCCGATGTAGAGCTTGGCCCCGAAGGCCGCGAGGGTATACGCTGTCTGCAGCGCCAGCACCATGCCGGTGAAGGTGGCGATGATGGCCGCCAGGTTCGTGGAGCGCACGCCCAAGGCTTCCAGCTGCGCCACCACGGCCCGCACGTTGTAAGGAGGCATCACCATGCGGCGCGCCGTCTGCACGGCCAGCAGCGACACCCCACCCAGGTGACGGACGCGGCGCCAGGTGAGGTCGTACAGTCTCTCCGGCAGGCTCACGCCCGCATCTTAGCAAGGCCATTGCCTTCTCCATCAGGTGTTCCGCGTGGCCCCCACGTGGTGTAGCATCGCGGCATGGCGGCACCCGAGTACCTCGTGTGTTTGGAATGCGAGACGCCCACGTATACGTTCGAGTGGCGCGAGGGCAGGATCGTGGAGGCGCTGTGCATGGCCTGCGGCAACGACGATCCCAGCGCTTTCGCCACCGAGGACGATCTCGAGGAGATGGCCCTGCGCGACCGTGAACGAGAGGACTCGTAGCGCCCTGCGCTGGTGGCGGAGCTGCTGATGGTCCAGAACCTCACCGGCCCCCGTTTCGCCCGTGCCCTGCGGGCCGGCGCCCTCGCGGTGGTCCGCGAACAGGAGAACCTGAACCGCATCAACGTCTTTCCCGTCCCCGACGCGGACACCGGGGCGAACCTGGCATCCACCCTGCGAGCCGCAGCGAGCGCCATGGTGATGCCCAACATCGTCACCGTCGGCCGTTCGGCTAGGGCGGCAGCCGATGCGGCGCTGGAGGGGGCGCGGGGCAACTCCGGCGCCATCCTGGCGCAGTTCTTCCATGGGCTCGCCGAAGTGGTCGGCAACCGAGCGTACCTCAACACGCGAGACTTTGCCGCCGCGGTGCGCCGCGGCGTGGAAGCCGCCTACCAGGCGCTCCAGCACCCCACGGAGGGGACCATCCTGTCGGTGCTGAGGAGCTGGGCGGCTTCCCTCGAGGAGCGAGCCCAGGTGGTGGCCGATTTCGCCGAGCTCCTCTCCCATGGCTTAGCCCGGGCCCGCGACGCCCTGGCCGAAACGCCGCGGCAACTGGCCGTCCTGGCCAAGCACGGCGTCGTGGACGCCGGCGCGCAGGGTTTCGTGTACTTCCTGGAGGGGATCTCCGCCATCTTTCGCGACCGGCGCGCCGCCGACTGGAACCGCGCGGGCCTGAGCGTCCAGCAACCCACCCCCTTCGCCGCCGCCCATGCGGAGGTGGACGACTCCTACCGCTACTGCGCCGAGGGGCTCGTCAGCGGCACCAGGCTGGATCGCAAGGCGGTGGCTGCGGCGGTGGCCGGGCTGGGCAACTCGCTGGTGGTGGCGGGCGGGGGCGCGCGGTTGCGGGTTCACCTCCACACCAACGAGCCGCAACGCTTCTTCAACGAGCTGGCCTCCTTCGGCAGGCTGGAGCGCACCAAGACCGACGACATGGTGCTCCAGCAGCTGGCCGGCCGCGGCGTCCCCATTGCCCTGGTCACCGATTCGGGGTGCGACCTCCCGGAAGCTCTGGCCTACGCCTTCGGCCTCGTGCGCGTGCCGCTCACGTTGCGGCTCGGCGACGAATCGTTCCTCGACGGCGTGGACATTACCCCGCCGCAGTTCTACCAGCGGCTGGCCACTGCCGACGCGGCGCCGTCCACCTCCCAGCCTGCCGTGGGCGACTTCAAGCGCGCCTTCTCGCGGCTCCTGGATACCCACGAAGGGGTGGTGGCGGTCACGATCTCCGCGGCGTTGTCGGGTACCTACCAGTCGGCGGTGGCCGCCGCACAACTCGTGGACCCCTCGCGGATCCGCGTCGTCGATTCGCGCGGCGTGTCGGTGGCGGCTGGCCTGGTTGCCGAGGCGGCCGGCGAAGCCATTCTGGCCGGGAAGGATCTCGACGAGGTGGCACGCTTGGCCGGCGCCGCGGCTGCCAACGTCCGGCTTTACGCCGCGTTGCCGTCGCTGGACACGGCGGTGCGCGGCGGCCGCGTTCCGGCGAGGCTCGCCCGCGTCAGCCGCCTCCTCCACCTCAAGCCCCTCCTCTCCCTGGACGAGCACGGGGCAGCCTGCCGGGCCGGCGTGGCACTGGGCTTCCGACGGGCGCTGGAAGGTCTGTACCGACGGGCCGTGCAGTGGGCCGGCGGCACGCCGGCGCGCTTTCTCATCGCCCACGCCGCCGCGGTGGGGGCAGCCGAGTACGTGGCCGAGAGGCTGCGCCGGTATCAGGGCGCCACGGATATCCCGCTCGTCAACCTGGCTCCCGTGCTCGCGGCGCACACGGGCCCGGGGGCGGTGGGGATTGCCGTGAGGCGCGAATCACTGTGACCACCTGGCGTCTTCACCAGGGTCGGCGAGCCCCGGGGAACGGTTGCGCGGGGTTGCGGACCTCGCTACATTTTTCATCGGCCCGCAGGGAGGGTCCGGGCACGGGAGGCGAGCATGGCGAGACCTGAGTATCTGATCTGCCTGGAGTGCGAGTCGGAGGTGGATGACTTCACGTGGCGGGACGGCGAGATCCGACGCGCGGTGTGCGAGGTGTGCGGCAACTCCGACCCGGACGCCTTTGCGCTGCCAGAGGACTTCGATCAAGACTTCGAGGAGGACGAGGAGGAGGAAGAGGAGGAGTACCCCGAGGACCTGAGCGACTACGAGGACGAGGAGGAGGAGTAACTCCCTCCCCGTCGTGTCGCTGGTCAGCAAGCCTCTTCCGCCAGACCGTCGGCGAGCGGCCGTTCGGCCGCTTTCTTGTGTGCGAGGACAAAGCTTCAGGGGTGCGGGGCGAGGCGGCGCCCTCGCGTCGAGGTGCACAGCGAACGACGGTCGAGCCGGCAGGCCACAGCCATCAGGTGCGCCCACAGCTCCACCTCGCCGGCCTCGGGCTGTCGCTCACCGGTGGCCACCAGCAGCCACGGCAATCCCGCCGCCGCGATGGCCAAGACGCGCCGGCCCCCCAGGAAGAGCTGCGAGGTTTCCAGCCCGGGACCGACGGCGGCGGGCTCCCGCAGCGCCGCGAGACAGCGCGGGTCCTGCAGCACGCTGGCAATCGCGCCGTGCGATGCGATCACCGTGACCTCCCCCCCCACCGCCTCCACCACCGCGGCCCCCTCCATGCCCCGGCGCTGCACGAGCCACAGCACGAGGGAGGCCATGGCGAAGCTCTCCTCCGCCCCCCAGGCTTTCAAGAGACTGGCGATGGCCACGGGGAAACCCACTGGGATGGCATCGTTGGTATCCCCGCCCGCCAGCCACCGGGGCTCCCGCGGCGGGGCTTGTTCCGGCACTTCCGCCCCGTCATCGCCCGACCTCACGAACTGCGCCGTCACCGATGAGAAGCGCACCAGGTCGCCGGGCACCACCTCAGCCTGCCGGATCGGCCTGCCGTTCAGGAACGTGCCGTTCTTGCTGCCCAGGTCCAACAGCACGACCCTCCCCCCCCGATCGGCAATGAGGGCGTGGTTGCGGGACACGTCCTCCGCCTCCAGGCGGACCGCACAGTGGGCCGCGCTTCCCACCCGCAGTTCGCCCCCTTCCGGGAGGGTGTACTGCCGTTCGCTGCCGTCGAGAATGACGAGTTTCAGCACCGCTCTGCTCCTCCCCTCCGGTGCATGGGGCGGCCGGGCTCCCGCGGTGGCCTCGGCTGTCCCCTGCCCGTTCCGCGTCCACCCCGCACCCGGCGCCTCACAGCAAGCGGTCGAGCGCAGCCAGCACCTGCAGCTTGCCCACGCGATCCCGAAACCGCCGTGTCCGCACCAGGCGAGCGAGCCCCCGCACGCGCTGCCAGCCCACCGCATAGAGCGACGGGACGGCCGCCTCGACGAAGCGGGCAAACCCCTCGTCATAGGGGTAGTACCAGGGCATCGCCGGCCGTCGCCCGAAGTCCTGCGCCACGTATTTCACGTTGCAGAGTTCCAACAGGCCAAACCACCCGTGCGAGCGGCCGATGCCGCTCTCCTTGACCCCGCCCCAACTGGCGGTGGCTTCCGAAAAGGTGACCAGGTGCTCGTTGACGGTCACCACCCCGGCCTGAAGCTCCCCCACGAGTCGGCGAGCGGTGGCTCGGGAACGGGTCCACACCGAGGCCGTGAGCCCGAACCGAGACGCGTTGGCCCGCGCCACCGCCTCCTCCAGATCCTTGACGCGAACGATGGGGAGGATCGGACCGAAGGTCTCCTCCTGCATCACCCGCATGGCCTCGGACACCTCTACCAGGACCGTCGGGGGGTAGAAGTACCCCGGCCCTTCCGGCACGGCCCCTCCCGTGAGGGCCCGTGCCCCGGCGGCCAGCGCCTCCCGCACCTGGCTCGCCACCACCTCGCGCTGCTCCAGCGTGGTCATGGGGCCCAGGTCGACCCCCTCGGCGAGGGGATCGCCCACCCGCAGCCCCCGGGTCAGGGCCACCACCCGCTCCAGCAGCGGTTCGTAGATCTCTTCCACGGCGTAGACGCGCTCGATGGACGCGCAGGTCTGTCCCGTGTTCTCGAAGGCCCCCCACACCAGCCCCCGCGCCGTGCGCTCCAGATCCGCATCGGCCGCCACCACGGCGGCGTCCTTGCCGCCCAGCTCCAGCTGACAGGGGGCCAGCCGCGCGGCACAGCGCTGCGCCACCCGCCGACCCACCTCCACCGAACCGGTGAAGAGCACCTTCGCCACCCGCGGGTCATCCACGAGGGCGTCCGTGGCCGCACCCGGCAGCGCCACCGTGTTGATCACCCCGGGGGGGAAACCGGCCCGGCGGGCCAGCTCGCCCACCGCCAAGCCGGTGAGCACCGTGGCCGAGGCCGGCTTGAACACCACGGTGTTGCCCGCGGCCACGGCGCTGGCGATCTCGATCACGGGGATGCCCACCGGGTAGTTCCAGGGGGTGATGATGGCCACCACGCCCAACGGCTCGAAGCGGTAGCCGGCCCGCCAGTGGGAAAAGAGCACCTGCCGCGGCGCCACCGGCTGGAACTCCAGGAGGCGATGCAAGCGGCGCGCCAGGTAGGAGAGAGCCTCACAGGCGGGGAAGATGTCCACGAGGCGCGCTTCCGCCACCGGCTTCCCGCCCTCCCGCGCCACCAGCTCGGCCAGGGCGGCTTCCTGGTCCACCAACGCCCGCAACCACCGGGCCAGGAGCCGCTGCCGGTAGCCCAGGGTGGTGGTGGACCAGGCGGGGAAGGCTCGAGCCGCAGCCTCGACCGCCTGCCGCACGCCTTCCACGTCGAGGGCGGGCACGGTGGCGAGAGGTTCGCCGGTGGCGGGTGAGAGGGAAACGATGCTGCCGGTTCCTGCCACGTCGCGGTTTTCGACGATCGAGGTCCGCTGCCACATGGGGCGAATCCCTCCGCCAAGAGGCTACCACGAGCGGCTCTGCTCCTGGCAGGCCCTGCAGCGCCCCCCACCGCGGCGATTCACTATCATGCCCCAATGGCCAGCTCGCCCTTCCCCGTCCGCCTGCGGGTTCGCTACGCCGAGACCGACCAGATGGGGGTCGTCCACCACGCCGTTTACCCGGTGTGGTTCGAGGCGGCGCGCACGGAACTGTCGCGTGCCGTGGGACTGCCCTACAGCCGCTGGGAAGCCGAGGGGGCCCTCCTCATGGTCACGGACCTCTCCTGCCGGTTCCGCAAGCCGGCCCGCTACGACGAGCTGGTCACCGTGTGGGTGTGGGTGGCGGCGCTGGCGAGCCGACGCGTGGTCTTCGCGTACCGCGTCGAGGGGCCGGACGGCACGCTCCTGGCCGAAGGCGAGACGCGGCACCTCCTGGTGGACCGGCACAGCGGCAGGCCCATTGCCTTCACCCCCGCCATGCAGGAGGCACTGCGCCGCGAGCCGCGGGGCGACGGCGGCTGACTATGCCCGCGAGGCCGGCCGCCGCTCCCGCCGCCCGGAGGGCCGTGGGGCGGTGTCTCCTTGCGCCATGCCCGCCAGCGCCAAGACGCGTTCGCGAAACACGCCGACCCACAGCAACAGCGGCAAGGTGAAGGTCACGGGGATGTCGAAGAAGTAGCGCACGGCACCGTACAGCGCCCGGGCCGTGTCGCTGTACTGGCTCTCGCTCCAACTCCCCAAGTTGGTCGCGTAGAACACCTTCACGTTCGCCACCAGGGCGAGCAGGTGGGAGAGCGCGAGCACGGCCAGGGCCACGAGCGCGCGACGGAACGTGTCCCGCGTGCGGGCACCGGGGAAGGCGAAGAGGAGCGCCAGAAACGGCACGGCGTTAAAGTGGATCTGCGTGAGCGAGAGCTTCAGCCACCCCGAGTCGGCCCGCAGGTCCGTCCGGCCGATGAGGGCGTACCCATTGTCCCTCAAGATCTTGGCCACCTTGGGGAACTCCACCATGCGCGCGGCGATCTCCGCGCTCCGGCACAGGGCAGGCTCGTACACGGGTCGCACCGCCAGCCAGATCGCCGCCGCCGCCACCACCGACAGCGGCAGGCGCCACAGGAACCGGCGGAGCTCAGCGCTGGGCGCCGGCAAGGGCGTACCTCTGCGCCCAGAGCAGCCAGAGCACCACGGCAAAAACGATGATCAGCGATTGCCAGACGAAGATGTGCGAGGCGGCAAACCATTGGGGCTTGAACACGCCCACGTAGAACAGCGAGACCACCCGCACCACGTTGACCAGTTGAATGGCCACGAGCCCGGCAAGGACCCCCAAGAGCCTGCTCCGCCAGCTGGCCGGGAAAGCCAGCACCCCGCAGGCAAAGATGAGAATCGCCTCGAGGCCGTTGCAGCCGTTGAAGATCCTCACCGAGAATCGGGGCGAGGAGAGGACCTGATCGCGCACCGTCGCGCCCTCGCCGAAGAGGTTCAGCGCCACGCGCGCCTGGTGGGCAACGAAGGTGGTGTAGGGGTTGACGAGGTGGTCGTTGACCGGTTTCAGAGCGAGGAGGACGAAGCCCACAAGAAGGGCTGCCAGGTACTTGACGATGAAACGCCCGGCGGGCGTCGCCACCAACGCTTGCCACCGCGCCATCGGCGGATTATCGGCCGAGCCGGCGGGGGGGTCAAGGGATGCCAAGGTGACGCGGGACCAGCTCGAAGTGGCCGCAGCGGACGGGAAACACCCGACCCCCTCGCTGGGGGTGGTGCCGATCCTGGCAAGCTTCTTGTTAGGATGCGCTCGTGAGCGGGAATGTTCCGTGATCGCCGCCTCCGCGTCGCCCTGGAGCTGTCGCTGCTCCTCCACCTGCTCCTCGCCTGGCTACTGCCAGCCGGGCACCGGGCGGTCCTGGCCCTCGTGCCCCCTCCCCCTCCACCCGCAGCCGCCGACCAGGCGCAGGAACCCATCCGCTTCGAGCTGGTGGAGCTCCCCCACGAGCGCGAGGAATCGCCCTCGAAGCCGAATGCCCCGGCTTCCGACCTCTCCCGCCGAGCCCACGGGGGGGAGGGGGAACCGGCGGACCGGCCAGGTGTAGCGGGCACGACGCCGGACCTGCGCGTCGCGCCGTCCCGCGCCGACCGCCCCGGGCAGCCTGCGCCGGCGGGGGAGGTGCCACCCGCCCCCGTCCCCGCCCCCGCGCAAGCCGCCGCCGACCGGGGCGCCAGCACGCTGGTGGCGCCGCCCACGCCGGCTCCCGTTGCCCCCTTGCGGCTGCGGGGGCTGTCACCCCTGGAGGGCGGTGTGGGTACACGGGGGGCACTCCCCGACCGGCGCGGCGGGCAGGTGGACCTGGGGCCGCTCTCCTTCGACACCCAGTGGTACGACTGGGGGCCGTACGCCGCCGAGATGCTGCGCCGCATCCGCTACCACTGGAACGTGCCGGAGATCGCCCGGCTGGGTGCCGCTGGCGTCACGCGCATCCACTTCGTCATCGAGCGCAACGGCACGGTGAGCAACATCGAGATCCAGCGCGAATCGGGCCACCCGTCCATGGATTTTGCCGCCCGGGACGCCATTGCCAACGCCTCGCCCCTCCCCCCGCTGCCGCCGGACCTCTTCGGCGTGGAGCGCGAGGGGGTGACGATCACCTTCTTCTACAACACGGAACCACCGAACGATGTGGGGAGGTAACGGTGTTTGACTGGTTCTTGAAGGGCGGGCCCGTGATGGTTCCGCTCGCCGGGCTCTCGATTCTCGCGCTGGCCATCGTCATCGAACGCCTGCTGGTGCTGCGGCAGAAAAAGTTCCTGGACCCTGCCGACGTGGCGGTGGTCTCGCAGCTCCTGGCCGCCCGCGACTTTCCACGCGCGCTGGCCTACTGCCGCCAGCACGAGGGACCCTTCGCCACACTGGTGGCGACCCTCATCGACAACCGGAGCGCCCCCTACGACGAGCTGCGCGAGCTCCTGGAGGATACCGGCCGGCACCAGCTGCGCCAGCTCCAGCGGGGCCTGCCGGGCCTCGCCACCGTGGTGTCCGCCGCCCCCCTGCTCGGCCTGCTCGGCACGGTGTTGGGCATGATCCAGGTGTTCGAGGCGGTGTCCATGAGCGGCACAGCCCGCGGCGAGGCGCTCGCCGGGGGCATCGCGCAGGCGCTCATCACCACGGCCGCCGGCCTCATCATCGCCATCCCGGCGCTCTTCCTGCACTCCTACCTGGAGGTCCGGGCGGAAGAGCTGGTCCACGCCATCGAGGCGCGCACCATCGAGCTGCTCCACCTGGTGCGCCGGGACCAGGCGCCGGAGGGCAGGCCATGAGGTTCACCCGCAGCCGCGGGCGGCGCCCCGCCATCGACATCTCGCCGCTCATCGACGTGGTCTTCCAGCTCCTGCTCTTCTACGCGGTCACCACGCAGTTCGTGGCCGACGACCGGCTCCGCCTGAAGCTCCCCGAGGCCAAGACGGCGGAGCAGGGAACGGAGGAACGCCGCCAGGGGGCGGAGGTGCTCGTCACCGAACGGGGCGAAACGATCATTGCCGGCCGCGTGGTCGCCGAGCGGGATCTGGAGCGCGAATTGCGGCGCATCCTCGGTGGCTCTCCGGACGGGACGCTGACCATCCGCGGCGACCGGGGGGCGGATTACGGCGCGGTGGTGCGCGTGCTCGACGCGGCCCGCGCGGTGGGGGCGAAGGGGATCAACATGGCGGCGCTCAAGCCTCCCGAGTCGAACAGGCAGCGCTGAAAGCCGCTGCGGCACGACCCGACGCTACCCGGTGCGCGGTTGCCGGGCAAATGACCGGGCGGGTGCTAACCCAGCCGGGCAAAGGCGAGGCGGAGCACCGGCCTGCCCTCCCGCGCGTACTTCACCTCAAAGCTCGTCTCGGGCAGCCCGGCGAAGGCTTCCGCCTCCGACACAGGGGCGAGCAGCGGGCAGTCGCCCAACAGCTCGGCGATCCGCTCGCCGTAGAGCAAATGGTCCGTCTTCACCCGCACGAGGGCCCCCGGAACCAGCACCTCGGCCAGGCGCTGGACGTTGGCCGGGTTGAAGAACCGCCGCTTGTGGTGGCGCTTCTTGGGCCAGGGATCGGGGAAGTAAACGTGGACGCCGGCCAGCGTGTTCGGTGCGAGACACCGGAAGAGCAGGTCCTCCGCCGTGGTGCGCACGAAGCGCAGGTTGGCCAGCCCGCGCCACCCGGCGCGCCGCGCCGCAATGGCCAGGTACTTGCCCGCCCGCTCCACGCCCAGGAAGCAGCGGTGCGGCTGCTGCGCCGCCCACTCCACCAGGAAGCGCCCCTTCCCCGAACCGATCTCCACCTCCCACGGCGCCTGCCGACGGAAGAGCTCCTCAACCCGCAGGGGAAGAGCGACTTCGGCCAGCTCGACGACCGGGGCGTACTCGCTCGCCTCGACCACTGGCGCTCTAACCCTCGGCTGCTTCCACGTCCTCGGGGTCCTCGTCGCCGAACACGATCCCCACGGCGCGCGCCGTCTGGACGAGCTGGCAGGCCGGATCCACCCGTTTCAGGTGGCCGATGGCCTCGGCCAGAGGCACCGCCACGATGTCGTTGCAGCGCAGGGCCACGGTGTGGCCGAACTTCCCCTCCACGGCTAGGCGCACCGCCTCCACCCCGAAGCGCGTGGCGAGGATACGATCCACCGGCACGGGCGAACCGCCCCGCTGGATGTGGCCGAGAACGGTCACCCGCACCTCGTACCCCGACAGTTCCGAGATGGTCCGGGCAATGGAATAGGAAACGCCCCCCAGCCGCTTCCAGCCGGTCACCGCGTCCTCGTCGGCGTACACCCGCTCGCCCCCCCGTTCCGCGGCCCCCTCCGCCACCACCACCAGCGAAAAGGGCCGCCCCAGCCGTTCGCGGGCCCGGATCTTGGCGAGGAGCGGCTCGTAGGAAAACGGGATCTCCGGGATGAGGATCATGTGGGCGCCGCCCGCGATCCCCGCGTGGAGGGCGATCCACCCCGCTTCGCGGCCCATCACCTCCAGGAGCATCACGCGGTGGTGGCTCTCGGCGGTGGTGTGGAGCCGATCCAGAGCGTTGGTGGCGGATTCGAGGGCGGTGGCAAAACCGAACGTCACCTCGGTGGCGGAGATGTCGTTGTCGATGGTCTTGGGCACGCCCACCACCGGTACGCCCAACTCCCTGAAGAAGCGTTCGGCAATGGTGAGCGATCCGTCCCCCCCGATGACGAGGAGTGCGTCCAGCCCCAGCTTCTCGATGTTCTTCACCACCATGCGGGAGGCGTCGATCACTTCCTCCTGCCCGTCCGGCCGGCGGTACACGTACCGGAACGGGTTCCCCCGGTTGGTGGTGCCGAGGATCGTCCCCCCCCGCGGCAGGAGGCCGGAGATGTCTTCGCGCTCCAGCTCCTTCCACTTGCCCTCCACCAGCCCGGAAAAGCCGTTCATGATGCCCACCACCCGGATGTGGTGGGTGAGCCGACAGGACTTGACCACGGCCCGGATCACCGCGTTGAGGCCCGGCGCGTCACCGCCCCCGGTCAAGACCCCGATTCGACGCACACCGCTCATGCTTCCTCCTCCAACCCCAGGTAGACGAGCTCGATACCGGCCGCCGCGGCAAACTCGTGGATGCGCTGGTCGCGATAGAACTCGCCGTACAGGACACGCCGGATCCCGGCGTTGGCGATCAGCTTGAAACACTCCCAGCAGGGGGAGGCGGTGACGTAGATGTCCGCCCCCTCGATCCGCACACCGTGGCGCGCCGCCTGCAGGATGGCGTTGGCCTCGGCATGGACGGTCCGCACACAGTGATCGTTCTCCATCAGGCAGCCAACCTCGCTGCAGTGCGCCAGGCCCCGAATCGAACCGTTGTAGCCGGTGGCCAGCACCGCCCGGTCGCGGACGACGACCGCTCCCACGCTCTTGCGCGGGCAGGTGGATCGCGTCGCCGCCTGCACGGCCAGGTTCATGAAGTAGCGGTCCCAGGACACGCGCGCCATCGCTGCAGTGTACGCGACTCGGCTGGGCCGGGGATCGGCCCCCCGTCAACCCTCCCCGCGCGCCAATTCGGCTCCCTCTTCCCACGTCCCACCCTCCCCCGCCCGGTACAGCCAGAGCAGCCCTGCGACGGCGGCCAACACCAGCAGGAGCATGCCCTCGAACGCATACCTCGGGCCGGGCTGCGAGAGGAGCGGCAGGGCGGCCCGCGCCGCCGCGCCCCACCCAGCCGCCAGCAGGTAGGCCACGGGGTTGCTCGCCAGCACGAAGCGCACCAGGACCCAGGCCAGCCCAACCAGGGCGGCCCCCTGCAGGAGGCCGCAGGCCAGCTCCCCGGCCGTGGCATCCGCACCTCCCGGCACCAAGGCCACCGCGCCCACGGCCACAAGCAGCAAACGCTGCCACCCTCGAGACGCCTGCCCCACCAGGTACGCGGCCACCCCCACGAGCGCCACCAGGAAAATGGCCGCCGTCACCGCGTTGCCGAGACCGCCGACGGCCGGCAGCGCAGTGGCTAGATTCGCGGGGATCTCCACCGGCGCATCGGGGAAGAGCCGCGGGGCGCGGGAGCGCGCCAGGTCTACGGCGGCGCCCCACAGCAGCGCCCCGCCCACCACTACCAGCGCCGCCCCCACCGAGCTCGCCGCCACCCGTCGCCGCGCGGCGGCAGCGAAGGCGCCCACCGCCACTGGCTGCGCCGCCACCAGCATGGCGAGGGCCAGCACGATCCCCGCCACCTTCAGCAGCACGGCAATCGTCAGACCGATCAGCATCGACGTGCGGAAAACGGCGATCGGCCACGCCGTGACGTACTCCTGCCAGAGCAGCGGGTAGTTGACGGCGGCAGCCGCTGCCAGCACCGCCGCCGCCGCGCCCGTGGGGAGCCACACCGCTCGCCACGGGAGGGTCCCGGCCCGTTGCGCCCGCGCCAGGGCCAGGAGGCCGGCGACCACCAGCCAGGCGAGCGCGCCGATGCGCACCGCGACCAGCGCGTAGTGCCACGCGGTGGCCCGGGCTCGCTGCCGTTCCCACGCTTCCGGCAGCTTGATGCGGCGCACGTGCCCGTCCACCGCGTCGCCCTGGATGGTGACCGACACCAGGTACTCCGCCTCGCCCACGCGGCGCGCGGGATCGGCGAAGGTGAACACGTAGTCGAGACGCGCCGGCCGGCGCTCGGCGGCGAACTCCTTGAAGGCGAGGGCCGCGGGGTCCATGCCCAGCTCCCGCAGCGACGCTTCGGCCAGGGACCGTGCCTCCGCCTCGGTCAGGGTGGGGCCCGGCGCCTCCTCGCGCAGCGTGTGCCGGTACCGCACCACCGCCCCCGAGCGGTCGTCCACCTCCAGCTGCCACTCCTCCCGCTCCTCGCCGCGAAACACCCGCACGCGCCAGGCCGGCACCTCGGCGGCGAAGCGTTGCACCGCCGCCACCCCACCGTGTTCCAGGAGGTAGCGCCGCACGGCGCGGTCGAGCACCTCGCCCCGCGCGGTCACGACGACCCGCCAACCTGCCACGTCCACCCCCCGGCGCGCCAGGAACTCGGCCACCGCCCGCTGCACCGCCGCTGGCCGGCGAGTGACGCCCACGCCTTCCGCCGCCGAGGGGACCCACTGGCTCGCCGCCGCCCCCAGCAGCACCGTGGCGACACCCGCCGGCAGCAGCCACCTGGCGGAGGGGGCGGCGATGCTCCCCTGCCAGGGAGCGGGACGGTGCGTGGGCTCCTCGGGCGGCGAGTCGGCGGCGTTGTCGAGGGAGGGGTCCGCCACGAACCCTCCCGCCCGCCACGCCGCCACCAGCGCCACGGCGAGGGGGAGGAGCAGAATGCCGGTGCCGACCAGGGCGGTGACCACGAAGTAGGGGTTTCCGGAGCGGACGAGCAGCATCGAGGTGTAGCCCGCGTCCACCACGTAGTGCCACACCAGGCAGGGGATCACACCGAACCGGTAGAACACGATCCCCAGCAGGATCCCCGCGACCGACAGCTCCACCCCCCGGACGTAGAACGGCTGAGCCGGGTAGTTGGCGTGGGCGAAACCCCAGATGACGGCCGGGATCGCCACCGCCGCCACCCTGGAACGGGTCAGACGTTCCACCAACGGGATGGAGAACACCCGGGAGAGGAACTCCTCGCTCACTGCGGGGTAGAAGCCGATGAACAGGACCGCCAGCCACGGGAAGGAGGTGTTGAGCAGGTTGTCGAAGGGTACGTCGGCTGGGTTCCACGCCCCGAAGCGCTTCCCCACCAGGTAGAACGCCACCTGGTAGGCGGCGAACAGGGCGGCCAGGCAGTAGCCGAGGATCAGGCCCATCGCCACTCGCTTGCTGCGCCAGCCGGCGCGCGTGAAGATGGCGGCGATCCGCATCTGCCCCGGGAACCGGGCCCGGTACAGCGGCTCGCCCGCCGCCACGACGATGAAGATGAGGAGCGACTGGACCCCAGCCCCCCCCAGGGCGCGCAGCAGCTGCCCCGCCACGAAGGCGCCCCAGCTCTCGGTGGTGTCGAAGCCGTGGGAGGCCGTCGGCAGGTCATTGAGCGTCAGCGCCAGGGACAGCACGAAGCTCACCGCCGTCACGCCGAAGGCCAGGCGCCAGCGGACATCGCGCCGGCGCGCCGCGCGGAGCAGCACCCCGACCGCCACGAAGAGCGTCACCGCGATGCCGAGAACCGCCGCCATGGCCGTCGTCTCGTTGGCCGAGCGCAGGCGCTGGTAGGAGTGCAGCCAGGCGTCGGGGATCTTGAGAAACTCCCGGTACGATGCCACCTCCTCCCCGCTCACCCCCACCTCCAGCCGGTAGGTGGCCTCCGCCGCGCGCCAGCCGTTCCGCTCGTAGGTGAACGTCCAGTCCCGCCGCGCGGGCCGGTCTTCCCGGCTGGCCTCCACCAGCGACAGCTGGTCGAGACGCACCCCCATGGCAGCCTCGAGGAAGGCCTCGGCGCGACGGCGCGCCTCCCCCTCCTCGAGCATTGGCCCCGGTCGCTCCTCGGGGATGGCGTGGGAAAACCCCACCACCTCGCCCTCGGGCGCCACCTCGACCCGCACCTCCTCCTTGTCCAGGGGGAGGAAGTAGCGGTGCGACCACCGCCAGAGGCGCACTTCGCGGTTTCGGACCAGCTCCGCCATGGGCTCCAGGCCCAGCTCCCGTTCCAGGTACAACTTGGCCCGCCCGTCCACCTGGAAGATCGCCGCGTGCCGCCGCCCCGCCAGGGCGGCTGCGGCCACGGGCGCGTGCTGGCGGACAAACGTCTCGGCCACGGGCCGCGAGCTCGCCCGGTTGACGGCAAAGGTCAGGCTGGCTTCGGGGAACGCCCGCGTGAAGTTCGCCCAGGCGAACACGCCCGCCCCCGCCGCCGCCACCAGAAAGAGGCCAATGACCCCCAGCTCTCGCCGCGTGAAGTGTTCCACCGCTCCTCCCGAAGGCCCTGCCCGCGCCATACCATCCGCCGCGGCGCCTCTCACCTGGGGCCAGCCACCACCCGCAGCACTGCCGGCAGCACCTCGAAGGTGGCTCGCCCACTGGGGTACGTTTCCCCATCCACATCGAAGGGGGGCGCCGGCGCCAACGGCTCCAGGTGGACCACCTTGGCGCGCCGCACCCGGACCGGTCGGGCCGTCAGGTGCGTTCCCAGGTACACCTGCGGCAGCCGGAGCAGGAGCTCGGCGCCCCGCACATCGCCCACCACCACCACGTCGAACCACCCGTCGTCCCAGCGCGCCTGCGGCGCGATGCGCATCCCCTTGCCGAAGCTGGTCCCGTTGGCGACGGTGACCAGGAACGTCGGTCCCTCGTACCAGCGCTCCCCGTCCACCTCCAGCCGCATCGGCACCGGCCGGAAGCGGCGCAGCGCCCGCACCGTCGCCGCCAGGAAGGCCGTCGCCCCGCGCCGTGGCATGGCGTTGACGCTCTCGTCCACGAGGCCGGCAACGCCGGCGGAGCTCTCGTTGATGAAGTGGAAGCTCGCCCGCTCGCCCACGCAGCGCCCCGCGTCCACGGGCACGGCCTCGCCCTCCAGCGCCAGGGCCAGCGCCGCGGGCAGCCGCCGGGGGATCCGCAGCGAGCGGGCCAGGTCCGAGCCGGTGCCGGCCGGCACCACGCCCAGGCTGAGCCGCTGCCCCAACCCCGCCGCCAGGAGCGCCGTCGCCACCAGGTGGAGCGTACCGTCACCGCCGAGCACCACGAGCCGCTCGTACCCCTCCTCCGCCGCCTGCCGCACCGTCTCGAGCGTGGCGGCCGAGTCGGGCGGCCGCTGCACCGGCAGCGACTTTGCTCCGTTCACGCGGTCTCGCAGCCGTTCCCACACCCCCCACGCGCGCCCGCCCCCCGCCGCGGGATTGACGAGGACCAGCGTGCGGCTCACGCCGGCTCCCGGGGCGCCCAGTTGGCGACGGCATCCTCCAGCCGGTACAGCTCCTGTCGCCAGCGCCGGAACCCCCACCCGGTGGCATCCCGGACCAGACTGCCGAGCCGCGGGGCCAGTTCCAGGCAGCGTTTCGGTTGCCACATGCCGAGCCGCACCCGCCGCAGCAGCAGGTCCTCCAGGTGCACGACGCCGCCGAAGCGCAGGTGCCACTCCAGTTCGGCTTCGCTCACATCCAGATCCTCGGCCACCGGCCGCAGCCGGCGTCGGCTGGCGGCGAGCGCGCAGGGCAACGCCTGGGCCCCGAGCCGGCGCACCATGCCGGCGGCCACGGCAGGCGGCGCGCCGCTCTCTCGCAGCAGGCTGACCGTGGCGGCGGGGTCGGCGCGGTGCGGGAGCGCCAGGGCGCCGGTGGCGCAGGGCAGGGCGAGGGCCGCGCGGTCGGGGGGCAACCGTTTCACCACCTCGTCCATCACCTCCTCGGCGGTGGCCCGGAAGGTGGTGAGCTTGCCGCCCGCGGTGGAAACGAGGCCGTCCTCGTCCCAAACCGCCTCCTCGCGCGAGGCCTCCGAGGGATCCTCGGCGTGCGAGTCCAGGATCGGCCGCACCCCCGCGAACGCCCCCGTCACATCGGCCGCCGTGAGTCGGCAGGCGGGGAAGAGGGTGGTGACGAAGCGCAGGAGGTACGCCACCTCCTCCGGCGAGGGGCGGGGCGCGTCCAGCTCCCCGTGGTGGAAAACGTCGGTGGTGCCCACCAAGGTGCCCTCGGGGTGCGGGATGGCGAACACCGGCCGGCCATCGTCCGGCGACAGCGCCGTCACCGCCGCGTCGAGGGGCAAGCGGTGGGGGGGGAACAGCAGATGCGAGCCGCGGGACGGCCGCAGCCGCGGTTCCACCTCGCCCAGGAGCCGCCGCACCTGGTCACACCACACCCCCGCAGCGTTGACCACCACATGGGCCCGGACAGCATGCGTCTCGCCCGTCACCTCGTCCCGCACCACCGCCCCCGCCACGCGGCCGTCCGTGCCGCGCAGCAACGCTTCCACCTTGGCGTACGAGAGGGCGGTAGCACCGGTCAGGACCGCGGCCTGCACCACGGCCAGCACGAGCCGGGCGTCGTCCCCGGCGGCGTCATCGTAGGTGAGCCCGAACTCCAGGCCGTCGCGGCGCAGGTGCGGGACCAGGGCCGCCACCTGCTCGGGGGCAATGCGCTCGTGCCGGTGCCGCACCGGCGTCAAGTGATCGTACATGGTGAGGCCGAGGCTGACCTGCCAGCCCGGTGTCGGGTCGCTGGCAAAGGAGGGGTAGAGGAAGCGGAGCGGCCACACCAGGTGCGGGTTCATCCGCGACAGCAGGTCGCGCTCGCGGCAGGCCGTGCGGGTGATGCGCAGTTGCATCCGCTTGAGGTACCGCAAACCGCCGTGGACGAGCTTCGAGGAGCGCGACGACGTGCCGCTGGCAAAGTCGCCCCGCTCCACGAGGCCGGCCCGCAGGCCGCGCAGCGCGGCATCGTGCAGCACACCGGCGCCAGTGATGCCGCCGCCGATGACCAGCACGTCCAGCCCCTCTTCCAGGCGCCGCCAGGCGCCCTCGCGCCACCAGGGCGGCAGCATCATCCCCGCCCCTCCCCCTCGCCCTCGGCGAGCAGGACGCCCCGGTTGAGGCAGGCGGCCGGGTCGAAAGCCCCCGCGGCGGCGCGCAGCACGGCCAGCCCCTGGTGGCCCACCTCCCGCTGCAGGTAGGGGGCGTGGACCGACCCCACGCCGTGGTGGTGCGAGAGGGTGCCGCCAGCCGCGAGGATGGCGCGCGTCGCCGCGTCCTTGAAGCGCTGCCACTGCTCGGTCTCCCGGCCCGCCTGCAGGGGCCAGAGATAGGTGAAGTACAGCGACGCGCCGTCGCGGTACGCGTGCGACAGGTGGCACAGCACCGCGACCCGGACCCCCGCCGCCTCCCCGGCCGCCGCGAAGGCCGCCCGCACCGACGCGTACAGCGCCGCCAGCCCGCTCCAGGGAGCGGCCGTCTCCAGGGTGTCCACCCCCCAACCGGCGTCCAGCAGCCGGTCGCGCAGGTACGGGTGGCGGAAGCGCTCGGCCCGCCAGCGCCGCCACCCCGAGCGGCCCACCCCCAAGCCACCGTGCGCTCGCCACACGCTCCCACAGCGGCTCTCCGCCTCCGCCACCTCCTCGGCGCGGCCCGCCCAGGCCAGCAACAGCGCGCAGGCGTGACGGAACCGCCGCCGCGACAGGAGCCAGTGCGACACCGCCCGCGCCGGCCCGGACAGTTGCAGCAAGCTCTGGGCGAACGAGGTCTCCTCCCCGTCGGACAGGCGCAGCACCTCCACCGGCAGCCCTCCCTGCAGGAGCGCCCGGCACGTCGCCAGCCCCTCCTCCCAGCTGGGGAAGAGGACGGTGACTCCGCTCTCGCGCGCCGGCAGCGGCCGCACCCGCAACGTGGCCGCGGTGATCACCCCCAGCCGCCCCTCGCTCCCCACCACGAGACGCCGCAATTCCGGGCCCGCCGCCGAGGCGGGCTGCGGCGGCAGCCGCCAGACCCCCGAGGACGTGGCCACCTCCAGGCCGGCCACCAGCTCGTCGATCTTCCCCACGCCGGTGGAACGCTGGCCGGCGGAGCGGGTGGCGATCCAGCCGCCCACGGTGGACAGCTCGAAACTCTGCGGCTCGTGCCCCAGCCTCAGCTTCTCCGGCGCCAGCGCTGCCTCCACCTCGGGTCCGGGCGTCCCCGCCCGGAAGGTGGCCAGGCACGACACGCGATCCAGTCCCACGAGTCCCCGCAGCCGGTCCAGGGAGAGCACCGCCACCGGCCCCGTGTCGCGTGGCAGGGAAACGCCCCCCACCACGCTGGTACCGCCCCCGCGAATCACCAGCGCCACGCCGGCCTCGGCGGCGCGGCCCAGGTCGGCCACGATCTCCTCCGCGCTGGTGGGGAAGAGCACCGCGTCCGGGAAGGCGGGAATCTCGCCGCGCCGCAGCGCCACGAGGTCCGGGAAGGACTGACCGCAGGCGTGGCGCAGCCGCGTCGCCGGGTCGCTGGCCGCCGGCGAGGTGAAGGCGGGCAGCCGCCGCGGCGGCGGGAGCGTCACCGCCGCCTCCGCCACCGCCGACTGCGGGGCACCCCTCCCCACCCGCTCCTCCAGCCACCGGGCCGCCGTGGGAGGCAGCGGCAGCAATTCGCCCTCGAACCCCCACCCGTTCCAGCGACGCTCGCCCCTGGACATCCGTCCCATGGTA
>JBBISY010000017.1:0-62960 GCA_037441065.1 Acidobacteriota bacterium | reverse complement strand
CCCACCGCCCTGGCAGCGGTGGGTGCGGCAGCCGTGCTGAGCGGGGTCGCTCCGGCGGCGGGGATGCTGGTGGGCGGTCTCGCGCTCGTGCCCGGGGCCATGGCGGAGCTCCACCTCCGCCGGTTCCCGACGGGGCGTGCCATTCCCTGCTCGGCCGTGCAGCTCGGCGCCGCCCGGATCTACGCGGTGGCGCCCAGCGAGGCGCAGGCGGCGTGGGTAGCCCAGCGCTGGCCCGAGCGGGCGGTGGCCCTGGGCTGGGGGTACACCCCGCTGCTGGACGGGCGGCGCTCGGCGCGGACCTTTGCCCCCCTCCAGTCCCGGCGGCTCGCTCGCCACCTGGAGGCGGCGGACCGGGGGCCGGTGGGCCGGTGGTGGCTCGATGCGCTGGGTGCCGACCTAGTGGTGGCGCAGCACCCCCTCCCCGGGCTGCCGCTGGCCTGTGCCGAAGAGGGGTTGTGGGCGGCGGCCAACCCCCAGGCCTGGCCGGAGGTGTTCGTGGCGGCCTCGCTGCCAGCAGCGGGCGCCCAGCCGCTTCGGCAGGGCGAGGTCCGCCGGACGGGGGGGGGTGGCGATGCCGTGCGGTGGGAGGTCACGGTGCGAGAGGGCGGGGGTGTGCTCGTCCGCCTGGCCACCCCTGACCCTGGTTGGCAATTCTCCGTGGACGATAGGCCGACCAAGGCCGTGCAGGGTCCGGGGATCGTCCACGGCGTGCCGCTCCCGCCCGGCCGGCACCTGGTCCGCGCCACCTACCGGCCGCCGGGTCTGCGCGCGGGGGCGGCGGTGAGTGCCCTGGCGCTGTGCGTACTCCTGGGGGTGCCATGGCGGCGCTGGTGACGTTCCTCTTCTTCCTCTCGGGACTGGTGGCCCTGGCCTACCAGATCGTGTGGGTGCGGGTGCTGGGGCTGGTGGTTGGAAACTCGCTGTGGGCCACGGTGGGGGTGGTCGCCGCCTACATGGGGGGCATGGCCGCGGGCTCGGCGCTGGTGGCCGCCCTGGCGGGCCGGCTGCGACACCATCTGCGCCTCTACGCGGCGGCGGAGGCGGTGGCGGCCCTGGCTGCGCTCCTCACCACCCCCGCCGCGGGCCTCCTCTCGCGTCTCGTGGCCCACCTGGGCGCCGAGCCCCTGGCGGGGTGGGGGTTGCCGCTCCTCGGACGCCTGGTGGTCTCCTGGTGCTTCCTGGCCCTTCCCACGGTGGCCATGGGGGCGACGCTGCCACTCTTGGTGGAGCGCGTCCAGGCCCAGGCGGGACTGGTTCCCCGCGTGGCCTGGCTTTACTCGGTGAACACCTTCGGCGCGGTGGTGGGTATCGTTGTGACGGCCTTTCTCGCCCTCCCGTCCCTGGGGCAACGCGCCACCTTGAGCGCGGCGGCGCTGGTGGGCCTGGCCGTGGCGACGGCCGCCTGGTGGGCCGAGCCGCGCCTGCCCGGGGTCACGCGGCCCCGGCAGCCGTTCCAGCTTGCCGGGCGCAGCTGGCTGGTGTTCCCCGCCTTCTTCGGCTTCGTGGCCCTCTCCTGCGAGCTGGTCTGGACGCGCATCCTGCTCCTGCACCTGGGATCCCGCGTCTACACGTTCGCCCTCATCCTGGCCGTGTACCTGGCGGGCATCGCCCTGGGTGCCGTGCTGGCCAGGGGGGGAACCGGCGCCCCGCAGGGGAAGCTGGCGCGCTGGCAGGCGGTGCTCGCGGGCCTGCTCGCCCTCCAGCCGCTGCTGCTCGCCCGCTTCGGCGATGTGCTGGAGGCAGCGGCCTCGCTGTTGCGCCCGGCGGGCTTCGCGGGGTTGCAGCTGGCCCTGGCGGCCGCGGTAGCGGTGGTCCTGCTGCCGCCCACCGTCGCCTTCGGGGCCTCCTTCCCCCTGGCGGTGGGGGCCTTCCCGGCGGCCGGCCCGGAGGGTTCCCGCGCGGGCGCCGTGGCAGCCGCCAACACGCTGGGGGGCATCCTGGGCACGGTGGCGGCCCCCCTGCTGCTCGTCCCCCTCGTGGGCAGCCAGCGCACCCTGTTGCTGCTCGCCGGGGGGTGCGCGGCGGCGGCGGCGCTGCTCGCCTCTTCCGGCCTGGTCCGCCGCCTGGCGGTGGCGGCGGTGCCCCTGCTGGGCGCGGGCCTCGCCCTGCCCCCGCCGCACCTGGTGCTGCGGGGGGCGGCGGTGGTGGGCGAGGGGGAGAGCGAGGCCCTCTGGGAGAGCGCCTCGGCCACGGTGATGGTGCGGCGGGTGGAGGACGCGCGCGGCACCTGGCGCTCGTTGGAGCTCAACGGCGTGAACGTCGCCGGCACCTCGCCCGAGCTGTGGGCGATCCAGCGGCTCCAGGGGCACTTGCCCCTGCTGCTGCACCCGCACCCCCGCTCGGTGCTGCACATCGGTTTCGGGTCCGGCGGGACCGCCTGGGCGGTGGCCCAGCACCCGGTCCAGCGCATCATGATCGCGGAGATTTCCCCCGAGGTGCTGACCGTGGCCCGGCGGTTCTTCCCCGACGTGAACCACGGCGTGCTGAGCGACCCGCGCGTCCAGGTGGTGCTCAACGACGGCCGCAACGTTCTCCTGGCCGGTACCGAACGGTTCGACGTCATCCTCTCCGATTCCATCCACCCCGTCTACGCCGGGAACTCCACCCTGTACACCAGGGAGTACTTCCGCCAGTGCGCCGGCCGCCTCGCCGACGAGGGGGTGGTGTCCATGTGGCTGCCCATGTACTCCCTCTCCACCACCTCCTTCCTCTCCATCCTGCGGGCGTTTTCCGAAGTTTTTCCCGGCACCTGCGTGTGGTACGACCCGGTGGTGCCCAACGAGTTCACGGTGGTCACGGGAACGCGGCGCAGCGGGGCGGTCCGGCTCCGCTGGGAGGAACTCTCCCGCCCAGCGCTGCTCGCCACCCTGGCGGAAGCCGGCGCGTCGACGCCGGAGGCGCTGGCCGCCATGCTCCTCCTCTCGCCCCGCGAGGTGGCGGCGCTGGTGGGGGGGGTCGCGCCCCACGTGGACGATTTTCCCGAGGTTGAGTACCGCTCCGGCCGCCTCCTGGACCGGGAGCGGACCTGGCGGGCCAACTTCCAGCTCCTCGTGCGGGCCCGGGCCCGCGCCAACCCCTTCGCGGCGTTCCCGGGCGACTGGCGCGCGGCCGCGGCGATCCGCGACCGGGCGCTGGCCGCCCACGATCAGGAGCTCGCGCGGCGGATCGCCTCGCGGTAAACCTCGAGGAGAGCCGCAGCGCACCGCTCCCAGGTGAAGGCGGCGGCGCGTGCCCGACCGGCCTCGGCCAGGTCATTCCGGCGGCTGGCGTCCTGGCACAGGGCCGCAACCGCCTCCCGCCAGGGCGCGGGGTCCTCGGGATCGAGGAGGAGGGCCGCGCTGCCGCACACCTCCGGCAGGGCGCCGCAGTTGGCGGCGAGCACTGGGCTGCCGCAGGCCATGGCCTCCAGGGCGGGCAGGCCGAACCCCTCGTTGCGGGACGGGATCAGGGTCGCCACCGCCTGCTGGTAGAGCGCCGCCATCTCCTCGTCGCCGAGGGCCACCGCTACCGCCGCCCGCCCCGCTGCGGCGAGCGGCTGGAGGAGGGAGGCCACACGCTGCCGGGCGCCCGCCGGGGCCACCACCAAAAGGGGGGGTGCCGCCAACCCATCGAGCGCCGCCACCAGGAGGGCCAGGTTCTTGTGCGGCTCGTCCCCCCCCACGAAGAGCAGGTGGCGCGGGGGCAGGGGCGTGGGGCTTGGGCGGAAGGGGGCGCCCACACCCCAGTGCACGACCCGCACCCTCTCCGCGGGTACGCCTGCGAACGCGGCGAGCTCACCGGCGGCGTGGCGGGACACCGCGTGCACCAGCGTGGCGCGCCGCAGCGAGCGGATGCCGAGGCGGGCCCGGAGCCGCTGCCAGCGGGACGGGGGGGAGGGGAAGCGGAACGGGGTGGCGTCGTGGAACGTGGCGACCACCGCGCCGGGGAGCGCCGGCGGCACGCCCCAGGCGGGCAGGTGGAGCATCGCCACCGGCTGTCGCGCCAGGGTCCAGCGCCAGGCGAGGGGGTCGGCGAGGAAGGCGGCGCGTCGCGGCCTGCGGAGTTGGACGATGCGGGCGGCCAGCGGGTACCATGCGGGGGGGACGCGAGCGCCGTGGGGAACGAACACCGCCAGCGTGCCGGGCGAGGTCTCGAGGAGGGCCTGCGCCAGCGACGCCGTGACGCGGCCGAACCCCCGGTGCGGGTCGAGGAACGCGGCGCGGGCATCGAAACCGAAGGTCATGCCGTGCGGCCATGGTACTGCAGTGCCTCGCGGGCGGGGCGGCGGGGTGCGGAGGCTCGGCGGTGGTGACGCCCGAGTGGGGGGGCGGCCAGCTGCCCTCGTTTTCCATCCTCACGCCGTCCTTGAACCACCTTGCTTACCTCGAGGTGTGCGTGGCCAGCGTGGTGGCCCAGGGGTACCCGGAGGTGGAGCAGATCGTGGCCGACGGCGGCTCCAGCGACGGCACCCCCGCCTTCCTGGCGACCTCGCCGGGCCGCGTCTCCCGCTGGCGCAGCGCGCCGGACCGGGGCCAGAGCGACGCCCTCAACTGGGCGGCGGCGCAGGCTCAGGGCGAGTGGATCGGCTGGCAGAACGCCGACGATTTCTACCTGCCCGGGGCGCTCTGGCGCGCGGCGCGGGTGATCGCCGCGCACCCCGAGGTGGAGGTGGTGGTGGGCGATGTGGCGCTGGTGGACGAGGGCGGCGTGTGGCAGGCGAGCGTGGGCGTGACGCCGGTGCCGGCGGCGCGTTGGCTGGAGGGGTTCTGGCCTTACAACCAGGGCGTTTTCTTCCACCGACGGCTGCTGGCGGTGGGGCCATTCGACCTGGAACTGCGGCTGCACATGGACACGGACTTCCTCGCCCGCCTGGCCGCCCGGCGGCCGGTGGTGGCCTATCTCGACGCCGCTCTCGGGGCGTTCCGCAAGCACGCGGGGGGGAAGACCATCGGCGGGCGCGAGGACCCCTCGAGCCAGGCGGAGCGGGCGCTCTTGGAAGCTCGCTACGGCCGGCGGCTGTGGCCCCGCGGGCGCGTGGGGCTGCTCGGCCATCGCGTGCGGTCCCACGCGGCGCGGTGGCGCCACTTCGGGGCGGCGTCGCTGCTGCGGCGCATCGGGGACCGGGCGGCGCGGGGCGGGCTGGTGCGGGTGGTGGCGTGAACACCCTCCGGGTGGGCATCGACGGCAAGAGCCTCCTGCCGCCCCGCACCGGGGTGGGGCGCTACCTCGAAGGCCTCCTGGGCGGGTTGGCGGAGCTGGCCCTCCCGGACCTGGCCATCGAGGTGCTGCGCCCCGCCACGCCGCGGTCCACCCTGCTCTGGACCCTCCTGCAGCTCCAGGCGGCCAGCGGCCGGGGGTTTGCCGTGCTCCACTTGCCGTTCTACTACGGCCCCCTGGCGCCGCGGTGCCCCACCGTGCTCGTGGTGCACGACCTCCTGGTGCTGGAGCACCCCGAGTGGTTCCGCCCCGCCCACCTCCACCCCATCCGCCTGCTCCTGCCGCCGAGCGCCCGCCGGGCGGCAGCGGTCGTGACCTTCGCCACCGCCGTGGCCGAGGCCATCGGCGAGCGGCTGCACCTCCCTCCGGGCCGGGTGCGCGTCATCCCCCACGGCGTGGATCGGCGCCTCTTCCGCGTGCCGGCGGCCGAGGAGACGACGGCCGTGGCGGCGCGCTACGCCCTGTCGCGCCCGTACCTGGCGTGCCTCGGCGCGGTGGAGCCACGGCGGGGCGCGGATCTGGCGGTGGCGGCGGGGCGGGCGCTGCGCCAGGTTTGGCAGGACCTGGAACTGGTGTTCATCGGACCCCCGCGCGCCCCGGTGCCATGCCTGGAGGCCCCGCCCCCCTGGGTGCGTCGCCTGGGCCACGTGGGAGACGAGGAGCTGGGACCGCTCCTGGCGGGGGCCGCGGCGACCCTGGCGCCGTCCCGCGCCGAGGGGTTCGACTTGCCGGTGCTGGAGGCGCTGGCCTGCGGCGCGGCGGTGGTGGCCTCGGACATCCCGCCGCACGTGGAGCACTTCGCCGGGGGGGTGCAGTTCTTCGCCAGCGGCGACGCCGAGAGCCTGGCCGAAGCCACGGCGCGGATCCTGAGCGACGCCACCTTCGCCGCTTCCCTCCGCGCCAGGGGTTTGGAGGTCGCCAGCCGCTTCCGGTGGGTGGACTCGGCCCGCGCCCACGCGGCGCTGTGGCGGGAGGTGGGCGGGTGAGGGCCGGCGCCGTGGTGGTCAACCACAACAGCGGGGGGGACCTCGAGGCGTGTCTGGCGGCGCTCCTGGCCCAGGAGCCGTCAGTAGAGGTGGTGGTGGTGGACTGCGCCTCCACCGACCCCTCCCGGGCGCTGGCCGTTTCCCCCCCGGCCGGCGTGCGGGCGGTGGCGCTGGAGGAAAACCTGGGGTTCGCGGGGGGGTGCAACCGCGGCTTCGCGGCCCTGGATCCGGCCTGCGAGGTGGTGGGGTTCTTCAACCCCGACTGCTTCCCCGCCCCGGGGTACTTTCGCGTCTGCCGGGAGGTGCTGGCCCGCTACCCCCGTGTTGGCGGTGTGGCGGGCCGCCTGCTGCGCCCCGGCGGCGAGACCCTGGACTCCTGCGGCCAGACCCTCACGCCGCTCCTCCTGCGGGTGCGCGACCGGGGGTACGGCCGACCCGCTGCCGGGGCGTTTCTCGTAGCCGAGCGGGTGCTGTCTGCCTGCGGTGCCGCCGCCGTGTTCCGCCGCCGCGCCCTGGAGGAGGTGGCGGTGGAAGGCCGGGTGTTCCCGGAGGAGTTCTTCGCCTTCTGGGAGGACGTGGATCTGGGCTGGCGCCTGGGCAACGCCGGCTGGCAGGTCCGCTACGAGCCCGCGGCGGTGGCGGTGCACCGCCGCGGCGGTACGGCGGGGCCGGGGGGCGGGCGCCTCATCTTCCGCCGGCCCCCCGAGCTGGCGGCCTGTGTCATCCTGAACCGGTGGGGGACGCTGGTGCGCAACGCCCACTGGGCTGACCTGGCGTGGCGGCTGCCGCTA
The DNA here is from genome assembly GCA_037441065.1 of Acidobacteriota bacterium. Taxonomy (GTDB): domain Bacteria; phylum Acidobacteriota; class Thermoanaerobaculia; order Thermoanaerobaculales; family Thermoanaerobaculaceae; genus JACADV01. Next base: position 55,987 of record JBBISY010000017.1, on the reverse strand, counting down.
CTGCTGGCGGCGGACCTGGGGCTTGCCGCGGCGGTGGCCGTGCGCCAGCCGGGTCTCCTCGCCGCGCTGGTGCGGGGGGCGCCGCGCTTGCGGCAGGCGGCGAGGCAACGCCGCCGGCTCGGGCAGCGACGCCTCAAGGAGCTGCGGTGAGTCCCGTCCTGCTCGCCCTGGCCTTCGCTCTCTCCCTGCTGTTGGGCCTCTACTTCACGCCCTTGGCGCGGCAGGCGGCGCTGCGGTTCGGCATCGTGGACCGACCCGACGGCCGCCTCAAACGGCAAGCGGAAGCCACGCCGTACCTGGGGGGGCTTGCCGTGTTCCTGGCGTACCTCCTGGCGCTGGGGATGGTCATCGAGTTCGACCGCACCCTCCTGGGCATCCTCCTGGCCGGCACCGTGACGCTGCTCGTGGGGCTGGTGGACGATTTCGGGGTGCTCGCCCCCTTCGCCAAGCTGGCGGGGCAGGCGGTGGCGGTCTTTGCCCTGCTGCGAGGGGGCGCGGTGGTGGAACTGGCCGAGCTGCCGCCGGCGCTGCACTGGCCGGTGGCGGCGGTGTGGCTGCTGGCGGTGTGCAACGCCTTCAACCTCATCGACATCATGGACGGGCTGGCGGCCGGTGTGGGGGCCATCTCGGCGCTGGCCCTGGCGGCGGCGGCGGTGGCCTCGGGCCAGTTCCCCCTCGCCACGGCGGCCGTCGCCCTCGCCGGGGCGCTGCTCGGCTTCGTGGTGTTCAACTTCCACCCGGCGCGCATCTACCTGGGCGACGCCGGCTCGCTGGCGGTGGGGCTGACGCTGGGGGCCCTGGCCCTGGCCATCCGCTGGAGCGACACCAACCCGGCGGGGTTCCTGGCGCCGCTGTTGATCTTCGCCGTGCCGCTGGCGGATACCGTCAACGTCACGCTGCTGCGAGCGCGGGCCGGGCGCCCCTTCTGGCACGGGAGCCCCGATCACTTCCCCCTGCGTTGGCTGCGCCTCGGGGGGGGGAACGTGCGGCGCACGACGCTGCGGTGCTACGCCGTGAGCGCCGCCGGGGCGCTCCTCGGCGCCGGCTCGGTGGTGTGGGGCAGCTGGCACGCCACCCTGGCGGCCACGGCCATCTACGGCACCGCCCTGGCCGGGCTGCTCCTGCGCCTGTCGCGGGTGCGCATGGAGGAGCCGTGAGGCGGGTGGTGGTGCTGGGGGCTGGCCTCACTGGCCTGTCGGCCGCCTACCACCTGGCGCGCCGGGGGGTGGCGGCGGAGGTGATCGAGAAGGAAGGCGTGGTGGGGGGTGCCTGCCGGACCCTCGAGGTGGCCGGGTTCGCCTTCGATCTCACCGGCCACCTGCTCCACCTGGCGCGGCCAGAGAGCCGGGCGCTCCTGGACGAACTGGGGGTCACGAAGAGCCTGCGCTGCCACCGGCGGCGGGCCGGGGTGGTGTTGGCCGGGCGGGTGACCCCCTACCCACTGCAGATCCACACTCACCGGCTGCCGGCTGCGGTGCGGCGGGACTGCCTGCTGGGGTTCGTGGAGGCGCTCCTCGCGAAGCCGGCGGCGGCAGCCCCGGAGGGGAACTTCGCCCGCTGGGTGCTCGACCGGTTTGGTCACGGCTTCGCGCAGCACTTCTTCTTCCCGTACAACCGGAAGCTGTTCTGCTGCGAGCCGGAGGAACTCACCACCGAGTGGGTGGGGCGCTACGTGCCGCGGCCGGGCCTGGCGGAGGTGATCGAGGGGGCCCTGGGGCTGTACCGCGGGGAGGTGGGGTACAACGCCACCTTTCTCTACCCGCGGCGCGGCGGCATCGCTCTCCTCCCTGAGGCCCTGGCGGCCCGCCTCCCCGCCCTGCGCCTGGGCGAGACGGTTGTCGCGGTGGAGCTGGCGGGGCGGCGGGTGCGGCTGGCCTCGGGGGCGGAGGTGGCGTGGGACGTGCTGGTCTCCACCGTGCCGCTCCCCGACCTGGCCGCCTGTACCGTGGATCTCCCGCCCGACCTGCGCGCGGCGAGCGGGAAGCTGCGCGCGGTGGCGGTGGAGAACCTCAACCTGGGGGTGCGCGGCCGAGCCCCCCGCCGTGAACACTGGCTCTACGTGCCGGAACCCCGCTTCCCCTTCTACCGGGTGGGGATCCCCTCCAACCATGGGTTCACCGCCCCGGCCGGCCACCACACCCTCTCCGTGGAGGTGAGCATGCCGGCAGGGACGGCCCCCCCCGCCGACCTGGAGGAGCGGTGCCTGCGGGGTCTGGAGGAGCTGGGCCTGCTGCGCGACCGCGCCGACGAGGTGCTCCGCGTCCGCGCGCGCATCGATCCGGCCTACGTGGTGTTCGATGCCGCCCGCCCGGCGGCGGTGGCGGCGCTGCGCCGCCACTACCGAGATGCCGGTGTGATCCTGGCCGGGCGCTGGGCGGAGTGGAAGTACTCCACCATGGAAGATGCCCTGCTGGACGGAGCCGCGGTGGCCCGTCGGGTGACGTCGTGAGGCGGCTGCGGGTGTTCCACGCCATCACCATGTTGGAGCTGGGCGGGGCCCAGCGCAACACCCTGGATACCGTGGCCCGGCTCGACCGGGGTCGCTTCGAGGTGGCGCTCGCCTGTGCGGATCGGGGGGAGCTCCTGGAGGAGGCGCGGAGCCTCCCGGCCACGGCGCTCTTCCCCATGCGCCACCTGCGGCGGGAGGTGAATCCCCGCGCCGATCTCTTGGCGTGGCGGGAACTGCGGCGGGCGATCCGCACCTTCCGACCCGACCTAGTCCACACCCACTCCTCCAAGGCCGGCATTCTGGGCCGGGCGGCGGCCCGAGCCGAGGGGGTGCCGCTGGTAATTCACTCCATCCACGGCTTCGGCTTCGGACCCCATCAACACCCCCTGGTCCGCTGGGCGTTCCTAACCGCCGAGCGGCGCGCCGCGGCGTGGACCACGGCGTTCATCGCCGTATCGCGCGCCAACCTGGAGGAGGGGCTGCGCCTCGGTCTGTTCCCGGGCGACCGCGTGCGCCTCATCCGTTCCGGCATCGACTTGCACGCGTTCCGGCAGGCCACGGGGGGCGAAGCGATCCGCGCCGAGTTCGGCATTCCCCCCACGGCGCCCCTCGTGGTCCAGGTCTCCTGCTTCAAGCCGCAGAAGGCCCCGGAACGCTTTGTGGAGCTGGCGCGGCGGGTGGCGGCGCGGGTCCCGACGGCGCACTTCCTCCTGGTGGGCGATGGGGAGCGGCGCCCCTGGCTGGAGCGCCTCCGGGATGCGGCAGGCCTCGAAGGGCGGCTGCAACTCTCGGGCTGGCGGCGCGACATCCCCGCGATCCTGGCCGCCGCCACCGTCCTCACCCTCACCTCCCGCTTCGAGGGGTTGCCGCGGGCGGTGGTGGAGGCCCTGGCGGCCCGGGTGCCGGTGGTGGCGATGGCGGTGGACGGCGTGGGGGAGGTGGTGCGGGACGGGGTCAACGGCTTCTTGGTGGCCGAGGGGGACGTGGATGCGCTGGCGGCCCGCGTGACGGAGATCCTGACCGACCCGCAGCTGCGGGAGGCGCTGGCGCGGCGGGCGGGGGAGGGTCTGGAGGAGTTCGACCGGGAGGTCATGGTGGCGCAACAGGAGGCGCTGTACCTGGAGCTGGCATGCCGTCGTGGTTTGTGCTGACCGCCGCGGCAGCCTACGGGCTGGTGCTGGGCAGCTTCCTCAACGTGGTGATCCATCGTCTGCCGCGCGGCATGTCGCTGCTGCGCCCGCGCTCCCACTGCCCGAAATGCGGGGCCACCGTGGCCTGGTACGACAACGTGCCTCTGCTGTCCTACCTCCTCCTCGCCGGGCGGTGCCGGCGCTGTGGGGTGCGGATTCCCCTCCGCTATCCTCTGGTGGAGGCGGGGACGGCGGCGCTGCTGGTGGCTGCGGTGGCCCGCTTCGGGCTCGGGGTGTGGGGGGTGGAGGCGGCGGTGTTCCTCCTGCTGCTCGTGCCGCTGGCTGTGATCGACCTGGAACACCACCTCCTCCCGGACTGGCTCACCCTGTCCGGTCTCGGCGCCGGTCTGGCGGCTTCCGCCCTGGGGGGGCTGGTGACGCTCGGGGAGGCGGTGGTGGGCGCCGTGGTGGGCGCCGCGGTGCCGCTGGCGGTGATCTTCGCGTACCGGCTGGTCCGCGGCGTGGAGGGGATGGGGCTCGGCGACGTAAAGCTGTTGGCCATGATCGGCGCCTTCCTGGGGTGGCGAGGGGTGTTGCTCACCCTGTGCGTCGGGGCCTGTGCCGGCGCGGTGGTGGGGCTCGGCCTGATCGCCGCCGGGCGGGGGCGGGCCGACACGGAGCTGCCCTTCGGGACCTTTCTCGCCGGGGCGGCGGCGCTGGTGCTCTTCTTCGGCGAGGCGGCGATGGCGAGGCTGGGGTGGCTGGGGCCGTGAGCAGCCTGCTCCCCTCCCGGCGGTTCCGAGAGGTGCAGCTCCTCATCGGTGCTTCTCTCGTGGTGCTGGTGGCGGTATCGGTGGCGCTGCTGGAGGGGTTGGCGACGCTCAGCGACGGGCTGCTGGAGGAGGCACGGCGGCGCGCGGTGCTGGCGGCGGAGGTGCAGACGCGCTCCCGTTTCGGCTTCGCCCCGCCGCCCGCGAGCGGGGTGGTGGGGGCGGCGCTGTTTCAGGAGGGGCGGGTGGCGAGTTCCTGGGGGGCCAGCGGTCCGGAGGGGGAGCCCTGGTGGCCGTGGGCGTCCCGGGAGGCCTGGGAGCGTGCGGGGCGTGCCGTGGCCGGGCCGGTGTCGTGGGCCGGCCAGGCGGTGCTGGTGGCGTACCGGCCGGCTGGTGCCGGGCGAGTGGCCCGCACGGTGGTGGCCGCCCCTGAAGTCGCGGCAGCCCGGCGTTGGCGCTGGCTCGGCGGCGCCTTGGTCGTGCTGGTGGCCGGCGGGGGCGGCGTGCTGGCGTGGCTGCTGATTGCGCGCGCCCTCGCCCCCTACCGGGAACTCCTGGCCGAGGCGGCACGGGTGGCGGGGAAACCCACCCTGCAAGCGGAGGACCGTTTCCTGGTTGAAGCGTTCCGCACCACGGTGCGGCGCCTGGAGGCGTCGGAACAGGCGCTGCGGCGCGAGGCCGAGGAACTGGCGATCCTCTCCGCCGGCCTGGCCCACGAGACCCGCAACGCCCTGGCCACCATCACCGGCTACCTCCGCCTGGTGCCGGTGGCGGAGGAAGCAAAGCAGCGCGAGTACATGGCCGCGGCCAACCAGGAAGCGGCCGCATTGAGCGAGCTGGTGGAGCGGTTCCTCACCCTCACCCAGCCCCACACGCTGCAGCGCACGCCGCTGCGGCTCGCCGACCTGGTGGAGGGGGCGATCCGGCGGCTGCGAGTGAGCTTCCCCGATGTCACCTTCACGGTGACCGGGGCGAGCGGCGAACTGGCCGCTGATCCCATGGCGCTCGCCGTGGTGGTGGAAAACCTCCTGCGCAACGCGACGGAAGCCTCGGCAGCCAGTGCGGCGCCGGTGGAGGTGCGGATCGAGCAGGAGGGGGCGACGGTTCGCCTGGCCGTGGAGGACCGGGGGCCGGGGGTGAGCGCCGACGTGGAGCCGCGGCTCTTCCTCCCCTTCACCTCCACCAAGCCCTCCGGCGGGCTGGGGTTGGCCCTGGCCCGCCGCCTCGCCCGCCTCCACGGCGGCGAGGTCCAGTACGCACCGCGGGAGGGGGGCGGGGCCCGCTTCGTCCTGGAACTGCCCGCGGGGGGGGAGGCATGACGGCGCCGGTGCTGGTGGTGGAGGACCGCCGCTCGCTGGCTGCCATGCTGGCGGAAACGCTGCTTCGGGAGGGGTTCGAAGTGGAAGTGCTGCACCGCGGCGACGAGGCGGTGGCGCGGGTCGGCCGCGAGCCGCCCCTCCTGGCGGTGCTCACCGATCTCAAGCTCCCTGGCGCCGATGGCCTGGAGGTGCTGGCCGCGGCCCGGCGCGCCGACCCCCTCCTGCCCGTGTTCCTCATCACCGCCTACGCCAGCATCGAGACGGCGGTGGCGGCCGTCAAGCGGGGGGCCCAGGACTACTTCCCGAAGCCGTTGGACATGGAGCGGGTGCTCACCGCCCTGCGGGCCGCGGCGGGACCCCGCCGCACCCTGTTGGCATCCCCTTCGGCCACGGATGGGCTGCCCGAGCTGGTGGGGTCGGCCCCCGCCTTTGCGGTGGCGATCCAGGCCCTGCGCCGGGTCGCCCCTACGGACGTGTCGGTACTGCTCATCGGCCCATCCGGCAGTGGCAAGGAGCTCTTTGCCCGCGCCCTGCACCGGCTGTCGCAGCGGCGGGACGGGCCCTTCGTGCCGTTCAACTGCGCCGCGGTGCCCGAGACCTTGGTGGAGGCGGAGCTGTTCGGCTACGAGCGGGGCGCGTTCACCGGTGCCACCGGCCGCCACCGCGGCCGCTTCGAACAGGCCCAGGGCGGCACGCTGCTGCTGGACGAGGTGGGGGAGATCCCCCTGGCCACTCAGACCAAACTGCTGCGCGCCATCGAGGAGCGCCGCATCACCCGGCTCGGGGGGGAGGGCGAGGTGGCGGTGGATGTGCGGGTGGTGGCCGCCACCAACCGCGATCTGGATGCGGCGGTGCGCGAGGGCTCCTTCCGCCGGGACCTCTACTACCGGTTGGCCGTCTTCCCCATCGCCCTGCCCCCCCTGGCGGAGCGGCGCGAGGACATCGCCCCCCTGTCGCTCCACCTGCTGGCCCGGGCCGCAGCCCGCCACGGCCTCCCGCCGGCGGGCCTTCGCCCCGCGGCGCTGGCCGCCCTCACCCTGGCGCCGTGGCCGGGCAACGTCCGCGAGCTGGCCAACCTCTTGGAACGGGCGGCCATCCTCGCGGCGGGCGGCCATCTCGGACCGGAGGAACTGGGGCTCGACCCGCAGGCCTGCCGGCCGGCGCTGGAGCACGGGCCGACCCGGGCCCTGGCCGTGTCCCTGGCCGGCGAGGAAGTGGCGGTCCTCGCCCGCTTTCTCGGGGTGAGCGCAGCGGCGCTGGTGCCGTAGCGCGTCAACCCGCGAGGGCGGCCAGCACGGCGTCGGCCAGGGTTCGGTCCTGCTCGGGGAACAGGGCCCGCAGGTCCAGGATCAACCGCTCCTCCTCGCGGCGGCCAATCACCGGCGGCACGGCGCGCCGCAAGGCGGCGGCGGCCCGCTCGGCCTCGGGCAGGGCCACGCCCCAGGACGGGATGGTCTCGTTCGGGGTGGTGCCGCCGCCCAGCACGGCGCGGGTGGGGAGCGGCACCGCGTCGAGCCCCCCATGCCGCAGCCGTCGGGCGAGTCGCTGGGCGCGGCGCTGGAGGGTGCGCGGCTGGGCGGCCAGCAACCGGTAGAGGGGCACCTCTTCGGGCCGTTCGGCCAGGTAGGCATCCAGGGTTGCGGCGAGCACGGCGAGGGCGTGCTTGTCGGGCCGCAGCGCCCGCCGCAGGGGGTGACGCCGCAGCGGGCGCACCGCCGCCTCGCTGCCGACGATGATGCCGCCCTGGGCCGCGCCCAGCAGCTTGTCGGCGGAGAACAGCACCGCATCGGCGCCACTTGCCAGGAGCTCGCGCACGGTGGGTTCGCGAGCGAGCCCGTACCGGGAGAGATCCAGGTGGCACCCCGACCCCTGGTCCACCCACACCGGAATCCCGTGCCGGTGCCCGACGGCCACCACCTCGGGAAGGGGGGGAGAGGAGACGAAGCCGGTGAGTCGGTAGTTGGAGCGATGGACCACGAGGATGGCCGCCGCCCCTGCCTGGCAGGCCGCCTCGTAGTCAGCCAGGTGGGTGCGGTTGGTGCACCCCACCTCCACCAGCTGCGCGCCGCCGGCGCGCATGATCTCGGGGAGGCGGAAGGAACCGCCGATTTCGATGAGTTCCCCCCGCGACACCACCACCGGCTTGCCTGCCGCGTGGGCCGCGAGGAGGAGCACGAGGGCCGCTGCGTTGTTGGTGACCACGGTGGCCGCTTCACAGCCAAAGTAGCGGCACAGCCGCCCCGTCACCGGCGCCAGCCGTTCCCCCCGCTCCCCCGCGTCCAGGTCGTACTCCAGCGCCAGGTAGGGGGGAAGGGGGCCGCTGCGGTAGGGGGCGCGGCCCAAATTGGTGTGGATCAAGACCCCCGTGGCGTTGAGAACCTCGGGATAGGCGGGAGCAGCGGCGCGCCGCACCCGCTCGGAGGCGCGCTGGACCAACGCCTCGAGATCGGCCAGCGGCCCGCCGGCCGCCACCTCTCGGCGCGCCTCGGCCAGCACGCCCCGAACGGCGTCGCGAACGGCGCCGCGGCCCCAGCGGCGGATCGCCTCGGCGGCGAGGGGGTGGGCGAGGAGGACGTGGACCGCCGGCAAGCCGGCACGGTGTGGCATGCGGCGATTGTAGCGTCCCGCGGTGTATCCTGGTCGCGGGATGGGAGGCGACGAGATCGGTCAGCTGGAAACCGCCCTCGCCGAGCTGGCCCGGCGCTGGGAACGGTACGCGGCGCGCGACCCGAAGGTGCCGATCCCGCCGGAGCGGGAGCGCCTGGAGCTGGAGCGAAAGCTGCGCCTCCTCTCGCGCCAGGAGAGCCGTACCACCCACGAGCAGTTCCGCTTGGAACAGCTCCTCCACCGGTTCGCCAGCTACAACCAGCTCTGGCAACGGCAGCTCCGCGCCCGGGAGGTGGGAGAGGCGGGACCCAGCCGCGAGCCCCAACCCCCCAACGCCCCGGCGCCGCCGCCCGTACCAGCCAAGGAGGACGAGCTGACGGTCCTGCACCGGCGCTACGCCGAGTTGGTGCAGCGGCGGGGCGGCCAGCCCATTGCGCTCGATCGGTTCCGGGCCGCCATCGAAGCGCAGCGGGCGCGGCTGGAGGGGAAGGGACAGGTGGTGGAAGGCTTCGAGGTGGTGGAGGTGGACGGTCGGCTGCGGATCCAGGCGCGGGTGCGCCGAGGGAGGACGTCGTGAGAGCCGTGGTGGTGGGAATCGTCTGCGCGGCGCTGGCCGGGGGCGCCGGATCGGCGGTCTTCGAGCGGTACCTGCACGCCGACCGGCCGGCCGACCGCGCCATTCTGGGGTATCTGCAGCTGGACCGGGAGGGCACGGCCACCTCCCGCGACTTGGCGGAGCTGGGGGTGCTCCTCCTGGACAAGGGGTTCCCGAAGGACGCGGAGGGCTACCTCCGCAAGGCTCTCGCCAAGGACAGGGAGGACTTCGAGGCCCGCTACCGGCTCGGCCTCGTACTGCAACGGCAGGGGCGGTACCGGGAGGCGATCCGCTGCTACAAGAAGGTGATCCGCCAGCGCCCGGGCCACGCGTACGCGCGCTTCATGTTGGCCCTGGCGGAGGAGCGCGCCGGACGGCGCCGCGCCGCCATCCGCGACTACGCCAAGGCTTACCGCTTCGCTCCCGACTTGGCGGTGCCCGCCAAGAACCCGCTCGTGTACGACTCCCAGCTCCAGGTGGAGGCGCAGATCGAGCGCTACCGACTCCAGGTGGCCACCGCCACCCTCCGGGTGGAGGCCATCGATCCGGCCGCGGTGGCGCGGATGATGAGCGGTCTCCCCGCAACGCAGCCGGACCGACCGGTGGAGGTGGCTCCGGGCGGCGTGGCCACCGCCCCGACCCCGACGCCGCAGCCCGCTGCGACGCCCGCCCCCGCCCCCGGGCCGACGCCGGGGAAAAAAGCGGCACCCGCCCCGGCCGCTCCGCCGACTCCCGCCGAGGGCGAGCGGCCAGCGTCTGTCAACGTGCCCCCGCCCGGGGCCGGCCAACGCCCCTTTGCCCGAGGGGGCACGCGGCGGCAGGAGGCGGAGCCGCTCCTGCCTGGGGCGACGCCCACCCCCACCCCGCCGCCGGCGGGCTAGACGTTGAAGCGGAACACGATCACGTCGTCTTCCCGCACCGGGTAGTCCCGCCCCTCCAGCCGCAGCGTGCCGCGGCTGCGACAGGCGGCGAAGGAGCCGGCGGCCACCAGCTCCCGCCAGTCCACCACCTCGGCGCGGATGAACCCCCGCTCGAAGTCGGAGTGCACCGTCCCGGCTGCCTGGGCAGCCCGCGTCCCCTGGCGGATGGGCCAGGCACGGCACTCGTCCTCGCCGGCGGTGTAGAAGCAGATGAAGCCCAGGAGGCGGAACGCGGCGCGGAGCAGCCGGTCCAGGGCCCGGTCGGGCAGACCCAGCGCGGCCAGGAACTCGGCTTGCTCTTCGCTGGACAGCCGGGCGATCTCTTCCTCGAGGGGGGCACACACCACGCTGGCGACGAGACGCGGGCGCTCTTGCAGGTACTCCAGACCGAAGCGGCGGAGCGCCGCGTCCAGGTCCCCTATTGCCGCCTCGTCGGCGTTGAGGATCACCAGCATCGGCTTGCGGGAGAGGAAGGTGAACCCCTTGAGGCGCCGCTCCTCCTCCTCGCTCAGGGCCAGCTCGCGCAAAGGCCGGCCCTCCGCCAGCTGGTGCGCACACCGCTCCAGGAGCTGTCGCTCCCGCTCCAGCTCCGGCGACCTGCGCCGGGCCAGGTCCCGGGCCAGCCGGGAGAGCCGTGCCTCGGCCACCTGCAGGTCGGCCAGGAGCAGCTGCGTTTCGATGAGCTCCAAGTCCCGAGCTGGGTCCACCGTCCCTTCCGGGTGCGGCACGGCCTCGTTCGTGAACCCCCGGAGGACGACGGCCAGTCCATCCACGAGCCGGAGCTCGGGGAGGTTGAGCGAGTCGGATCCCCCCTTGCTCAACGAGGGTACGTCCACGAAGCGGACCGCGGCGGGGGTCACCTTGCGGGGGCGGAAGAGGGCCGCCAGCGCCGCCAGCCGCGGGTCGGGTACCTGCGCCAGCCCGACCCGGGCGTCCCGGAGACCTCGGGACGGTGGGGCGGGTGCGCTGGTGAGGAGGGAGAAGAGCGTGCTCTTGCCGGCGCCCTCCAGGCCGACGATGCCGAAGTCCATGTCACCTCCGCGCGGATTCTAGCCGCTGGACGGAGCGCCGCGCCACGTGGGGCCGGGCGCCGCAGCTAGCCGAGGGTCAGGCCGCGGACCAGGAGCGAGGGAGTGGTCACCGCGCAGGAGAGAGAAAACGACTGCGCGTCCTCGCCCCCGGCCAGGAGACCTCCCAGGAGCCGGCGGAAGGAGCCCCGCAGTTCCGCCGCCGGGTGCACGGCCGCGACCCGCCCGCGGCGGAGGGAAGCGGCTGCCACCGGGAGGGAGAACCGCCCGCTCTCGTCCACGGTCACCGGCCCGCTGCAGAGCGGCACGAAAACGCCCCGCTCCAGGTGGTGCAACAGCTCCCCCTGCGGCAGCGGTTCCGGCGGCGTCACCACCAGGTTGGCGGGGCCGGCGCGGGGTGGATGCTGGTAGGAGGGACGGACGGCGGCCCCCCAGGGGCAACCGAAGCGCTGGGCGTCGGCCCAGGTGCCGAGGCGCCCGCCCGCCACCCCCTGGGCGGCCAGCGGGAGGCGCCGGGAGGGAAGTCCCTCGCCGTCGAAGGGCATGGGAACCAGACCCTGGGGCCCGGCCCGCGCGTCCACCAGATGCCACGCCTCGCTGACGCGCCCGGCGCGTCCCGCCGCCGTACCCTTGCCGGCCAGCAGGTGCTCCGCCAGCGCCGCCACCAGCGTGGCCGCCACCGGGGGGGCGAGGAGGGCGTCCACCAGCCCTTCCCGGGGGGCCGTGCCCCGGGCCAGGAGCAGGGTGGTCTCGCGGGCGGTGGTGGCCAGGAGTTCCACGTCCAGCTCGGCTGGGGAGCGGGCGGCGAACTGGAACACCCGCCACGGTCCCTCCTCCGCAGCCACCACGGCCTCCAGGAGGCAGGCGGCGGATGCGGCGGCCGCCGCGAAACCCTCGCCGGTCACGAGGGTGACGACCGAGCGCCCGAGGAGGAGGCGCAGCTCCTGGAGGCTCAGCCCCTCCCCGGTTCGCGTCAGCGCGGCGGCCAACTGGCCGAGGAGCTGCTCGCCGCCGGCCGGGTCACCCAGGGAGGGGGCGGGTGGCACCGCGCTCGCGCCCAGAAGGGAGAACGGCGGCAGCGGGTCGGGTCCGGGGAGAAGACTCGCCAGCGTGGCCCGCGCCGCGTCCCGTCCGCTGGCGGGAGCGCTGCCCGCCGCGGCGCCAAAGCCCACGAGCCCCCGCACCGCGGCGCGGCACCCCACGCCCACCTCGCGCTGCTGGCGCCGCTCCAGCCGGCCCCCGGGGAGGAAGCGAAAGAGGAAGGTCTCGCCCGCCTTGGCGTACACCTCGAAGCGGCTGGTGTGGTGCGCCAGCTCGTCGGCCGCGCGCTCCAGGGCCGGGGGGCCGAGGGCCAGCCCTCCCCTCATCGCACCTCCAGCCCCTCGGTGAGGAGCCAGGGGGTCACGGCCCCCACGGGGACGACTTCGCCCGCCTTGCCGCACCAGCCGGGTTCGCCGCTCGGCGCGGGGGGGCCGGCGACACGGAGGCGGCGGAGGGCGTCCACCAGGGAGCCGGCGAGGAGGAACGGCGGCAGCGCGTGGACACGCCGCCCGCGGCGCAGCCGCCACGCCCGGCGCACCGCCAGCCGCACCTGCCCGGTGCGCGCGGCGAGGGAGCCGGAGCGAACGCTTGCCACCTCCACGTCCGCCTCGTGACGGAGCGGTGTCTCGGGAGGCTCGGCCACCTCCAGGACGAGGTTGGAGATTCTCGGGCGGGGCCAGGAGTGCACCGAGGCGCGGCGCGCGCTCCCGGGCGGCACGCCGAAACGCGGTGCGGTTTCCCTGTCGGCGAGCAAGCCCACCACCACGCCGCCCTCGAGGAGCCTGCGCCGGCGGGCGGGGACACCCTCGTCGTCGGCCGAGAAGCCGCCCGGCAAGTCGCTCCGGGTGGGATCGTCCACCACGGTGAGGGCTGGATCGGCCAGCTCGGTGCCCAGCGCGACGAGCGGCCGGTGGTTGGCGGCGAGGAGGTCCCCTTCCAGCAGGTGCCCGACTCCTTCGTGCAGGAGCACGGCCGCGGCCGCCGGGGCGAGGAGGACGCGCAGGGGCCCGGTGGGCGGGACGGGGCCTCTCGGGAGGCGTGGTTCCTGGTCCGCCGGGGCGGCGACGGGAGGCCAGGTGGAGAGGATCCGGAAACCGTCGTGGCAGGTGAGTTCGCCCAGTTGGGGGCGGAGCAGTTCCCGCCACGACCGCTCGTCCACGAGACCCGCCCACCGCCAACGCCACCGCACCGCTTGCACGGCCCGGAGGGTCTCTGCGGCGAGACCCTCCAGCGGCGGCGCCGGGGGAAACGGGGGAAAGCTCACCGGGGGCAGGCGGCGGCCCGGTACGCCCAGGAGTTCGGCGAGGATGACCCGCGTGGCCCCGTCGCTGGAGCGCAGGGTGCCGGGGAAGCGGACGGCCGCCCCCTCCCGCAACAGGGTGTGGCGGCCCACGACGGCGCCCCCCTCCAGGGCCCAAACGGTATCGGCGACGCGCTCGATGTAGAGATCGCGAAACCCATCGGGGCGGACCTCCTGCACCGCGGCGGCGAGGGCTTCCAGCGACGACGGCGCGCGGCTGGCCATAGCGTCGTGCTAGCATAGTGCGCTTTTGCTGCCCGTGGTGGCGGGCCGGGGAGCGGGGTATGGGCCAGGACTTTCGGGAGCGCCTCCGCAGGCTGGAGGCGGCCAGCCTCGAAGGGGGCGGGGCTGACCGCATCGCCAAGCAGCATGCCGCCGGCAAGTTGACCGCCCGCGAGCGGTGCGAACTGTTGGTGGATCCCGGCTCATTCGAGGAGGTGGATCGCCTCGTGATGCACCGCTGCCACGACTTCGGCATGGCGGAGCAGCGGATCCCCGGCGACGGCGTGCTCACCGGTTTCGGCCGCATCGAGGGGCGGTCCGTGGCGATCTTCGCCCAGGATTTCACCGTGTTCGGCGGGTCGCTGTCCGAGGCGCACGCGGAAAAGATCTGCAAGATCATGGACCTGGCCCTCAAGTTCGGGATCCCGGTGATCGGGCTCAACGATTCCGGCGGGGCGCGGATCCAGGAAGGGGTCGTGTCGCTGGGGGGCTACGCCGATATCTTCCTGCGCAACACCATCTGCTCGGGAGTGATCCCGCAGATCTCGGCGATCATGGGCCCCTGCGCCGGGGGGGCCGTGTACTCCCCCGCCATCACCGATTTCGTGTTCATGACCCGCGGCACGTCGTACATGTTCGTCACCGGCCCGGAGGTGATCCGCACCGTGACCCACGAAGAGGTCACCATGGAACGCCTCGGCGGGGCGGCGACCCACGCCCAGATCTCCGGCGTCGCCCACTTTGCCTGCGCGGATGACCTGGACACCCTGCGCTCCGTGCGCCGGCTGCTGTCGTTCTTACCGCTCAACAACGCGGCCGACCCGCCCTTCCGCCCCACCGGCGATCCGCTGGACCGGGAGGACGAGAGCCTCGACACGCTGGTCCCCGAGGACCCCAACAAGCCGTACGACATCAAACGGCTCATCCACTCGGTGGCGGACGATGGGGACTTCCTCGAGGTGCACGAGCACTTCGCACGCAATCTGGTGGTGGGGTTCCTGCGCCTGGGAGGGCAGCCGGTGGGGGTGGTGGCGAACCAACCGGCTCACCTGGCCGGCGTGCTGGACATCAACGCCTCGGTGAAGGGGGCGCGCTTCACCCGTTTCTGCGACGCCTTCAACGTGCCGCTCCTGATCCTCGAGGACGTCCCCGGCTTCCTGCCCGGCGTGGAACAGGAGCACGGCGGGATCATCAAGCACGGGGCCAAGCTCCTCTATGCCCTGGCCGAAGCCACGGTCCCCAAGATCACGGTGATCACGCGCAAGGCCTACGGCGGCGCCTACTGCGTGATGGGCTCGAAGCACATCCGCACCGACTTCAACTTCGCCTACCCCACGGCCGAGATTGCGGTGATGGGGCCGCAGGGGGCGGTCAACATCCTCTACCGGCGCGACATCGAGCGGGCAGCCGACCCCGAGGGGCGGCGCCGCGAGCTGGTCCGCGAGTACACGGACAAGTTCGCCAACCCCCTGGTGGCCGCCGAGCGGGGGTTCGTGGATGCGGTGATCCGGCCGCGGGAGACCCGCCGCCGGGTGATCGGGGCGCTGCAACTGGCAGCCAACAAGCGGGACTGGATGCCGCCCAAGAAGCACGGGAACATCCCCCTATGACGCAGGGCACGGGGAGCGGGGAACGGGGAACGGGCATGGCCGCCACGGGCACGGAAAGCGGTCGCCGCCCGGCACACCCTCGAACCCAGGGGCCCGAGCTGCGCTGCCTGCGGGGGTGGCGAGGGGCCAGCAGCGCGCTGTCCCCTGTCCCCTGTTCCCGGTGCCTCGAGCGGGGGTGGGATCGATGAGGCTCCTGGTTGCCAACCGCGGCGAGATCGCCGTCCGCATCATCCGTGCTTGCCGGGAACTGGGCATCGAGAGCGTGGCCGTGTACTCCGACGTGGACCGCACGCAACCCCACGTCTTGGCCGCCGACTTTGCCGTGCGCATCGGGCCCGCTCCTGCCCGCGAGTCGTACCTCGACCAGGAGGCGATCCTGGCGGCGGCGCGGCGGGTGGGCGCCGAGGCGATCCATCCGGGGTACGGCTTCCTCGCTGAAAACGCCGGGTTTGCGCGGGCGGTGGAAGCCGCGGGGCTGGTGTGGGTCGGCCCGCCGCCGCAGGCCATCGAGCTGCTCGGTTCCAAGACCGCCGCCCGCCAGCTAGCCGCCGAGGCCGGTGTTCCCGTGGTGCCGGGCACGCCCCCCCTGGCTGACCCGGAGGAGGCGGCGGTCTTCGGGCGCGAGGTGGGGTTCCCGATCCTCCTCAAGGCGGTGGGGGGCGGCGGTGGCAAGGGGATGCGCCTGGTAAATGACGAGGCGGGTCTGGCCGAGGCTTTCTCTCGGGCCTCTTCCGAGGGGCGCTCGTTCTTTTCCGACGCCCGCGTCTACGCCGAGAAGGTGATTCGCCGGCCGCGCCACGTGGAGGTGCAGATCCTGGGCGACCGCTTCGGAAATCTGGTGTCCATCGGCGAGCGGGAGTGCTCGCTGCAGCGGCGTCACCAGAAAGTGCTGGAGGAGTCGCCGTCGGTGGCGGTGGACGCCGCGCTACGGGCCCGGCTCGGCGAGGCGGCGCGCGCGGTGGCGCGGGCCGCGCACTACCGCTCCGCCGGGACGGTGGAGTTCCTCCTCGACGAGGGGCGCTCGTTCTACTTCCTGGAGGTCAACACCCGTCTCCAGGTGGAGCACCCCGTCACCGAGATGGTGTACGGCATCGACCTGGTGCAGCTCATGATCCGGGAGGCGCTGGGGGAGCCGGTGCCGCTGCGCCAGGAGGAGCTGACGCCGCGGGGCCACGCCATCGAGTGCCGGGTGTACGCGGAGGACCCGCTGCGCGGCTTCGCCCCCTCGCCCGGGACGGTGCAGGTCCTGCAGCGCCCGGCCGGCCCCGGCGTGCGGGTGGACAGCGGCGTGCGGTCGGGCTCCGTCGTTCCGCTCGACTACGACCCGATGCTCGCCAAACTCCTGGTGTGGGCGGAGGACCGGCCAGCCGCGCTGCGGCGGCTGCGCCGCGCGCTGTCCGAGTACCGCATCTCGGGGATCGCCACGACGCTGCCCCTGTTCCGGCTGCTCCTGGACGTGCCGGAGTTCGTGCGCGGCGAACTCCACACGGGACTGCTCGACGAACTGCTGGCCAGCGGGTCGGTGGAAGCGCTGGAGGCTGCCAGCGACCCGGCGGTGGAGGAGGTGGCGGTGGTAGCGGCGGCGTGCCTCGCGGCGCGGGAGGGGGAGCGGCTCCCCGAGGACGGATTCGCCGTGGCCGAGCGCGAAGGCGGGGCCTGGCGGCGAGCGGGCCGGCGGATGGCCCAGGGCAGGTTCCCCCGATGACAGCCCGCTGGCCCGCCCGCTCGCTGCTCGCTTTCCCGGTCGGGTGGGAGGGATGTGCCGGGCCCGGCCCGGGGGGAGGGCAGCCGTGAGGTGGTGGGTGGATCGGGGCGGCCAGCGCCTGGAAGTGTCGGTGCGCCGCGTGGGGGAACAGTTCGAGGTGGAGCTGGACGGCCGCCAGCACGCCGTGGAGATGGTCACCGCCGGCCCCGACATGTTCTCCCTCGTGGCCAGCGACGGCCGGAGCTGGGCGGTGGCGAGTCAGAAACTGGGCGCCACCCGCTTCCGGGTCTCGCTGGGCGACCGGGATTTCGAGGTCCACCTGCGCGATCCCCTGGAAAAGGAAGTGACGCCGGCCAGCGGGGCAGGCGCCGGGCCGCAGGAGGTCCGCGCCCCCATCCCCGGCAAGGTGGTGGCGGTACTGGTGAGCGCCGGCGCGGCGGTGCGGGCGGGCCAGCCGGTGGTGGTTCTGGAAGCGATGAAGATGGAGAACCAGATCTGTGCCGAGGGCGAGGGCACCGTGGAGTCGGTGTTGGTGTCCCCCGGCGGCACGGTGGAGGGGGGCCAGCTCCTGGTGGTGGTGCGGTGACGTTCGGGTAGCGGCGTCGTTCTCCTCGCGGTCATTGCCTGCTTCGCCGAGACATGAACAACCAGGCGCGCCACCTCTTGGGCGAGGAGAGGGCGAGAACGGAAAAGACGACAGCGCCACCGGCAAACCGGGCCCTCGCGCCGGACAGGGGCTTCCCAGAGCGCCTCGTGCTCTTCGACCTCGCGGCTTGACCGGTGGGCGGTCTCCCCCTATGGTGACGTCTCATGGGAGAGACTGTCCGTTCCCGACGCGTCCTCGCAGCAGCGCTCGTTGCCGGCGCACTGCTCGTCCTCACCCTGGTGCTGGGAGTGTTCCGCGTCGCCCCCGGCGAGGCGGTGGTGGTGCGGCAGCGGGGGGGCGTGGCGCTCTTCCTGCCGGGGTGGCACTGGCGGCTCCCCCTGGGGGGAACAGCCCTGCGGGTGCCCATCGAACCGGTGGCCGCCACGCAGCAGGTCGCGGTCCAGACGCGGGAAGGGGCCACGCTGCGGGTGCAGGTGGCGGGACGCTTCGCCCTGGATCCTGCCCGCGCCGAGCCGTGGTTTCGCGCCGCCGGCTGGAAGCCCTTCCTCGACGGCGTGTTCGCCCTCGCCCAGGGCAGCCTCGAGAAGGGTCTCCGGGAGGGGCAGGGCGGGGCCCTGTTGGGGGCAGACTCGGCGGGGGTGGTCAGCCGCCTGCGCGCCGAGCTGGAAGCCGCCGGAGCCCGCGTAGAGGGGCTCGAGGTCCAGGTCCCGCAGGAGGAAAACCCGGCGGCGGCGGCATTGGCCCGCCGCGAGGCGGTGCAACTCGCCCAGGAGACGAACCGCCGTCTGCTGGTGGTGGGGTGGGATGCCGCGGACTGGCAGCTGCTGGACCCGCTGATCCGCGCCGGGCGGATGCCGAACCTGGCGCGACTCGTCGCGCGCGGCGCCCGCGGCTCCCTGCGCCCCGACCCGCCGCTCCTGTCCCCGCTGATCTGGACCACCTTCGCCACGGGCAAACGGGTGGCCGAGCACGGCATCGCCGACTTCCTGATCGTGGACGCCGCGGGCAAACGGGTCCCCATCAGCTCCGATTACCGCAAGGTGCATGCCCTCTGGACCGCCCTCACGGCGCTGGGGAAGCGCACCGACGTGATCGGCTGGTGGGCCACCTGGCCGGCCGAGCCGATCCTCGGCCGCATGGTGACGGAGCGGGTAGCCTACCAGCTCTTTGGCGTAGAGGGGGGCAGCGCCAACGATGGCAAGGTCCACCCGCCGGAGCTGTGGCCCCGCATCGAGAAAATGATCGTCCACGCCGACGACATCACCTTCGAGGAGGTGCGGCGCTTCATCGACATCTCGGAGGCGGAGTACCAACAGGCCTGGGATTCGCTTCCCCCCGATCGCCGCCAGGAAAACCGGATCAACCATCTGCGAAAAGTACTGGCCGCCACGCGGACGTATCAGGCGATCGCGCTGGACTTTCTCCAGGACCCTGCCGAGCTGTCGCTCTTCTACTTCGAGGGCACCGACACCATCGGCCACCTCTTCGCCCAGTTCCTCCCGCCGCGCCTTCCCAAGGTGTCCGAGGAGGACGTGCGCCGCTTCGGGCGGGCGATGCCGGAGTACTACGTGTGGATGGACGAGCTGCTGGGCCAGCTGGTGGCCAAGCTGCGCCCGGAAGACTCGGTCATGATCCTCTCGGACCACGGCTTCTACACCGGCGAGCTGCGCCCCGACAGCGACCCCTTCGACTGGACCACGGGCGCGCCCCAGTGGCACCGCGAGCTGGGGATGATCGTGGTGGCCGGCGGCGGCGTGCCGAAGGCCGAGCTGGGCGAGGTGACGATGTACGACATCACGCCCACCATCCTCGCCTTGCTGGGCTTGCCCGTGCCGCGCGACCTGCCGGGCAAGGTGCTCACCGCCGTGCTGCCCGCGGACCTCCGCGCCAGGCCGGCCGCCACCATCGCCTCCTTCGAGGCGCTGCCCCGCATCAAACCCACGGCCATCCAACGCTCCGCGGCAGCCGACCGGGAACGGATGCGGGAGCTGGCGGCCCTGGGCTACATCTCGCCGGGGGTCATCGAGGGTGAACGCCCAGCGCCGAGCGCCGCGACCCCCGGCGGCACCGAGACTCCTCCCGCAGCCACCCCCCCCGCTGCCACCAGCGTGCAGGTGACGCAGCTCGGCAACCTGGCAACGAGCCTGCGCAAGGAGGGGCGGCTGGAGGAGGCGAAGGCCAAGTATTTGGAGGCCATTGCCCTCGCCCCCACGTACGCTGCCGCCTATCAGGGCCTGGCCGGCATCTTTTCCACCCAGGGGGATCACGAGCAGGCGTTCCACTACCTGGCCACCGGCCTCACGCGCACCCCCCAGATGCCGGCGGAGGCCTTCCTGGCCATGGTGGAGCAAGCGGCCAAGTGCCGCCGCTTGGGCGAGGCGGCCGAGGTGCTCCAGCGGCTGGAGCGGTTCCGGGGGCAGGAGGCGGCGTACCACGCCGCCTGGGGCCGCCTCTACCAGGCGCAGGATGAGCCGGCACGGGCCATCGAGGCGTACCGACGGGCCCTGGCCATCGACCCGGTGGAGGGTGGCGCCATCCAGGGGTTGATCGAGGTTTTGCGCCAGCAGCGGCGGGAGGAGGAGGCGAAGGAGGTTCTCCGCGCCGCCTTTGCCGCGGCCGGCACCTCGCTCGATGCCCTCAACAGGCTCACCGCCGTGGCGCTGAGCGTCGGCTGGGCGGAGGTGGCCGAGCCGGTGCTCGCGAAGGTGGTCGCCGCCGATCCCGGCAACGCGGGGGTGCTCTTCAACCTGGGGGTTTGTCAGGCGGAGCTGGGCAAGAACCGGGAGGCGGAGGCGTCGCTGCGGCAGTCCATCGCCCGTTCGCCCAAGCAGCCGGATGCCTACTTCAACCTGGGCATGGTGCTGGGCGTGCAGGGGCGAGTGGACGAGGCGCTGGCGGCGTTCACGAAGGCTTCCGAGCTGGGGATGAACACGGCGCCGCTGCACCTCGCCTTCGCCCGCGCCTACTTCTTCAAGCGCGACTACGCGGCCACCGCCGCCGCCTTGAAGCGGGCTCTGGCCATCGAGCCCGCCAACCAGGAGGCCGCCAAGTTGCTGACACTGCTGCGCCAGCACGGGCTCGACCCGCAAGCCCCCGCGCCGTAAGGGCCTCCACTAGGGGAGGAGGCGCAGCAGAGCCTCGGCAGCCTCGGCGGGGGCCCCCCCCACGGGGAGCACGACCCGGCCGTCGGGGGCCACGTGGCTGCCCGGTTGCGCCGCCGCCAGTGCCAGCGCCGTGGCGTGCGCCTGGGGATGGGCGGGGTCCACCCTCAACTCGAACCCCGCGCTGGTGCGCCGGATCCGCACCACGCCGGCCCGTTCCGCCCGGCGGCGCAGGCGCTGGTGCAGGGCCAGGTGGGCGAGCTGCAGCGGGGCGGCGCCGAAGCGGTCTGCGAACTCGGCCAGAAGGCGGTCGAGCTCCTCCTCCGACTCGCTGGCGGCGATCTGGCGGTAGACCGTGAGGCGCAGGGTCTCCTCGGCGATGTACGCCTCCGGCAGCCGCAAGTCGAGACCGAGGCGCAGCTCCACGGTGGGGGTGGGGGGTGGTGCCGCCTCGCCGCGCAGCTCCCGTACCGCCTCCTCCAGCAAGAGGCAGTAGGTCTCGTAGCCCACCGCCCGCAGGTGGCCGTGCTGCTCGGCGCCGAGGAGGTTGCCGGCACCGCGGATCTCCAGATCCCGCGCGGCAATTCGGAAACCTGCCCCCAGCTCGGCGAACTCCAGGATCGCCGCGAGCCGCTGGCGGGCGGTGAGCGAGAGGGACCTTTCGGGTGGGACCAGGAGGTAGGCGAAGGCGAGGCGATCGGAGCGTCCCACCCGGCCCCGCAGCTGGTAGAGCTGCGCCAGGCCGAAGCGGTCGGCGCGGTTGACGATCAGCGTGTTGGCGTTGGGGATGTCGAGGCCGTTCTCGACGATGGAGGTGGCCAGGAGCACGTCGGCCCGCCCCTCGATGAAGGCGTCCATGGCCCGCTCCAGGGCGGCCGCATCCATCTGCCCGTGCGCCACCGCCAGCCGCGCCTCGGGCACGATTTCCCGCAACAGCGCGGCCATGGCGGGAATCGACGCGACCCGGTTGTGCACCACGTACACCTGGCCGCCGCGCGCCAGCTCGGTGCGGATCGCCTCCCGCACCACCTCGCGGCGAAAGGGCAGGACGTGCGTCTCCACCGCCAGGCGGTCGCGGGGCGGGGTCTCGATGACCGATACCTCGCGCAGCCCCAACAGCCCCAGGTTCAGGGTCCTGGGGATGGGCGTGGCGGAGAGGGAGAGCACGTCCACCGTAGTCTTCCAGGCCTTGAGCCGCTCCTTCTGGGCGACGCCGAAACGCTGTTCCTCGTCAACGATGACCAGGCCCAGATCGCGGAAGGCCACGTCCTTGCCCAGCAGCCGGTGGGTGCCGATGACGATGTCCACCGTCCCCTCGCGCAGCCGGCGCAGCGTTTCCCGCCGCTCCTCGCGGTCCAGCGCCCGCGACAGGCGGCGGATCTCCACGGGAAAGCCAGCGAAACGCCGGGCGAAGGTGCGGTAGTGCTGCTCGGCTAAGACGGTGGTGGGGGCGAGGAGCGCCACCTGCTTGCCGTCCATGACCGCCTTGAAGGCGGCCCGCATCGCCACCTCGGTCTTCCCGTAGCCCACGTCGCCCACCAGGAGGTGGTCCATGGGGCGGCGCGACTCCATGGCCCGCTTCACCTCGGCGACCGCCGTTTCCTGGTCCGGCGTCAGCTCGTACTCGAAGGCCTCCTCAAACTCGCGCTGCCAGGGGGAGTCCTTGGAGAAGGCGAAGCCCTCGCCCACTTCGCGCTCGGCCTGCAGCGCCAGCAGCTCGCGGGCCATCTCCTTGATGGCCTTCTTGACCCGCGCCTTGGTGCGCGCCCAGGAGGCGCCGCCGAGACGGTCCAAGGGGGGCGGACTCCCCTCGCCGCCCGAATGCTTTTCCAGCACGTCGGCCCGCTCCAGCGGCACGAAGAGCTTGCCGCCACCGGCAAACTCGATCTCCACCACCTCGTGCTGCTCGCCGTCGAGCTGGAGGGTGCGCACGCCCAGGAAGCGGCCGATGCCGTGGTGGGCGTGGACCACGTAGTCGCCCGCCTTGAGATCGCGCATGGCCGACAGCACGCGCGCCAGCGACCGGGGGGTGCGCGCCGGCGCCGGCAACGCCGTGAGGTCGGCGCGGCCGAACACCACGAGCCGCCCTTCCGGGAAGCGGAACCCGTGCGGCAGGCGGCCCGGCACGATCCCCACCGCTGCGGGGGTGGGGAAACCCTGGATCGGCGGCGGGTCCAACTCGGCCAGCAGGTGTGCCAGGCGCTGCGCCTCGCCTCGGCTCGCGGCCAGGAGGACCTGTGCGAGCCGCTCCGCCACCCCGCGCCGCACCTCTTCCAGCAGCCCCTGCGGGCGGCTGGCCAGCAGCGGCGTGGGCGCGGTGGTGACGCGCACCGGCTCGCCCCCTTCGTCCACCACCAGCTCCTCCACCCGGTCCGCGCCAGCCAGGGCGTCGAGACACCCGGAGGGGGGGGCGAGCCACTCCGCCGGTGCGGGGAGGAGGAGCTCGGCATCGGCGCTCCCTCGCGGCCGGGTGCCCGTGGCCAGGCTGCGATGCAGCTCCGCCCGCACCTGTTCCATTTCGCACACGATGCGGTGCCCAGCGAGCTCCCACGGCCGGATCGCATCCTCCACCCAGCCGGCCAGCGCCGCCCAGGACTCCCTGCCGCGCCCGTCACGCACCGCGGCCGCCGCGGCCAAGAGCCCCATCCCCTCCAGCCGCGCGGCCAGAGCGTGGCAGGTGGCGGCGTCGAGTTCGAAGAGGGTGAGGGGCGGCACGGTGATCGCCTCGACGGTGGCCACGGAGCGCTGGGTCGCCGGCTCGAAGCTGCGGATCTCCTCGATGGAGTCCACGTCCAAAACGAGGCGGTAGAACGCCTCGGGGCAGCCCAAGTCGAGCACGTGGCCGCGGAGCGCGAACTCCCCCGCCTCCTCCACCACCTCCACGCGGCGGTAGCCGGTGGCCAGCAGGTGGTCGGTGAAGCGCGCGATATCCAGCCGGTGACCCACCGAAAGGTGCGCCGTCCGCGCGGCCAGGGCACCCGGTCGCGGCAGTGGGTGGGGCAGCAGCGGCGCCGGGACCACCACGATCCGCGCCTCGCCGCGTGCCCAGCGGAGCAGGGCGGCCACGGCCGCGGAGGTGGCCCCCAGGCCGACGGGGCGGGCCGCCGCGCCCTGGGCCAGCTCCACCGGGAGCAGAACAGCGGGGATATGGGGTACCAATAGCTCCAGGCCCGCCGCCAGCGCTTCGGCGTCGGCCGCCGTCGGCACCACCACGAGGGCTGGCTGTTCGCCCAGGAGCGCTGCCACCGCCAGCGCCCGGGCGCCGGGGCAGATGCCCGCCACCACCCGCCCCCCCGGGGCAGGGGCGAGACGTTGGCGCAGCCGCTCGATCGCCTCCGCGATGGGGTTCGGCCCATCCCTCCTCGCGGGGGGCTGCGCGCTCGGAACGGAACCCATCGCTGCCATGGGTGGCGGCCCCTAGCGGCGCGCCGCGGCCCTCCGCAGCTGCTGCACCTGGCGCACGACGATGTCCACGGCCGCCGCCACCTCTTCTTGGGTGGTGGGGCGTCCCAGCGAGAAGCGGACGGTGGCGTCGGCGAGGCGGCGCGGGAGCCCGAGCGCCTCCAGCACGTGCGAGGGGCGGGGATCGGCCGACGTGCAGGCGGAGCCGGAGGAAACCGCCAGCTCCCGCAGCCCCACCAGGAGCGCGGCCCCGTCCACCCCCTCGAAGGAGAGGCTCAACGTGTTGGGGAGCCGCTCGCTGGGATGGCCGTTCTCCACCACCCCCTCCAGGGCGCCCAGGATGCCGTCGCGGAGCCGGTCGCGCAGGGTGCGCAGGCGCTGCGCCTCGCGCTCGCAGTCGGCCACGGCCAGCTCCAGTGCCCGGGCACACCCGACGATGCCCGGGACGTTGAGGGTGCCGGAGCGCAGCCCCTGCTCGTGCCCGCCGCCGTCCAAGAGCGGCACCAAGGCCCCCCGCGGCCGCCGCTGCCGCACGACGAGGACGCCCACTCCCTTGGGCCCGTAGAACTTGTGGGCCGACAGGGAGAGCAGATCCACGCCGAGGGCCGCCGCGTCCACGGCGATCTTCCCCACCGCCTGGGTGGCATCGCAGTGCAGGAGGACACCGCGTGCGCGGCAGAGCGGGGCGATGTCCGCCACCGGCTGCAGCGTGCCGATCTCGTTGTTGGCGAGCATCACCGAGACGAGGATGGTGTCGTCGCGCAGCGCCTCCAGGACCCGCTGCGGCTCCACCCTCCCGAACCGGTCGACGGGCAGCACCGTGAGGGAGAAACCCTGCGCTGCCAAGGCCCGACAGGGGTCGAGCACCGCCTTGTGTTCGGTGGCGCAGGTGACGAGGTGCTGCCCGCGCCGCGCCCGCGCGAGAGCGGCCCCTTTGAGCGCCAGGTTGTTGGCCTCCGTGGCCCCGGAGGTGAAGATCACCTCCTCCGGCTGGACCCCCAGCGCCGTGGCGATGCGGCGGCGGGCGTCGTCCACCAGCGCCGCTGCGGCCCACCCGTAGGCGTGGGTCCGCGAGGCGGGGTTGCCGAAGTGCTCCGTGAAGCAGGGCAGCATGGCCTCCACGACCCGCGGATCCACGGGGGTGGTGGCGTTGTAGTCCAGATAGATCGGTCTCGTCATGGACGAATGACTTCCCTCCCCCGGCGCGAGCCGGGACGGTCGCTTCATTATCGGCCGACCCGAGCTGCGGTCGCGTCGGGATCGGCTGCCGCGGCGCCGGACGCGGCGGCGGCGCGAAGGGTGCCGCAGGCCGGGGTGGTGTGGTAGCCTCCTGCCGGGGCGCGATGATCCGCTTTGGCACCTCGGGCTGGCGGGGGGTGGTGGGGCAGGTGTTCACCTTCCGCAACGTGCGCCTCGTCCTCGAGGCGACGCTGGCGGTGCTGCAGCGGCGCGGTCCCATCGGCGAGGTGCTGGTCTCCTACGACACCCGCCTGCTGTCGGAGAAGTTCGCCCGCGAGGCGGTGGACCTCTTCACCCACCACGGGGTGCGCACCATTCTCTCCGAGCGGGACCTCCCCGTGCCGTGTCTGGCCCACGCGGTGCGCACCCGCGGCGCCACCCTCGGCGTGCTCTTCACCGGCTCCCACAACGCTCCAGAGTACAACGGCTTGAAGCTCTACGCCGCCTCCGGCGCCCAGTTGCCCCGCGAACTCACCGACGAAATCGAGGCGGAGTGCCAGCGCCGATCGGCCAGCGTGGCAGACTTCTACGTGCCGCAGCGCGAGCTGGACGGGACGGCGGACTTCACCGCCGCGTACCTGGCGCTGTTGGAGCGGGACATTGACTGGGAGGCGGTGCAGGCGGCCGGGCTCTCGCTGGTGGTGGATCCGCTCTACGGTTCGGCGCGGGAGTTCCTCGACCGCATCCTGCTCCAGCACGGGGTGACGACCCACGTCCTCCACACCACCAAGGATCCCTACTTTGGCGGCTGGGCGCCGGACTGCTCCCCGCCCAACTTGGCGGCGTTGCGGGAGCGCGTCCGCGCCACCGGGGCCCACCTGGGGTTGGCTACGGACGGCGACGGGGACCGGTTCGGGGTGATCGACGGCCACTGCCGCGTGCTCGCCCCCAACCTGGCCCTGACCCTGATCGTGGACCACCTGCTCACCCACCGTAGCGTCCGCGGCGGCGTGGGTCGCACCGTGGGCACGACCCGGCTCATCGATCGGGTGGCGCGAGCGGCCGGCTGCGACGTGGTGGAGACGCCCGTGGGGTTCGGACACTTCGGCCCCCAGCTGGTGTCGGGGGAGTTGGCGGTGGCGGTGGAGGAGTCCGCCGGCCTGGGGGTGGCGGCCCACCTGCCGGAGCGGGACGGGATCTTCGCCGCGCTGCTCCTGGCCGAGGTGGTGGCGGTGCGCCGCGCCGGGGTGCGGGAGCTGGTGCGGCAGCTGTTCCAGCGGCACGGCACGCTCCTCTCGGGGCGGGTGCAGCTGCCCTGGCGCGAGCGCACCAGCGACGCGCTGGCCGCCATCTGCGGGCGGCGATACGCGGAGTTCGCGGGGCTGCGTGTGCGGCGGGAGGATCGCCGCGACGGGCTGCTCCTGGAGTTGGAGGGGGAGAGTTGGGTGTTGCTGCGCGCGGCGGGAACGGAACCCAGGGTGCGCATCTACGCCGAGAGCACATCGGCCGCCAAGTTGCGGTGGCTCCTCCGCCACGCGCGGCGGCTGCTGCAGGCGGCCGAGGAGGGGAGCGACCATGTTTGAGATCGAAGCGGTGGTGGGACGAGAGCTCCTGGATTCCCGCGGGAACCCCACGGTGGAGGCGGAGGTGGTGCTGTCGGGCGGGGCGGTCGGCCGAGCGGTGGTGCCCTCCGGTGCGTCCACCGGCAGTCGGGAAGCGCTGGAGCTGCGGGACGGGGATCGGGCGCGCTTCAAGGGCAAGGGGGTGCTGCGGGCGGTGGCCAACGTGAACGGGGAAATCGCCGATTGCCTCATCGGCCGCGACGCCCGGGATCAGCAGGGGATCGACGGGGCCCTCATCCGGCTCGACGGCACCGCCGACAAGAGCCGGCTCGGCGCCAACGCGATGCTCGCTGCCTCCATGGCGGTGGCGCGGGCCGCTGCCGAGCAGTGCGGTCTGCCCCTCTACCGCTACCTGGGGGGGACCTCGGCCCACGTCCTCCCGGTCCCCTGCATGAACCTCATCAACGGCGGCGCTCACGCCGACAACTCGCTCGATATCCAGGAGTTCATGGTGGTTCCGGTGGGGTTTGACAGCTTTGCCGAGGCGCTGCGCGCCGGCGTGGAGGTGTTCCACGCCCTGAAGGAGCGGCTCAAGGCGGGCCAGCACGTCACCGCCGTCGGCGACGAGGGGGGGTTCGCCCCCAACCTGCCGCACAACCGGGCAGCCCTGGAGTTCCTGGTCCAGGCGATTGCCGACGCGGGCTACGAGCCGGGCCGGCACGTGGCCATCGCCATCGACGCGGCGGCCAGCGAACTGCGCACCGGGGACGGCTACTTCCTGCCCGGGGAGGGGCGGCACGGGTTGGCGGCCGCCGACCTGGTCAACCTGTACGAGGAGTGGTTGGAGGCCTTTCCCATCGTCCTCATCGAAGACGGTCTCGCGGAGGACGACTGGGAGGGGTGGAAGGAGTTGCGCAACCGGCTCGGGGAGCGGGTCCTCCTGGTGGGGGACGACATCTTCGTGACGAACCCCACGCTCATCGCGCGCGGGATCGAAGAGCGGATCGCCAACGCGGTGCTCATCAAGCTCAACCAGATCGGCACCGTTTCCGAGACCCAGGCCGCCACCAACCTGGCTCTCCACCACGGCTGGCGAGCCATGATCTCGCACCGCTCCGGCGAGACCGAGGACACCACCATCGCCGACCTCGCCGTCGCGTGCGGCTGTGGTCTCATCAAGACCGGTTCGGGGTCGCGCGGGGAGCGGATCGCCAAGTACAACCGTCTGCTGCGCATTGCGGAGGAACTGGGGGAATCGGCTCGCTACGCGGGCCGGGCGCCGTTGCTGACCGGATGAAGGCCACTTCCCGAGCCGTTCTCGCCGCCGGCGCAGCCCTGGTCGGCATCTCCCTGTGGGGGTGGTGGAGCGGCGTGCGCAGCGTGCGGGAGGCGCAGGCGGCGCTCGAGCAACTGGAGGCGCGGCGAGCCGAGTTGGAGCGCCGCAACCGGGCGCTCGCCCGCCAGATCGAAGCCCTGCGCCGGGACGCGGCGGCCCGCGAGCGGGCGGCCCGGGAGTACCTGGGCGTGGTGTCGCCCGAGGAGACGGTGGTCTTCCTCCCCGCCCCCACCGCGTCCCCCCCGCCCCGGCCGGAGGCAACGTTCCCGCCACCGCAGTTGAGGTAACCTAGAGGGGTCGTATGGAACCGACCCGGATCGGCCGGTACGTGATCGAGCGCCTGCTGGGCAAGGGTGCGATGGGCGTGGTGTACCTGGCGCGCGATCCCGTCATCGGGCGGCGCGTTGCCCTCAAGACCTTGCGGCCGCCCACCGATGCGGAAGAGGCGGAGGAGTTCCGCCAGCGCTTCCTCCGCGAGGCCCAGGCGGCGGGGATCCTCAACCACCCCGGTATCGTCACCGTCCACGACGCGGGGGTGGACGAGGCCACGGGGCTGTCCTACATCGCCATGGAGTACATCGAGGGCAAGAGCCTGCGCGAGCTCATGAAGTCGGGCCACCCCTTCGCCTACAGCGACATTGCCCGCATCGGTGCGGCGCTGGCCAGTGCCTTGGATTACGCCCACTCGAAGGGCGTGGTGCACCGGGACATCAAGCCGGCCAACATCATCATCACCCCCCAGGGGAGCGCCAAGATCACCGACTTCGGTATTGCGCGCCTGGAATCCTCCAACCTCACCACCGCCGGCCAGTTCATCGGCACGCCCAACTACATGTCCCCCGAGCAGGTGACCGGTGCCAAGGTGGACGGGACGAGCGACCTCTTCTCGCTGGGGGTCGTGCTCTTCGAACTGTTGACCGGCACCCGCCCCTTCGCGGGCGAGTCGCTCACGGAAGTCACGTACAAGATCGTGCACGAGCCGGCGCCCATCCCCTCCCAGTTGCGCCCGGGGGTTCCCCCCTCCTTCAACCCCATCATCCTCAAGATGCTGGAGAAGGAGCCGGGGCAGCGGTACGGCCGCGGCGCCGAGGTGGCCCGGGCGTTGGACGTGCTGCGGCGCATCCTTCTGGGAGTGGGGAGCGGCAACGCCACGCAGTTGACCCTCGCGGCGACGCAGGCGCCTCCGGTCACCGAGGCCGAGTCCATGACGGGGGGGCCCACCGCCACGCGGGCCACGGCCGTGGAACGCACCGAGCCGTCCCAGCCGAGCGTGTGGCGACTGCCGATCACCCCGCGCTGGGTGGTGATTTCTCTCGCCGCGGCGGTGCTGCCGCCGGCGGTGGTGATCGGCTTGCTCGCCACCAGCGTGGACCGAGGCCCCTACGGCGGGCCGGACCCGGGCGAAGCGTCGCGCCGTCACGCGGTGGCGGCCGCGCAGCGGAAGGCAGCGGCAAGTCTGGCCGCGGGCAACGCGGGGGAAGCCGAACGCCTGCTGGCGCCGGTGTGGGATCAGGCGCCCCACAGCCCGGTGGCGCGCCGCCTGAAGCTGGCGGCGCAGCGACTGCGGGAGGAGCAGGCCGCGGCGTTGGCCCGCAACGCGTCCGCGCAGCGCCTCCTGAACGAGGGCAAAGAGCTGCTGCGGGATGGTAACTGGCGGGCGGCCCAGGCGCGTTTCGAAGGGGTTCTGGAGATCCTCCCGGACGATCCCCTGGCCCGCGAGTACCTGGAGCTGGCCCGGGAGCGCGCGCGTCTGCCGCGGGGGAGGACGGAGCCGCGAGCGGTGGGCTTCCAGGCTCCCACCCCCACCCCGGCGCCGGTGGGGGACGCGCGGCTGGAGATCTACTTCAACTCCCCGATTTCGGCGGGGGTCGTGGAGCTGGAGGAAGGGGGCACGGTGCTGCTCCGCAAGCCCTTCGATTTTTCGACCAAGGGTTTTCTGGGGGTGCGCCGGCGCGCCACCGGCATCTTCCAGGATGCCATCGCGCTGCCCGCCGGCGCGCGGACCCTCATCGTGCGCCTGCGCGGCGGCGAGGGTGGGCTCTTGGGCGAGGAGGCGCTCCCCGTCAACCTGAGCGGTGGCGGCCGCTACCTGCTCAAGATCGAGATGGACAACGAACGAGCCGTGCCGCGCTTCGGACTCACGAGCGTGCGGGGGCGTTCCTGAGAGTTAAGGAGATGGCCATGTTCCACACCGCCTTCAACGCGACGCTGGCGCTCTGCCTGCTGGGTTCGGCAGCGCTGGCCACCGCCGGGACCCGGGTCCGGCTGGAGACCACCAAGGGGGTGATCGAACTCGAGCTGGAGGACGACCGGGCCCCCAAGACGGTGGCCAACTTCCTGGCGTACGTGCAGGCCGGGCACTACGACGGAACCATCTTTCACCGCGTGATCCCCGGTTTCGTGGTCCAGGGGGGTGGCTTCACCGCGGCGTTCCAGCACAAGCCCACCCGGCCCCCCATCCCCAACGAGGCGGCCAACGGCCTCAAGAACGAGCGGGGCACGGTGGCCATGGCCCGGACCCCGGACCCGAACTCGGCCACCTCGCAGTTCTACATCAACCTGAAAAACAACTCCTTTCTCGACCACCGCGACCCCTCGCCGACAGGGATCGGCTACTGCGTGTTCGCGCGGGTGGTGGCCGGGATGGAGGTGGTGGACGCCATCGCCGCCGTCCCCACCGGGCCCGGCGGGCCGTTCCCGGGGGATGTGCCGCGCGAGCCGGTGATCATCACCAAGGCAACCGTGGTCCCGCCCGCCTCCGCCGCCCGGCGCTAGTCGCCCTGGCGGGGTGGGGGTGCCGCCGGGGGCGGGGGGCTGGTGGCGGGGGGCCAGGCGGCCCGCAGGCCGAAGCGGGTGCCGGCTCGCTGCCAGAGCAGCGTGGGGGGCTCCGGGGCGAGCCTGGCGAGAAGGACTGGTGCCTGCGCCTGGAGCGCCTGCTGCAGGCGGGTGCACGCCGCCTCGTCGGCACAGGCCACCTCCAGCGCGAGGGCCCAGTGGTCCGGCCGGTGGCGCTGCCGCAGCAGGAGGAGACGGTCTCCCCGCCAGGCGGCTGCCACTCGCGCCGCCTCTTCGTCCCCCAGGCGGGGGGCGAGCCAGGCGGACAGCCCCCACTCCCCCAAGGTGTCGGTGAGGACCACTTCGGTGCCGGCCGGTGGCGGGGGCAGCACCTCATCCCCCAGGCCGGGGCTGGGCGGCCGCTCGGGGTGCAGCAGCTCGGCGGTGCTGGCGGGGGGGGAGGCCAGGAGGCGGTCCACAGCCTCCCAGCCGCCGCGGCGGTAGGCGGCGAGCACGGTCGCGAAGCCGGTCGCGTACGGGAAGAGAATCTCCCGAACGAAGTACTCAGGCATGTCCGCCCCCCCCACCTGCGCCGCCATTTGCCTCGACAGGCCCTCGGCCGCGAGGGCGAGGGGGTCGCCCCCTGCCTGTGCCGGCGCACCGAGGAGGAGCATGACCAGGAGCGCGTCCCCCTCGGCGATGGCCGAGGCGGCCCGCTGCCGGTCGGCGTTGGCGCGCATCGCCAGCAGCCGGGAGGGGAGGCGAAACCGCGCCTCCTGGACGGCGTGCTCCAGCTCGTGCGCCCAGATCCAGCCCGCCAGTCCGGCATCGGCCACCGCCTCCTGGACGACCACCAGCTGGTTGCCCGCCGGTTCGTAGAAGCCCAGGACCTGCTGGCGGTAAAACTCCACGAGGCGCGGCAGGAGCGCGTCGGGCTCCCCCGCCACGAAACCCAGGCGGACCAACGCCTCCACGAAGAGTTCCGGGGTGGTGGGCAGATTGCGCCGCAGTTGGCGGGCGATCTCCTCTCGCAGCGCCTCCTGGGAGACGAAGCGGCACGGGGGCGAGAAGGGCGGCGGGACTCCCCGCAGCGCCGCCACCCGGCTCGCCACCGTCGTCACGGCCGCCGGGCAAACCTCGGCGGCAGCGCTGGCCACGACGGCAAGGAGAAGGAAGCCGATGCTATACTTTGCCCGCATGGTTCGGCAAGCCCAGATGGCGCTCCAGTCGCGCTACGAGAACATCGAACTGGCCGAGCACATGCTGCTGGAACTGGGGCGGGAATGCGGCATCGAGGAGGAGACGCTGTACTGGATCGGCATGGCGATGCGGGAGGCGGTAGCGAACGCCATCAAGCACGGCAACAAGCTTAGCGCAACCAAGCGCGTTTTCGTGGAGATGCGGGTGGAGCCGGGCAGCGACGTGCGTATCCGCGTCGAGGACGAGGGCGAGGGGTTCGATCCGAGCCAGTTGGAG
Organism: Acidobacteriota bacterium; assembly: GCA_037441065.1. Classification (GTDB taxonomy): domain Bacteria; phylum Acidobacteriota; class Thermoanaerobaculia; order Thermoanaerobaculales; family Thermoanaerobaculaceae; genus JACADV01. The sequence goes on along the minus strand of JBBISY010000017.1, from coordinate 23,853 downwards.
GATCCCACGTCTCCCCACAACCTGCTGCGGTCGAGCGGGCGAGGCGTGTTCTACATGCGCAGCTTCATGGACGAGGTGCGCTTCCGCCCCGGGGAGCGGGGCGGGACGTGCATCGAGCTGGTGAAACGGCTTCATGCCGGGAGGGAGTGATGAAGAGTACGGTTCGGGATGTCGGCAACGTGCGGGTGATCGCCCTGGAGGGGAAGATAACCATTGGGGCTGGAGACGTGCAGATGCGGGGTCTGGTGGAGTCCGCCCTGGCCGACGGGCGGACGAACATCCTTCTCGACCTCAAAGGGGTGAGCCACATCGATTCCTCGGGGATCGGCGAGATGGTGGGCTGCTACACCACGGTGGCGCGCCGCGGCGGGTCGATGAAGCTGCTCAACCTGCCCTCCAAGATCAACGACATCCTGCAGGTGACGCAACTCATCACGGTCTTCGATGTCTTCGACAACGAGGCTGAGGCTCTTTCGAGCTTCTCCAGCTAGCACCAGCCTCGCGGCGCGGCTTGCGGCGTACGCGGCGGCGGTCGACCGGCGCCTGCCCCACCACCTGCCGCCGGAGGGCAGTGGGGAGGACGTGCTGTCGGCCGCCGTGCGGGCGGCTGTTCTCTCCCCGGGCAAGCGTCTCCGGCCCGCGCTCGTGCTCCTGGCGGCGGAGGCCTTCGGCCGGCGGGACGAGGCGGTCCTCGAGGTGGCGTGCGTCCCCGAGCTGGTGCACGCCGCCTCCCTCGCCCTGGACGACTTGCCCTGCATGGACGATGCCGAGGTCCGTCGGGGGGAGCCCACGCTGCACCGCCGCTTCGGCGAGGCCGTGGCGATTCTCGCCGCCTTCGCGCTCCTGGCCCGCGCCCAGGCGCTGCTGCCCCGCGCCTTGGCGGCGGCGGGGGTGGCGCCGGCCCACCGCCGCCAGCTGGAGCAGCGTTTTGCCGAGGTGATCGAGGCGCTGTGCCGGGGCCAGGTGGCGGACCTGGCCCTGGCGGGCCGGGGCGGCGGCCTGGACGTGCTGGAGCGCATCCACGCTCAGAAGACCGGCGCGCTGTTCGAGTACGCGACGCTGCTGGGTGCCGTGGCTGCCGGTGCCCGCGGCCGGGCGCTGGAGGCTGTGCTGGCGTACGCCCGCAACCTCGGGCTGGCGTTCCAGGTGAGCGACGATCTCCTGGACGCCCGCGGGAACGCGGCTGCCATGGGGAAGGCGGCGGGCCGGGACGCGGCGCTGGGGCGGGCCACTTTCGTGTCGGTGTTCGGCCTGGAGGGGGCCGAGTCGCTGTGCGACGAGCTCGTTCAGGCGGCGCGGCGGGCCCTCCTCCCCCTCGGGTCGGCGGCGCACTGGCTCGCGGAACTGGCCGAGTATGTCCGCCACCGCACCGCCTGATCGCCTGGAGCGGGCGCGGCGCGAGCTCGCGGGGCGCGGGTACCTCACCGGCCCGGCGGCCACCCAGCCGGGGGCGCGGGCCACCACCGTTCGCCTCGCCCTCTTCGCCGCTGCCCTGGCCCTCCTCCTGGCGGCGGCCGAGGTGGGATCTTCCGGGCAGCGGATCGGCTTCTTGCCCCCGCTGGCGGCCGGCTTCCTGCCCGCCGCCCTCGTGGCCGTGGCCGGAGGGTACGGACTGTGCCGCTGGCTCGCTGTCGCCGCGCTGCGGCTGGGGGGGGAGCCGGGAACCATCGCGAGTGCGGTGGGGGTGGTGGCGGGCGCGGGCCCGGTGGCCGCTGTGGCGGCGATGGGGAGGCCGCCCGTCACGGGCGTGACGACGCTGCCGGCCGTGGTGGGCGCGGCGCTGGCGGCACTGGGAGCCGCGCTCTGGATGCGCCACCATCTGTTGGTGCTGTTGGCCTTCCCGGCGCCGCCCGCCGCGGGGCGGCGCGTCACAGGGGCGATTTTCCCGGTGGTGGTGTTGGGCGGGGTGGTGGCGGTCCTCGCGCTGGCCCACCGTTCGGACCAACCGGAGACGGCGGCAGGAGCCTCCTTCCCGCCGCCGCAGGGGCGGGTCGCGATCGTGGCGGTGGACGGGCTGGCCCGCGAGGAGCTCGAGGCGGCCGCGGACCTCGTCGGTACCGATGCCCTGCGCGACCTCACGCTGTGGGGTTGGGCGGCAGTGGCACCGCCCCGTCCCCAGCTGCCGGTGGTCTTCTGGACCACGGTAGCGTGCGGCGTGCCTCCCCCGCTCCACGGCATCACCGTGCTGGAGGAGGTCCGCCTCTTCGGGATGGAGGAAGGCGTGCCGCTGTCGCGGGTCGGCCGGCTGGCGGTGGCAACTCCCCTCCAGTGGTTCGGCGCGGCGCGCGTCCTCGCCCGGCCCGCCACGGTGCGCCGTCGCGCCACGATGTGGGAGATGGCCTCGCGCGCGGGCGCCGCGGTGACGGTGGGTGGGTGGTGGGGCAGCTGGCCGGTGCGCCGGGTGATGGGAGAGATCGTGAGCGAGCGGGCCTGGTTGGGGGGGGACTGTGGCCGCGACGCGGTCACGCCGGGACTGGCCGCCCTCGTGGAGGCGGCCTGGCAAGGAGGGTCGGCCGACGCGGCGGCGGCTAGCGACGCCCTGGCGGTGCGCCTGGTGGAAACGGCAGGAGGGGTGTACCCGGCACACCTGCTGGCGCTCTCCCTCCCCGCCCTCGACATCGAGCGCCGCCGCGCCCCGGCGGCCACCCCGTTCGCCCTGGTGCAGCGGCAACTGCCGCACCTGGCGGTGGTGGACACGGTGGTGGCCGGCCTGCGCTCGCGGGGGTACCGCGTGTGGCTGGTGGGGGCGCCCTGGCACGGGGGCACCGCGTTCGTCGCGTCCTCTGTGGCCCCTTCCGGCCGCTACGAGCCCGTGGCCGCCGAGGAGCTGGCCGGTACGGTGCTGGACCAGATGGGATTGCCCTCGCCCCTGGGGCTGCCGCCCCCCCGGCGGGACCTGTCGCGTGTGACGGGGCTGCCTGGCGTCGCGCAGGCCTACGGTCCGCCCCCTCCCCCCCTCGCCGCCCCCTCCGCGCGCAGTCAGCAGGTGCAGCGCGACGTGCTGCGCAACCTGGGCTACCTGCAGTGACGGCCCGCCGCGGGGCGAGCGCCTAGCCCTCGTCCTCCTTCTGCATGCGCCGCAGCGCCGTTTCCATGGCCGCGAGGGCCTGCTCGATGTCTTTGACGCCGTGGGCATGGGAGACGAAGGCTGGCAGGGACGAGCGGGCCGGCAGCAGCAGCCCGTTTTCGCGCGCCAGGTGGTGGAACCGCTGCCAGGTCTGGTGATCGGCCCGGGCGTGGGAACGGCCGTCCACCACCGCGTGGCGGGTGAAGGCACAGGAGAAAATGGACCCGACCCGCGACATCCGCAGCGGGCGCTCGAACTTCTCCGCCAGCGCGTCCACGCCAGCCTGGAGCTGGGCTCCCCGCTCCTCCAGCCGCTTGTACACGGCGTCGTTGCGCAACACCGAGAGGGTCGCCGTGGCGGCGTGCACGGCCACGGGGGAAGGCGGGGTGCTCAGGTCGTCGCCGGGGAGCGCCTCGAGCGTGCGGCGCCAGGCCACCGCGCCGAGCTGCGCCACGCCGCCGCCCAGCACCGACCCGAAGACCGAGACGTCCGGGACGAGACTCAAGAGTTCCGCCGCTCCCCCGCGGCCCAGCCGGAAACCGGTCAGGGTCTCGTCCAGGACCAGGAACGCGCCGACCTGCCGCGCCGCCTGTTCCACATCGGCCAAGAATTGTCGGTCCGGGGGGACGACACCGAACTGGCTGGCCAGGGGGTCCAGGACGATGGCAGCCACGTCCACTCCCACCTCGTCCAGGACGGTGCGCAGCGCGCCGCTGTCCCCCCAGGGAACGACCCGGAGCAGGCGCGAGACGTCGGGGGGGATGCCGGCTACGAGGGGCTGGGAAATCCCCAGTGGTCCCAGGGGGGCTACCTGGAACGCTTCGATGGCGCCTCGCCGATTGCCGTCGAAGACCACGATGCGGTTGCGGCCGGTGTTGCGCCGGCACCAGCGCAGCGCCAGCTCCCACGCTTCCACCTCCGAGCCGGTCAGGACCCAGGGGCAGAGGTGGGGGAGCAGCTCCTCCAGCGCGGAGGCGAGCTCCACTTCCGCCACGGCCGAGTAACCCGCCGCGAGGCTGGTAGTGGCTGCGCGGCGGATGGCGTCGAGCACGTACTGGTTGGCGTAGCCCAGGAGATTCGCGCCGCCGCCGCCAACGAAATCGAGGTACGCCACGTTTTCGGCGTCGAACACCCGACACCCCTGCGCCTTCGACAGGAGGAACCCGTCGACACCCCGCAGCGACGCCAGGGGGGCGACCCGTTGCGCCAGGGCGAGCAGATCATCCCCCCGCAGCGGCACGTTCCAGCTCCCCCTTCACCCGGGGTCCTCCCGGTTCACAGCCCCCCCTCACTCTCCACCCCCCTCCTCCGGGTCGCCGTGGAAAAAGTACGCGGCGCAAGCGTTGCAGCAGAAGTAGCGCCCGTACGCAAAGGTGGCGCAGGAGTGGCAAACAGTCTTGCCGCAGATCGGGCACACGGACAACCACCAAGTCGGTTTCTCCTCCCCGCATCGGGCGCATACGGTGCTGCGCGGTTCCGGCACGCCTTCAGTATCGCCGACCCGACTGCCGCCTGCAACCGACTTGACCGGACCCGGCGGGGGGCTAGAATGCAGCGGCCGGATGTGCCGGCGTAGCTCAGAGGTAGAGCAGGGGTCTCATAAGCCCCGTGTCAGTGGTTCGATTCCACTCGCCGGCACCATCACCATGCTCGGTACCCGCTTCGTCGCGGCGTTTCGCCGGCACTTCCCCGACCTCCTGGGGAAGCGGGTGGTGGTGGGGGTGTCCGGCGGCTCCGACTCGGTGGCCCTCCTGCGCCTGCTGGTGGCCGCTCGAGCGGAGCTGGGTGTGGCGCCGGTGGTGGCCCACATCCACCACCACCTGCGAGGCGAGGAGGCGGACGCGGACCGGTCCTTCTGCGAGCACCTCGCGGCCTCGCTGGGGGTCCCCTTCGCCCTGCGCCACATGGACCCTCGCCCCCCCCGCGGGTGCTCACCCGAGGCGTGGTGGCGCCAGGAGCGGTACCGGCTGCTGGAGGAGGTCCGCCAAACGGTGGATGGTGCCGCGGTGGCCACCGCCCACACCCGGGACGATCAGGCCGAGACGGTGCTCCTGAAGGTGCTGCGCGGCGCCGGCCCGCGGGGTGTGGCCGGGGTGCGGTGGCGAGTCGGGGCCGTGGTCCGGCCGCTGTTGGATTTTCGTCGGGAGGAGCTGCGGGGGTGGCTGGCCGCCCTCGCCCAGGGGTGGCGGGAGGACGCCAGCAATACGCAGGAGCGCCGCCCCCGCGCGGTGGTGCGGCAGGACCTGCTCCCCGCCCTGTGCCGCCACTGGCCGGCCGCCGTGGACCACCTGGCTGCCCTGGCGGAGATGCTGGCGGAGGACGAGGAGGCGCTCTCTGCGCTCCTCGCGGAGCGAGGCGCGTTCCCCACCCTGCGGGCGGGGGTGCCGCTGGAGGGCGTGCGCTCGCTGCCCCCGGCCCTCCAGCGGCGCTGGCTCCTGGCGCTGGCGGCGCGGCTGCCGCTCGCCGAGCCACCCTCCCGCTCGCAGTTGGACCAGTTCCGGCGGCTGCTGGGGGGGGAGCAGCCGGCTGCCGTGGACCTGGGCCGACGGTGGGTGATCCGGCGCCGCGCGGGCCTCCTGCTGCTGTCGCCGCCGCCCCTCGCTCCCTTCGCGCCGGTGGCGGTGGTCGTACCCTGCGAACTGACCCTCCCGGGCGGGTTCGAGGCGCGCGTGGGGGTTTCGCGCCCGCAGCGCTGGGGCTGGCGGGTCTTCCTGTCGCGGCGGTGCGAGGGGAGCCGCCTGGCCTGGCGCTCGCCAGCCGCCGGGGAGCGGTTCCCCGCCACCAGGACATCCCTGGCGGCGGCCCTGGCACGCGCCGGGGTGCCGGCCGAGTGGCGGCGCGGCTGGCCGGTACTGGAGGCGGATGGTACGATGGTCTGGGCTCCCGGGGTGGGTGTGGCGCCGGGGTGGGAGGGTGATGCCGGGGGGGTGGTGGCGGAGTTGGAGGAACCATGGCAGGGCCTCGACCGATAATCGCTCGCGACACCATTGCCGCTCGCATCGCCGCCGTCGGCCAGCAGATCTCCCAGGACTATGCGGGTCGCGAGGTGGTGCTCGTGGGGATCCTCAAAGGTGCCGCCGTCTTTCTCTCCGACCTGCTGCGGGCCATCGAGGGGGAGGTCCGGTTCGAGCTGGTCAACGTCAGCCGGGAGGGGGCGCCCCGCGGGGAGGTCATCGAGCTGGTGTACGCCACGAACGTGCACATCCAGGGCGCCCACGCCATCATCCTCAAGGACATCTGCCATTCCGGCGTGACCGAGAACTACCTCCTCACCCACCTGGCGCAGCAGCGCCCGGCAAGCCTCGAAGTGGCGGCCGTGATCGACAAGCCGGTGCTTCGGCGCGTAGCGCTGGCACCGAAGTACGTCCTCTTCAGCGACACGCCCGAGGGCCGACTGGTGGGCTACGGCATGGAGTACCAGGGGCGATGGGGGAATCTTCCCGACATCTGCCTGCTTGACGAGGTCTGAGACCGGGGGACGCCGGCAAGCGGGCGGCCCCGGCTGGAGAGGCCGTGAACCAAAACGTCAGAAATGCCCTCCTCTTCGTGGTCATCGTCGTGTCGGTGATCCTGCTCTGGAATTGGGTCAGCACGACCCGCGCCGCCCTCCACGAGCTCACTTTTTCCGAGTTTCTCGCCAAGGTGGAGAACGGCGAGGTGGCGGAGGTGCTGATCCGCGGCAACGATCTGTTCATCCGCTCCACAGCCGCGCCGTCCCCCCGACCGTTCGGCGGCAAGCCGTACGACTTCGTCACCTACTCGCCGGGGTACGAGAGACTGGTGGACCTGCTGCGGGAGCACCGGGTGAGCATCAAGGCCGAGGAACCGTCGCAGGGCTCCATCTGGACCCTGCTCGTCTCCGCCCTCCCCTTCCTGCTGCTGGTGGCCATGTGGTACCTGTTTTGGAGGCAGATGCAGGCGGGCGGCAACAAGGCCCTGGCCTTCGGCAAGTCGCGCGCCAAGCTCCTGGCGGCGAACCAGAAGCGGGTCACGTTCAAGGACGTGGCCGGCGTGGAGGAGGCCAAGGAGGAGCTGCAGGAGATCATCGAATTTCTCCGCGACCCGCAGAAGTTCGCCAAGTTGGGCGGCAAGATCCCCAAGGGAGTGCTCCTCATGGGACCGCCGGGGACGGGCAAGACGCTCCTGGCGCGGGCGGTGGCGGGCGAGGCCGAGGTGCCCTTCTTCTCCATCTCCGGCTCGGACTTCGTGGAGATGTTCGTGGGTGTGGGCGCGTCGCGGGTCCGCGACCTGTTCGAGCAGGGGAAGAAGAGTGCCCCGTGCATCATCTTCATCGACGAGATCGACGCCGTGGGCCGGCACCGTGGCGCCGGCCTCGGGGGGGGGCACGACGAGCGGGAGCAGACGTTGAACGCGCTCCTCGTGGAGATGGACGGGTTCGAGTCCAACGAGGGCGTGATCCTCATCGCCGCCACCAACCGGCCGGACGTGCTGGATCCCGCCTTGCTGCGCCCGGGCCGCTTCGATCGGCGGATCGTGGTGAATCGGCCCGACCTCAACGGCCGTGCGGAGATCCTCGCCGTCCACACGGCCAAGATCAAGCTGGCGGCGGACGTGGACCTGTCGGTGCTGGCCCGCTCCACCCCCGGTTTTTCCGGCGCCGATCTCGCCAACCTGGTGAACGAGGCGGCGCTGCGGGCGGCGCGCTACGACAAGCCCGCCGTGACGATGGAGGATTTCGAGTACGCCAAGGACAAGGTGATGATGGGCACCGAGCGCCGCTCCCTCGCCCTCTCCGAGGAGGAGAAGCGCATCGTGGCCTACCACGAGGCGGGGCACGCCCTGGTCGCCGCGCTGCTGCCCAACGCCGACCCCCTCCACAAGGTGACGATCATCCCGCGCGGCCTCGCCCTCGGCCTGACCCAGCAGCTGCCGGAGGAGGACCGCTACCTCCACCCCAAGTCGTACCTCGTGGACGAACTGGTGGTGCTCATGGCAGGGCGGCTGGCCGAGCAGATCGTGTTCGGACCCGACCGCATCACCACGGGTGCCGGCAACGACCTGGAGCGGGCCACGGAGCTGGCGCGCAAGATGGTGTGCGAGTGGGGGATGTCGCGTATGGGGCCGCTCACCTTCGGCAAGCGGGAGGAGGCGATCTTCCTGGGCAAGGAGTTCGCAAGGCACCAGGACTACTCGGAAGCCACCGCGGTGGAGATCGACAACGAGATCAAACTGCTGGTGGAGAGCTCCTACCGCCGCGCCGAGGAACTGCTGACGTCCCACCGGCCGGTGCTGGACCGGATCGCCACGGCACTCCTGGAGCGGGAGGTGCTGGAGGGGGACGAGGTATACGCCATGGTGTCCGAGCACACGGGGGTTCCGATACCGCAGCTCAAAGGCCCGGGACGGCCGCAGAGCAGCGGCAACACCGTCCCCGCCTGAGCCCCGCCGCCGCGCTGCACCCGCGGTGGCCCCGATGCAAGCGAGGCGGGCCAGAGGCCGCCTCGGCGAAGGAGCGGCTGTCAGCAGGAGGAGGCGCGCCGCCCTGTCTCATCGCGAGGTGGAGCGCGCCATGGGCGCGCGACGACGAAGGGATCTCCCTCATGCGCGACGGGACCGCCTAGTTGCTCACTGCGTTCGCTCCTCGCAACGGCACCGCCTTCGATGCTGCCTCAGAGGGCGATCGTGTGCCATGGGCGGACACGTCGTCACCGGCGCCTTCAACTACACCGGCTCCTACATCGCGACCCGCCTGGTCGCGCGGGGCGAGGGCGTCCACACGCTCGCCAACTCCCCAAACCGCGCCAACCCCTTCGGCGGCCGGGTCACGGCCTCGCTGCTCGCCAAGCGGCGGCGCATCGTCTCCGTTCCACCCGCGGTGGGCGTCCTCGCCGCCAAGGTCATCGGCGCCGTGGTTGGCGACGTCTTCCTGACCCGCGACGAGGTCAAGGGCCTGGTGCGCGGCCTGCTCGCCACCGGATCCCAGCCGACCGGAACGACGAGGCTCTCCGTCTGGGCGCGGGTGCACGCCGACACCCTAGGGCTACGTTACTCGAGCGAGCTCGCCCGCCGCCGCGATCGCCTCACCGCCTCCGACCGACTCTGACGGCTGCGCCAGAGCTGGGCACTACGTCTCCGCCTTCGTGCTGCGGGCACGGTCGTCATTCCGCAGCGACTCCCCCGCGAGCCAGAGCGCGAACGCAAGCGCCATCGAGACGCCCAACGGTGCCACCGGAGAGAAGTAGAAAAAGCGCATATCAGCCCCGGTACTTATCCACGTGCGCCACTGGTTCACGGTCGTGAGTATCAGCCCGAGGAGCAGCAGCGTAAGCCCTCGTCTCCGCGCGCGCGCCACCCACGCCAGCCAGGCCGTGATGGCAGGGAAGGCGGCAGTCCAGACTAGGGATTGGTACACGTGACTCCATGCCATGGCGTGACTCCTCCCTAACGAGCCCCTCTCTACGAGCTAATGTTGGTGCAGGTCTCCCATTCCTCTGCGATTGCGGTCATCATCAAGAGAGTCGCTCCGAGGAAACCGAGCAGGTTGCCGGTATACCAGGCGCCTGCCCATACCAACGCAGAACCAACCGCCTTGACGGTCGCGGCTTCGCACTGCGATCCAACGTTCTATTCGGCGGAGACCTGCGCACCGCCGAGACTCTGCAGGCCAGCGTCAAGGTCCTCCGCTGCTAGAAACTTGCCCAGATCGTCGAGCACCTGCCGGCTGGGGGCGAGCGCGCTCTGCACAGCCGCGCGAATCTTGGCGCCGTCAGCTCCCCGTACTGCGCCGTCCTTGGTGAGGAAAGCAGACGTGACAGGGCCACTCGTGCCACTCACTTGGAGCAGGTACGCGCCATTCGGGAGGAAATGGAACGACGCGGAGCCGCTTGGTAGTACCAAGTCGGTCTTACCACTCACCATGTCTGTGGACAGCTCGAAGCGCTCCGCGCGAAAGCTGGTGAAGACCACGCGACGCTCATGCCGGCCGGTACTGGGTACCAGGATATCCGCCACGAGAAGATGACCGTAGGCGTTCGACCACGTCTGGTCGCCCCCCGCGACGCTGGCGGCGACTGCGATCGCTGTGCGTTGGGTAGCCGCTGCCGGTACTGGCAAGCTTGCAAGCACCAGCGCCGCCGCCAGTGTGGTTGCCACTCCCTTCGTTATCCTCGCCTTGTCCAGGCGTTCTCCTTTCTGCTCGGCGACACTTCCCGCCGCCACGAAAGTAGAGATCCTAGGAGGGGTGGCTCGTGTGTCAATCCCTCTTCCGTGGGACTTCAGCGGCTTTTAACAGCTGGTGATGAGGTGCTCCCCGGCGGGGGCGGTGAACGTCTGCGACTGGCCCGGCGCCGCGCGGTCGATCTGCGTGCCGTCGAGGAACACCGCGAAGCTCATAAACGTGCTGCACGTGCCTGACACGGAGACGGTGAAACTCGCCACGGCGATGTGTTCGGTGGGCGACGCCTCGTTTCCGCCGCAGGCGAAGGCGACGAGGGCGAACAGGACGATGACGACGACGGGCAGCGATGTACGATGCACGCACGTTGTCATGTTCTCCTGACGACACGTATCGACCGCCGCAAGGCGGTGCCGAGCGCGCGCGGGCATGACCCAGTGGACCAGCGCGCGCCGATCTTCCGACCGGCGCGCACGACGCCTGAACGGGCGAGCGGGCGACGGGTGGGTGGGTTCGCTGGGTGGGGGGTGGGGGAAACTGTCAACTGTTAACTGGGGGTGTGGGTGGGGGAGACTGTCTTGGAGGTACAATCCCCCCATGGTGGTACTCCGCTTGCTGCTCACGTTCTTTGCCATGGCCGTCGCGGTCGTGGATACGGTTGTCCTCGGCTCCTACGGCGCCATCGTCGGGTTCATTCCGCCGCGAGGTGACTGGACGCTGAAGGGGTCGCGCCTGTGGGCGCGGATCATCCTGGCCGCCGCTCTCGTGCGGCTACGAGTGGAGGGGGCGCCGCGGATCCCCCGCGATCGGGCTGTGGTGTTCATGGCCAACCACGAGTCGTGGCTGGACATCCCGGTGCTGCTGGCCACCATCCCGGTGCAGGTGCGCTTCCTGGCCAAGAAGTCGCTCTTTTCCATCCCGTTCTTCGGGTGGGCCATCGCCTCCATGGGGTTCATCCCGGTGGACCGCAAGAACCGGCGCGAGGCCATCAAGTCGTTCGAGCAGGCCGCCCAGAGGATTCGCGCCGGCCGCTCGGTACTCGTCTTCCCGGAGGAGACGCGCACCACCGACGGCACGCTGCTGCCGTTCCAGCGCGGCGGGTTCCTGATCGCCCTCAAGGCGGGTCTGCCCATCGTCCCGGTGGGGCTCGACGGGCCGCGCCGCTGCTTGCCGAAGTTCTCCTACCTGCTGCGGCCCGGAACCATCACCGTCCGCTTCGGCGAGCCGATTCCCACCGAGGGGCTGGGGGTGACCGCCAAGGAGGAGTTGATGGCCAAAGTCCGGGCCGCCATTGCGGTGCTGCGCGGGACGAGGAGCGAGGAGGAGGGTGTTGACGGGAAGGGGCGGCACGCCCCGGATGGGGGTGGGGATGATCAGTGAAGAGAAGGTGTGGAGCGCTCTGGCCACCGTCATGGACCCGGAACTCCCCTTTTCCATCGTGGACCTGGGCCTGGTGTACGGCGTCGAGGTGAGCCCGCAGGGGGCCGTGACCGTGCAGCTCACCCTCACCACCCAGGGCTGTCCGCTGGTGCGGCGGATCAGCGACGATGCCGCGGCGGCCATCAAGCGGCTCACCGGGGCGGAGGACGTCACGGTTCAGATCGTCTGGGATCCCCCCTGGAACCTGGAGATGGCCAGCGAAGCGGTGCGCCAGCGGCTGGGCCGCGGGTGAGGGCGCAGGGGTGGCCGAGGCGCCGGTTTGGCGCTCGCGGGGGAGAAGGAGGGTGCGCGTGATCGACGAGCAGCAGGTCCGGGAGGCGTTGCGGCAGGTCAAGTTCCCGGGGTTGTCCCGGGACATCGTTTCCTTCGGGTTCGTGCGCGAGGTGGCGATCAAGGGTAGCACGGTGCGGGTACGGATTGCCCTCACCAGCTCCAAACCCGAAGTGGGCCCGACGATCGAGCAGGAGGCGCGGCGGGTGCTCACGTCCCTGGAGGGGGTGGGCAGCGTGGACCTCGAGGTGCGGGTGACGCCGCCCGCCACCGCCGTACCCGCCCCGCCCAACCCGCTCCCCGGGGTGCGCTTCAAGGTAGCGGTGGCATCGGGCAAGGGGGGGGTGGGCAAGTCCACGGTGGCTGCCAACCTGGCGCTCGCGCTGAAGCAGCTGGGCTACCGGGTCGGCCTGCTGGACGCGGACATCTACGGCCCCTCGCAGGCGATGATGATGGGGTGCCACGACCGGCCCATGGTGAACGAGGAGGAGAAGATCCTCCCCGTGGACGGGAACGGCGTGCACGTCATGTCGCTGGGCTTCCTCATCGATCCGGACACCCCGGTGATCTGGCGCGGCCCCATGGTGATGAAGGCGCTCCAGCAGTTCCTGGAGGATGTGGCGTGGGGGGAGCTGGACGTGCTGGTGGTGGACCTGCCGCCCGGTACGGGCGACGCCCAGCTCACCATAACCCAGCAACTCCCGCTGGACGGGGCGGTCATCGTCACCACCCCCCAGGATGTGGCCCTGATCGATGCCCGCAAGGGGCTGGCGATGTTCGAGAAGGTGAAGGTGCCGGTGTTCGGCATTGTGGAGAACATGTCGAGCTTCCTCTGCCCTCACTGCGGCAAGGAGAGCGAGATCTTCAAGCGCGGCGGCGGTCGCCGCACGGCGGAGCAGCTGGGGGTGCCGTTCCTCGGCGAAATCCCCATCGAGCCGGCCATCGTCAGCGGGGGGGACGCGGGTACGCCGATCGTGGCTGCGGACCCCGCTTCCCGGGCTGCTGCCGCCTTCTTCGCCCTCGCCCGCCAGGTGGCAGCGAGGTTCCGGCCCGAAGCTGGCCGGGCCAGCACGTAGGGGAGCCGCACCGCCGCTCGCCACGGCCGGGTGTATCCGGCAGCGCCCCTGGCAGCCAGGGGGCCCCCGCATCGCTGACGCTTGATGCCGGCGCCGCACCGCCTCCCCAGGGGCGGGAGGCGGGGGAGGCGCTCACGGGGCTTTCTCGGGGATGCCGCCGGCGTCCAGGATCGCCTGCAACCGGGCCGCCAGCGCCTGCGTGTCGCCGTGACTCACGTGCTCGCCGTTGACGAAGTAGGAGGGCGTGGCCAGGACCCCGATCCGTTGCCCCAGGTCGAGCTGGGCGAGGACCCGATCCACCGCCGCGTCCTTGAGGTAGCAGCCCCGGAAGGCCTTCTCGTCGAGGGACTGCTGCACCAGGAAGCCGAACACCGCCTCGTCCAGCGTCTCCACGGAGAGGGTGTCCTGGAGGCGGTACATCTCGTCCTTGAACGCCAGCAGCCGGTCGGGCCAGAGGGCGCCGATGCACCGGCCCGCCACGGCGGCGCGGAACGCCCAGGGGTGGCTCTGTACCAGGGGGAAGCCCACCATGCCGTGGCGCAGCTTGTCGCCGAACTGCGCCAGCACCGGCTTGATCGTGCTCCAAGCTCGCTTGCAGGCCGGGCACTCGTAATCGGAGAACTCGATGAACTGCAGGGGCGCCCCTGCGTGCCCCGGGTCCCACTCCACCAGCTCGGAGGCGAGCACCTCGCGCCGCACCGCCCGGGGATCGCGGGCCAGGGGCCAGGTGGCGCCCAGCAGCGCGTACTTGCCGTCGGCGGACAGCGAGAGGGGCCACTTGGACCAGCCGTACCCGGTGGAAAGCTCGGCGGTGAGAGGGACGACGCCGGAAAGCCGCTCCGGCACCGTCGGCCACCGCACCCGCACGCGCGCGCCGAGCATCTCGGTGAGCACGAGGGGCAGCTCCTGCTCGGCGTACCTTGGGAGACGGTCGGCCGTCATCGGCGCGCCGCTCTGCGGCAGGGTGGCCACCAGTCCCGCGGCGACGGTGCGCCGCTGCGGATCCACGAGCAGCGTCAGGGTGTCGGCGGACCTGTCCCCCTCCAGCTGCCGCGTCACGGTGATCACCAGGTAGGCCCCGCTGGGCGTGAGGCCGTTGCGATCCACGCGCACTTCCAGGACCCCGCTTGGTCGGTGGGGGAGATAGGCGCTGGCGAAGCGCCGTGCTTCGCTCTCGAAACTCTGGGAGATTCCGTTGCTGGCCAGGATCCAGCAGGCGAGGGCCGTCAGTCCGCTCCGCATCGCGCCTCCTTCCACATAGCCGAATACAATAGCAAACCCGATGCCTACTCCCCCCGCAAGGGGAACGCGCCCCTTGGTGGGTGGGGGTACGCTGGGGTACAGTTTCCCCGGGATGATGGGCCATCTCGATCGCCTGTGGGAGCGTCCGCGCCCCGCCGTGATGGGGATCCTCAACGTGACACCGGATTCGTTCTCCGACGGGGGGCGGTACCTGGCGCTGGAGGACGCCGTGGCGCACGGCCTCCGACTGCTGTCCGAAGGTGCCGATGTGCTCGACGTGGGCGGCGAATCCACGCGGCCCGGCGCGCAGCCCGTGAGCGAAGCCGAGGAACGCGAACGGGTGCTGCCGGTCATCGAAGAGGTGCTGCGCCGCGAGCCCTCCGCCCTCGTCTCCATTGACACGCGGCGGGCCTCCGTGGCGGACGCGGCGCTGGCAGCGGGAGCGTCCCTTGTCAACGACGTCAGCGCCGCGGGGGACCCCCGCATGCTGGAGGTGGTGGCGGGGCACGGCGCGGCCATCGTCCTCATGCACATGCGCGGCGTGCCGGCGACCATGCAGGCCGACACCCGCTACCGCGACGTGGTGGCCGAGGTGCATGAGTTCCTGGGAGAACGGGCGCAGGCGGCCGAGGCGGCAGGGGTGCCCCGCCACCGCATCCTCCTTGACCCCGGCATCGGCTTCGGCAAGGACGTGGACGGCAACCTGCGGCTGTTGCGGGCCGTGGCCGACCTGGCGGCGCTCGGCTACCCGGTGGTGGTGGGCGCCTCGCGCAAGTCGTTCATCGGGGCGCTGACCGGAGCGCCGGTGGACGCGCGGCTGCCGGGCTCCCTGGCTGCCGTGAGCCGGCTCGCCGCGCTGCCGCGCACGGTGGTGCGGGTCCACGACGTGGCCGCCACGGTCCAGTTCCTCACCGTGGTCGCCGCCATCGAGGGGGCGGGGTGAGCACGCTGCTGGACACCTTGCGGCAGTTGGTCCAGGTCGAGGTGGGAGTCCGCGACGTGGTGGACATCCTCGTCGTCACCGCGGTGTTCTACCTGGCGCTCTTGGCGGTGCGCGGCACGCGGGCGGTGTCCATGCTGTGGGGGATCGTGGTCCTCACCGGGACCTACGCGCTGGCCGTCGCGCTGGACCTGATCACCCTCGCCACCGTGCTGCGCGAGGTTCTTTTCTACCTGCCGCTGGTAATCATCGTACTGTTCCAGCACGAGATCCGTCGCATCCTGGCGGCCGTGGGTCGCACCCGCCTCATCCGCTGGTTTTCCTCCCTCTCCCCGCGGCAGGTGCTGGTCAACGAGATCGTGCGGGCCTGCGACACCCTCGTGGCCCGGCGGCACGGCGCCCTCATCGTCGTGGAGCGGGGGGAGGGGCTGCGCACCTACGCCGACACCGGCATCCCCTTGGATGCCCAGCTGTCCTACGACTTGCTCGTCAACATCTTCGTACCCGGGACCCCCCTTCACGACGGGGCCGCCCTCATCCAGGGGAATCGCATCGTCGCGGCGGGATGCTTCTTGCCGCTGTCCACGCGCCCCGATCTGTCGACGGACTATGGCTCGCGGCATCGGGCCGCCCTGGGCATTACCGAAGAGACCGACGCGGTGGCGGTGGTGGTGTCGGAGGAGCGGGGGGCGGTGGCGGTGGCCGAAAACGGGCAACTCCACGCCAACCTGGACAGTCAGGAACTGCGCTACCTGCTCATGGAGCTACTCCTGCTCGGGCAGCGGGGGGCAGCCTGATGCGCCTCTGGCCCCGCCACCCGATTTCGTTCCTGGTGGCCCTGTCGTTCGCCTGCCTGCTCTGGTACTCCACGGCGCTGGAGCGCCGCGAGCGGATCTCCGAGCGGCAGCTGGACGCGGCGGTGACCTTCGTCAACATCGGCGCGGATCTCGCCATCACCTCGGAAGTCCCACCCGGCCTCACCCTGCGCCTGCGAGGCCCGCTCTCCCGCCTGCGCTCCCTGGCCCCCGCCGATGTGGGGGTGGTGATCGACCTGCGGGGGGTAGGCGAGGGGGACCACGACCTTGCCGTGGAGACGCGCCAGGTGGTGGTGCCGGCGGGAATCGACGTCCTGGCGGTCTCCCCCTCGCGCCTGCCGCTGCGCCTGGAGCGCGTGGTGCGCCGCCGTCTCCCGGTCAGGCCCCCGATCAGCGGGACCCCCGCGCCGGGGATGACGGTGGGGCACGTGCTCACGGAGCCCGCTGGGGTGCTGGTGAGCGGCCCGCGGCTGGTGCTGGACGCCCTGCCGGCGGTAACCTCGGATCCCGTGGTGGTGACGGCGGCCAGCAGCACGGTGGAGTCACTGGTGGCGGTGCATTCCCCACACCCCTTGGTGCGCATCGTCGAACCCCTCACGGTTCGGGTGGCGGTCACCATCGTGCCGGCCCGGGGGGTGCGGGGCGGCGAGGTGTCCCGATGACGGGCCGGCTGTTTGGAACCGACGGTATCCGCGCCGAGGCCTTCTCCCCGCCGCTGGACGAAGCCACCGTGACCCGCCTCGGCCGCGCGCTGGTGGAGCACCTGGCCACCAGGGGACTGCCACCGCGCATCCTTCTGGCCGGCGACACCCGCGCCTCCACGGAAACCCTGGCGCGGTGGCTGGGGGGGGCGTTCCGGGCCGCCGGTGGCGAGGTGGTGTGGGCTGAAGTGCTGCCGACCCCGGCGGTTTCCCACCTCCTGCGGCAAAGCCCTGGCTTTGGCGCCGGGGTGGTGGTTTCCGCGTCGCACAACCCGGCCCGGGACAACGGCATCAAGCTGCTGAGCGCGGGGGGGACCAAGTGGCCCGAAGCGGAGGAGCAGGCGCTGGAGGAGCGTCTCGGCCTGCTGGCCGGTTCGGTGGCGCTGGCGCCGCTGCCCGTCCCCGCCCGCGAGTGGCGGGAGCGCTACCTCTCCTGGCTCGCCAGCACCCTGGACGGCGCCACCCTGAGCGGCTTGCGGGTGATCGTGGATGCCGCTCACGGCGCGGGTTCTGGTCTGGCGGAGGAGGCGCTCTCTCGGCTGGGCGCCGAGGTGGAGGGCATCTGTTCCGCGCCGGACGGGGCCAACATCAACCGCGACTGCGGCGCCGTCCACCCCCAGGCCCTGGCGGCGGCCGTGGTCGAGCGCCGTGCCGAGGCAGGCGTGGCGCTGGACGGCGACGCGGATCGGGCCATCCTCGTGACGCATACTGGGCGGATCCTGGACGGGGACGAAATCCTCCTCCTGTGGGGGTCCCACCTGGCGGAGAGGGGGCGGTTGCCGGGCGCCGTGATGGTGGCCACCGTCATGTCCAACCTGGGGCTCGAGCGCGCTTTGGAGAGGAGGGGGATTCGCCTGCTGCGGTGCCCGGTGGGCGACCGGGAGGTGTGGGCGGCGATGGAGGCGAGCGGGGCGGCGCTGGGTGGTGAACAGTCGGGCCACGTGATCTGCGCCCACCACGCGGTCACCGGCGATGGTCTCCTCACCGCGTGCCACGTGCTCTCGCTGCTCCGGGAGCGGGGGACGTCGCTGGAGGAGGCGGCCCGCTTCGAGCGCTTTCCCCAGGTGCTGATCAACGTGAAGGTGGCCAGGCGCCGCCCCCTGGCGGAGGTGCCGCAGCTGGCATCGGCCATCGAGGCGGCGGAACGCTCCTTCACTGGAGGCGGGCGGGTGCTGGTGCGCTACTCGGGGACGGAGCCGCTGCTCCGCATCATGGTGGAGGCGGCGCGGCGGGAGGAGGCGGTCGCGGCGGCCGAGTCCCTGGCCGAGCTGGCCCGCGGTGTCTGCGGGGGAGCGGGCTCGGCTGGGGGCGAGAACAGTGGGGCGTGATCGCCCCGGGGTTGCGGAGAAAGGGGGGTGAGCTGTGGCGAAGTGGTTCCTGGCCTATGGGACGGAACGGATCGGTCCCCTGGAGGAGGAAGAAGCGGCACGGCGGGCCGCGGCGAACCCGAACGGCTACGCCTGGCGCGAGGGTTTCGCGGAGTGGGTGCCGATTTCCCAGGTGAGGGAGTTCCAGCGCGGGAGTGGTCCGCCCCCCGTGCCGGCGGGGCGGCGAGCGGACGAGATCGACTACCGCATCGTCGGGGCGGAGATGCAGTTCGTGGAGGTGGAGCTGGACCCCGGCGAGAGCGCCATCGCCGAGGCGGGGGCGATGATGTACAAGGCGCCGTCGGTGGAGATGCGGACCGTCTTCGGGGACTCCTCCTCCGCCGGGACGCTCTTCGACAAGCTCGTGGGGGCGGGCAAGCGCCTGCTCACCGGCGAGAGCCTCTTCATCACCGTCTTCACCCACACCGGTGCGGGCAAGGCCAGCGTGGCCTTCGCGGCTCCCTTCCCCGGCACCATCACCCCCATCCACCTGGCGCAGCACGGCGGCTGTCTGATCTGCCAGAAGGACAGCTTTCTCTGCGCCGCGAAGGGGGTCTCCATCGGCATCTTCTTCCAGCGCAAGATCCTCACCGGTCTGTTCGGGGGCGAGGGCTTCGTGATGCAGAAGCTGGAGGGTGACGGGCTGGTGTTCGTGCACGCCGGCGGCACGGTGGTGGAGCGCAACCTGGCACCCGGCGAGGTGGTGCACGTGGACACGGGGTGCGTGGTGGCCTTCGAGCCCACGGTGGATTTCGACCTCCAGCAGGCGGGCGGGATCAAGACCATCCTCTTCGGGGGTGAGGGGTTGTTCTTCGCGGTGCTGCGCGGCCCGGGGAAGGTGTGGCTGCAGTCGCTGCCGTTCTCGCGGCTGGCCGGGCGCATGCTCGCCGCGGCGCCGCAGCGGCTCGGCAGCCGCGAGGAGGGGTCGCTCCTCGGCCCCCTGGGCGGTCTGCTGGACGGCGACAACCGCTTCTAGGACCACCAGCGGTCGCCGGCAGCGGGCCACTCTGGTAGTCTCGCCCCATGAACGGAGCAGAGCTTTCCCCCGGGGAGCCGCAGCGGGGCCGGTGGGCTCTCCTGGCCCTCCTGGCGGGCGCCCTGTACCTGGCCTTTCGCATCGTCAAGCCGTTCCTGCACCCGATCCTCCTGGCCGTCATCCTGGCCCCCCTGGTGCACCCGGTCTACGGCTGGCTCCGACACCGCCTCCGCGGCAAGTCGGGACTGGCCGCTTTCCTCACCTGCGCGCTCCTGGTGCTGATGATGCTCGGGCCGCTGGCGCTGGTGACCACGGCCCTCATCGCGCAGGGGGTCGAGTCGGTGCAGGCGGTGCAAGGGTGGGTGGAGTCGGGCCGGCTGGACGAACTCTTGGCGGCGCCGTGGCTGGAGCGCGCCCGTCCCCTCATGCAGAAGTACCTGCCCCTGGTCGACCCCGACCGGGTCGACCTGGCGGCCATGCTGGTCGAGGCCTCGAAGAAGCTGGGCAGCTTCCTGCTGGCCAAGGGTGGGGCGCTGCTCTCGGGTACCGGCTGGCTGCTCTCGCAGATGCTCCTGATGCTGTTCGTGCTCTTCTACCTGCTGTGCGAGGGGGAGCAGCTCCTGGCGCACCTGCGCAGACTGAGCCCTCTGCGGGCCTCGCAGAGCCAGCTCCTCATCGAGCGTTTTCGCGCCGTCTCGCGGTCGGCGGTGCTGGGAACGTTCGCCACCGCCATCGCGCAGGGGATTGCCGGTGGCATCGGCCTGGCGGTCGTGGGTATCCCGGCGCTCTTCTGGGGGGCGATGATGGCGCTGGCGAGCCTCATCCCGGTGGTGGGGACGACCCTCATCTGGGGACCCGCAGCCGTGTACCTGCTCCTCGCCGGCCGGCCCTGGGCCGCCCTCTTCCTTGTCCTCTACTCGGCCATCGTCGTGGGTTCCATCGACAACTTTCTCCGGCCGGTGCTGATGCGGGGGGAAGCGGGGATGAGTACGGTTTTCCTCTTTTTCGCCATCCTCGGGGGCATGCAGGCTTTCGGCCTGCTGGGCGTGATCTACGGGCCGGTGGTGTTCGCGCTGTGCGCCGCGCTCCTGTCCCTCTACGAGACCGAGTACCGCGACTTCCTGGAGGGGCAGGCGCAGCGCTGAGCCCTGCCGGCTCCGCTGCGGTGGCTCACAGGGAGAAGCGGACCCCCAGGCTCGCCATCGTGAAGTCAAAGCCGCCGGCGGCCGGGTACTTCTCCCACTCCCCCACCACGGCCACATGCTCCGCGATGCTCACCAGGAGGCCGAACCCGTAGAAGAAGTCTTCGCCGTTCCGGGCGGCTTCGCCCCACTGGTCGAGAAAATCCTCGGTGCCGGCCACCTGGCTGTCCCAGAAGTAGTACCCCGCCTTGGCCAACGCGGTGAGCCTGGAACCCAGTGGAAGATGGGCGGTGATGGCGAGGCTCCAGGCGTCGGTTTCGGCCTCCGCCCACCCCTCGTCGAACCCTTCGAGCCGGCTCGCGTCCACCGAGCCGAAGTTGATCCAGGCGCCTTCCAAGCCGAAGAACTGTCCCCGGTACCCGGCCACGAGCTTGTAGCCGTCGGCGTTCTCCTCGAAGGTGGCCCAGTCCAGGCCGCCCTCGGCCAGGTCCACCCCGGTCCAGCTGTAGGCGGCGCCGGCGTACAGTCCCTGCGCCGAGGTGGGGGCAGCGACCAGGAGCAGCCCGGCCGCTGCTACGGCCAGCCAGAAGGTTGTCGCGACACGCTTACGGTGGCCCGTCATGCTCTCGCTCCTTGGCCGGAAAACCGGCAGTGCCATTATGCACCAACAACGGGGTCGTGCCTTTACGCCGCATGGCCTGGGGGGTAGAGTGGGGTGGATGCGGGCGCGGCACGGAGCCCTGGCGCTGGTGCTGATCGTGATGGCGGGCTGCAGCGTCACCCGCACGGGGGTCCTGCGCCGCCTGCCGGAAGGTCCCGCCCTGGCCGCGCAGGTGGTGCTGGAGGGCGAGACGGCCCGGGTGACGATCGTCGACCCAGCCAGCGGCGAGAGGCTCTCCGGGCTGCTGGAACCGGTGGGCGATCGGCGGCAGCACGTGCCGGTCCTCGACCCGCTCGCCGGCTCGGGCGTGGCTCCCGGACCGGCCGGTCCCAGTGGCGCCTCGCTGCTGGCGGCCGGCCCGCGCACCCTCCACCTGGCGGGCGAGCTTCGGGGCGATGGGGGGACGGTTCTCCACTGCGATGTGGCCGTGGAGCAGCGGGTCCGCCTCTCGGGCCACGGTTTCTGCCACACCGTGGGGAGCGGCGAAGGGGCTCGCTACGTGCTGGCCTTCTAGCCCGCTCGCCGCCTGCCGCCGGCAGCGCGGCGCCCCGCCCTGGGGCGGCCACGCGGGGCGCTGCGGGGCGGACCCACCGCAGCGGCACGAAAAAACCCTGCCCGCGGGCAGGGTGGGGTGTGAGGTGGCGGGGTGGACGAGGCTCGAACTCGCGACCTCCGGCGTGACAGGCCGGCGTTCTAACCGACTGAACTACCACCCCACCTCGGCCCTTCGCTCCGCGGGTGGTGGGAGGTGTGGGATTTGAACCCGCGACCCCCTGCGTGTAAGGCAGGTGCTCTGCCGCTGAGCTAACCTCCCGCGGCTCTCCGGGGATGCTCATGCTACGGATGGCATGCCTTGCTGTCAAGCACCCGGGTGGCTGCGCGGCGCTTTGGGCGGCCGCCCGAGCCGTGTAAGATAGGGGCGAGGCGGAGGGGGCGATCGTGTTCTCCAAGATCCTGGTGCCGGTGGACTTCACCGAGCCAGCCACGGCGCCTGTGAAGATGGCCCTGGCGCTGGCTCGCCTGTCGCACGGGTCGGTCGTTCTGCTCTCGGTGGTGGACGATTCCTTTCCCAACCCCGACATCCTCTCGTTCCAGATGCCCTGGGCCGATTACTACCGCCACCTGCGCGACGCGGCCCAGGAGAAGCTGGAGGAACTCAAGCGGCAAGTCGGCGGCGGGGGCGAGGTGGAGGTGTGCGTGGTCCGCGGCCATCCGGCCCGGCGGATCGCCGAGTTCGCCGCCCACGAGGGGTGCGACCTGATCGTCATGGCGACCCACGGCGCCAGGGGTCTCCACCACGCCCTGGTGGGTTCGGTCACCCGCAAGGTCCTCCACCTGGCGGACCGGCCGGTGTTGGTGGTGCGGTTCGCCGAGGGGGACGAGAAGGCGTAGCCCACCCGCAGCCGGTCGAGCACCCGAGGAGGCGGGGGAGCCGTCCCCACTAGCGCTTGGACCAGTCGGGGAACGCGTGTTGGGCGAGAAAGTGCGCCACCCCCTGGCGGCATTCGGGGTGCGCCCGTTGCGCCGCGTTGAGGTGGGCCGCGCGCGCCAGCTGCTCGTCCAGGTGCGGCAGCGCCAGCTCGAGGAGCAGTTTTTTCGTGGCCGCCACGGCGCTGGGGGCGGCCTTCACCGTCACCGCTTCGGCCCGGGCCAGGGCCCGGGTCAGGGGATCCTCCGCCACCTCGTCCACCAGCCCCACCAGGCGCGCCTCTTCGGCGCCGAGGGGCCTGGGATCGGCGAAGAGCTGGAAGAGGCGGGCGGGGGGCACGCGGCGGAGGAGGAACACCGCAATCAGCGCCGGGACAAAGCCGAGGCGCACCTCCGAGAATTGGAAGCGTGCCTCCGGGCCGGCCACCACCAGGTCGCAGGCAGCCGCAAGCCCAGCGCCGCCGCCGAAGGCCGCCCCGTGCACTGCCGCCACGGTGAACTGCGGCAGGCGGAGCCACGCCGAGTAGAGAGCGCCCAGGCGCTCCGCGTCGGCGCCCCGCTCGGCGAGGGGGCGGTCGGCGCTGGCGGCCACCTCGGCGAGGTTGGCGCCGGTGCAGAAGTGCTTCCCTGCGCCGTGCACGACCACCGCCCGGGCCGAGGAGGCCCGCACCTCGGCGACGGTGCGGGCCAGCTCGCCCACCAGCGCTGACTCCAGGGCGTTGCCGGTGGCCGGCGCGTCGAGTTCCAGGATCGCTACGGCCCCCTGCTGGCAAAGGCGGATCTGGGTCATCGCGGCGATGCTACCACGCCAAGAGCACGTGGCCGCCCTGCTCGGCGAGGTGCAGCCGCACCACCCGAACCCCCCCGGCCAGCTCGGCGGCGCGGGCGAGCCGCGCGGCGCGAGCGCCGAGGGTGGGGATGTGCTCGGCGGTGCGTGCCGCCCGCGCCAGCAGCCAGGCGGCGTGGCGGCCGTACACGACCCCCTCCGTGGCGGCGGTTCCAGCCGAAGGGAGCGATGCCAGCAGCTCGGGGGAGGAGGCGATGGCCGTGCCGTCGCCTTCGCGCACCCACACCGTGCCGAGTACGCCCTGCCACATCGCGGCGGAATCGACCCGTGCCGCCGAGCCACCCAGGAGCGAGCGGGCCAGCCCCTCCAGGTGCAGGGCAGGGAAGGCCACGGCCCAGCGGTGCGCGTCGTCCACGGCCACGCGCACCGGGCCCGCCGGCATGCCGCCGAGGCCGAGCCACGCCAACACCTGGCCGGCATTGGCGCAGACGAGGGTGGAAGTACCGGGGGTCTCGGCAGGGAGGGGGGCCGCCTCCTCCGTGCTCGCCTCCAGCGTTCCGCGGCTCGCCCGGACGCGCCACCAACGCTCGCCGAGCCGGCCGAGAGCAGTGGCCGGGGGGCCGGGGGCGGGGGGCGGGAGCCCTGCCTCGCCCGGGCCGAGGAGCTCGGCGGAGGTGGCCACCGCCCACCAGTCGGGGCCGCTGCTGGCCGCCAGAGAGTTGGCCACCGCCCACCAGTCGGGGCCGCTGCTGGCCGCCAGAGAGTTGCGCGCCGCCAGCTCCAGGAGCGCCGGGCGGGCGCTGGGC
>JBBISY010000016.1:4782-63184 GCA_037441065.1 Acidobacteriota bacterium | reverse complement strand
CCCGGCCCCCCTACCGGGGCTTTATTTTGGGTTTGGCCGGGGGTGGGTCCCTCTTGGGCCGCACCGGGTGGGGGGGGGGGGGGGGGCGGGGTGGGGGGGGGGGGGGGGGGATCTTCATGGCCAGCGTGGCTGCCGCCCTCCCCCCACCCGATGAGTCGCCGCGCGGCCGGGCGCTGTTCCGGAGCTACGGCCCGGAGCAGGGCCTGATGGAGCCGACCATTTCGTGCCTCGCGCAGGACGAGCGCGCGTTGTTGTGGATCGGCACCGAGACCGGGCTGGTGCGCTACGACGGCAGTGCCTTTCGCCGCTGGACGAGCCAGGACGGGTTGCCCGCCAGTTGGGTGACGAAGATCCTGCCGGCCCGCGGCAACGTCCTCTGGCTGGTCACCTCCCGCGGGCTGGCGCGCTTCGCCGATGGTGCCGTCACCCCGGCGCGCTTCGGCCCCCAGGGCGAGACGGGCAACCCCAACAAGAGTCTCGTGGATGTGGACCGCAACGGGAGACTGTGGGTGTTGCGGCGCGACGCCGTGTACCGCGAGAGGGAGCCGGGCTGGCTCGACCCGCTCCCAGGGCGGCCCCCCGGGCGCAACCACGCGCTGGCCTGCTCCGTGACGAGGGACGCGGTGTTCGTGGCCATCGGCGAGACGCTGTACGCGCTGGACGATGGCGGCAGCTTCACGGCGCTGGCGCCTCTCCCCGTGGCGGCGGACGAGGAGATCGAGAGCCTCGCCGAAGATGCCGCCGGTCGCCTGTGGGCCGTCTCAGTGCGGCGGCTCGCCTACTTCGAGGGCGGGGGAGCGTTCGTCGACGCCACCCCGTGGCTCCCGGCCGCCCTCTTCGAGGAGGGTGTCGTGTCCTCGAGCCGCGGCTCGGTGCTCGTCCCCACCAACGCGGGGCTTCTGATCCTGCGGGGCGACCGGTGCGAGGTGGTGAACCGCGCCGCCGGCCTGCCCAGCAAGTGGGCCCGGGCCGGCCTGCTGGATGGGGAGGGCAACCTGTGGGTCGCGGGCCCCAACCTGTACCGCAGGCTCGGCCAGGGGTTCGTCCAGGCCCTTACCGAGGAGGACGGGCTGCCCAACGATGTGGTGTGGGTGAGTCGGCGCCTGGGGGAACGCCTCTTCGTGGGCACCAATGACGGCGTGGCCTTCTTTGCGGCGGGCAGGTGGCAGCGGGTGCGGGGTACCGAAGGACTCTCGGCCTCGGCCATCGAGGCGGACCGGGACGGCCACGTGTGGCTGGCCTTTTCCAATGGGCCGCTGATGATCCTCAAGGCCGGCGACGAGCGGGCCTCCCCCGTGCCGTTGGCGTCGCTGCGGCTGCTGCCGAGCCGGGGCGGTTCTGCGGCGGGGGAGAGACCGGGCGGGCCGTACGCCCTGCTCGGCGACCGGGACGGGACGATGCTGGTGGGCGACGATGGCGTGGGCCTGTTCCGCGTCGATCTGCGCGCCGGGACGGTGCAACCCGAGTACACCCACACCGAAGCGCAGGTACCGGGGCTCGTGGTGCTGCAGCTGGCCTGCGGCAGTGGCGGCGAGGTGCTGGCCGCCACCAGCCGTGGGCTGTTGCGCCAGAAGGGTGGCGGGTGGCGTCTCGTCACCACCGCGGACGGTCTGCCCCACACCTACGTGGCGGGTTTGCTGCCGGAGGCGGACGGCTCGTGCTGGCTGTGGTACCAGGAGCCGGCCGGGCTCGACCGGGTCGCCCTGCGCGGCGGTGGTGTCCAGGTGCTGGAGCATCTGGACACCGCCCAGGGGCTGGCCTCGGACCACGTGTACGCAGCCGTTCGGGCGCCGGACGGGGCGTTGTGGGTGGCGCTGGACCGGGGTGTGGACCGCATCCTGGGGGGCACCGTCCGCCACTTCGGGCGGGGGCAGGGCCTGGTGGGGGAGGACTGCTGCGCCAACGGCACCTGGTGCGATGCCGACGGGACGCTGTGGGTGGGCACCGCCACCGGTCTCGCGCGCATCGACCCGCTGGCGGCGCTGGCGCGTCCGCAGCCGCCGAGCACAGTGATCACCCATGTGGCAGCGGGGCAGACCCACTACGAACTACCCATACCGGCCAGCGTGCGTCTCCCCGCGCGCGACGCCACGGTGGAGCTGCGGTGGGCCAGTCCCAGCTTCGTGGACGAGACGGCCATTCGCTGGGATGTGCGGCTGCTGGGGCTGGACGCCGAGTGGCGGCAGGTGGAGCAGCCCGTCTCCCGCTTCGCTCGGCTGCCGGGGGGCCGTTTCCGGTTCGAGGTGTGCGCCCGCTATGGGGGTGGCGCCCCGGGGCCGGCGGCTGCGCTGGAGATCCAGGTGGACGAGGTGTGGTGGCGCACCTGGCCGGCTACGGTCGCGGCTGGTCTCTTCGTGCTGGCGGGGGGCGCTGGTCTCGTGCGCCTGCGGCTACGCGTCCTCACGCGGCAGAAGGCGCGGCTCGAACGGGTGGTGGCCGAACGCACCGAGGAGCTGCGGGAAGCGAACCGTCGGCTCGAAGAGGCCAACCGGGCCCTCGAAGAGGTAAGCCTCACCGACCCCCTCACCGGTCTGCGCAACCGGCGGTACCTGGCCCTGGTGGTCGAGCCGGAGGTGGCCCGTGTGCGGCGCCTGTACGCCGGCAGCGGCGCCGGCGTGGCGCTGCCCAACCAAGACCTGGTCTTCCTCATGGTCGATCTGGATCGCTTCAAGGCGATCAACGACACCTACGGCCATGGGGTGGGCGACCAGGTGTTGCGCGCCACCGCGCGGGTGCTGGAGAGCTCGGCCCGCTCCGGGGACACGGTGGTGCGGTGGGGCGGGGAGGAGTTTCTCGTCCTGGCGATGGGGAGCAACCGCGAGGACGCACCGGAACTGGCCGAGCGGGTCCGCAGCCGGGTGGCGGCGGAGGGGCTCCGGCTCCCCACGGGGGCGCGCCTCCAGTGGACCTGTTCCGTCGGGTTCGCCGCCCTGCCCTTCGACCCGCGCCATCCCGCATGGCTCGCCTGGGAGCGGGTGGTGGAGATCGCCGACGCGGCCCTCTACCTGGCCAAGGGTGCGGGTCGCAACGCCACCTGCGGCCTGGCGGCCGCACCCGGGCTGGAGCCGGAGCGTGACGACCGGCGGCTGCCCCACGACGTGGCGGGCCTCCTCGCGGAAGGGCGGCTTCGCCGCTGCTGACAGGCTGCTGCCCCTGAGCCCGCGCGCGCTGGCATGCCTCGGGGCTGGCCGGCGAGGGAGAAACCCCGCGCCGCCGGGCTCGCGCGGCGGCTGCCGCCTCAGGACCCGAGGGGGGCGGCCACGTGGATCACGGTGGCGCTCACGTCCGGCGGTGCCACGTCGTGCAGGCATCGCCGCGGCGCCGGGCCGCCGTGCCGGGCGATCAGCTCCAACAGCCACCGCTCCTCGGCTCCTCGTGCCGTTTTCAGTCGGCCACCCGCGCCGGGTGCCGCCACGCAAAACGCCAGCTCCCCCTGCGCGGTGGCCACGAAGCCCGCGAGCACCGCAACGCCGCCGTCGGTGTTCGTCAGCGTCCCGGTCTTGCCCACCACGCACGCGGCGAACTCGCCCGCGGAGAGGAGGGGAAAGAAGCGGGTGATGGTGCCGGAATCGCACCCCCCCACCGGCAACACCGCTTCGGGGGCGAGGCCGACGCGCTCGCAGGTGCGGCGGAACTCGTGGAGGAGCCGGACGATCAGGCGGGGAGAGAGGCGGTTTGTGCCGAGGCCGGAGGCGGTTTCCAGGTGGATCGCCTCGCCCGGCACCTGACAGCGGACCGCCAGGAGGCCAGCCAGCTCCTCGATCGGACCGAGCCCCGCCGCGACCCGCTCGATGTCGTTGTTGGAATAACAGTTGAAGCGACGCAGGGCGTCCACGAGGGGTTTGGAGCGATGCACCACCAGGAGTTCCCCCCGGGAGACGCTGCCGTCCACCCCCGTGCCGCCCCGCACCGCCACGCGCGGGGGCGCGCTGGTGTGGCGCCCTGTCCGGCCGGCAAACTCCATCCAGCTGTGGCGGATGGCGGCGTTCCAGCGTCGGGGGTCGAGGGCCTGCTTGAGCCGACCCGCCATCAGGAGTCCCCGCTTGACCGGGTCGGGCTCGACTCCCGCCGAGCCGTTTTCCCACCCCATCCAGAACCGGCGGTCGACGACCAGCGCACCGCTCACCTCCCGCACCCCCACCGCGTTGAGCGCCTCGGCGAGGAGAAAGGCGTTCTCCACGTGGAAGTCGGGATCGCCCGACCCTTGCACCACCAGGTCCCCCCGCACCACGCCACGGGCGCGATCGAACTCCCCCCGCGCGAAGCAGCGCGTCTCGTAGCGGAATTCGGGGCCCAGCCGCTCCAGCGCCCACAGCGTGGTGGCGATCTTCACCACCGACGCGGGGTTGATTGGGTCGTCCGCCGAGCGGCTGTCCACCTCGCGCCCCTGGGCGTCCTCCACGTGCCAGACGAGTTGCAGGGGCGGGCGTGCCGGGCGCCCCTTTCGCCGGGCCGGTGTGCCCGTCGCCGCCGCCGACAGCGGCACGAGGAGCAGGGCGAGGCAGGCAACGGCGCGTTTCACAGGGGGGGATTCTACACCACTACACTGCCACCGCAGGGAGGGATGCGGCATGAGCCACCTGGACGACTTCATTGCGCGGCGGCGCGAGGGCAACCGCGCGGTCCTGGCCCAGGACCACCTGGGGATCAAGCGGTTCTACAACCTGGACGAAGCGGCGTATCGGGACGGGGCGCTGCCCGGCCGCACCAAGGAGCTGTGCGGCCTGGTAGCCTCGCTGGTGCTGCGCTGCAACGACTGCGTGGATTACCACCTGGTGCAGTGCCGACGGGCGGGGTGGAGCGAGGCGGAGATCGTGGACGCCCTCAACGTGGCGCTGGTGGTGGGGGGTTCCATCGTCATCCCGCACCTGCGGCACGCCGTTCGCACCCTGGAAGAGCTGCGCGGCCGCACCGATCCGGCCCTCTAGACGGGCGAGGCGCCGCCGCGGGCCGGCCGCGCTCCCCGACTGGTGCCCGCGAGCGACTCACGCCGCAAGATTAAAATGAGTCCAGGGGGCAACGTGGAGTTCCTTTCGGTCCACCTGGGCCTCGTGTCGGTTGCAGTTCAGCTCGTGGTGGTCGTCCTGTGCGCCCTCATCTTCCTCTTGTACGCCCGCAAGCGCGCGAAGAAGTGAGCAGACGGCCGCCAGCTGGGGCGACCGTGCTTCGATGACATCGTTGCCCACGGGCCACCCGAGAGCGACGGGCGCCCCGGCCAGGGGCCAGCGGCAGCCCTCCCCGCCGACAGCGGCTCGGGGGTCGCGCACCCCGCCGGCTCCCGAACCCTGGAAGGAACGGCCCGCGGCAGCTCCGGAGCTATTACTGCCTTGGACTCAAAACCTCACGGGCCGCCCGCGGAGGGCGGCGGCGAACTCGGGTCGCTCAGGTGCGGCAGGAAGGGGATGAGCGCCATGGACGGGAGGGTGGCCAGAAAGGTGAAGCCGAAGTACGCGGCGAAGCCCAGGGACTCGGCGAGGAAGCCGGAAAAGACCCCGGCCATCGTCGCCGAGACGCTCATCAAGCCGGTGGCGATGGCCATGTTGGCCGCCTTATAGGAGGGCTTGGTGGTGCGCATGACGAAGACCATGAACGCGGCGGTACCCAGCCCGGCGCCGAAAGCCTCCAGGACAACAAGAGCGGTGACGAGCCGAAGATCGGCGTGCCCCAGTTCCGGGTGGCGGAAGATGGGTCGGTACCGGAGGGCCAGGAACATGTAGGCCAGATTCAGCACGTTCTGCGACAAGACGAACGGCCAGATGCAGCGCTTGAGCCCCCAGCGGGCGATGAGCGCCCCCCCCACCAGCCCGCCAGCGATGGAAGCGGCGATGCCGAAGGTCCCGTAGGCCAGGCCGTAGGCGGCCCGGCTCACGCCGATGTCCCGCAGAAAGGGGTACGCCATGTTGAGGAGGAACGACTCCCCCGTGCGGTACAGCGCCACGAACGCCAGGATCACCCCGATTCTCGGCTGGTCCAGGTAGTCCACGAAGGCCAGGGCATAGGTGGACTGCGAGGCGTAGAGACGGCGCTTCAGAGCCGGCGCCCGCACTGCCACCGCCGCGAGAGCGATCATCAGGCCCAGCACGATCCAGTTCGGGATGGAGAGGCGGGACAGCACCCCCAGAGGCCCGGCCAACGGTCCCGCCGTACCGAGCCGCCACACGGCCCACAGGACCACGGCAACGCCGGCAGCCCCACCCGCCACCCGCGGTGCCAGGAGGAAGCGCACGAGTTCGCGGGCCGGACGCCGGGGCTTCTCGAGTCGCGGCAGGAGCAGGGTGTGGAAGAGGAAGAGGAGGGCCAGTACCCCACCGGCGGTGGCGAAGCCCGCGGGCCAGGAGGTGAACCCGGAGAGGGCGACGATGCCACCCCCGCCGGCGATGAGGGCGAGGCGGTAGGACATGGCCTGGAACCCCACGAAGCGGGCCTGCCGGGTGCGGTCCAGCGCCTCCAGGTAGTACCCGTCCACGGCAATGTCGTGGGTGGCCGAGGTGAGGGCCATGAGGAGGAACACCAGCGAGGCGGCGAAGAGCGCCGAGGGCTGCGCCGAGACTGCCGCCATGGCAAGGGCCAGCAGCGCGAGCACCGCCTCGGCGGCGAGCAGCCAGCGGCGCTTCGTGGCGTAGGTGTCCACCAGCGGGCCCCACAAGAACTTGAGGGTCCAGGGCAGGCCGTAGAGCGAGGTCAAGCCGATGGCCTGCAGCGAGGCGCCGGTATCCTTGAAGAACACGGTGGCGATCTGCCGCACCAGCGAGTAGGGGAACCCCTCGGCAAAGTACGTGGTGACGACCCAGAAGGGCCAGCGCAGCGGGCCGCCGCCTCGCTCCTCAGTCACGGTCCGCCCTCCTCCCCGGCGCGGCCTCGCCCCCCCCGCCCGCCGGCGGGGGCGGAGCCAGCGAATCGGTGTAGAAGCCGTCCACGCCGTTAGCGGTCAGCGCCTCCACCCACGGCGCCTCGTTGACGGTGTGCGCAAAGACGCGGCACCCCAACGCGGCAAGCCGCCGCGGCAGCTCGCCCCGGGCTCGCTCCGCCGGCATGGTGATCGCCCACACCTCGTGGCGGCGGGCGAACTCCACCACCGCCGCATCCGAGTAGTTCTTCGCGTAGAGGGTGAGGATGACCTCGGCAAACCCCATCGCCCGTACCGGCCGGTACTCGGCGAAGCGGTAGATCTGCGGGAGGAGCTGTCCCTGCAGCCCGGGAAAGCGGGAGACGAGGAGGCGCAGGGCCCGCAGGTTCCCCTCCTTCACGTCGGTGACGAAGCGCGCCTCGGGGTGCGCGGCGAGCCAAGCCATGGCGTCCTCGGCGGCGAGCTGGGAGAGCCCTCGGACCATACGCCAGGAGCGGAACTGCTCCAGGGTCGGCCGACCCGGTCGCTGGGCGAAGAGCCGTGCCACCGACTCGTGCCAATCGTGCACCAGGACCAGGGCCCCGTCGCGCGTCCAGTTGCAGTCCACCTCGAAGAGGCGAAATCCCCGCTCGAAGTTGGAGTCCAGCGCCTGGCGGGAGTTGGAAAGGAAGACCCCCGCCACCTCCCCACCGCCGTGGGCCACGAACCGGGCCGCCGCCGGCAACGGCTCCTTGGCCCGCGGCGGCCGTGGCCGCTCGCGCTCGAGGAGCGCCACCTCGACGAATTCCACGAGAAAGTGGCGCAGCGGGCGGCACGGACCACCCCAAGGCGCCGCCAGGAGACAGATGGCCAAGGTGGCCACCGCCCCAGCGATGACGCCGAGCAGCAGGCGAACGCTCCGGGCACGGCTCACCGCTCCATTGTCCCAGGTCCCCCGCGCCGGGCAACGGCCCGTCACCCGGCGGGGAGAACCGCGCCTCAGGCGCGCAGCACCATGCGGTAGTGCGCCTGGTTGTGCCTGGTCTTGTCCATGGCTGCCTGGGCCTCGGACATGGGGACCACCTCCACCATCGCCTGGATCCCGTGGCGGGCCGCAAATTCCAGCATCTCGCGGATCACCCCCGGCGCGCCGATGGCGCTGCCGCAGAGGGTGCGCCGGCCGGTGATGAGCGGCATCCCCGGCACGAGCAACGGCTCGGGGGAGGCGCCCAGCTGGCAAAAGACACCCTTCGGCCGCAGCGCGGCCAGGAACACGTCCATGGCAGGAGAAAAGTGCCCCGTGTTCAAGATCAGGTCGAAGGAGCCGGGGCGCGGCTTCGAGGTGAGGAAGTGGTGCGCCCCGAAGCGCTTGGCGTCCGCCTCCTTGGCTGCCGAGCGGCTCACCGCGGTCACTTCGCACCCCAGGGCGCGGGCAAACTGCAGGGCCAGGTGACCGAGACCGCCGATGCCGATCACCGCCACGCGCGAACCCGCACCGGCAAAGCGGCGCAGCGGTGAGTAGACGGTGATGCCGCCGCACAGCAGCGGGGCGGCGGCAGCGCTGTCGAGCCCCTCGGGGATGGGGATGGCGAAGCGGCGATCGACGCGGATGCGGTCCGCAAAGCCGCCGAAGTTGCCGGCGCAGGTGGCCTCGCTCTGCGGGCAGAGTTCCTCCTCGCCGGCCCGGCAGTACTCGCACACGCCGCAGCTCGAGCGCTGCCACCCCACGCCCACCCGCTGCCCGGGCGCGAGGCCTCGGCCGGCCACGACCGTGCCGATCACCTCGTGCCCCGGCACGAGCGGGAACACGTTGCCCCAATCCCCGTCGGCCAGGTGCACGTCGGAGTGGCAGATGCCGCAGTGGCTGATGGCGATCTCCACCTCTTCGGGCCCCAGCGGCCTGGGCTCGAACTCGAACGGTTCCAGCGCCGCCTTGGCGGTGCGCACCACGTAACCCCGAAACGCCATGCTGACCTCCCCTCCCGGTCTCCACTCCGGGCCGCTCTCTCCGAGAGTCGCCGCGACGGTCCGGCATTCCCCGCCGGTCCGCGCCGAGCAGTGTATGCTTGCCCGCGTGCCGGGCGGGCCTGCGGCGGTGGCCGAGGCGGCGCCCCGGCAGGGGAGGTCCCATGCGTCACACCACGGTCGTCGTGCTCCTCTTGGCCAGCAGCAGCGTGTGGGCGGCGCCGCCCAAACCCACGCCGGCCCCCGACCGCGTCGTCTACCAGCCGCGGTACCGCGACCCCGTGCTCGAGGAGATGGAGAACGCCAACAAGGAGCGGGGGAAGCAGGAGAGCGCCGCCACGGAGGCGGTGCGCGACGCGCAGAAGGCGCGGCGCGAGGCTGAAAAGAAGGACGAGAAGGTGCTGCGGTTCGATATGTCCAAGGTGGCGAAGCCGGCCGGGCTGCAGGCGTTCCGGCAGGCCTGGCACTTCCCCCCTGTGGCGCAGTACCTCACCGGCACCTGCTGGAGCTTCTCCACCACCAGCTTCTACGAGTCGGAGATCCACCGGCTGAGCGGGCGCGAGATCAAGCTCTCGGAGATGTACACGGTGTACTGGGAGTACGTGGAGAAGGTGCGGCGCTTCGTGCGGGAGCGGGGGGATTCGCTGATCGCCGAGGGCTCCGAGTCCAACGCGGTGCCGCGCATCTGGAAGCAGTACGGGATCGTTCCCGCCGCCGCCTACCCCGGTGTCCTCGCCGCCGACGGCCGGCACGACCACTCCCGCCTCATCGACCGCCTCACCAAGCTCACCCGCTGGGTCGAGGAGAACGAGATCTGGGACGAGGAGCTGGTCGTGGCCATGACACGGGCGATCCTGGACCGCGAGTTGGGTCCTCCCCCCACCACCGTGACCTGGGAGGGGGCGTCGTACACGCCGCAGGAGTTCCTCACCCAGGTGCTGCGGCTGAACCTGGACGACTACGTGGAGATGATGTCCACCCTCGCCATCCCCTTCTACACCCGCGGCGAGTACAAGGTTCCCGACAACTGGTGGCACGACGCCAGCTACCACAACGTGCCGCTGGACGAGTGGTACGCCGGCATCAAGAGGGCCGTGGCGATGGGTTACACGGTGGCGATCGGCGGGGACGTGTCGGAGCCGGGGATCAACGGCTTCGAGGACGCCGCGATTGTGCCCAGCTTCGACATCCCGCAGGCGTTCATCGGCCAGGACGCCCGGGAGTTCCGCTTCGACAATCACACCTCCGAGGACGACCACGGCATCCATCTGGTCGGCATGACGACCACGCCCGACGGGCACGAGTGGTTCCTCATCAAGGACTCGGGCCGCTCGGCGCGGCACGGCAAGTTCGAGGGCTACTACTTCTACCGGGACGACTTCGTGCGCTTGAAGATGCTCACCTACACGGTGCATCGCGACGTGGTGAGGGACCTGCTCGCCAAGTTCCAGTAGCCACCGGCAAGGGCGGGCCCTGACGGGCTCTGGGCGAGGGGCGAGGGAACAACCGGTGCCCGAGCGGGGTTGGCACCGGGGAAGGGAGCTACCGATGCTTGACGGAAAAATCCAACACGCCCTCAACGAGCAGCTGCGGGAAGAGATGGACTCCTTCTACCTCTACCTGGCCATGTCGGCGTACCTGGAGTCGAAAAACTTCCACGGCATGGCGTCCTGGATGTCGAAGCAGGCGCAGGAGGAGCTGGGCCACGCCATGAAGTTCTTCCAGTACATCCACGAGCGCGGCGGCCGGGTGACGCTGGAGGCGCTCGCCAAACCCGAGAGCGAGTGGGCCTCGCCCCAGGCCGCGTTCGAAGCGGCGCTGGCCCACGAGCGGCACATTTCCGGCTGCATCTACAAGCTAGTGGACCTCGCCGCCGCCGAGCGCGACCACGGCACGGCCAACTTCCTGCAGTGGTTCGTGAAGGAGCAGGTCGAGGAGGAAGCGACGGCCGAGGGGATCGTGGGGCGCTTCCAGATGACCGGCGGCCAGCCCGCCGCCCTGCTCTTCCTGGATCGGGAGTTGGGAGCGCGGCAGTAGCCGGCCTGCGGAGCCCGGTGCGCCGCCGGTGCGAAGCGGTAGCCGGCGGCGCAGCGCCGGACAGCGCCACGTGAGTGCAGGACAGTCCGCCGAGGGGGCCCTCGCCCCAGCCATTCGCTGTACCGGCCTCGTGAGGCGGTTCGGCGAGGTGACGGCGGTGGCGCAGGTGGACCTGGAGGTGCGGCGGGGGGAGTGCTTTGCCCTGCTGGGGCCGAATGGCGCCGGCAAGACCACCACCGTCGAGATCCTGGAAGGGCTGCAACGGCAGGACGCGGGGAGCGCGGAACTGCTCGGCTACCGTTGGGGCGAGGGGCACGATCGCGAGCTGCGCCAGCGCATCGGCGTGCAGCTCCAGGACACGCAGCTGGGGGAACGCCTCACCGTCTTCGAAACGGTGCGGCTATTCCGCAGCTTCTACGCGCGCGGCCGCGGGGTGGAGGAGACCATCGCCCTGGTGGGGCTGGGGGAGAAGCGCGACGCCCGCGTGGGCAAGCTGTCCGGCGGGCAGAAGCAGCGCCTCGCGCTGGCCTGCGCCGTGGTGGCCGAGCCGGAGATTCTGTTTCTGGACGAGCCCACCACTGGGCTCGACCCCCAGGCCCGGCTCCAGATTTGGAGCCTCGTGGAGCGGTTCCGCGGCGAGGGCGGCACCGTGCTGCTCACCACCCACTACATGGAGGAGGCGGCCCGCCTCGCCGATCGGGTGGCGATCATGGACCACGGCCGGATCATCGCCCTGGGATCCCCGGCGGAGCTGGTGGCCTCGCTGGGGGCCGAGCAGATCGTGGAGTTCGAGACCGCGGGCCCAGTCCCCCTCGAGCGGCTCGCCGCGCTGCCGGGCGTCCGCGCGGCCACTCGCCGCAACGGCACCACCACGCTCTCGGTGGCGGCGATCGGCGAGGCGCTGCCGGCGCTCCTCTCGGAGGTAAACCGCTGGGGCGTGGGCATCGAGTCGCTGCGGACGCACCAGCCCACCCTGGAAGACGTGTTCATTCGCCTCACCGGCAGGGCGCTGCGCGATGCGTGAGAGAACCTCCTCGCTCAACCCGCTGCTGGAGCTGACCCGCGCGCGGGTGCTGGAGTTCGTGCGGGAGCCGGAGGCGGTGTTCTGGGTGTTCGTCTTCCCCGTTCTGCTGGCGCTGGCGCTGGGGGTGGCGTTCCGGGCGCGGCCGGTGGAGAAGTTGCGGGTGGGGGTAGTGGGCGACGAGGCGGGGCAGGTGGCCGCTGCCCTGCGCTCCGCGGCGGATCTGGAGGTGGTGCCGCTGGCGGCCGACGAGGCGGAGCAGCAGCGGCGGGCCGGCAAGCTGGACCTCACCCTCCTGTGGCGGGGTGGGGAGAGCGGCGAGACCGGCGTGATCCTCCGCCTCGACCCGACGCGCCCCGAGTCCCGCACGGCGCGACTGGCGGTGGGGGAGGCCCTGCGCGAGACGGCGCCGATGCGGGTGCGGCTGCTGGCGGAGGAGCCGGTGACGGCGCCCGGTGCGCGCTACATCGATTTCCTCGTGCCCGGCCTCGTGGGGCTGAACCTCATGGGCAGCGGCATGTGGGGGATCGGTTTTTCCGTGGTGGTGGCCCGCACCCGGAAACTGCTCAAACGCTTGGCTGCCACCCCTATGCGGCGCTCCCACTACCTGCTCTCCTTCGCCCTGTCGCGCCTCGCCTTCCTCGTCCTGGAGGTGGCGGCGGTGGTCGGCTTCGGGTGGCTGGTCTTTGGCGTGCGCGTGGAGGGGTCGCTGGCGGTCCTCGCCCTGGTGTGCCTCGCCGGCGCCTTCTGCTTTGCCGGCGTCGGGCTCCTGGTGGCGGCCCGCCCGCAGTCCATCGAAGCGGTCTCCGGGTGGATGAACCTGGTGATGCTCCCGATGTGGCTGCTCTCGGGCACGTTCTTCTCCTACGAACGGTTCCCTGCCGTCACCCACGCGGCGATCCGCACCCTCCCCCTCACCGCCCTCAACGATGCCCTGCGGGCGGTGATGAACCAGGGGGCCGGTCTGGCGGCGACCCTCCCCCAGGTGGCGCTCCTGGCGTTGTGGGGGCTCGTCTGTTTCGCGGTGGCGGTGCGCATCTTTCGCTGGCAATGAGGACGATTCGGCGGCACCGGCCCCCCCGCGCCCGCCGGGGATCCCCGCGCGGCGGGGGAGGGGAATAGCCGGGCCGGCGATCGCCTTGCGGCGGGTGGAGGCCGCCCGTGCGGCTCGGGCCTCCTCGAGGACAGCAATGCCACTGCCCCTCAATGCCATCGTCGTGTCGAACCAGGAAGTCGCCCCCGGGGTTTTCATCCTCCGGGTGGCCCCGGACGGCTGGCCCCTGCCCCCCTTCAAACCGGGACAGTTCGCCGTTCTGGGTCTGCCGGTGGAGGCGCCGCGCCACCCCCTGGCGGATCCGGACGACGACCCCCGCCCCGACCGGTCGGGCCTCCTGCGCCGGTCCTACTCCATCGCCTCGTCGTCGCGGCAGAAGCGGCACGTGGAGTTCTTCTTCAGTGTGGTGCGCTCGGGTGACCTCTCGCCCCGCCTCGGGGCCCTCCGGGCGGGGGACCGGGTGTGGCTCTCGCCCAAGTTCTCGGGCCTGTTCACGCTGGACCAGGTGCCGGCGGAGGCCGACGTGATCATGGTGGCCACCGGCACGGGGCTGGCGCCGTACATGAGCATGCTGCGGAGCTTCTTGCCCGAGCAGCCGGATCGGCGCTTCGGGGTGATCCACGGCGCCCGTCACTCCTGGGACCTGGGCTAC
Organism: Acidobacteriota bacterium; assembly: GCA_037441065.1. Lineage (GTDB taxonomy): Bacteria > Acidobacteriota > Thermoanaerobaculia > Thermoanaerobaculales > Thermoanaerobaculaceae > JACADV01. Next base: position 49,629 of record JBBISY010000016.1, on the reverse strand, counting down.
CGGGGAGAGCTGGAAGCGCTCCAGCGCCATCACCCCAACCTGCTGTACCTGCCCGTGATCAGCGCGCCCACCGAAGAGACGCCCCCCTGGGGCGGCCTCGTGGGGCGGGTCCAGGACGTGTGGCGGCAGCGCCCCTTCGATGCGCCCTGGGGTGCTCGCCCCGCCCCGCCGCGCACCCACGTGCTGCTGTGCGGCAACCCGGCGATGGTGGAGTCGATGGCCGCGCTCCTCCAGGAGGAGGGGTTCCGCGAGCACTCCCCTCGCTCCCCCGGGGAGATCCACGTGGAGCGGTTCTGGTGAGCGGTTGACAGCGCTCCCGCGGCGTTGCAGAGTGGCGCGGCGGGAACCCCCCGGGCGGCTCCGCTGGGGGGCGCGGCTGCGGAGGGATGCATGGCGCTCGAACTCGACTTCTCGAAACTCAAGCCCCAGGATGTGCTGGATCTGGCCCTCTTCGCGGAGCGGGAGGCGGAAGAAGGCTACGACCGGCTGGCGGCCTTGATGTCGGCGCAGGGGCATGCGGAGCTGTCCGGCTTCTTCACCCGGATGGCGGCCTGGGAGCGCGGCCACCAGGACAAGCTGGCCGAACGCCGCCGCGCGCTGTACCCGGACGCGCCCAGCCACCTGGCCGATCGGGCACCGTGGGGGATCGAGCTGCCCGACGACGCGGCCGTGACCGCCCACCTCACCCCCGCCCGGGCGCTGGAACTGGCCCGGGACGCCGAGATTTCCGCGTACGAGTACTACACCGAAGCCCTGAGTTTCGTCGCCGACGCGCAGGTGGCCGAGGTGTTCGAGCTTCTGCGCAAGGAGGAACTCGGCCACCAGCGCCTCCTGGAGAGCGAGCTGGCCAAGCTCTAGCCCGCCTGTGCTCCGCTTCGCGGCGGACCGCCGGCACCCCTCGCCACGCCGCCACTGCCCCGAAAAGCGAGCCCGTCGCGTCCCCGCATCGCGGGGGACGCCCGGGCAGAAATGGTGTACAATGCGCCGCCCGGCTGGATGCGGGTGCCGCGCGGCGCGTGCCGTCGGCAAGGACGACGCCATGACAGACGACAACTTTCCCACCGCCAACAAGCAGAGCTTCGTGGAGGCCCTCGCCGAGTCGTTCCAGCAGGAACAGCTCCAGGTGGGCCAGGTGGTCACCGGCGAAGTGGTGGCCGTGACCGGGGATGTCGCCCTCGTGTCGGTGGGCGGCAAGACCGAGGCGTTGATGGACCGGGCTGAGCTGGGCGAACTGCGTCCCGGCGACGGCCTGGAGGCCGTGGTCGTTTCTCTCTCGCCGGAGCTGCGGGTCTCGCACCGCGCGGCCATCGAGCGGCGGGAGCGGGAGGCGCTGCGCGGCGCTTACGCCAACGGTGTGCCGGTGGAGGGCAAGGTCACCGGGCGCAACAAGGGGGGCTACGACGTCTCCATTGCCGGGATCCGGGCCTTCTGTCCCATGTCGCAGATCGAGCTGGGGTTCCCCAGGAACGTGGATGCCTACCTGGGCAAGACCTACCGCTTCCTCATCACCGAGCTGGCGGACGACCTGGGCACCATGGTGGTGTCGCGCGCGCTGGTGCTCAAGGAGGAGCGCGAACAGGCCCTGCAGTCCGCCTGGGAGCGGCTGACCCAGGGCGCGGTGGTGGAGGGGAAGGTCAAGAGTATCCGCGACTTCGGCGTGTTCGTGGACTGCGGCGGGGTGGATGGCATGGTGCACCTGTCGGAACTGTCGCACCGCCACGGGGTGCGCCCCTCGCAGCTCGTGAAGGTGGGCGACACGGTCCGCGTGCTGGTCCTGGAGGCCAATCGGGAGAAGAACCGCATCGCCCTCTCCATGAAGGCCCTGGAACCTGACCCCTGGGAGGGGGTGGCCGAACGGTTCCCGGTGGGCGGACCGTTTCAGGGCACGGTGGCGCGCAAGACGGAGTTCGGCGTCTTCGTGGAGGTGGAGCCAGGGGTGGACGGGCTCGTGCACGTGTCGCAGCTGCGCCCCGGCATGACCCTGGACGGACCCGAACTGGCGCCGGGTAGCTCGGTGTCGGGGTGGGTGCGGGAGTGCGACGTGGCGCGGCGGCGCCTGTCGTTGACGCTGCGCGAGATGGCCGTTACCGATCCCTGGGAGGACGCGCATCAGCGCTACCCGGTGGGTACGGTGGTGGAGGGGGTGGTGGAGCGGACCGCCAAGTTTGGCGTGTTCGTGGAGGTGGAACCCGGCCTCACGGGGCTGATCCCCGCCTCCGAGAGCGACGTGCCCAAGGGGACCGATCTCGCCGCAGCCTTTTCGCCGGGCGCCAAGGTGTCGGTGGCCGTGCTCTCGGTGGATCGGGAGCGCCGGCGCCTGTCGCTGTCGGTGAAGAAGGCCAAGGAGAGCAAGGTCGCCAAGGAGTTCCGCTCGTGGGCCGCGGAGCGCCAGGCGCCGCGGCAACCGGAGATGACGGCCTTCGGCGCCATCCTCGCCCGCGCTCTCGCGGAGAAAAACCGGTAGCCCTACGCCGCTGGCGAGCCGCGCCGCGGCGCGCGCTCGCGTTCACTCCCGAGCCAGCGGGAGCGTGACGGAGACGGTGGTGCCCTCCCCCTCGCGGGAGGTGAGCTCGACGCTGCCGCCCAGCGCCTTCACCAGGTGCTTGACGATGGCGAGGCCCAGCCCCGAGCCCCCGTCCTCGTACTTGCCGCGCCGCACCCGATAGAACCGCTGGAAAACGAAGGGCAGCTCGGCGGCTGGAATGCCGATCCCGTCGTCCCGCACCTGGATCCGCACGCTTTCCCCTTCCTGGGCCGCCTCGACGGTCACGCTGCCGCCGGGGCGGTTGTAGCGGATGCCGTTGTCCACCAGGTTCGCCAGCACCTGCGCCAGGCGCACCGGATCGGTGCGGAGCTCGATCCCTGCCACCGTCGAGCGCCCCGTCACGCTGGCAGCCTTGGCTTTGGCTTCGAGATCCTCCAGCACCTGCCGAACCAGCGCCGCCAGGTCCACCGGCCCGATGTCCAGGTGCAGGCGGCCGGACTCGATGGTGGCCAGGTCCTCCAGGTCGCGGGCGAAGGCCGAAAGCCTCGCCACCTGGCGGTTCAGGGTGGTGAGAAGCTGCGGCGCGACCCCCTGTTCCTGGAGTTCCTCCCCGATGCCGCCCAGCACGGTGAGCGGCGTGCGCAGCTCGTGGGCCAGATCCGCCACCAGCGCCCGCCGGGCCCGCTCGGTCTGCCGTTCCCCCCGCACGTCGCGGAGCACCACGGCGACGGCGAGGAGGGGGTGGGAGAGGGCGCGCACCCGGACCGAGAGCTCCGGGCCCTGGGGATCCGCACAGCTCGTGTGGCGATCGCCGCCGCTCGCCAGCACGGCCTCCACGGCGGCCACCACTTCGGGGGCCCGCAGGAAATCGAGAAGGGGACGCCCCTCGGCCAGCGGCCGCCCCAGGTGCGAGGACGCCGCCGGATTGGCAAACCGCACCACGCCCTCGCGGTCCAGCAGAATCACCCCCTCGCTCACCTCCGCCAGGGCGGCCCGCGTGGCGTCCAGTTCCCGGAGCAACCGCTCCCGCTCGGCCCGCATGCGGCGGTCCGCATCCTCGGCCAGGGCTTCCAGGTCCGCATCGGGCGGGAGGTCGGTCCACTCGCCCAGGCGGCGCGCCACCCGCCGCGTGAACCGCTGCACCCGCTGCCGCGCCAGCAGTGCCAGCGCCACCGCCACCACCGTGGCGACCCCCAGCGCGAGCCAGGGGCGGTAGGGCGGTTCCAGTTCGATGGCGAGGCGCAGGAACCCCACCGGTCGGTCGGGGGGCCCGATGGCCCGGGCTACGTAGAGGGTTTCGCGGTCCGTGGTCACGGACCGACGCTGGGCGATCCCTGTGCCGTCCCGCCGCGCTGCCACCACCTCCGGCCGCGCGCCGTGGTTCTCCAGCCGGTTCAGGAGGGCCGGCACCGTCCAGGAGTCCGCGTGCACCACCCCGTCGGCGCGGATGAGGGTGACGCGCAGGCCGCTTACCGCCGCCCACCGGCGGGTCTCGGCGTCCGCTGCCACCGGGTCCGCGGCGAAGAGGCGGGCCGCGTCTTCGGCGAGGGCCCGGGTGGCCAGGTCCAGGTAGCGGCGCTCCGAGCGTGCCTGGGCGGAACGTCGCTGCTGTTCGGTGACCACGATCACGAGGAGGGCGGTGAGCAGGGCCGCCCCCCCCACCACGCGGATGGGTTGGAGACGCCTCATGGGGCGCTCCGGAACCGATACCCCACGCCGATGACCGTCTCGATCACGGTTTCGGCAAGCTTGCGCCGCAGCGTGCGGATGTGCGCGTCCACGGTGCGGGCGTCCACCGCCGAGGCGAGCCCCCACACGGCATCCAGGATCTGGTCGCGGCTGGCGATCCGGCCGCCCAGCGACACCAGGTACCAGAGGATCTGGAACTCGCGGCGCGTCAGGTGCACCTCGGTGTTGTCCCACAGCACGCGGTAGCGAACCGCGTCCAGCTCCAGGCGGGAGTCGCGGTACACCCCGTCGGGGGTGCCGCGCTCCCAACCCACGCGCCGCACCAGCGCCCTGGCTCGGGCCGTCAGCTCGCGGATGGAGAACGGCTTGGTCAGGTAGTCGTCGGCCCCGTACTCGAGACCGGTCACCCGATCGGCCTCGCTGGCGCGCGCGGTGAGCATGAGGATGGGGACAGTTCTGGTGGCTTCCCAGTTGCGCAGTTCCCGGCAAAGGGTGAGGCCGTCCGTGTCGGGGAGGTTGAGATCCAGGATGACCAGCTCGGGGCACCGCTCCTCGCAGGCGGCGAGGAAGCTGGAGCCGTCGGCGAAGGGGGCCACGTGGAACTCGCCGGTGCGCTCCAGGTGGCGGCGCACCATTTCGCGGATGTCGTCGTCGTCCTCCACGAGGAAAACCAGCGTGCTCATCCGAACCTGCCAGAGATGTACGCCTCGGTGGCGCTCTCCCGGGGCGTGGTGAAGAGTTCCACGGTGGGGCCGTACTCCACCAGCCGGCCGTGGAGCAGGAAGGCGGTGCGGTCGGCCACTCGCGAGGCCTGCTGCAGGTTGTGGGTGACGATGACGATGGTCAACCGGCGCCCCAGCTCCACCACTAGGTCCTCCACCCGCTCGGTGGAGACCGGATCCAACGCCGAAGCCGGCTCGTCGAAGAGCAGCACCTCGGGCTGCACCGCCAACGCCCGGGCGATGCAGAGGCGCTGCTGCTGCCCCCCCGAGAGCATGGTGGCGGGCTCGTCCAGGCGGTCCTTGACCTCATCCCACAGGGCCGCCGCCTGCAGCGCTGCCTCCACCGCCAACTCCACCTCCGCGCGGCTCGCCGTCCCCTGCAGCCGGATGCCGTACGCCACGTTGTCGAAGATCGAGGAAGGGAAGGGGTTGGAGCGCTGGAACACCATTCCCACCCGGCGCCGCACCGCCACCGGATCCACCAGCGGCGAGTAGATGTCCTCGCCATCCAGGAGCACCCGCCCGGTGAGGGAGAAACCCGGCACCACGTCGTTCATCCGGTTGAGGCAGCGCAACAGCGTGGACTTGCCGCACCCCGACGGACCGATGAACGCCGTGACCCCGCCGCTGGCGATGTCCAACGTCACGTCCTCCAGCGCCACCGTGCCCGCGTAGCGGCAGGTGAGCTGCTGGATCTCGAAACGGGGCAGGTCGCTCACGCCCCCTCCGGGGTGTGCGCGTGGCGGATATCCTCGCCTTCCACGAGGAACACCACCTGCTCGGAGATGTTCGTCCCCTGGTCGGCGATGCGCTCCAGGGAGCGGGCGATGAGGAGGATGGCCAACGCCCGCGGGATGGTGCGGGGGTCCTCCATCATGTAGGTGAGCAGCTCGCGGAAGATCTCCACGTGCATCGCATCCACCACGTCGTCGCGGCGGATGATCTCGCGCGCCAGTGCCGAGTCGGAGGTGACGAAGGCGGTCAGGGCGTCGGTGACCATCTGCACTGCCGCCGCCGCCATTCGCGGCAGGGTGACGAACGGTTTGAGCGGCGGCAGCTTGTTGAGCTCGATCGCCTGCTCGGCGATGTTCACCGCGTGGTCCGCGACCCGTTCCAGGTCGGGCGCGATGCGGTGGGCCGTCATGACGAACCGCAGATCGCGCGCGAGGGGCCGTTGCCGGACGATGATCTCGCGCACCAGCCGGTCCACCTCAATCTCGGCCCGGTCGATCTCCGCGTCGCCCCGCACCACTTCCGACGCCAGCTCGCTGTCCCGCTCCACCACCGCTCGGAGCGCGCGGTGCACCTGCTGCTCCACCGCCCCACCCATGGTCAACAGGAGCTTGCGCAGCGCCTCCAGCTCGTGCTCGATCGGTCGCTCCATCGCTCCTCCCCGGCTCACCCGAACCGTCCGGTCACGTACTCCTCCGTGAGTTTCTCCTGCGGCGCCTCGAACAGCCGCACCGTCTCGCCCTCCTCCACCACCCGACCAAGGTACAGGAAGACGGTGCGGTGCGCGACTCTCGCCGCCTGCTGCAGGTTGTGTGTGACCAGCAGCACCGTCACCGTGTCCGCCAGCGCCACGATGGTCTCCTCCAGCTTGGCGGTGGCAATGGGGTCGAGGGCCGAGGCCGGTTCGTCCAGGAGCAGAATATCCGGCTCGGAGGCCATGGCCCGGGCGATGCAGAGGCGCTGCTGCTGGCCGCCCGAGAGGTCGAAGGCCGAGGCGTGCAGCCGGTCCTTCACCTCCTCCCACAGGTGCGCCTGCTGCAGGGAGCGCACCACCCGCTCCTCCAGGGCATCGGGCTGGGTGAGGCCGGCGAGGCGCGGCCCGAAGAGGACGTTCTCCCGGATCGAGAGGGGGAAGGGGTTGGGCTTCTGGAACACCATCCCCACCGTGAAGCGCAGCGCCTCCACGGGCCAGGCCGGGTCGTACACGTGGCGCCCCTCCACCAGCACCTCGCCGCGGTGGAAGAAGCCGGGGAGGTGGTCGTTCATGCGGTTGAAGCAGCGCAAGAGCGTGGACTTGCCGCAGCCGGACGGGCCGATGAGGGCGGTGATGCGGCGCGCCGCCACCGCCAGGGAGACCTGGTGCAGTACGGTGTGATGCCCGAAACCGCAGGTGAGTGCCGCGGTGGCGAGGGCTGGGGGCGTCATACCGCCGAACTCCGCAGCCGCCGCCGCAGACGGTTGCGCAGGGTGATGGCGGTCAGGTTGAGGACCACCACCAGCACCAGCAGGACCAGCACCGTGGCGTACACGGAAGGCTTGGCCGCCTCGATGTTGGGGGACTGGAACCCCACGTCGTAGATGTGGAAGCCCAGGTGCATGAACTTCCGCTCCAGGTGGAGGAAGGGGGGGGTGGTATCCACCGCCAGCGCCGGGGCCAGCTTCACCACACCGGTGAGCATGAGGGGGGCCACCTCGCCGGCGGCGCGCGCCACCGCGAGGATCGTGCCGGTGAGGATGCCCGGCGTGGCGTAGGGCAGCACCACGCGGCGCACCGTCTGCCACCGCGTCGCTCCCAGCGCCCGAGCCCCGTCACGCACCGCCTGCGGCACCGACTGCAGGCCCTCCTCGGTGGCCACCACCACCACCGGGACGGTGAGCAGCGCCAGCGTCAGCGACGCCCACAGGATCCCCCCCGTGCCGAAGGTGGGAGTGGGCAGGGTGTCGGCGAAGAACAGGCGATCCACGCCACCCCCCACGGTGTAGACGAAGAACGCCAACCCGAAGGCGCCGAACACGATCGAGGGCACGCCGGCGAGATTGGCCAGGGCGAGCCGCACGGCGTTGGTGAAGGCGTGTTCCCCCGCGTACTCGTTGAGGTAGACGGCGGTGATCACGCCCAACGGCACCACCACCACCGTCATGAGGAGCACCATCAGGGCCGTGCCGAAGATGGCCGGGAAGATGCCCCCTTCGGTGTTCGATTCGCGCGGCTCCCCGCTTACGAACTCGCCCCAGCGCGAGAAGTAGAGCGCGAGCTTTTCCCCCGCCGTCATGCGGTTGGCGGGGACCACCCGCAGCACCGAGGCCACCCCCAGCTCGCGTTCCACCCCATCGGCGGTGCGCATGAGGAGGGAGAACGCCGCGGCTCTCCCGCGCAGCGCGGCAAGTTCTGCGAGCAGCGGGGGTGTGGCCGTCTGCTCCCGCCGCGTGGCGGCCTCCAGCTCCGCCCGCAACGCTGCAGGGTCTTTCCCGGTCCGCTCGGCAGCTGCCACGCGCAGCCGCAACCGGGCGACGGGTTCGTGGAGGCGGCTGGCCCGGCGCAGGAGGGCCTCCTCCGCCCGCACGAGGCGCCGGGTTTCGGCGAGGGCGGAGGCCAGGTGCACGGGGAAGGATGGCTCGGCAGCGGGGACGAGCCCAGCGGGGGAGCGGAGGGCCTGCGGAAAACCGTAGAAGTTGCCGTACTCCCGGCGTTCCAGGAGCCACGCGTCAGCGGGAGTGCGCCGCGCCACGACATCCGCCTCCCGCACCCAGCGAAAGTCGAGGCTGAAGATGTCCCGGTTGCCGATCTTGATGCGCAGGCGCCTGCCCTGCGGGGTGGCCGGATCGTCGTCGCGGCCCCACTCCTCGCCCAGCACCACGCCACCGTCCCGCAGGTGCAGCTCGAGGATCGGGCGGGGCCAGAAGAAGCCGGCCGAGACCAGCACCACCACCGCCACCAGGCCGACCAGAAGGGACAGCGCCGCCACCAGGGCGGCGCCCGCCAACCAGCGCTGCGCCGTGCCTTCCGCGAGCCAGTGCCGGAGAGCCGTCACGCCGCCAGCCTCCCGAACCGCCGCCGCAGCCGGTTGGAAACCATGACGGCCACGGTGTTGATGGCGAACGTCATTACGAAGAGCAGCAGCGCCGTGAGGATGAGCACCCGGTACAGCGTGCCGCCGTAGGGGGCCTCGGGGAGTTCCACCGCGATACAGGCGGACATGGTCCGCATGCCGTTGAACGGGGAGAGGGAGAGCAACGGCGTGTTGCCGGTGGCCATCAGGACGATCATCGTCTCCCCCACGGCGCGGCCGAGGCCGGTCATCACCGCTGCGAAGAGGCCGGGACTGGCCGCTGGGATGGCCACGGTGCGCGCCGCCTGCCAGCGTGTGGCGCCCAGGGCGAGGGCAGCCGAGATAAGGCTCGGGGGCACGTTGGAGAAGGCGTCTTCCGCCAGGGTGAAGATGACGGGGATCACGGCAACGCCGAGGGCGAACCCCACCACCACGGCGTTGCGCTGGTCGTAGGTCACGCCCACGGCGTTGGCGAGCCAGGCCTGGAAATCGCCGCCGAAACACAGCCGCGTCACGCTACCTTCCAGCGCGAAGGTGAGCGTCACCGCGGCCGCTGCCGCGCCGCCCACCAGCGCCAGCTCGCCCCCGGCGGTGAGGCGACGCCGCACCGTGCGGGGGGTGGCCGACCAGAGGGCAGCCGCCGCCACCACCGCCACGGGGATCGCGAGCAGGGTCGCCAGCACGGCCACGATGTGCCGCTGGAGCCAGGGGGCGAAGACGAGCGCCGCCAGGAACCCGACCACCACCGACGGCAAGGCCGCCATCAGCTCCACCACGGGTTTGGTCACGAGCCGCAGCCGCCGGGGCGCGAACTGGCTCACGTAGAGCGCGGCCCCGAGGGCGGTAGGGGCGGAGAAGAGCAGCGCGTACAGCGCCCCCTTGCACGTGCCTACGATGAGGGGGACGAGCGACAGCTTCGGTTCGAACGACGACGTGCCGCCGGTGGATTGCCAGACCAGCTCGGCGGTGGTGAACCCCTCGTAGCGCACCGGCAGGAAGAGGGTGGAGAAGCTGACCTCCGGGTGCGGGATGTCCAGGCTCCACCGGTGCACCTGGGCGTTCGCCGTGACCGCGGCGGCGCCGTCGCGCCGCGGCGAGAGACTCGCCCACACCACGCCGCTGGGGAACTCGGGCAGCGCCAGCAGCTGCCGGCGAGTGGTGAGGTGGTACAGCTCGGCCCGCTCCGGCCGGAGGGCGAGGAAGGTCTTGTCCCGCTGGGAGGGAACCAGGCGGCGCACCGCCCCGTGGCCGGGGAACGTGGCGGAGCGGTCCAGGATCCGCGACCCGGCCATGGGCCCCTCCACCGCCTGCCATCCGGTTACCGTCCCGGTTGCGTCCCCCGCGAGACAGGTCACGTCCCCCAGCGCCATGGCCAGGGCGGTGGCGCCCTGGGGGAGGGGTGCTCGGGCTACGAGCTGCGCCGCGGTGCTGTCCTCGCCGCCCCCCAGCTCGAAGAGCAGCAGTTCCCCCTCGCTGGCGAGCCAGGCTTCGCCGAGACTGCTGGTCAGGGCGCCCGCCACCGCTGCCGAACCGGCGCCGAGGGGGATCGCGCGGCCGTCGGCGCCGCTCCGCAGGAAAAGACCCCCCGCCGGCGTCGCCAGCAGCACCCCCGCCGAACCGCCGGTTCCGGCCACCGCCAGGATCGGCCCTGCCTCCAGGGGCGGTGCCACGAGCACCGGCGCGACGGAAAGCTCCAGCCCCCGCTCCTGGCCTCTCCAGGAGGGCCGCATGCGCACCGACCACACCTGCACACGACCCTGCCCGTCGCGCAGCGCGAGCAGACGGCCGCTGGCGTCCACGGTTGCCTCGGCGACCGGCGCCACGACCCCCTCCAGGGGCCGCATCTCGCTCCTGCCGTCCCGCCGCACCACGTGGAGGACGCCGTCGCGCCCCAGTACCGCCACCGTCTCGCGGTACTCGTCCTCGATGGCCACCAGCGGGGCCGTGCTGGCCCCCACCCTGTTCTCGGGCGTGGCGTGCCCCCTCCCCAGCAGGGGGAGGCACTCGACGAGGAGGAAGACCAGCAGGAACCCCACCGACACGAGGATCAGCGCCCCGCCGCCGGTGATGCAGGCAGCCGCGAGGCGGTCGGTGCGGCGGGCGCGGGCGAGCCGACCTGTCGGGAGGGGGCTCATGGGGCCACGTGCTCCGGCTCGCGCCGGCAGCGCCGGGAGCGAGGCTCCGCCCCCGGAAGCAGCCGGGCAAGACAGTCAGTCGAGTCTCGCAAGCTCTTCAGCCACCACCGCCGCGGGCAGCGGCAAGTATCCGTCCTTGATCACGATCCTCTGGCCTTCCTGCGACAGCACGTAGCGGAGAAACTCCCGGGTCAGAGGGTCCATCGGCCGGCGCGGATCGCGCACCACGTAGATGTAAAGGTAGCGGGCCAGCGGGTACGTGCCAGACACCGCGTTCTCGTAGGTGGGCTCGAAGGCCGCCCCCCCCACCGTCGCGGAAAGCGCCAGCGCCTTCACCCCCGAGGTGCGGTAGCCGATCCCCGAGTAGCCGATGCCGTACAGGTCCTCCGTGACCCCCTGCACCACCGAGGCGGAACCTGGCTGTTCCTTCACCGTGTCCTTGAAGTCGCCCCCGCCCAGGGCGTGGTCCTTGAAGAAGCCGTAGGTCCCCGACGCGGAGTTGCGGCCATAGAGGGAGATGGGCTTGCCGGCCCAGGGCCCAGAAAGGCCGAGCTGCCCCCAGGTGGTGAGGTCGCGGGGGAACCGCCGCTTGCGAGCCTTGGAGAAGATGGCGTCCACCTCGGGCAGGGACAGAGAAGTGAGGGGGTTGTCCTTGTGCACGTACACGGCCAGCGTGTCCAGGGCCGAGCGGATGACGGTGGGCGGGAAGCCGTACTTGGCTTCCAGGGCGTCGAGCTCCGAGTGCTTCATTTCCCGGGACATGGGCCCGAGCTGGGCGGTGCCCGCCAGGAGCGCCGGCGGTGCCGTGGAGGAGCCCTTCCCCTCCACCTGCACCCGCACCGCCGGGTGAACCTTGGCGAACCCCTCGGCCCACAGGGTCATCAGGTTGTTCATGGTGTCCGAACCCACCGAGTTGAGGTTTCCGGACACCATCGCCGCAGGCTGGTAGGGCTGGATCGCCCGGTCCACGTCCACCACCTGGCCCAGCGCGGCGGTTGCTGTCAGCGTGGCTGCCACCACGGCACGGCTCCATCGTGTGTCTCGCATCGAGTCCTCCCCGTAACTCTACCGCCACGAGAACGTAACCGCACCCTGTGAAGCTCGCGTGAAGAGGCGGGCCGTCCCCGGTCGTCTACACTGGCCTCGTGCGCGTTCGAGCCCTGCTGGTCTCTGCCGGTTGCCTGCTCGCTGCCGCGTGCCGCAGCGGGTCCGAGCCAGTCCGCCCCCCCGTGCACCCCGTCGCGCGGCGGGTGGTGGCGGTGTCCTTCGACGGTCTGGCCGCGGAGCGGCACGCGCGCTTGGAGCGGGATGGGGGGTACCGAGACCCCGACGGTCTGGGCGCCTTCGCGCGTGGCCTGGTGGTGGCCCGCGCGGTGCCGGTGAACCCGACCCTCACTTCGCCCTCCCACGTGGCCATCGCCACCGGGCGCGAGCCGTCGGGTACCGGCATCGTGGGGAACCGCTTCCACCTCCCCGGCACGCCCATCACCGAGACGGTATCGGGTTTCGACGCGCCCATCGGTGCCGAGACGATCTGGGAGGCGGTGCGACGCCAGGGCCGGCGGGTGGGTTCGCTCGCCTACCCCGGCTGCAACGGGCCCGACCAGCGCCGGCGCGCGGATTTCGGGATGGACTACGTGCAGCGGCCCCTCCTCCGCGCTGCGACGGTGAAGCTCTCTCGAGAAGATTTCTCCGCCCGCCCCGGGAAACCCGCCGGAGGCGAGGCGCCGCCGGTCTCCACCACCCTGTCCCTCGCCTCCCAGCGTGCCGAGTTCCCTGGGGAGTGGACCTTCGTCCTCACCGCCCTCGACACCGTGGCCGACGGCGTTGCCCGCTACGACACCGTGGAGGTGGACGAGGACCGGGACCGCCGCAACGGGCGGCTCGCTGCTGTCAAGGCCGGCGAGTGGTTTGCGGTGCGCTGTCGCCTGCCGCACCCGGACGGCGGGAGCGCGCTGGCGGGGGGGTGGTGGTTGCTGCGCCGGCTTGCCCCGGATCTCTCGGCGGTGGAGCTGTACCGCGGCGAGCTGAACTGCAGCGAAGCGTACCCCAGAGCCTTTCGCGAGGCGCTGGACGAGCGCGTGGGGTTCTGGCCCGGCCCGCCGGACGGCGACGCGCTGGAGCGCGAGATCCGCGGCGGCTCCGGTCTGTCCCCGGTGGAGTACCTGGCCCAGGTCCGCCGCTTCTCCGAGTACTTCATCGCCGCCGCCCAGCTCGCCATTGCCGAACAGGAGTTCCACCTGCTCCTGGCTTACCAGCCCATCATCGACGAGGTGCAGCACACCTGGCTCTTCGCGGACAAGCGGCAAGCTGCGTACTCGCCGGGTCTCGCGGCCACCGGGGCGTGGCTCATCGACGAGACGTACCGCCTCGCCGACCGCGCCACCGGGCAGCTGGCGCGCTCTTTGGACCTGCGCCAGGACGCGCTGGTGGTCTTTTCCGACCACGGCATCGCCCCGGTCTGGGAAGCCGTGCACCTGAACGAGGCGCTCCGCCGGGCTGGGCTTGCCAGAATGGCGGAGGGGGCGGGCAGGCCGCGCCTGGCGGCGGAATCTGCGGTGGTTGCCGTGGGCTCCGGCGGGTGCGCCCACCTCTACGTCAACCTCGTCGGTCGCGAACCCACGGGGGTCGTGCCGCTGGACGAGCTGGACGACGTGGTGCGGGCCGCGGCACGTGCCCTGGCCCGAATCGAAGTAAACGGCGAGCCGGTGATCGAGGCCATGTACGAACGCTCCAGGCTGGCGGCGATCGGCCTTGACCATCCGCACAGCGGCGACCTGGTCGTTTTCCTGCGGCCCGGGTACGGTGCCACCGCCGACATCGGAGGGGCCCTCAGCACCCCGGCCACGGTGGCTGGTCAGCACGGCTTTCGCAACACCCACCCGGACATGGCCGGGGTGTGGCTGGCGCGCGGCGCGGGTGTGCCGGCGCAGCACCGCCGCACGGCGTCCCTCACCGAGGTGGCCCCCTTCTTCTCCCGCCTCCTGGGCCTCGCCCCTCCCGGCGGTTCTCGCTAGACACCGCCCCTCCGGGCCCGCGGGCGGCTTACGCTGCCGAGGCCGCCAGGGTCACGGCGAGGAACAGGTTGGTGGCCAGGTTCCACGCCACGTTGGCGCCCAGGGCCGAGATCGGCACCGCCTCCTCCGGTCGGCCGAGCGCCCAGCGCACCGGCCCCACGAGCAGCACCGACGGCAGCAGGGCGAGGAGCGAGAGCGTGGGCAGCGCGCCCAGCACCACGGCTCCGGCGATGCTCACGGGTACGCAGAGGGCCATCAGGGCGTAGACGGCGGCGGCCGCCCGGCGGTCCAGCAGCAGCACCAGGTTGGAGCGGCCACCGGCCCGGTCCGCCACCTCGTCGGGGAACTCGTTGAGGAGCAGGAGATTGAAGGTCATGCAGAAGGCCGGCACAGCCACCGCCAGGGTGGTCTCGCGGGGGCTGGCACCCTGCACCAGCGCCGTGCCCCACACCGGCAGGGCCCCGAGGCCCAGGCCGGCGAACACCTCCCCGAACCCGATGCGGGCCAAGAGATCCGTGTAGCCCAGCACCGCCAGCGCTCCCACGGCCAGGATGGGCAGCAGCGGCAAGCCGATGCGGGTGAGGAAGTAGAGGCCCACCACGCCGCCCAGGGCGGCGCAGGTGAGGCCGAACACCCGGGCCGTCTCCGGCGGGATGCGGCCCGCGGGGAGGGTCCCGCTGCCGCCGGAAAACGGTGTGCGCAGGGTATGGAAGTCGATGCCGCTGCGCACGTCCGAAACCTCGTTGAGGACGTTCACGGCCGCGTGCAAGAGCACCAGACCCACGAGGGCGAGCAGGGTGGCCGACCAGGAAAAGTGCCCCTCGTACGCGGCAGCGGCAGCTCCCGCCGCCACCAACGTCACCGGCAGGAGGAGAAACGGGGCGCGGGCCACGGCGAGGAACGCACCCAGCTCGGCCATAATTACATTTTACCGCCGCAGGGGCCGCCACGGGGCCTGGGGCGGCAGTGGGGAGGGAGGAGCGACACGATGACCGAGCCGAGCGCGGAAAGCACCGTCGTCATCGGCATCTCCTCCTGTCTGCTGGGCGCCAAGGTGCGATTCGACGGCGGCCACAAGCGGGACGACTTTCTCGTGACCACGCTCGGCAAGTGGGTGCAGTGGGTGCCGGTGTGCCCCGAGGTGGAGGTGGGGATGGGGACCCCCCGCGAGTCCATCCGCCTCGTCCGCGAGGGCGGCGAGGTGCGGCTCGTGGCGCCCAAGAGCGGCCGCGACTGGACTGCCGAGATGCGGGCGTACGCCGAGCGGCGCCTGGGGGAGCTGGAGGCGCGCGACCTGGACGGCTTCGTTCTCAAGAAGGACTCCCCCTCCTGCGGCATGGAGCGGGTGAAGGTGTACGGCGGCGGCATGCCCAGCCGCACCGGTCGGGGGCTCTTCGCCGAGGCGCTCCTGACGCGCTGGCCGTACCTGCCGGTGGAGGAGGAAGGTCGTCTCAACGATCCGCGCCTGCGCGAGAACTTCGTGGAGCGGGTCTTCGCCTACCGCCGGGTCAAAGCGCTGTTCGCCGGCCGCTGGACGGTGGGGCAGCTGGTGGCCTTCCACACGGCGCACAAGCTGCAGCTCATGGCCCACTCCCCCGCCACCTACCGGGCGCTGGGCCAGCTGGTGGCGAACGCCAAGGGCCTCCCCCGCCAGCAGGTGCGCGACACCTACCTGCGGGAGTTCATGACCGGCCTTAGGACCATCGCCACCCCGCGGCGCCACGCCAACGTGCTCCAGCACATCCTGGGCTACTTCCGCCGGGTGCTGGACGAGGACGCCCGCGCCGAGCTGTTGACCCTCATCGAGGACTACCGCCGGGGGCTCCTCCCGCTCGTCGTCCCCATCACCTTGATCCGCCACCACGTGCGCCGGCATCGCATCGGCTACCTGGAAGGTCAGGTGTACCTGGAGCCGCACCCCAAGGAGCTGATGCTCCGCAACCACGTGTGAGGCTCCCGCTGGCCGGAGCCGGGCAGCCTACGTCACGTCCTGGAGTAGCTTGCTGATGGACTCGCCCCGGTCCAGGCAATCCACCGCCTTGGCGAAGTAGCGCTGCACGTCGACGATGCGGAGCCACCCTTGGCACGCCTCGATCTCTTGAGTGGAGAGGGTGATGGAGTTGGTCACCACCACCGCCTTGAGGATGCCCTCCTCCACCGCCCGGGCCAGCCGCAGGGTGGCCGGCGGACTCAGGACCGGGTGCGTGGCAATGGCGGTGACCGAGGCCGCCCCCAGCTCGCGCAACGAGGCGGCGGCGTTGATCAGCGTCCCCGCCGTGTCGATCATGTCGTCCACGGTGTAGACGTCGCACCCCCGAATCGCGGCCGTGTCGCCCACCAGCCCGAAGGGGGACTTCGCCACATTGGGGCGGGTGGCGTCGCGCTCCTCCTTGTAGAGAAGGCTGAACGGCACGTCCAGCGACAGGCCGAAGAGCTTGTTCATCTCGAAGGCCCCGGCGTCGGGCGCGACGAAGAAGGCGTTCCCCATCGGGTAGAGCTCCGGGTTGGAGCGCAGGTAGTGGAGCAGCGTGTGGGCGGCTTTGAGGTTGTCGAACTTCACCGGCGGGCGGAAGGCGAGGCCTGTGGAACGGTTGTGCACATCGATGGTGAGGACGTAGTCCACGCCCACCGCCTCCAGCTGCACCGCGGCCATCTGCAGGTCCAGGCTCTCCCGGCCGGTGCGGCGGTCCTGCCGCGAGTAGGGCAGCCACGGCAGCACGGCGGTGATGTAGCCGCGCCGCGTCACCGCATCCCGTGCCGCCTCGATGGTCCGCAGCAACTCCTGGAAGTTCTTGTCGATGTCCACCTTCGCTTCCACCGGCAGGAGCCCGCGGCCGTGACGGTCGGCGATGGTGCAGCGCTCCCGCCCCAGGCGGGTCACGTACGCCTCGTTGGGGGTGTCGTGGGTCATCGGCACCAGGGTGGCGTGGCTCTGCACGTCCGCCACCACGAACACGTCCTCTCCCCGGATGTGCCGCTCCAGCAGCACCTTGCCCGAGGTGTCGGAAAATGTGGTGACGCTGGTGGGGACCCACAGGTCGCGCGCCTCGCTCATCGCGAGGCCGCGCCGGGGCAGGTAGTGCTCGCGCAGCCACCGCTCCAGACCGCGGGCGAACTGGTAGCCGCTGCGGGTGGGGATGATCAGGGGGAGCTGCTCGCCCCTCATGGCGCTCGTGCTCTCTTACCACGTCCGCGCGCCTCCGTCTAGACCTGCCCGCGCCCGCCGTGCGTCGCGTTTGCTATGCTCTCCCTCGAATCGGAGGACGCCATGAGCACAGTGCGGTGCTGCGGCGTGGCGCTCGCGCTCGTGGGAGCCGCGGCGGGGGCTTTGGCGCGGGGACTCGAGGTGGTGAGCGCCTCGCCGCAGGGTGTGCTGCCGACCGGGAGCCAGCCCCGCGTCCAGATCGTCTTTTCCGCGCCGGTGGTGCCGCTGTCGCAAGCGCAGACGCTGCGGCAGCCGCCGTCGTGGCTCACGGTGACGCCGCCCATCCTGGCCCGCTGGCGGTGGGCGGGGACCGCCGAGCTGGTCGGCGAGCCGTTGGCGCCGCTGCCGCGCGCCACCACCTACACGGTGCGCCTGGCGCCCTCCCTCGCTGCGGTGGACGGCTCCACGCTGGGGCAGGAGGCCAGTTTCACCTTCACCACCCCCCTCCCGGTGGCGACCATCGAGAAGGGGACGGGTGGCGGCACCGACGCCTTCCCCATCGTCCTCACCTTCAACCAGCCCATCGACCCGGGTTCGCTGGCGGAACGGGTGACCGTCCGCGTCACCGCCAACCCCCTCGCCTCCCTGGACGAACGCCTGGTGGCCGAGCAGAGCCGCCGCCTCGCCGCCGCCGACGCGGACAGCCGCGCCGCCTGGGAACGCTTTCTCGCCAGCGTGCGGGGCGCGCAGCCTGACACTCCGGCGTTCCTCCTCCGACCCGACCCCCGGCGCCCCTACGAGGTGTTCACCCTGGAGCCGATGGGGTGCTGGCCCCCCTCGGCGAACCTCCAGGTGGAGATCGCCCCGGGGGTTCGCAGCCTGGAAGGGCCGCTCCCCTCCGAACGCCCCTTCGCGGCCACCCTCGCAACCCCTTGGCCGTTCGGCCCGGCGCGCTTCTCGGGCCGGAGCGTGGGGGCCGGCGACGCCCTCGAGCCCGAGTCGGTTCGGCTCGTGTTCTCCGCCGACGTGAGCTGGCGCGACATCGCCCCCCACCTCACCGTCCGCCAGGTGGGCGAGGAAAGCTGGCACCGCGTGGCGCCCGCCGCCGAAGCGTGGACGTGGGAATGGGAGGACACGGAACTCTCCCTGGAGCCGCTGGGGCTCGAGGGTAATCGCCAGTACGAGGTGTGCCTCGAGGCGGACGCTGCGGACGCGAGCGGGCGGCGCCTCGGCTTCCCCTGGTGCGGCACCTTCGTCACCGCTCACCACGCCCCCAGCTGCTACCTGGTGGAGGGAGACGGCGTGCTGGAGTGGCAGGGTCCGCACCTGCTGCCCCTGCGGCTGCGCAACGTCACCTCGTACCGCCTGGAGCAGCGGCTGGTGGGGGAGGAGGAGCTGGTGCCGCTCCTGCTGGGGCGCGAGGAGCGCGACGAAGCGCCGCTCTCGCGAGCTCGCTCCGTCCCCGTTGCGGTGCCCCCCGACCGGTCCGCGGTGCTGCCCATCGAGCTCGACCCGGTTCTCGGGGGGCGCCCCGGCATCGTTCTCACCCGCATCCAGGTGGACGGCACGGTGGCGGGGAGCGAGTACGACGAGGACGAAGCCGCCTGGTTGCGCCAACCGCGCTCCTGCCTCACCCAGGTGACCTCCCTGGGCCTCACCGTGAAGGGATCGCGGCTGGAGGGGATCCTCGTGTGGGTGACGGAGCTCGCCGAGCCCAGGCCGGCAGCAGGCGTCACGGTCACGGTGCGGGACGCCAAGAACGCCGTACTGTGGCGCGGCGAGACGGACGCCTTCGGCCTGGCGCGCACGCCGCCCGAGGTCAACCTGGAGCGGGCGTACCTCCTCACCGCCCGGCGGGGCGAGGATCTGGCCTACGCCCGCACCAGCTGGTGGGAAGGGCACCGGGGGTGGGAGTTCGACCTGCCCGTGGACTACCACGCCGTCCCGCCGCTCGTGGGCCACCTCTGGACCGACCGCGGCGTGGTGCGGCCGGGGGAATCGCTGCACGTGAAGGCGCTCGTGCGCGAGCGCCGGGAGGGGGGCCTGGCCCTGCCGCGCGGCGGCCCGTTCACGTTCGTGATTCGCGGCCCGGACGGCAGCGACGAGGCGGTCGTCGAGACCACCCTGGACCCGAGTGCGGGCGCCGAGGCGGAGATCCAGGTCCCGGCCACCGCCCCGCTGGGGGTGCGGGAGGTGCTGGCCGGGGGCCGCTATGACCGCGACAAGCGGTCCTTCGAGAGCGGCCAGGTGTGGGGCGACGGCTCCTTCCGGGTCGCCGAATTCCGCCGTCCCAAGTTCCGCGTCCTGGCCGCCGTCGAGCAGGAGCTAGTGGTGGCTGGCGATCGCCTCTCGGGGAGCGCGGAAGCGCGCTTGCTGGCCGGGGGCGCCATGGCCGGAGCGCCAGTGCGGTGGAACGCCCGCGCGCAGCGGCTGTGGTGGCGCCCGAAGGGGGAGCGGTGGGGCCGTTTCGAGACGCTCCCCGCCGCCTTCCTGGAGGAGGAGGAGGCGGAGCGCAGCGTGCGGGTGGCGGGCGACACCGGCTTCTTGGACGAGGCCGGGCGCTTTCCCCTCGCGCTGGCCCGGGTGGAGGCGCTTTCGGGGTGGCCGTGCCGCCTGGCGCTGGAGGTGGAGGTCACCGATGTGGACCGGCAATCCGCCGCCGCCACCGCGGCGGTCACCGTGCTGCCGGGGGAGTTCGCCCTCGGCGTGGAACGCCCCCCCTTCTTCGTGCGCAGCAGCGACGGGGTGCGCACCCGCATCGTCGCCCTCTCGCCCGAGGGCTCGCCGCAAGCCGACGTTGCCGTGCAGGTGATCCTGCTCCGCCGCCACTGGGAGTCGGTCCGGCGCCGCGAGGTGTCGGGGCGGTACGTGTTCGAGTCCAGCCCGGTGGTGGAGGAGGTGGCGCGGACCGCCGTGGTGACAGCCGGCGAGCCGGTGCCGGTGGCCTTCGACCTGCCCGGCGGCGGCGAGTACGCCCTGCTCGCCCGCGCCCTGGACCGGCGCGGCAACCGGGTGGAAAGTTCCACCGCCTTCTACGCCTTCGGCGGCGGCTTCGCGGCCTGGCGCTTCGACCGCGAGAACCGCATCGAGCTGGTGCCCGAGCGCGAGCGGTACGAGCCGGGGGAGACGGCCCGCATCCTCGTCAAGTCCCCCTGGGAGCGGGCCACGGCGCTGGTCACCGTGGAGCGGGCCGGCGTCCTGGAGCAGCGTGTGGAGGAGTTGAGCGGCACCATGCCCACCGTGGCCGTGGCGGTGCGGCCCGAGCACGCCCCCAACGTCTTCGTCTCCGTGGTCCTGCTGCGCGGCCGCGTGGACGCCCCCCCCGATCCGGAGCTGGTGGACCCCGGCCGGCCCGCCTACCGGGTCGGTTACTGCGAACTCACCGTGCCGCCCCGCGGCAAGCGGCTGCAGGTCGCTCTGCACGCCGCCCCCGAGTTCCGCCCCGGCCGGGAGGCCACCGCCACCCTCGACGTGCGGGGGGAAGACGGCGCCCCCCGGGCGGCGGCGGTGACGGTGTGGGCGGTGGATGCGGGCATCCTCGGGCTGACCGGCTACCGCACCCCCGATCCCTTCGCTACCTTCTACGCCCGCCGCGGCCTCGGGGTGACCACGGCGGAATCCCGCTCCCGCGTGGTGGGCCGGCGTTCCTACGGCACCAAGGGGGACCCGGCCGGCGGCGGCGGCGGCATCGAGACAGCCGGCGAGCCGGTGCGGCGCGATTTCCGCGCCCTGGCCTTCTGGTCGGGGACGGTCCGGACCAGCGCCACCGGTCAGGCCATGGTGCGGTTCCCCCTGCCGGACGCGCTCACCACCTACCGCTTGATGGCCGTGGCAGCAGCCGGGGCCGACGAATTCGGTTCGGCGGAGCGGGAGTTCACCGTCACCAAGCCCATCGCCCTCGAGCCGGCGCTGCCCCGCTTCCTCCGTCCCGGCGATAAGGCGCGCGCCGGGATCGTGGTGCGCAACCGCACGCAGCGGGAGGAGGAGGTGGAGGTGACACTGGAGCTCGGTCCCGGCTCCCCCCT
The DNA here is from genome assembly GCA_037441065.1 of Acidobacteriota bacterium. Taxonomy (GTDB): domain Bacteria; phylum Acidobacteriota; class Thermoanaerobaculia; order Thermoanaerobaculales; family Thermoanaerobaculaceae; genus JACADV01. The sequence continues at coordinate 28,629 of JBBISY010000016.1, read as the reverse complement.
GGAGGTGCGCGGCACCGTGACTCGCCTCGCGCGGGTGGCGGCTGGCGGCTCGGCGGAGGTGGGCTTCGGGCTCGTGGCCCGCACCCCCGGCCTGGCCACCCTCACCTTCCGGGCCCGCCCCTCCCGTCCGGGGGGGGAGGGCGACTCCCTGGAGGTGCCGCTTCCGGTCCGCGAGCTGATGCCGGCCGAGAGCGTGGCCACCTTCTTCTCCACCGCCGACACTGCCCTGGAGCGCGTGCTCGTCCCGAGGGACGCCATGCCTGCGAGCGGGGGGCTCACGGTCCGCGTGGCGCCCACCGCGCTCCTCCCGGCGGCCAGCGGCGTGCGCTTCCTGGAGCGCTACCCCTACGCCTGTGCGGAGCAGGTGGCCTCGCGGCTGTTGGGCATCACCGCCGCCCTCCGGCTCGGGAGCGGCTTCGCTCCGGAGGAGATCGCCGGTGTGCCGTGCCGGGACTGGCTCGCCGACGCGGTGGCCGCGCTGGTCGCCTGCCAGCGTCCCGACGGCGGCTTTGCCTTCTGGCCGGGGGGCAGCTCCGCCGAGGAGCTGTCGGCGTTCGTGAGCTGGGCTCTCGTGGAGGCGCGGCGAGCCGGGGTGGCGGTGGACGGGCGCGTCCTGGAGCTGGCCCGGACGTACCTCTCCCGCTGCCTGCGCCGCGAGCAGCGTCGCTGGGGCCCCGCGCACGACTGGACGGCGCGGGTGCTGCTGGGCTTCGCCCTGGAGCGCCTGGGCCGCCCGGAGCCCTCCTACTTCCAGGCCCTCTTCGATGCCCGCCAGCGCGCCGGCACCCACTGGGGCAGGGCCCTCCTCGCCGTCACCATGCTGGCCGTGGACCGCCGCGACCGGCGGGCCGCGACCCTGCTCCAGGAACTCGTCAACTCCTTGGCCGTGGAGGCGCGGACGGCGCGGGTGGAAGAGCCGGCCCCCGATTGGGGGTGGTGGGTGTTCTGGAGCGAGCCCCGCAGCAGCGCGGTCGCCCTCCTCGCCCTCCTCGCCGCGGATCCCAGCAACCCCGTGACGGAGCGCCTGGCCCGCGGCCTGCTCGACCACCTGGCCCGCGACCGCTACCCCACCACCCACGCCACCGCCTGGATGCTGCAGGCCCTGGCGACGTACCGGGAACGCCACGAGGGGGCCGACGCCGCGGGCAGCGTCGAGGTGCTGCTGGGGGAGAGCCGGCTTCTGAGCGGGCGCTTCTCCGGCGCGGCGTCCGCCCCCCTTGCGGCCACGGTCCCCATGGCGGAGCTGCAGCAGCGGGGCGCGGGCGGCGAGGCACTGCCGCTGCGCACCGACTTCCGCGGTGAGGGGATGGTGCACGGGGCCGTGGAACTCGCCTATGTACCCACACGCGCCGACGGGCCGGTCCGGGAGGAGGGGATGTCGCTGGCGCGCCGCTTCCTGGACTCGGCTGGCGGGGAGGTGCGGCGTACCGAGGCCGGGCAGGAGGTGCGCCTGGAAGTGACGGTTACCTGCCCGGCGCTGCGCCGCTTCGTGGCCGCCGACGTGCCGATCCCCGCGGGTCTCGAGGCCCTCGATCCGGAACTGGCCACCACGCCGGCGGATCACGAGGCTGGGGAGGACGAGGCCGAGGCCCGTTGGCAACCGGGGTTCGACCGGGTGGAGGTGCGCGACGACCGGGTGGTGCTCTTTGCCACCGAGCTCCCGCCCGGCCAGCACAGCTACACGGTGCGCTGCCGCGCCACCACCGCCGGGACGTTCCTGGTGGCCCCTGCCATGGTGCACGAGATGTACGCGCCGGAGGTGTTCGGGACTACCCTTCTCGACACCTTCGAAGTGACGCCCGGGAGGCGCTGAGCGGTGCCGTCAGGGTCAGCTCGCCATGGGAGCGCGAGGTGGACCCGGTGGCTGCTGGTCCCCCTCGGCGCGGCCGTGCTGGGCCCCGTCATCTGGCTGGCGTCCATCCCGGACCCCCTGACCCGACTCGAGGAGGCGCGCGAACCCGCCCGCCTCGTCACCGACCGCCACGGCGCGCTGCTGCGCTTCGTCCCGGCCCGCAGCGGCGAACGCTACCTGCCCATGGCGGCCGACCGGCTGCCGCCGCAGCTTGTGGCGGCGGTGCTGGCTGCCGAGGACCGGCGCTTCTTCCGCCACCGGGGCGTGGATCCCCTGGCCCTGGCGCGAGCTGCCTGGCAGAACGCCGCGGCCCGCCGCGTGGTGTCCGGCGGCTCTACCATCACCATGCAGCTCGCCCGCCTCCTCGACCCGCGGCCGCGCACCCTCGCGGGCAAGCTGGTGCAAATCGTCCAGGCGTGGCGGCTGGAGAGCTGCCTCGGCAAGCGGGAAATTCTCGCCGCCTACTGCTCCCGCGTCCCCATGGGCAACCGCCTGGTGGGGTTCGAAGCGGCTGCCCTGGCCTACCTGGGGAAGCCCGCCGCGCAGCTCTCCCCCGCCGAGGCGGCGCTCCTGGCCGCCGTGCCGCGCGCCCCCTCGCGGCGCAACCCCTTCCGCCGCGCCGAAGAACTCCTGCGGGCCCGCGACCGCATCCTCCGGCGCATGCATCGGGCGGGTTGGCTCGACGACACCGCGCTCCTCGCCGCTCTCGGCGAGCGCACCGTGCTGGCGGACCGGCCCTTTCGCCGCCTCGCCCCCCACTTCGTGGCGCGCGCTCTGGCCGAGGCGCGGGTCGTGGCGCCCCAGGCGACGCATCTCACCACCACCCTGGACGGGGAACTGCAGCACCGGGTGGAGGTGATGGTCCGCCGCCACCTGGACCGTCTGGCCGAGGCGGGGGTGAACCACATGGCGGTGGTCGTCCTGGACGTGGAACGGGGCGAATGGCTGGCGCTGGAGGGTTCCGGGGGGTTCGCCACCGCGCCGGCGGGGCAGCTGGACGGCACCCGCGTGCCGCGCCAGCCCGGCTCCACCCTCAAGCCCTTCACCTACGCGGCCGCCTTCGATCGCTCCTTCACGCCCGCCACCATCCTCGCCGACCTGCCGCGCGCCTACCCCTGGCGGGAGGGGACCTGGGTGCCCCGCAACTACGACGAGCGGTACCACGGGCCGCTGCGGGCGCGCCAGGCGCTCGCCTGCTCCGTCAACGTTCCCGCCGCGGCGGTGCTGGCCGCCATCACCCCGGAGACGCTCCTGGCCACCTTGCGGGCGGCGGGGATCACCACGCTCCACGAAAGCGCCAGCTACGGGCTCGGCCTCACCCTGGGCGCGGGGGAGGTGCGTCTGGACGAGCTCACCGCGGCCTTTGCCGCGCTCCTGCGCGGCGGGGAGTGGCGGGAGCCCAGCTCGCTGCGCGCGCTGCACACCGGCGACGGGGCCCGGGCCGGACCGCACCCCCGCCGGGAGAACCGGCGCATCTGCTCGCCGCAGGCGGCGGCTCAGGTGGTGGACATCCTCGCGGACCCCGAGGCGCGCGCCCCGGCGTTTGGGGAGTGGAGCGTCCTGCGCCTGCCCTTTGCCGCGGCGGTGAAGACCGGCACCTCCGAGGGTTTCCGCGACAACTGGTGCGTCGGCGGCACGCGGGAGGTGGCGGTGGGGGTGTGGTGCGGCAACTTCGACCGTTCCCCCATGGGCAACGTGTCCGGGGTGAGCGGCGCCGGCAGCGTGTGGCGAGAGGTGATGCTGGCGTGGGCCTCCTTGGCGCACGGGGAGGAGACGCTCGCCGGTCGCGCCACGCTCCGGCCGCCTCCCGCCGACCTGCGACGGGTGCGGGTGTGCGCGCTCTCCGGGAAAGCCGCGACGCCGGTGTGTCCGGCCAGCGTCGAGGAACTGCTGCGCCCCGCGGACGCAGCCCTCCCCCCCTGCGACTGGCACGCCCGCACGGCCGACGGACGGACGGTAGTGCGCTGGCCGGCGGCGTACCGCGCCTGGGCGGCCGCTGCGGGACTGGTCCGCGAGGAGGCCGCCGCCCCCGTGGCGGCCTTCGCTCCGCCGGAGCTCACGATCCTCTCGCCTGCCGACGGCGACGTGTTCCTGGTGAGTCCCGAACTGCCCCGGCAGTTCCAGCGTCTCGAGCTGCGCTGCGCCGCCTCTCATGTGGAGGGCGAGGTGGTGTGGCTGGTGGACGGGGTGGAGGTGGAGCGCAGCGCATCGCCCTACACGGTGCGCTGGCCCCTGACACCCGGTGTCCATCGGATCGAGGCGACGAGCGGCGACCTGCGCTCACGCCCCGTGCGCGTCACGGTGTACGGCAGCTGATTCCCAGGGCCCGGCACCCGTCGCCTGCGGCCGGCCCGCGCGGCTCAGCGCACGTTCGGTGCCGGTGGCGCCGCAGAGCCGAGGGTGCCCCTTACGTCCGGGCTGGCTCTGGCTCGAGGATGGTGACGCGGAGCATCTTCACCGGCACCTGCGGGCGATCGCCCGGCAGAGTGGGGACAGCCTCGATGGCGTGGACCACCTCCATCCCCTCGGTGACGCGGCCGAACACGGGATGCTGCGACGGGCCGGGCGAGAACCAGTCCAGGTAGGTGTTGTGGGCGGTGTTGATGAAGAACTGCGAGCTGCCGGAGTTGGGGCGACCCGTATTGGCCATGGAGAGGGTCCCCTCGGTGTTGCTGAAGCGGGCAGTGTCCAGGTGTTCGTCGGGGATGGTGCCGCGGGGGGAGCCGCCCGTCCCGGCGCGCAGGTCCATCGGGTCACGGCTGAAGGGGCAACCGAACTGGATCATGAAGTCGCGGATGACGCGGTGAAAGTGGAGGCCCTCGTAGAAGCCGGACTGCGCCAGAGCGAGAAAGTTGCCGGCCGTAATCGGCATCTGATCGCGGAAGATTTCCGCCTTGAACGTACCCATACTCGTTTCGAAGACCGCTGTTGGGTTGGCCATCGCCGAGATCTCCCCTCGACGAGCAGTGTACACCCATCGCCCCGCCGCCCTCACTCCGGCTCGCGGGCCCACGCCACGGTGTTGCGGCCGGATGCCTTGGCCCGGTAGAGCGCACGGTCCGCCGCCGCTACCACGGCCCCGGCCGCGCTCCCCGGTCGGCTCCGGGCAGCGCCGATGCTTACCGTGACGGTGAAAGTTTCGGTACGGGCCGTGGCGGGCGACGGCCTCCCCGGCTTGCGCCGCGGTCGGTCCGCGCCCCGCAGGGCGAAGGGCGCCGCAGCCACCGACCTGCGCAGCGCCTCCAGGTGCGGCTCCACGGCTGCGGGCGTCTTGCCCGGGAAGAGGACCGCGAACTCCTCACCGCCATAGCGGTACGCGGTGCCGCCTCCCCCCACTTCGCGCAGGCGCGCCGCCACCATGCGGAGCACCTGGTCCCCCACTGGGTGGCCGTGGACGTCGTTGACCTTCTTGAAATGGTCGATGTCCACCAGCGCCACCACGAAGGGTCCGCCCAACTCCGCCAGGCGCTCGTCGAGGGCGCGGCGGCTGGGCAGTCCGGTGAGCGGGTCGGTGACAGCGCTCGCCGCCGCTCCCTGGAGCAGAGCCACGAGTTGCGCCGCCCCCGCGCCGGCCATGAACAGCACCTGTCCGTCGCCGTCTCCCCCCGAGGCGAGCGCCGCGAGCGAGAGGCCCAGCGACACGAGCGCCGCCCCCTCGAACGGCGTCCTCTTGCGCAGGAGCTGCACGGTCACCACCGCCGCGGCGGCGAGGAAGGCGGCGAGTGCCGGCTGGTGCAGGCCGAGCCACGTCTCGGGCAGCGCGGCCACGAGGCGGCGCTGCACCGCGGCGATGGGCCACGGCCACCAGGCGAGCCAGGCGAGGGCGGCGAAGCCGGCCTGTCCCGCCACCAGCCCGAGCCGCATCGTCCCCGCCCCCGACAGGATCGGCTTTTCCCGCACCGCCGCGGCGGCCGCGACGTTCGCGGGGAGGAGGACGCCCACGGCGTTGACGCCATAGGCAACCAGGTCCGCGGTGGGGGGCGGTGCCGCCATGTAGAGGAGCGCCCGCGTGCTGCAGGCGATGGCCAGCGTCGCTGCGCCGATGCGGCTCGACCGAAACACCGCCGCGAGCAGCAGGACCGCGCCGAAGGAGAGGTCCGGATAGGCACGGATGAAGGCCGCGGTGGGCGCCGCCTGCGGCGAGACCGAGAGGAGAGCGACAGCAACGGCGACGAGGAACGAAGGCCCGAGCGCGCGCAGAAGCGAGCCGGGCGGCATCGTCATCGCGGTCCCCCCGTCATCCGGAGACGATGATACGCGCGCCCCCCACTCCCTAATGTCGGCAATCGTGACCGCAGTACCTGCATACCAATACACAGCGGCTGGCGTAGAATCGGAAAAGCGAACGGAGGGTCAGCGATGCGCTACTCGATCGCGCTCTTGGCAGGATTGACGATTGCAAACTCTGCGACGGCCCAGCCGGCGGCCCAGGACCGGGTTGATCTGCTCGACCTGGCGGCCGGCGCGCTGGTTGTCTCGGCGAGCAGCGAGTACAACGACAGGTGGTCCGCCGCCCGGCTGCTTGACGGCACGACCAAGGAGGGCTGGTGCAGTGCGGACGGCGAGGTGGCGCCGAATACCATCGTTGTGGAGCTGCCGCAGTTGCACGTCATCTCCGCCGTAGCGGTCGACACCACCGGAGCGCAGGAGGCCCAATACGCCGGCATCTCAGCACGCCGCATCGTCGTGTCGGGCTCGAGAACCTCGTCGAGCGACGGGTTCGTCGAGCTCGTCACCATCGAGGCGCCCAGAGGTGGCAGGCGAGAAGTTGCTCTCGCGGCGCCGGCACAGGTGCAGTGGTTGCGCTTCGAGATACGCAGCAACTGGGGGAACGCCGAGTACACCGAGCTGATGGAACTCGAGGCGTACGGCACGCCGGTGGGACCCTCGCCCCTGGTGAGCGTCGCCGGGGTGTACCAAACCGACTACGGCATGATGCGCTTGGAGCAGGACGGGGCCGTGGTGCGTGGCTGCTACGACTGCTGTTCGATCGGGCAGCTCACCGGCAGCATCGAGGGTCGTGTGCTCCGCTTCGAGTGGCGCGAGGACAAGGGGCTCGACGTCGGCACCGCGATGATGGTCGCGTCGAGCTCGGGGGATACGCTTACCGGCTTCTACTTTCGCAACGGTCGGCTCGACGGCGCATGGAACGGTCGTCGCGTCGTCGGGAGGCAGGCGGAATGCACGATCGAGAGCAGTGCCGGTCTGGCTGGCAGGCTCAAGGCGACTGGTACGGCGGTGATGTACGGCATCACCTTTGACAGCAACTCCGCGAAGATCAAGGCCGAGTCCGAGACGGCGCTGGCGGAAGTCGTCTCGGTGCTCCAGGGCGATGCGACGTTGCGGCTCCTCGTCGTAGGCCACACCGACTCGACCAACACGGACGAGTACAACCTCCGTCTGTCGCAGCAGCGCGCCGACGCGGTGGTCGCCTGGCTGATCGCCCACGGTTGCGACGGTGCTCGCCTGCGGGCGGTGGGACGCGGCGAGTCGGAGCCGATCGCCGAGAACGGCACCGCCGTAGGACGCGCCCTCAACCGTCGCGTCGAGATTCGGGTCGAGCGCTAGTAGCCAGGGGGTACGAGTTAGGCACCACGTCCACCGTTACTGACAAAGCCTCTCATTAGCCAGTGCCTCACTGCCAGGAGCCCCCATGCCATGCTGGGCGCAGGAGGCGGCGGGGCTTCTCGGTGTCGGGCGGTACGGGTTGCGCTGCCGGGACCTGGCGGCGACGCGTGGCCACCGCGCGGACCAGGTGAGCCGTTGGGCCGGCCAGGCGAGCCGGAGGAGGGCGCACGGCGAGGCGTCGACGAAGCGGCTCGATGCCCTCGACACAGCAATCGCCAGCGCGCCAATCGACGCATGAGCGAAGGTGCGCCTGTCGCCAGCAGAATGTCGACACGTGTGGACGTGGTACCGAAGGGTACCCAGGGTACCGAAGTAAGCCACATCTAACGCCACGGTTCGAGACGCTCAAACCCTCTCTCGCCTACAGCAACTCTGGGGCGTGACCCGCAAGGAATCTCCGGGGCGGGGGAGTACACTTGGGCCGTGAGCTGGGCTTTAGGCGGAGAGACCGCCTCCGAGCGGCTGGTGCGCGAGGCGCTCCGGGAGAGAGAGCGTGCCTTTGCCCGCTTCGCGGCGTGGAGCGAGACTCGGCGCTCGGCGCTCGACGCGGCGGCCACCCTCGCGTGCATAGCATTTCTGTACGATCTCTTGCCGGAGTCGTCGCGCCACCCGCCCATCGACCCCTCAGGCGTGATGGCGATGCACCGCCTACTCGCTGCGGGCCTTTCCTCGAGATGAGCGTCCTGGAACGAACCCTGCTGGAAGTGGCGGTCGTCTTGGACGCCCTGAAGGTGCCGTACATGATGGTCGGCGGCCTCGCGAACGCGGTCTGGGGCGAGCCGCGGGCGACGATCGATGTGGATGTGACGGTCTGGGTCGACGAGTCGGCCCTCTCTGGCTTCATCGCCCGTCTCAGCGAGACGTTTCGAATCCTTGTCGAACACCCCCTCGACTTCGCCCGGCAGACGCGCGTCGTGCCGCTCGAATCGCGGGAGGGAGTCCGTGTGGACGTCATACTCGGGCTCCTGCCCTTCGAGCGGGAGGCCCTCGAGCGGGCGGTGACGGTTCAGATCGCTGGCTCTCCGGTGCGCGTTGTGACAGCCGAGGATCTGATCATCATGAAGATCGCCTCCACCCGGCCCCGCGACCTCGACGATGCCCGGGGAGTGGCGCGTCGGCGAAGGGCGGAACTCGACCTTGCCTACCTCGAACCGCGCATCGCCGAGCTGGCTGCGCTGCTCGAGCGCCCGGAAATCCAGGGGCTCTGGGCGATGTGGAAGGAAGCCGACCCATAGCGCTGCACTCTGCCCCGCCTCTGCTGTGAGGCTTGCCGCCGCGCCGCCCTTCGGTCCCACGGCATGTTCCCGTCGAGGGCGGAGCAAGGCAATGCTGTGCGCCCTGCGCGGCAAAGCAGGCCACGCGGTGTCACAGCCTAAGCGAGGATCAGCTCAGTCCCACCGTGAGCCGGGCTCCTGTGCCCACCGAGAAACCGTTGCGCAGTACGACTCGGTTCGCGGCGCGCAGCGTCAAGTTGCCAGGCGCGGCGACGGCAAAGGAAGGGCCAGCATAGATGCTGCCGCAGGATTCCCGGACATCGGTGGTGGTAACTGTCTCGTAGGTGAAGATCCGCGTGCACGGGTCCGCAACGGTCTCCGTGATGACCACGTTGTCGACATAGGCCCCCTCGTACTGCACGCTATAGTCCGACTGGAAGACGAAGCCGACCCAGACCTGCGGCTGGCCTATTGCCGTGATCTCGGTAATGCTGGCGAAATCGAACACCACGTGCGTCCAGCCCCCGCTGTTGCCTGAAGTCCAGTAGCCCCAGTACTCGGAATTATCAACGGAGATGGCCCACCACACCTTGTCGTAACTCGTTTCTGTGTAATGCCACAGGTCGAACTCCATCCTTGCCGCCGAAGCATCGGCGAGGGAGAACGGGCCATAGGTCATCCAGGCGTTCATGTTGGCCACGTACGGCCCGCCGGGGGGCGCCGGTGCCGTGCCGTCGGCAGCGCACCACACGCTCGAGGAGCCGCTCGAGGCTCGATAGCTGGACTTGCCCCAGGTGGTGGAGCCGGACACGCTCCACGGCCCAGGGAACGTGCCCTCGAAGCCGTCCTGGTAAATCGTGACCTCCGTGCCGCCGCCCCCGCCTTCGATCGAGAGGGTTGCCGTCATGGTTTGGCCCGACGCACTGATGCTGGTCACGCTCACGTTACTGGCCGTGCCGCTGTAGAGCGCGCTCGACGGTGTCGAGGTGCCGTCGAACCGGTTGTTGCCCGTAGACCCCGGATATGGATCCCCAGAATCGCCCCAATCCTGATTCTTCTCCAGGTCCCACAACCCGTCGGCCTGTTCGACGGCGACCTTGTAGTGTTGCGTCGCACAGCTCGGGCCCCCCGGGTAACATTCCCCGTTGTTGTTGCTCTTCGCCTCGTCGATGTGCCACACCAGCAGACCGGCGCCGGGTAGCCCCGCGTCGAAGCTGACCTGCTGCCGGTTCTCCACCAGGAAATACTCCCCGCCGATAGTCGGATTGCCGGACAACAACTGGTACACATCGGCCGCGGTCGCGGCTTGCACGACAGCCTCGTTGGGCAGCGTGCCCGTCACTTGCTGCGGGGTAACCCAGCCGAGCTTCCGCTTCGACCATGGGTCCATGTGAGACGGCCGGTCGCCGTTGCGCGATACGCCGCACCACGAGCCGGCCGCCATCACGCTCCACATGCCGACACCCTCCGAGGAGTAGTCTGTGTCGTAGAGGTCCGGCAGGCCGAGCGCGTGACCGTACTCGTGAACGTAGACGCCCACCGTGGAAATACCCCCGGCATAGATCTCCGGCTGGATCGTGTAGCCGTTCACCTTCACGAAGCCACCCGCTGGGCAGACGTCGTTGGTTGTAAACTCGCCGTGGTGGCTCCTGCCCCAGTATAGGGCGCCGTTTAGCGACCACTTGTGCGACCAGATGTCCGTCGCTTGGGCGCTGGCCTCTTCGCCGGTTCCCTGGTGGACGACCACCAACGCGTCAACGTAGCAATCCCCATCTTGATCATAGGGTGCGAAGTTGAAACCGGCCCCATCGGCAGCCACCGCCGCTTCGTAGACCAGGTCGCCGGGCCACATGTCGTCGCCAGAGGCATCGTTGGCACCGTAGTAGTCATGCCCGTTCGCTGCCGTGTACCAGCCGGCCACCCCCGATGGCCCAGCGGAGACCGAGAACTGGCCGTACGACACCTCCTCGTAGTAGTCCTTCATGCTCCACGTACCCGTGCCGAACAACAACGAAGCAAAGTTGGCCGGCGTGTAGGTGGTGCTCCTGTCGGCGAAGTTCACCAAGATCACCGGTACGTTGGCCGTCCCGGTCGTCGGCGGCGCAGGCTGGATCGATTCACCCCCCGTCGCCGAGCGAAGCATCTGCGAGCGCTGCAGCCCTGGCCCCACCGGCCGCAAGTGCGGTGACGCGTCAGCAGGGGGCGGGTCCTCACCTACCAGGGCTCGTGAAGCGTGGAGCGTGCCATCGGGCGCGCGCTCGGCGTACGCCCAGGCGCCGCGCGCTTCGTCAAAGACCACCGTCCACCCGTCCAGCGTCTCGAAGCCGTGGAGGTATTCGTCACCCCACTGGCGCGCCTGGAACGCGTAGCCGGTAGGTTGAAATAACGTTATTGGCGTCGGGTCTGCTGGCACCGCCAACGCGGCTATCGGCAGGAGCGCGCCAAGAGCCACAATCACACACCGACGGTAGACGGGGGGGCGCATTCGTCACCTCCTGTGGCTCGCCCCACTAGGAGTTGCGAGCCACCCAGTCGTGCGGCAGGAGGCCGCCGCTGCCAGCCGCACCGGAGCGGCAACGGCCAGATTGGCGCATGACAAAAACATAACAACTTGCCAGCCGCTGTCAAGAGGCAGACGGGAACTCTTCCGGGTGCTCGGAAACGCGGTGGTGGTCCCAGCGCCGGCTGCGGCAGGCCGGAGGCGGGGGTCGGGCGGGCAGCGCCCGTAGGGCCGCGCCGGCGCCGGCGGATGGAGCCGATACCGCAACGCTGCGGGGACTTGAACCGACGCGCCCGGAGCGTCGGAGTGGGCGGGCTTGCCGGGACCCCCGCCGCTCGCTATCTTGTGAGTGTGGCCGGTGCACCGGCCACCCAAGGATCTTTCGCACGGCGTGAGCCGGTTTGGCTGGACGGCTTTGCCGCCCGGTCGGCTCAGCCCCGGGAGGTTCTGATGCCGACGTACGAGTTCAAGTGCACCAAGTGTGGCACGACGTTCGAGGTGACGATGTCCGTGGCGGAGCGGGAGACCCGCAAGGTCGCCTGCCCCTCCTGCCAGAGCGCGGAGGTGGAACGGACCGTCACGGGCTTCTACGCGAAGACGTCCCGCAAGGCGTAGGCCAACTCACCAGTTGGGCCGCATCGCGGATCCTGTCGCAGGGCGCGCGATGGCCCCCGCGGCCGGGGTGGGTGCGGTGTGGTCGCGCCCGGCGACCGTGCCGGGGCGGGGCGGGAGGGCTGGCGATTGACACGGCGGGATCTGCGTCTTATGCTCGCGGCGGTGAAGCACTTGCAGTGGGCCCGCAAGCCCGGCTAGTCCTCTTCCCAAGGCCGGGGCGCGCGCTGGCGAGGGAAAGGAGTCGCGTATGTGGAAGCGGTTGGTGAACCTGCTGCGGGGATTCGTGGGGCTCTTCATTAGCGGCCTCGAGCGGCAGAACCCCCGAGCCCTCATCGAAGTGGAGAAGGAGAACCTGCGCCGCCAGATCGCCCGTTTCAACGATAACCTCGCGACGCACGCGGGCTTCTGCGAGCGCCTCATGCGACAGGTGAAGAACCTGGAGGCGCAGGAGCGGGACCTGGCCGCCAAGGCGGCCGCCAACCTCAAGGTGGGCAACCGCAACGCCGCCGGGCAGTACGCGCTGCAGCTCAAGACGGTCAAGGAGCAGTTGGAGGAGAACCGGCAGCAACTCGTGACCGCTGAAGAAACGTACAAGAAACTGGTGCAGGCTCGCGACGTGGCGGTGCGCGACGCCCAGGCCAAGATCGAGAGCCTGAAGCGCCTGATGTCGGAGACGGAGATGCTGGAAGCCCAGGCCGAGCTGCAGGAGATGGCCAACGGGATGATCTCCTCGATTGGCGGAGCGGGCGACACCCTCGACCGGGTGGAGGAGTACCTCACGGAGCGGCGCGACAAGGCCGCGGGGCGGGCGCGGGTGGCCGCCTCCACCATCGACGCGTCCAAGGTGGAACTGATGGAGGCGGAGCAGCAGGCCTTGGCCGACCAGGCCCTCACCGAGTTCGCCGCCGCCTACGGCCTCGAGATGCCGGCAGTGGAAGGCGAGAAGGGCGAGGCGGCAACGGCGCCACCACCCAAGGACATGGGCCCGGTGCAGGAAGGCTCGTGACACGACCGGCGCGCCGGCTGCAGGCGCCGACGCTCGGGACCTGAAGGCACGGAGGGGAGAGATGAACGGCGAACAGAAAGTCGGTCCCACCGCTCTCGGCAAGGTGGTCCTGGTGCTCTTCGTCCTGGCCTGTGTCGCCGGGGCGGCGTACTACTTCCGCGACCTCCTCGCGCCCAAGGGGGCGGGTGGCCCCAAGACTGTGGACTTCGACGCCCTCAAACAGCAGGTAGGCCGGGTGGAGGCCCCGGACACGAAGGGGATCACCACCGTCAACGAGTACACCTACGTGCCGGCGGAGAAGCTGCCGCCGGTGAAGGGAGTGTCGGCGTACCGCTGGAACCCGGCCGAGAAGGTGGTGCAGTTCCCCATCAACGTGTGGATCGGCTGGCTGCCCATCGTGGCCGCGAACCACGGGTTCGCCCCGAACGCCGAGTCGATCTTTTTCAAACAGTACGGGTTCAAGGTCAACCTCAAGCTCATCGACGACCCGGTGGTGGCGCGGGACGCGTTCGCCTCCGGCGAGAGCCACATCCTCTGGGGCACCCTGGACATGATGGTGCTGTTCGCCCCTGGCCTGATGGCGGACTCGCGCACGGCGCCGCGGATCTACCAGCAGATCGACTGGTCCAACGGTGGCGACGGGATCGTGGTGCGGGGGGCGATCCACTCGGTGAAGGACCTCAAGGGCAAGACCATCGTCTACGCGCAGAACTCGCCCTCCCAGTACTTCGTGAACAACCTGTTGATCGCTGCAGGGATCCAGCCCAACGCGGTGCGGCACAAGTACACCGCCACCGCCTTCGAGGCCGCCGCGGCGTTCGTGGCCGACCGGCGCATCGACGCCTGCGTGTCCTGGGCCCCGGACATCTACAGCATCCCGGAAAAGGTGGCGGGGACCCGGATCCTCACCACCACCGCCGAGGCCAACAAGCTCATCGCCGACGTGTGGGCGGCCCGCGCCGATTTCGCCAAGGACCACCCGGAGGTGATCAAGGGGCTGGTGGCCGGAATCTTCACGGCCATGGAACAGCTCTCCGATCCCGCCTTCAAGGAGCGCGCCTACCAGTGGATGGCGGAGGGGTACGGCATGAGCGTCGAGGAGGTGCGGGCGATGGCCAACGACGCCCACTCGACGAATTTCGCCGAGAACAAGAGCTTCTTCTTGAACGCCAACGATCCCACCAATTTCGAGCGGACGTGGAAGAACATCACCTTCGTCTACCGGGAGCTGGGCCTCGTGGGCACGCCGGTTCGCTTCGACGAGGTGATGGATTTCTCGGTGATCAAGCAGCTCGACCAGGAAGGCACCTTCCGCCACCAGCAGGACACCTACCGCACCACCTTCGCCCCCACGAGTTACACCAAGCTCTCCGCCGAGGCCCCCATCGTCACCCAGACCATTCGCATCAACTTCTACCCCAACTCGGCCAACATCTACGAGCCGCAACACGACGAGCTGGGCAACCCCATCCCCAACACCCTCTACGACCCGTCGGTGGCGGCGACGCTGGAAAAGGTGGCGCGCCTGGCCGGTCAGTACGAGCGGGCGGTGATCGCGGTGGTGGGGCACACGGATTCCTCGATGAAGGGCAGGGGCACCCGGTACCAGGACGTGAAGCAGCTCTCCCTCGACCGGGCGATGGCCGTGAAGCAGGCCCTCGTGAAGAAGTACAAGTTCGACCCCAACAAGTTCATCGTCGAAGGCAAGGCCTGGGACGAGCCGGCGGACGCGGACGACCCGATGAACCAGGCCCTCAACCGGCGGGTGGAAATTTCCGTGTACCCGCCCGAGGCGAAATGAGCCCCCACGCTACCGAACCGGGGTCCGGGGTGCGGGGTCCGGCGGGAAGTCAGTGGTTGCGGATCAGGGAGCGGGTGCCGGCGCCACTCGCCTGGGTGCTGGGGGCGATCCCCGTGGCGGCGCTCTCGCTCCTGTGGTTCGCCGTGACGGCGGGGGGCGAGGCCGAGAGCCGCCTGGTCTCGCCCACCATCCTGCCGAGTCCGCTGGAGGTGGTGCGCTCCTTTCCGGAGCTGTGGTTCGACCGGGCCCTCACCCGCAACCTGGCGGTGTCCTTCGGCCGCGTCCTGGGGGGCTTCGCGGTGGCGGTGGCGGTGGCGTTTCCCTTGGGGCTGTTCATGGGCGCGTTCACCAAGGTGAAGGTGGCGTTCAACCCCTTGACGGTCTTTGCCGCCTACCTGCCCATCCCCACCCTGGTGCCGCTCACCCTGTCCCTGTTCGGCACCGGCGAGACGCAAAAGGTGGTTTTCTTGGCCCTCGCCTTCGTCATCTACCTCACGCCGCTCTTCGTGGCCGCGGTGGAAGGGGTGGACGACATCTACCTGAAGACCGCCTACACCCTGGGGGCGGGGCGGTGGCAGGCCCTCCGCAAGGTGTTGCTGGCCATCGCCTGGCCCGACATCTACCAGGCGATGCGCCTGGGATTCGGGGTGGGGTGGAGCTACATCCTCCTGGCCGAGATGGTGGACATCGGCAAGGGACTGGGTGGCATCATCATGGTTTCCCAGCGGCGTGGCCCGAGAGAGCACATTTACCTGGTGCTGCTCGTCATCGTGGCCGTCGCCTTCCTCACCGACCGGTTCTGGGTGTGGCTGGGCAGCAAGCTCTTCCCCTACCGGGAGGCGAGGCGATGATCCCGCCCACCCGCCTAGGGGTCGTCGGGGGACCGGGCACCGGGGTCCGGGGACCGGAGAGGCGTCCTGAGGTTCTTCACGATCTCGCGCCGCTGGCAAAGTGCGGGAACACATCCCGGATCGCGGAGCCCGCCCGCAGGGGGCAGCGGTGAGCGACTCGGCGAAGACGGGGCTGCCTCCTGTCGTGGAGTTCCGGAATGTCTCGAAGACGTTCAACGCGGGTACGCCTGCCGCCTTCACGGCCATCAAGGACGTCACCTTTTGCATCGAGGACAAGCCGGGCTACGGGGAGTTCATCGCCATCGTCGGGCCCTCCGGCTGCGGCAAGTCCACCATCCTCAACTTGATACACGGGTTCAGCGACGTGGCGCCTCCCACCACGGGCGAGGTGCTGGTACGCGGCGAGCCGGTCGCGGGACCCGGCCCCGACCGGGGCATGATCTTCCAGAAGTACAGTTCCTTCCCGAACCGGACCGTGCTGGGGAACGTCCTCTTCGGCCTGGAACTCGCCCAGCGGCGCCTCGGCCTGTCGCGCGCGGCGATGGTGGATCTGGCCAGGGAGTGGATCGCCAAGGTGGGGCTCGAGGGGCACGAGCACAAGTTCCCGCACCAGCTCTCGGGGGGCCAGCAGCAACGCGTGGCGATCGCCCGCACCCTCGTGCTCAAACCGCCCATCCTCCTCATGGACGAACCCTTCTCGGCCCTGGACGAACCCACCCGCATCGAGATGCAGCGGCTCGTCATGGCCCTGTGGCAGGAGGTAGAGACGACGGTCTTCATCGTCACCCACTCCATCGCCGAGGCGGCCTACCTGGGGGACCGGGTGTGGATCATCACGCCGGCCCCCGGGCGGATCGGCCGCGAGTTCCGCGAGGAGATCCCCGCCACCCGCCAGGAGGACCCACTGGCGGTGCAGGAGAGCGCGTCGTTCAAGGAGCTGGTGGCGGCCATCGCCGCGGAGTTTCGGCGCATCGAGCAGCAGGGGAAGGCGGAGCGGGGGAAGGGATGAGCGGGCCCGGGTCGCGCCGCCCCCCGGGGAGCCGGCCACATGGCGGGTGAGAAGCTCGGCTACGCCGACTACCTCAAGGCGGCGTTCCGGCGGCGGATCCACGTGCCGGTGCTGGGGGGCATGCCGCTGAACCAGATGGGACTCGTGGTTTTCGCGCTCCTCGGCTTCGCGAACCCCGGTTTCTGGTTTCTCGGCACCGCTCTGGAGGTGGCGTTCCTGTTTCTGCGCTCCACCAGCAAACGGTTCCAGAACCTGGTGGAGGGGGAACGCCTGCTGCGCCGACAGGTGAGTTTCGAAGAGACGGTGAAGAACACGCTCGCCACTCTCCCCGAACCTGCCCGGGAGCGGTACCGGCGCCTGCTGCGGGAGTGCAGCGCGATCCTCGGTATTACCCAGACCGTGGACCAGGAGCGGCTCGGCACGCTCAAGGATCTTCGCGCCGGCGGTCTCAATCAGCTCCTCTGGCTGTTCCTCCGTCTCCTTACCTCGCGGGAGAAGATCCTCGCCAACCTCGCCCAGGTGGACCGCGGGAGCGTGGAGGCGGCTGTGGAACACACCCGTCGGCGCCTGACCCAGGTGGAGCCGGACACGGCGCTGGCCCGCTCCCTCCAGGGGACCCTGGAGATCCAGCTCAAGCGCCTAGAGAACCTCACCCGCGCCAACAAGAGTTTGGAGGTCATCGACGCGGAGCTGGACCGCATCGAGCAGCAGGTGCGCCTCATCCGCGAGGAATCGGCGGTATCCGGCGACCCGGAGTTCCTCTCGGCGCGCCTGGACGCGGTCACCTCCACCCTGGCCGAGACGTCGCGCTGGGTGGAGCAGCACGCCGAATTCCTGGGATCCTTGGACGTGGACGAGCCGCTGGGCGGGCCGACGCTGCTCCACCTGCCCGAGGAGCCGTCCCCCCCGCCGCCCCCCCCGCCGGCGCCGCGGGCCAAGCAGAGAGCGTAATTCCCCCACGGCGATCCCTGCCGCAGCGCCCGGCGAAGGCCGGGGAACGGGCGGATATACTTGACGGAGAAACCGGGAGGCTCGTTGGCAAAGCGTGAAGGGCACGGGGGAGCGGAACCCACCGCAGCGGCCAGCCTCGAGGGGTGGCCGGCAGGGTGGGACCGCTACCAGGTCGTCGGCCTCATCGGCACAGGAGGCATGTCCCGCGTCTTCCGGGCCTGGGACCCGAGGCTGAAGCGGCACGTCGCCATCAAACTCCTGCGCAGCGACGACCCCGATCTCGCGCGGCGTTTCCTCCGCGAAGCGCAGGCGCAGGCCCGCGTGGAGCACCCCAACGTGTGCAAGGTCTTCGAGGTCGGCGGGGCCGACACCCAGCCGTACATTGCCATGCAGCTCATCGACGGGCAACCGCTCGGGCGGGCCGTCGCCGACGCATCGGTGGAGCAGAAAGCGCTGCTCGTCAAACAGGTGGCCGAGGCGGTCCAGGCGGCGCACAGCGTTGGCCTCATTCACCGCGACCTCAAGCCCGGGAACGTCATGGTCGAGACCCTCGCCGACGGCCGCCTCCACCCCTACGTGGTGGACTTCGGCCTCGTCCGCGAGTTGGGGGCGGAACCGCTCACGGTGGCGGGGGCGACGATGGGGACGCCATCCTTCATGGCACCGGAGCAGGCGGTGGGGGATGCGGCGCGGATCGACCGGCGCACCGACGTCTACGGCCTCGGCGCCACCCTCTACGCGCTCCTCGCCGGGGAGCCGCCGTTTGTCGGGTCGATGCCGCTGGAGGTCCTGCGCAGGGTGGTGGACCACGAGCCGACTGCGCTCCGGCACCGGCTGCCGAACCTCCCGGCGGATCTCAATGCCATCGTCATGAAGTGTCTGGAGAAGGACCCCTCTCGCCGGTACGACTCGGCCCGCGCCCTTGCAGACGACCTCGGCCGCTTCCTCGACGGCCGCCCGGTCCTCGCCCGCTCCACCGGACCCGTCTACCGCCTCGCAAAACTGGCCCGCCGGCACCGGACGCTCGTGGCCGTGGCGGCGGCGGCCCTCGTGGCGATCTCGGTCATGGGGGGCATGTGGGTCCACGCCCGTCGCACCGCGGCCCGGCGGGCCGAACTGGCGCAGCGGTTCGGGCAACGGGTCGAGCAGATCGAGAGCATCCTGTGGCGGGCGCAGTCGCTGGAGCTGCACGACATCCGGCCGACGCGGGAGCTGCTGCGCAGGGCTCTGGCCGGCATCGAAGCCGACATGCAGCGCCTCGGGCGGATGGCCGCCGCACCCGGGCACTCGGCCCTCGGGCGCGGCTACCTCGCCCTGGGGGAGGTGGAAACGGCCCGGGTGCACTTGGACGCAGCGTGGGCGGGCGGGTACCGCAACCCCGAGGTCGCCTACGCCCTCGGCTCCGTCATGGGACGCCTGTACCAGCGCGAGCTCGCCGAGGTGGGGAAGCTGGCCAACCGGAACGAGCGCGAGCGCCGCCGCCAGGAAGCGGAACGCACCTACCGCGACCCCGCGGTCTCGTACCTGCGGGCCAGCGCTGGTTCCGAGATGGTCGCGCCCGAGCTACTGGAAGCGCTCCTCGCCTTCTACGAAGGGCGGTACCAGGAGGCGTTGGAGCGCGCGCGGGCTGCCTACGCCCGGGTGCCGTGGCTGTACGAGGCGAAGGCGCTGGAGGGCGAGACGTACCGGGTCCTGGGCCTCGGTCACGAGATGGCCGGTCGCTACGAGCGCGCGCTCGCGTCGTACCGGTCCGCAGACGCGGTGCTGCGGGAGGCGGCGCGCATCGGCAGGAGCGCCCCGTTGGTCCACGAGGCACTGTGCCAGCTGTGGAGCAACATCCTCTACCTCAAGGTCTGGGCGCTGGGCGAGGCGAGCGAGGCCGATTACGCCACCGCCATCGAGACGTGCCGCAACGCGGCGACGGTGGACCCGGATAGCGAAAGGGTGCTCACTCAGCTCGCTGCCGTTCACATCGACTGGGCGGAGCTGACGCTCGGGCGGGGCGGCGACCCCACTCCGGCCATCGCCGCTGCCATCGCGGCGGCTCGCGCCGCGCTCGGCAAGGAGCCCAACGACACCACCGCGCTCTCCCTTCTGGCCGCCGCCCTGTGGGAGCGGGGCAAGCACCAGATGGTGCTCGGCTCCGACCCGCGTGCGACGTTCCTCGAGGGACGCACTCACCTGGAGCGCGCGCTCCGTCTCGATCCGAAAAACGGCCGAGCCCTCACCTCGCTGGGGCTCCTGCTCCTCGACCAGGGCGTGTGGGAGCACGAGCAGCACCTCGATCCGACGGCCACGCTGAAGCAGTCCGCGGAGGCCTTCCGCCAGGCCTGGGACCTGGATCCCAACTCGGCCGACGCCGGCGCCAACCTGGCGATCGCGTACGAAATGCTGCTCCTGCACCAGGTGGCCACCAACCGCGGGGATCCTGAAGCCACTGCCGCCACCGCCCTGGCGGTTCTCGAGCGGACGCGCCGCCTCAACCCGAAGCACATCTACGCGCTGCGCACGACAGCCTCGGTCCGCGCCGCACTCGCCGAGCTGGAGCGCCGGCGCGGCCACGATCCGCACCCGCAGCTCGCCCAGGCGTTCGCAGCTCTCGACGAGGCCGTCGCCAGCAACCCCAACGACTCTTCCACGTACCTCACCATGGCCGAGGCCCACATGGTGGCAGCCCGTTTCGCCGCGGCGCACGGCCGCTCCCCCGCCGCAGCGGTCGCCGCCGTCCGAAGGGCCCTCGCCCGCGTCGAGGACCTCTCCCCGGGGATGCCGGCCGCGGCGCGGCTCCAGCCCGAGCTTGCTGCTCTCGAAAGGGAGAGGTGACACGGATGGACGGGAGCGGTCGGCTCGCGCGCGTGGCATGATGGGAGCCGGGCCGCCGCGGCCCGCAGCGCCGGAGGTGGGGGATGAGTACGTCATTGCCGCCCTGGGCGGCGGAGATGCGGGAGATTTTCCGGGCCGGCACCACGAGTCAGTTCGTGGTGCACGGCAACATCTTCGACCTGGTGCCGGCGCCCGCCGGCGAACGCACCGAGTTCGTTTCCTTGGGCCGCTTCCTGGCCGAGGTGATGTTCGCGCCCTTCGACGTGGTGATCCACTACGACCGGGGGCGCGGCATCCGCGTGCGCAAGGGCGCCGATGCCTTCCACCGCTTCCTCAAGGCCTTCGACACCTTTCAGGGGACCTCCTGGGCGGCGCTGCCCGATCTCGGGTCCAACCCGGGACAGGTGTTGGAGCTGGGCAACTTGCTGCCGCGCGACCCGAAGCGCGCGTTGGAACTCATCGACCGATTCCTGCGCGGTGCCCTCGCCCGCACCCGCCTGGAGGGGGGCAAGCCCGTCGCCGATCCCCTCAAGGTGGCGGTGATGGTGGAGTACGCCCACTTCCTCGCCCCCCAGGGCGATCCCCTCTACCTCAGCGACCTGTCGGAGACCCTCATCCGCCTGCTGGACTGGGCCTCCGACCCGGCCATCACGGGGTCGTTCGTGGCCACCGTGCTGCTCACCGAGAACCTGGCGGACCTCAACCGCGCCCTCGTGGAAAACCCCTACAGCGCCAAGATCGCCGTCCCGTTGCCCGACGCCGGCGAGCTGGAGCGCTTCATCGCCCACTGCACCGCCGAGGTGGCGGACTTCTCCACCGTCAGCGAGCTGCCGTGCCCAATCCTCGCGCAGCGCCTCGTGGGCCTGTCGCGGGTGGCGGTGCGCACCCTGCTCCGCCGCGCCATCAGCGCCGGCAAGCGGATCGACTTCGCCTACCTCACCCGCGTGAAGAAGGAGATCATCGAGAAGGAGGCGGCCGGCCGCCTGGAGTTTCTGGAGTCCCACCGCACCCTCGACGACGTGGCGGGCCACGAGGAAGCCAAGGGCTGGCTGCGCCAGGACGCCATCCTGCTCCGGAAGGGGCGGACCACGGCCATCCCCATGGGCTACCTGCTCACGGGGAGGATCGGCACCGGCAAGACGTACCTGGTGGAGTGCCTGGCGGGGGAGATCGGGGTCCCCTGCGTGGAGCTCAAGAACTTCCGCGAAAAGTGGGTGGGCGCCACCGAGGGCAACCTGGAGAAGGTCTTCTCCATCCTGCACGCGCTGGGGCAGGTCATCGTCTTCGTGGACGAGGCCGACCAGGCCATGGGAAAGCGGGGCGCCAGCGAGGGCGATTCGGGGCTTTCGGGACGCATCTACGCGATGATGGCGCGGGAGATGTCCAACACCGCCAACCGCGGCAAGATCGTGTGGATCTTCGCCACCTCCCGCCCTGACCTCCTGGAGGTGGACCTCAAGCGGCAGGGGCGGCTGGACGTGCACATCCCGCTCTTTCCCCCCGGCGACGCCGCGGGGCGCCGGGCGCTTTTCGCCGCCATGGCGCGCAAGCTCAAGCTAGACATTTCCCCCGAGGACTTGCCGCCCCTCCCCGACAACGACCAGCTGGGCGGCAACGAGATGGAGGGGATCCTGGTGCGGGCGCTGCGGGCGTTCGAGACGCATGGGGAGACCGGGGTCCGGTGTCCGGGGTCCGGGGCCCGAGAGAAGGAGGCGGGGAAGCCGAAGACGCTGCGGGAGTGCATCGAGGAAGCCATCGCCGACTTCCGCCCCTCCGCCCACGTGGAGCGGCTGACCCTCATGGACCTCCTGGCGGTGAAGGAGTGCACCGACTCGCGCTTCCTGCCCGAGCGGTTCCGCAACCTGTCGCTGGCCGAGGTCAACGAGCGCATCGAGCGGCTGCAGCGCGTGCTAGGGGAATCCCCCCGCTGAGGGGAGCGACCCGGTCGGGCTGTCCACCGCCTCACAGCGCCAGGAAACCGGTGACGAGCTGGCGAATCCAGCCGCTGTCCCGCGGCGGGCGGCAGACGGGGGCGCGGCGGACACGCCGGTCCACCCCGGCGAGGCGGGCCAGCAGCTCCTCGCCGCGGGCCACGGTGATCTCGGGGTGGGCCTGCACGCCCCAGATCGGCAGTTCCTGGTGAGCGAAGCCGTGGATGGCACAGTGGGCCGAGCGGGCGGTGGCGACGCACCCCGGCGGCAGCGTCGTCACCTCGTCGAAGTGCGCCGCAAAGGTCCACACCGGCTGCACGGCCCCGGCGAACATGGCCGGCGAGCCCAGCACCTCCAGCTCGATCCACCCCAGCTCGGGGGTGGCGGCGCGGCCCACGCCGCCGCCCAGCGCGGCGGCAATGAGCTGGTGCCCGTGACAGCTGCCGAGGATCCGCTTGCCGGCGGCGGCAGCCTGGCGGACGTACGCCATCTGCTCGCCCACCCAGGGGTCGGGCTCGACGATGGACGCTTCCGAGCCGGTGAGCAGGAGGTGGGTGAACGCATCCAAAGGGGGCAGCGGCGTGCCGAGGCGCACCTCCGCCAGGGAGACCTCGGCGGGGAAATGCGAGCGCCAGTGGTCGAACGGCGTGTAGACCTCCGGCATCACCGCGTTGTTGAGGACGAGTACGCGCGGCGTCACCTGCATGGGGAGGACAATACCAGAACCTTCCAGCCGCCGCGCCGTTGCAATTCGCCCCGAGATGTGGAGAATCAGAATCGTATGCCTGGCAAGGAACGGCGTCGCAGCCCGCGCTATCCGGTGGACAACGTGTTCGGCACGATCCACCTGTCGGTGCCCGCCCGGATCCGGAACCTGAGCCTCTCGGGCATGGCCGTGGAGGTGCAGGCGCCGCTGCGGATCGGACGCCCCTACTCGGTGCGTCTCCGGCACGCCGAGGGGGAGGAGCTGACCCTCACCGGACTGGTGGTGTGGTGCCACCTCCGTAGCGTCACCAGCGGGCCTGCCCAGGAACGCCAGCCTGTCTACGAGGCCGGGGTGAGCTTCACCGACACCCTCGGCCCCGTGGCGCAGCGCCTGCTCGCGTTTCTCGAACGCAGCGCCGTGGTGGATGCGGACCGCCGCATCTTCGGCCGGTTCCGCGTGCGCAACCACGGCGTGGTAAAGATCTCCGCCGACCACGAGCTGGTGGTCCGCACCATCAGCGCCCACGGGGTGCTGGTGGAGACGAGCGCCGTCTGCGAGGTCGGGGCTCGCCTCGACATGGAGCTCCTTCTCAACGGGACACCGGTGAAGGTGGTAGGCCGCGTGGCGTTCGCCCGCGACCTCCCGGGGGAGGAGGGGCAGCGGCGCAGCGAGCTGGGGATCGAATTCGTCGAGCTCGACCCCGGCGAACGGGAGAAGATCCTCGCCTTGATTTCGCGCCTCCTGCAGTGACGAAGCAGCCGCCGCGGCCCCGCCCGTCCCCGCGCGTCTGCTGGCTGCCTCGAGCAACAGTCTGCTAAACTTTCTCGCCCTGCCGGAGTGGCGGAATGGCAGACGCGCGACTCGAAACCCCGGAGCTTTTGGCTGCCCCCACCCTCACCCCCGGCCCCCGCCCGTCCCCGCGCGTCTGCTGGCTGCCTCGAGCAACAGTCTGCTAAACTT
>JBBISY010000016.1:0-4682 GCA_037441065.1 Acidobacteriota bacterium | reverse complement strand
TCTCGCCCTGCCGGAGTGGCGGAATGGCAGACGCGCGGGACTCAAAATCCCGTGTCCGCAAGGGCGTGTGGGTTCGACTCCCACCTCCGGCACCACCCCACGTTCCGCTGCCGGCAACGGCCTCCGAACCATCGCTACCACCCCCGGCGTCAGCGACACGGGGCTGCGTCGTGCAGAAGCTGGCCGTCAACGGTCGGGGTGCCGCCCGCTGGCGGTCAGGCCGGGCTCGGGGCGGCAGCTGCCATCAGGGCCGCGGCGCCCGCCGGGTCGGCGGCACTTTCCAGGAGCGCCTGGAGGATGATCGGCACCACGATGGTGGCGTCCGACTCGATGACGAACATGGGTGTGTCCTTGGTGAGCTTGTCCCAGGTGATCTTCTCGTTGGGCGTGGCGCCGGAGTAGGAGCCGTAGGAGGTGGTGGAGTCGGAAATTTGGCAGAAGTACGCCCACGGCCGCACCTCCTGCCCCAGGTCGTACTTGATGGACGGCACCACGCAGATGGGAAAGTCGCCGGCGATCCCGCCGCCGATCTGGAAGAAGCCGACGCCGGGGCCGTGGCTCGCCAGCTCGCGGTACTGGTCGTAGAAGGCCACCATGTACTCGATCCCCGACTTGACGATGGCGGCGCTGCACTCGCCCGTCTTGACGTAGGACGCGAAGATGTTGCCGAAGGTGGAGTCCTCGTGGCCGGGGACCACGAGGGGGAGGTTGGCCCGCGCCGCCGCCAGCAGCCAGCACGCCTCCGGATCGCCCTCGTAGAGCGCGGGGGGGAGGGAGAGGACCAGCTCGTAGAAGTACTCGTGCCAGAAATGCCGCTCGCCGCGCTGGCTGGCGCGCTTCCACATGGGCACGATGTGCTGCTCCACGGCGCGAAACGCCTCATCCTCCGGGATCGAGGTGTCGGTGACGCGGCGCATGCGCTGTTCGAGGATGCGCTGGTCGTCTTCCTTGCGGAAGTAGCGGTAGTCGGGGAAGTCCTTGTACCTCTTGTGGGCCACCAGCCGGAAGAGCGATTCCTCCAGGTTGGCGCCCGTCACCGAAAGGCCGTGGATGAGCCCGGCACGGATCGCCGGGGCCAGGGTGATGCCCAGTTGCGCCGACGACATGGCGCCGGCCATGGCCCAGAACATCGTGCCGCCGGCGTCCAGATGGCGGCGGTAGGCGAGGAGCGCGTCGCGCAGTGCGCGGGCGTTGAAGTTCGTGTAGTTGCGCAGCACGAACGAAAAGACGGGGAGAGAACTCGACTCACGCATACGGCCCTATGGTAGCGCAGGGCGAGACGCGGCAGCCGGTCCGCTGCCGGCACCGGCCGGCCGCGCGGCGGGGAGAACGTTCCGTGGCACCGCCAGGGGCGGCCTCGGGCGGCCGACCGGTCGCACGTGGGAGACTGCCGCTTCTCCTCGCCCGGCGCATCCCGGCGAGGGGCCGTGCCCTGCACGGGAGGGGAGCGTCAGCTGGCCGGGTGCCAGAGGTTCTTCGCCTGGAGTTCCTCCTCCGCCTTGTTCACCCCCTCGCGGAAGGCGTCCCACAGTTCCGGGGTGACGGTGATCCCCTTCTTGGTAGGCCGCAGTTCCCCGTTCTCGTCGGTGTAGAAGAGGCGCAGGTCCACGTAGGTGCGGCCTTTGAAGGTAGCCAGGGAAATGCGCAGGGTTTCCTCGGCGTTGCGCTTGAACTCGTGGAGTATCGTACGATCGTCGGGCATCGTCGCCTCCGGGCGCGCGCAGTGTACCAGGCGGCGGCGGGGCGGAGGTGAGCATGGCGGCGTCGAAGTCGGCGGCGCGCGTGGTGCGGCGCGACGACGCGGTGACCCGACCGGTGGCGCGGGCGCGCGGGGCGGGGATGGCGGTGCTCCTGGGTCCGGAGGAGGGGGCGAGGAACTTCATCACCCGGCGGTTCGTGCTGGATCCCGGCGGGCGGATCCCCGAGCACCGCCACGATGCCATCGAGCACGAGCAGGTGGTGCTGCGGGGCGAGATGGTGCTCCGCCTCGACGGGGTGGAGCAGGTGGTGCAGGCTGGCGACGCCATCCTCATCCCGGCGGGGTGCGCCCACGCCTACGAGAACCGCAGCCGCGAGCCGGTGGAGTTCCTGTGCGTGGTGCCCGCCACCGACCCGTACGCAACCGAGTGGCTGGAGGCTCCCCCCGAGGGGGCCTTCGTGCCGTGACGGTGTGAGCGCGACTACAGAACGACCAGTTCCCCTTCGCCGGTGGTGGCGTTGCCGTTCGTGTCGGCGAGGGTGATGCGGAGCCGGAACTTGCCTGAGGGGAACTTCCCCTGGGTGATGCGGATCCCCTCCTCGCCCACGTAGGGACGCAGCCGGTCGGTGATGTCGATCTTCACCACCTTGAGCAGCACCACCTTGAGCGAGGAGAGGTCCAGCGGCGCCTGGTTCGGGACGAAGCGGATGAACACGTCCACCGGTGCCGCCACCGGCTGGCCCTCCTCGGGGGTCACCAGTTCGATGGTGGGACCGGCGCCGGAAACACGAGCGCCCCGCAGGCGGAGCGAGGGTACGGGCGGCGTCTCCGGCGGCGCCTCGGCCAGCGCCGCCTCCTCGGGGGTGATGAGCCACCCCTCCTCGGGGTTGGGCGGGAGGGCCTGGGCCGCCGCGGCGACCTGGAGCACCATCGCGGCAGCGAGGGGTGCAACGAAGCGGGCCATGGTGCGTCCTCCTTCCGTCGCTGGCGCGTCCCCCCTCGCCGCTCCGTGGCGGCCGGGGGGCCGCGTGTGCACCAAGCGTACCACCTTGCCGACGTTGGGTGAGAGGCCCGCCACAGCAGGCTCCCGTCCCCCCGGGTCCGGCGCGGCGGCGCCAGCGCGCAGAAGCAGGGGACGCAGCCCCTGCTCCCAGGCGGGGGTCGGCTACACTGGACCGGTTGGAGAACGGTATGGGACTCTTGCTCACCCTTCTTCTCGTCGGTCAGGCAAGCGGTAGCGTGCCCAGCCACCGCGTCACCGCCGCCCTCACCCTCGATCAGGTGGCGATCCAGCTGCCGAGCCGTGACCGGCTGGGGGTGGAGCTGCGCGCGGCACCGCTCGATCCCCGCGGCCTCGCCCCGCTGCGCACGCAGCAACTGCTGCTCGGTGACGTGCCGGTACCGGTGGTGGGTACCCCGGCGGTGCAGTTCCACCCCACCCACACGGCCCTCTCCTTCGCCGTCGAGCTGAAGACGGTGCCGGAGAGCGTGCTGGGAATCCCCCTGGACCGCGTGCCGGTGCGGTGGGAGGGGCGCGACGCGGAGGGCAACCTGGTGCTCACGGTGGCGGGCGAGATCGACCCCAACGACCGCAGCCGTCTCGTGGTGCCGGCGGAAGAGTTGGCCGCCGCCTACGCCCGGCTGGAAGCGCCGAGCCTCACCCCGGGTCTGGGCGAGTTCGCGTTCCGGGCGCTGCTGCGCCTCTACAACCCCTTCGCCTTCGACCTGGTGGTCACCCGCTTCGACTACGCCGTCACCGTGGGGTCCGATGCGGTGATGCGGGCGGTGCGGGCCGGCTTCCGGCTGCGCGCGGGCGTCGCCAGCGACGTGCTCCTGGAGCAGTCGGCCTCCCTGGCCGACGTGGCGTCGGGCCTGGTGGGCGCGGTGGTGGGGGGCAAGCCGGTGGGGATCCAGGGCACGATCGTGCTGCGGGCCCCCACCGGTGAACAGGCGGTGCCGATCCGCCTCGTGGGCGGGATCTGACCCGGCCGCCGGTCCGCTAGCTGGCGGGGGGCGGCGCGGGCTCCGGCAGGAGGGCGAGGATCTCCTCGGGGTTCTTGAAGGGGGCGATGAAGTAGACACCGGCAGCCCGGCGCGGTGCCTCGGCCAGCATCGCGAGGGCGTGCTCCTTGCCCACGGCCGCCGCGTCGGTCCCGGCGGCCTCCAGTGCCGCGAGCAGCGACTCGGGGACGACAATGCCGGGTACCTCATGGTGGAGGCGCAGTGCCAGCTTTACGGAGGAGAGCGGCCAGATGCCCACCAGCGCCGGCAGCGGAAGCTGCCCGCCGCAGCGCTCCAGCAGGCGCTCCCACGGTTCCCAGGAGAAGAACACCTGGCTCATGATGAAGTGAGCACCGGCCTCCACCTTGCGGTAGAGGCGGGTGACTTCGAACTCCAGGTCCTCGGCGGCGGGGTTCACGGCCACGCCGAGGCAGAAGGTGGGCGGTTCCCCGATGGGGTTGCCGGCGCAGTCCACCCCCTCGCCCATGCGGAAGATCGCCCGCACCAGCTCGAAGATGTCCACGTGGTACACGTCGTGGACCCCCGGGTAGTCCCCCAGCTGCGAGGGGTCGCCGGTGATGGCGAGGAGGTTGCGGACCCCGGCGCGCCAGGCGCCCAGGAGCTGGGACTGCAGCCCCATGAGGCTCGCATCCCGCGGGGTGACGTGGGCGATGGCCTCGACGCCGGTGAGCCGCTGCAGCTCGGCGGCCAGCCACAGCGAATCCATGCGCAGCCGCGCCAGGGGGTTGGAGTTGATGTCCACCGCGTCGATCTCCGGGCGGCGGGCCATGGCGGTTACGGCGGCGACCAGCCGTTCGGGGTTGGTGCCCTTTGGGGGATCGAGCTGCACCACCCGCAGGAACTGGCCGGCCGCCAGCTTCTCCGCCAGGGCCGAGCTGGGCCGCGGCGGGGGAGGCCCCGGTGCGGAGGGGCCGCTCACCGTCACCCGCGGGGTGCGGCGCGCCGTGGGGCGCAGGCCGCG
>JBBISY010000015.1:0-63312 GCA_037441065.1 Acidobacteriota bacterium | reverse complement strand
TGAAGCCGTCCAGGGGGGTGAAGCCGCCGATGCCCATCATGATCAGGTCACCGGTCTCGCGGCTGGTGAGCGGCACCCTCTTCAGCGAGGCCGCCCGCGCCACCTCCGCCTTGAGCGCCTCGCCCTCGAGGAGCAGTGGCTTGAGTTCCTTGCTGCCGTGGGGCGGTACCAGTTTGCTCATGTGCATCCTCCTTGTCAGTGCGGCGCCTCGGCGTCGCGACGTACGAAGTTTCCCAGGCATGGCTCGGTGCCCGTGGCGCACCGAGAGCTTCTTTGCACTCTCCTGTGACCGAGTTACGACCCGGTCCCGCCAACGCCTCTGCGGCAGCAGAGGCTTGTACGCGCGCTCACGAGGTGCAAGAGGTATACCAGGGCCGTCTGCTCCAAACCATTCCGTTCGTTAGCCTTCCCCAGAGAGGACGGAGCCGGGGCGGTTCGGGGGTGTAACACGGGCGGCTCGTTGTTACGGAAAGGTAACTGACTCGCGCCGCCCGGTGGGGCGCGCTACACTCTCCCGCCTGTGGAGGGAGGCGTAGTGAAGACGACAACCTTGGTGGCTCTGGCTGTGATGGTGTGGGCCCCTTCGCTGGCGGCGACGGGAACGGGAGGCGACGTGGACGAACGGTACCGGTGGAACCTGCAGGACCTCTACGCGACCCCAGGGGATTTTCTGGCGGCACGCGCGGCCCTTGCCGAACGGCTCGCCGAGCTGGAGGCGGGGAGGGGGAGCCTGGCCGCTTCCCCCGCGGCGCTGCGGCGGGTGCTCGACCGCAGCTACGGCTTCGCCAAGGAACTGGCGCGCCTCTTCGCCTATGCGGCCATGCGCTCCGACGAGGATACGCGGGTGCCCGAAAACCTGGGCGCCCTGCAGGAGATGCAGCAGCTCGCCACCACCTTCGCGGCGAAGACCGCGTGGGTGGCGCCGGAGATCCTCGCCATGCCGCCCGGCACCGTGGACCGGTTCCTCCAGCAGGAGCCGGCACTGGCGCCCTACGCCTTCTTCCTCAAGGACACCGAGCGCCAGCGGGAGCACACGCTGTCGCCGCCGGAGGAGCAGCTCCTGGCGGAGATGGGGATGCTGGCCGCCGCACCGGCCAACGTGTACGGCATCCTGGCCAACGCCGATCTGCCCTTCCCCGAGATCGTGCTCTCCGACGGCACCCAGGTGCGCCTCGACCAGGCGGCCTACACCAAGTACCGCGCCCTCCCCAACCGCGCCGACCGCGTCCTGGTGTTCCGCGAGTTCTGGGGGACGTTCCAGCGGTTCGAGCGGACGCTGGGCGTGATCCTGGACGCCCAGGTGCGGCGCGACGACTTCTACGCCCGCGCCCGCCGTTACCCGTCGGCGCTGGCGGCCGCCCTCTCGGCCAGCAACGTGCCGGAGGCGGTGTACCGCACCCTCATCCAGGAGGCGAACCGGGCTTTGCCCACCCTGCACCGCGCCTTCGCGCTCCGGGCCCGCTTGCTGGGGATCGAGGATCTGGCTTACCACGACATCTACCCGCCGCTGGTGCCGCAGTTGGACCTCGTCTTCCCGGTGGAGCAGGGGAAGGCGCTGGTGCTCGAGGCGGTGGAGCCCCTGGGCGAGGAGTACGTGGCGGTGACGAGGAAGGGGTTCGAGTCGCGCTGGATCGACTTCTTCCCCCGCCCCGGCAAGCGCTCCGGGGCCTACTCCCAGGGGTCGGCCTACGACGTGCACCCCTACGTGCTCATGAACTACAACGACGACTACGAGAGTGTCTCCACCCTGGCCCACGAGTGGGGGCACACCATGCACTCCTACCTGGCCAACGCCACGCAGCCGTACCCCCTGGCCGACTACTCCATCTTCATCGCCGAGGTGGCCTCTACCTTCAACGAGGCGCTGCTCCTGGAGAAGATGCTCGCCCGGGCGGGCAGCGACGAGGAACGCCTTTTCCTCCTCGGGTCCTACCTGGAGGGTTTGCGCGGGACCTTCTTCCGCCAGACCATGTTCGCCGAGTTCGAGCTGGCGATCCACGAGCTGTCCGCGCGCGGCGAGGCGCTCACCGGCGCCAAGCTCAGCTCCCTGTACGGGGAGCTGCTGCGGCGCTACCACGGGCACGCGCAGGGGGTGGTGCGCATCGACGACCTGTACGCCGTGGAGTGGGCGTACATCCCGCACTTCTACCGCAACTTCTACGTCTACCAGTACGCCACCTCGCTGGCCGCGTCGGCGCTTCTGGCCCAGGAGGTGTTGCGCGGCGTGCCCGGGGCGCGGGAGCGGTATCTCGGCCTCCTCAAGGCCGGCGGGTCGCGCTACCCCTACGAACTGCTGCGCGAGGCGGGGGTGGACCTGGCGACGCCCGAACCGTACCGGGCCCTCATGGCCCGCATGAACTGGGCGATGGACGAGATCGAACGGATCGTCGCCCGGCGGCAGGGGGCGGGTGGCGTCGCGGCGGGGCGCCAGGCGAGCAGAGAGCGGGCGCCGGCGCCGCCGCCGGGGCCGCAGGGCGCTACTCCGTAACCCCGAACGGCAAACGGGCCGGGCGAACAGCCCGGCCCGTGCCGTGCGACGGCGGCCTGGGCCGCCGAGTCGCCGGGATCAGCGGGGGGAATCGGCCCCACTCATGCGGGCGTGGACCATGGTCAGGGTGCGGTAGAGCATGTGCGCGAACTTGGAGTAGGGGAAGGTGAGGAAGAGCGTCATCACCGCCCCCAGGTGGACGATGTAGACGGTCAGGCCAAAGCTCGCCGCGTCGGCGAGGCGGGCCAGCTCCACCGTCATGCCCGTGGCGATGACCAGGACCACCACACCCAGGAAGAAGGAGTCGAAGGCGGAGCTGGTGCCGCTGGCCCGGCGGTCGCCCAGCCGGTTGCCCACGAGCATGGCCCCGCCCACCACCAGGAGGGCGCCGGAGATGTTGCCCAGGATCTTGTAGGGGTGCGACAGTGGGAGGGGCATGGCCAGGTGCTGGATGTACATGCCCACGATGAGCAGCCCCGAGGTCACGGCGGCGCCCACGAACCCCCACAGCAGCGTCAGGTGGCCGAGCTGGCGGGGCTTGGCCGCGCCGCAGCGGCCAAAGCGGCGGTGCACCGCCACTTCCCCGAGAACGGGTACCAGGGAGCCCCAGAAGGAGCCGCTCCGTTGGCCCGTCGAACCCAGCAGGTTCCAGAAGCGCCGGCCGCTCACCACGCTGGCCAGCAGCACCCAGCCGGCCACCGGGAAGAACACGCCGTAGATGAAGACGTGCGGCACCAGCTGCTCGTAGGCCCAGCCGCTTTCGAGATTGGCGGGCACGCCCAGGTGGCCGGTGAGCCCCAGGAGCGCGACCCAGAAGAGGAGCGGTAGGCCGAGGAGCAGCGGCCAGGTCGCCCGGGCCTTGGCCACGAACCGGCCCAGGAACGCCGGGAAGGAGAGCTTCTCGATGACGAGCGAGCGCACGGCCTGGAGCACATCGCCGGGCTTGGCGTCCCGAGGGCACCGGACCGTGCAGTCGTTGCACTGGTGGCACAGCCACACCGCCGGATCGGCGGCGAGGCGGTC
The DNA here is from genome assembly GCA_037441065.1 of Acidobacteriota bacterium. Lineage (GTDB taxonomy): Bacteria > Acidobacteriota > Thermoanaerobaculia > Thermoanaerobaculales > Thermoanaerobaculaceae > JACADV01. Next base: position 59,801 of record JBBISY010000015.1, on the reverse strand, counting down.
CACGAGCCCCCACTGGGCCAGCAGCATCTGCCGGCGCGGGAACGGCGCCTGGCTGGGGGCCAGCTCGCACACGCTGGAACAGGTGGCGCACTGGTAGCACTTGCCCACGTCCCCGGCACCGCGCCGGGTGAGCTCCTCGCGCAGCTCGGCGGAGGGTAGGAGGACTGGTATCGCGGCCATCTGCTGCCTCCTCTCAGAAGCCCTTCAGCGGGTTGGGTCCCAGCTCCTCGAGGGTGCTGGCGAACTCGTCGAAGAGCTGCGGGATGCGGTCGAACTCGTCGTGGGACAGCTCCACCACGCGGATGCGCTCGGGCTCCAGCGCCAGGCGGGTGAGCGTCTCCTGCACGTTGGACAGGCGGGTGTGCGCCAGCTCCGACCCTCGCACGTAGTGGCACTGGTAGTCATCGCCGTACTTGCAGCCGATGAGGATCACCCCGTCGATGCCGCGGGAGAGCGCCTCGGCGATCCACACGATGTTGGTGGAGCCCAGGCACCGGATGGGGATGACCCGCACCCACGGGTTCCAGGACCTGCGCGCCAGGGCAGCGGCGTCCAGCGCCGGGAGGGCGTCGTTCTCGCACATGAGGGCGAGGATGCGGGGCTTCTCCTCGAACTCTTCCGGCACGCTCATGGCCTTGATCATGGAGGCCACGGCGTCCACCGAGTAGTCGGGGAAGGAGATGATCCGCTCGGGGCAGGCCCCCATGCAGATGCCGCAGCGCCGGCAGCGGAGCGGGTTGAGCTGCGGCGTGCCCTTCTCGTCCTCGTTGAGGGTGCCGAACGGGCACTCCTCGGTGCACCGCTTGCACTGGGTGCAGCGCTGGAGGAAGAAGTCCGGGATGCCCCGGTCGCCGGCACGCGGGTGCACCGCCTCGCCGCGGGTGATGGCCTCGATGCACTGCACGGCCTTCATGGCCGCGCCCCAGCCGTCCTCGGCGGCCTGGGCCGCGTCCATGGGCGCGTGCACGGCGCCCGCGGCGTAGATCCCGGTGCGGCGCGTCTCGTAGGGGAAGCAGATGAAGTGGGAATCGGGGAAGCCGTAGCGCAGCGCCGGGAGATCCGGGCCCTGGCGGTAGGCCAGGTTCAAGATCTCCGTGCCCTCGTGGGCGGCCAGCTTCTCGGCCAGCTTGCGCGCCTCCTCCCGCTGCGTTTCCGACTCGCCCGTCTGCGCGCGGCGCTGGGCGTCGTGGAGAGCGCGGATCGCTTCGCCGTCGGCCGCGTTGGGAACCATGCCCACGGCCAGGACCACGAGATCGGCTTCGAGGGCGACGCCGTCACCCAGGAGCGAGTTCTTCAAGGTCAGCGACAGGCGGCCGTTGCCACCCACCGCGGCCACCTCGCCGCGGGTGAAGAACGAGCCGGGGTGGTTCTGCACCGCGGCGTAGAAGCGTTCCAGCTGCCCCGGCGTGCGCATGTCGCGGTAGATCACGGCGGTTTCCACGCCGGGGAAGTCGCGGTGGATGACGGCCACCTGGCGCAGGGTGGTGCCGCAGCACTCGGCGGAGCAGTAGGGGAGGTGCTCCGGATCGCGGGAGCCGGCGCACTGCACGAAGGCGACGCGAGCGGGCTGCTGGCCATCGGAGGGCCGGCGCAGAGAGCCGCTGGCCAGCATCGCCTCCAGTTGCTGCGAGGTGATCACGTCCGGGTGCTGGCCGTACCCCAAGTTGGTGAGCTTGGCAGCGTCGTAGGGGCGAGCCCCGGTGGCCTGGACGATGGCGCCCGCGGTGAAGGTCTCGGCGCCCCTGTCCGTCTGCACGTCCACCTGGAATTGCCCCGGCTGCCCGGCGATGCGGCTCAGGCGGGCGTTGGTGAGCACGCGGATCTGCGGGTTATGCGAGACCTCCGCCACCAGGTCGCGGATCCGGTTGGGGTGGAGCGAGTCGAAGGGGGGAGCCTCGGGAAGGGCATCGCGCGTCGCAGCCAGGGCGCCCCCCAGGGCCGAGGTGGCCTCCACCACCACCACCGGGTGCCCCAGCGCCGCCGCGGCCCGGGCCGCCTCCATCCCGGCGAGGCCGCCTCCCACCACCAGGACGGTGCGGTCGATGGTGTCCGCGAACGGCTTGGGGAACTGGGTCTTGGCCAGGCGGGTGTGGCCCATGCGGAGGAGATCCTCCGCCAGCATCTGCGTGTCCTCGTCCTTGGGCGGGTGGGACCAGACCGCCTGTTCCCGGACGGCGACGCGCTCCACCGCCACGGTGTCCGCCTCGAAGGTGAACTCGGCTACCTTGGCGCGGGGGGAGCAGGCCACCAGGAGGGCGCCGTCGATGGTGCCGGCGGCCACCGCCTCGCGCACCAGCGCCACCCCTTCCGGGGTGCACAGCGCGGGGTGCGTGGCGCAGGTGGCGCACCGCAACTCGCGGGCGACGCCGGCGAGGGCGTCCACATCCAACGCCTCGCCGATGCCGCAGCCAGTACAGATGAACGTGCCAATGCGCTCCATCTCACACCCCCCTTCCGGCCGCCAGGGCCTTGGCGGCCGCCCCCGTGGCGTCGCGCACCGTCGCCGCCACGTCCTCCGGCCGACGCGCCACGCCCGCCGCGAAGATCCGCCCCTCGACGTTGTCCAGCACGAACCCGTCGGCGTCGCAGGTTACGTCCAGCGGCAGCGGGAGGGTCGCGAGGTTGGGCATCATGCCGGTGGCCAGGACCACGAGGTCGGCCTGGTCGTGGAGGATGTGCCCGGCCTCGGCGTCCTCCACCGTCAGGGAGAGCTGCGAACCGTCCCCCTGCGCGACCTTCCCCACCTTCCCCTTCACCAGGCGAACCCCGCTCATGCCAGCCGCCTTGAGGAGGAAGTCCTCGTTGCGGCCCGGGGTGCGGCGGTCGATGTAGTAGATCGTCACCTCGGCCTCGGGCAGCTGCTCCTTCACGTACATGGCCTGTTTAAGCGAGGCCAGGCAGCACACCCCCGAGCAGTAGGGCAGGTGGTTCACGTCGCGCGAGCCGGCGCACTGGACGAAGGCCACGCGCGTGGGAGCCTTGCCATCGGAGGGGCGGAGGATCTTCCCGCCGGTGGGCCCCGTGGACGAGGCCAGGCGCTCCATGTGCACGTTGGCGATCACGTCGGCCAGCACGCCACCCCCCAGTTCCGGCAGCTTCTCCAGGGGGTACGGCTGCCAGCCGGTGGCCACGACGATGGCGCTCACCTCGAGGGTGGAGGTGGTGGCGGTGGCGGCGAGATCGATGGCAGCGTACCGGCACGCGTCCACGCAGGCGCGGCAGTCGGGGGGGCAGGCGCTGCGGTCCAACACGAAGCGCTTGGGCCACGCGTTGGGGTGGGGGAGGCGGATGGCCGGCACCTGGCACAGGCCCAGGTTGAACGGGTCCGCCACCTTCGCGGGGCATACCGCCTGGCACTCGCCGCAGGCGGTGCACCGCTCGTTCACGTAAGCCGGCGCGTGGTTCAAGGTCACCGTCCAGCCGTCGGGGGTGCGGCTCGCCCCCGCCACGCTGGTGGCGGTCAGGACGGTGATCCTCCGGTTGCGCTCGAGCCTCCTGGTGTTGATCTCCATCCCACAGGACGGCGGGCACAGCTTGGGGAAGTAGTGGTGGGTACGGAGCACGCGGCCGCCAACCGACGCCTCGCGCTCCACCAGGACGACCTCGCGACCGGCCTCGGCAGCCTCGAGGGCCGCCGTGACGCCGGCAATGCCGGCGCCGATCACGAGCATGGGCCTGGGCTTGGGCTCGCTCATCGTTTCCTCCCTCACCGCTGGGTATCGGGGCGAACCGACATCGTCGGCTCGCCGAACAGCGCGAATCGCAGCCAGCGAAACGCGAAGGTCAACAGGGCCGTATCGTCCGAGCGGAGGCGCTCCACCTCGGCGGGGTCGAGGACGAACCGCTGCAGAAACGTGGACCGGAACACAAAGTCGCGGAAGGAATCCAGGTCGTAGCAGGCCATGTAGAACATCTCGATGCGCTTGGGGTCGAGGGTGCGCCCGCCGATGAAGTAGGGGTGGGACACGATCTGCCGGAACCCCTCCTCCATGGCCTCCCGGGCCACGACCCCCTGATCCTCGCGCCAGCTGGCCACCGTCCACTCCCCCGGCTCGCCCCGGCCCTGGCAGAAGTCGTCCTCAAAGAGGAAATACACCGGCTCCGGTTCCACCCCCGCGCGCGCCGGCGGGATCGCCATGCCCACCGGGTACATGCGGCAGGCCCAGGGGCGGTCGGCGTACACGCCGCACCCCTCCGGGGTGCTGAAGGGGCAGCGCTTCTCGGGTTCCGGCCCCATCTTGAGCATGACCACCGGCAGGTGCAGCTCCTTGGTGATGGGCACGAGGGTGTGCCGGTCCAGAAACTCGCGTGTGGTAAGACCGGTGCGTCGCGCGAGGGTCAGCACGTCCACGGGCGTCAAGAGGATGTTGACGTCGGCGCAGCAGCGGTTGAAGCAGCTCACGCCGGGGTGGCATCCGAAACGGAAGGAGGCTCCCGGGGCGAGGGTGCGTTTGCCTTTCAGGACATCCGGAAGTTCCGGGCTCGGTATTGTCATGGGCGACCTTTCCTGCGCCGCGCCGGCTCGCGGATCACGCGGCGCTCCCCTGAGCGGGCCGCCTGCGTGGCAGGGGCGGGGAGGGCGGCGTCATCCTCGAGGATGCGGTCCTTGATGGCGTCGCGCGACCAGACGGCGAGGGGCGAGGCGGCGCCCGTCGCCGGGTCGATGCGGTAGCGGTAGGAGGCTTTCACCCCGTAGGTGTCGAACATCCACACCCAGCCGCGGCGGAAGTAGCTGCACTCGTCGTTGAAGCAAGCCCAATGGTAGGCGCCCTGCCACCCCGAGGCGTCGGGCAGCGAGAAGCGGCGCATCGCCACGCCGCAGTGCGGGCAAACAGGAGGTGTCGTGCGTGCGGTCATGCGGGCCTCGTTGCGAAGGGGGGAACCCCAGGCGCCCGCAAGGGGCGCCTGGGGTCTCGCAACTCCTGCGTCACCCGCCCAGGAGCTCGTGCTCGCCGGGCTTCTTGAAGATGTTGTAGATGGGGCGCTTCAGCATCTGCCACTCGCCGGTGGCGGGGTCGAGCTTGCAGTTGACGAAGCACAGCCAGTTCTTCTCGTCCAGCTTGGGCTTGTCGGCGCGGAAGTAGTAGCCGGGCCACCGGGTCTCTTCCCGGAACAGGATCGACCGGACGTGCGCCTCGGCCTGGTACATGCGGTGGACGTTCTCCCACGCGCGCATCAGCTCGTGGAGGTCGGCCGCCCCGAGCTTGTCCGCGTCTTCCTTGAGGAAGGTGAGGAGTTCGAGGGCGCGGTTGAGCAGCTTGTCGGAGGTGGTGAAGTTGGAGGTCACGCCGCCGGCGTACTCGTCCATCAGCTTCTGCAGGCGCATCATGAACATCTTCGGGCGGATGTAGTTGGGGTTGACGTCGGGTTGGGTGGTGGCGTTCTTGTACTGCTCGAAGGTGGCGAGGGGCTTGTAGGTTTCCGCCTTCAGCTTCTCGATGAGGTCGGCAGGGATGCTGGGGGCAGCCGGCTTCTCGTTGACGATGTAGCGGATGGCCGACTTGGCGGCGATGCGCCCCTCGGCGTGGGAACCGGAGGAGAACTTGTGGGAGCTGGCACCGGAGGCATCACCGGCGCAGAACAGCCCCTTGACGGTGGACATGTTCTCGTAGCCCCAGAAGTACTCGCCCTTGCTCTCCGGCGACTGGATGTCGGCCGGGCCAGACACCCAGGCCCCGGAGGCGCCGGAGTGGGAGCCGATGAAGTACGGCTCGGCGGCGGCGATCTCGGAGGACTTCACCTCGGGCTCCACGTTGGTGGCGGCCCACAGGATCGCCTGCGAAATCGTCATGTCGAGGAAGTCCTCCCAGGCCTCGGCCTCGAGCTCCTTGAGCTTCTTCTTGGCGGCCTTCTCGTCGCCGGAGGAGGAAGCGATCTTCTGGATGGCCTCCTCGGTGCGCATGTAGATCGGGCCCTTGCCCTCCATCACGTCGAGCATGCCCAGGTAGTTGCGCAGGTTCGCCGGAATCGGCTTGACGTGGCCGTAGGGCGCCCAGTTGTCCAGCTCGGCCTTGCGCTCGACCATGTACTCGCCGCCGAAAGCGTTGGTGGCGCGGGACTTGAAGAGGAGGAACCAGGCGCCGACCGGGCCGTAGGCGTCCTTGAAGCGGACCGGGATGAAGCGCACCTCCTGGCAGGTCATCTCCGCACCGGCCTTGAGGGTGAAGTAGGCGGAGGCGCCGGCGTTCCACGGTGGGTACCAGGCACGCCCCTGGCCTTCACCGGAGGAGCGCGGCTTGAACACGTGCACCGCACCGCCCATGGCCACCAGGGTGGCCTTGGCCTTGAACACGTAGAAGGTGTTCTCGCGCACCGAGAACCCGTAGGCGCCGGCGCAGCGATCGCCGTCCATGAGGGGGCCGACGATGAACACGCGCTCGTAGATGTTCTCCTTGCCCAGCGCGTTCTTGGCCGCCTCGGCCACCACCACCTTGTACGACTCGCCGTTGATCATGAGCTGCCAACGGCCCTCGTGCACGTAGTTGCCGTTCTCGTCCTTCCAGATCGGCAGGCCCCACTTCTCGAACAGGTGGACGGTGGAGTCCACGTGGCGGGCGATGTTGGCCACCAGGTCCTCGCGGGTCACGCCCATGAGGTCGTTGCGCACGTAGTCCACGTAGTCCTTGACGGTGTTCTGGCCGTCCTTGAGCCCCACGTACTGGTTGATGGCCGAAAGGCCCATGGCCACCGCACCCGAACGGTCCACCGCCGCCTTGTCGACGAGCGTCACCTTGAGGCCGTGCTGCTTGGCCCAGTACGCGGCTTCCACGGCGGCACCGCAGGCCGCCATCCCGCCCCCCAGGATCAGGAGGTCGGTTTCCACCTCTTTGGTCTGAAAGTTCTGCATGTCCGCCTCCCTCTCCTAGCTCATGGTCCAGACGGCGGGAAGACCCAGCGAGTCGGGTTCCGTGAACAGTACCGGACCATCCAGCGACGGCGACGTGTTCCAGCCACCCGCCGGCTGCGCCTGTCCTTCCGGAGTGGTGCGGATCGGGAACTTGAAGCGCTTGAGCATGCCGTTACGGAACTTCACCGTCCACATGATGGAATCCGTGGACCGCATGGGCACCACCGACGCGCCCATGGGGACGAAGTCCGCGTAACCGCGCACGTCAATCGCCTGCGTAGGGCAGATCTTCACGCAGTTGTAGCATTCCCAGCACATCTCCGGTTCCTGGTTGTACGCCTTCATGGCCTCCTTGTTGAGGACCATGAGGTCGTTCGGACAAATGTACTGGCAGGCGGTCTTGTCGAGCGCCTTGCACCCGTCGCACTTGTCCGGGTTGACGAAACTAGGCATAACTCACCTCCCCATGGGTGTACGGGACCGCCCGAAGCGGTCGCCGCCGGTCTTGATCGCACCGTTCGGAGGGGAGCACCCTCGCTGCCCCTCCACGATCTGCTTGGCGAGAATCCCCGTGATTGCCACCACCTCCAATCCTCGAATTGCGCTCCCACTCCAACTTCGAGCCACGCCAGCGACAAGCAAAACGTGTGCCCACTTTCACAAGGAGCGGACGGCGAGCCCACACAAGCGGTTAGAAGCTAGGTGCCGCCGCGGCCACCGGACGCAGTGTTACCGATTCCACCCGAGCCGGGGCCGAACCCCCGTCCGGCTCGACAATTGCAACGGATCCCTCGCCAGCACAAGGTGTTCGCCGGAGTTACGAATTTGTAACGAGGAAGAAGAGCCCGGTGCCGAGAGAGTGGCACAATGATCGGGACGAGAGGAGGCGGCCATGGCGAGCAGGCGAGGGGCGGCGGTTGCCGCGGTGGTGGTGATCGGGGTGCTGGTGGCGGGTGTGGCGCTGACCGTCGGCGGTGCCACCCTGCTGCTGCGCCACCTGCCCCGTCGGGCGGTGCTGGTGGTAGAGGTGGCGGGTTCCCTGGCGGACCCAGGGCCCGGCACGCCGGTGGCGGAGCTCTTCTCGCCGCGGCGGACCACTCGCCTTGGGCTGCTCGAGGGTCTGGCCAGGGCGGCGTCGGACCCCCGCATCCGGGCAGTTCGCCTGCGGGTGGGGGACGTGGCGGCGGGGTTCGCCACGGTGCAGGAGATCCACGCCTTGCTGCAGCGGATCGCGGCTGCGGGCAAGGATACGGCGGCGTACCTGGACACGGTGGGAGAGTTCGCCCCGGGGAACCGGGAGTACCTTCTCGCCTCCGGCTGCCGCCGCATCGTGGTGGGACCCCTGGCCACGGTCAACCTCACCGGGCTTTCCGCACGCGTACCGTTCCTGCGCGGTACCCTCGACAAGCTAGGGATCCAGCCCGAGTTCCCCGGGATCGGGGAGTTCAAGACGGCGCGGTTTTTCTACACCGAAAAGGACCTCACTCCCGAGGACCGGGAGATGACCGGCTGGCTCCTCGCCTCGCTGCGGGGCCAGCTGGTGGAGCAGATTGCGGCTAGTCGCGGCCTGGAGCCGGCCCGCGTGCGCGAACTGATAGCCCAGGCGCCCCTCACCGCCGAGGCCGCCCTGGCCGCCGGTCTGGTGGACCAGATCGCCGACTGGCGGGCCTTCGCGGACGACGTCCCGGCCGGAGAAAGCGAACGCCTGGCGGAGGTTTCCCTTCGACGGTACCTGCGGGCCGCAGCGGCCGTCCCGGGGGCGCCCGTGGTGGCGGTGGTGAGCGTGCGGGGCGCGATCGTGCGGGGGGAGAGCGGCTTCTCGCCGCTGCCCGTGGTGGGCGGGGAGCTGGCCGGGGCGGATACGCTGGCCGAGGCGTTCCGCGCTGTGCGCGAGTCGGGGGCCGTGGCGGTGGTGCTGCGCATCGACTCACCGGGGGGCAGCCCCGTGGCGGCGGAGATGATCCGCGCCGAGATGGTGCGCACGGCCGAGAGGATCCCGGTGGTGGTGTCGATGGGCGACGTGGCGGCCTCGGGAGGCTACTGGATCGCCTGCGGCGCCACCCGGTTGCTCGCCTCGCCCGCCACGCTCACAGGTTCCATCGGGGTGTACGCCGGGCACCTGGCCATGGCGCGGTTCTGGGTAGAGAAGCTGGGGGTCACCTGGGGGCGGGTGGAGGGCGACCCCAACGCAGACATTTTCGGAAATCTCGACCCCTGGACGCCGCCGCAGCGCGCCACCGTGGAGCGGCTGCTGCAGCGGGTGTACGACAGTTTCGTGGAGCGCGTGGCGGCTGCGCGGCGGATGAGCCGGGAGGCGGTGGAGGCGGTGGGGAGGGGGCGAGTCTTCACCGGCGCTCAGGCTGTGGAGCATGGTCTGGTGGACAAGCTGGGCGGTTTCCAGGAAGCCCTCGCCGCAGCCAAGGAGCTGGCCGGGCTGGGGCGCGACGAGCCGGTGCAGCTGGCCTTTTACCCCCGCTACCCGACGGTTTGGGAGCGGGTGCTCGAGCGGCTCCTGGAGGATGCGGAGGCGGAGACCTTCCTTAGCGCCCTGACCGCGGGCCGCCTGACCCCGCCCGGGGTGGCGTGGATGCCGCCGGTCGGCATCGAATGAGGTGCGGCTACGAGCTGGCGAGGGGGGCGCGGCGCAGGGTGAGCAGGTCCACCTCGGGCGGCGAGCCGTAGCGGATCGGGACGGCGCCCACACCGATGCCGCGCGAGACGTACAACAGGTGCTCCCCCTGCCGGTAGGGGCCGGAAAGGTACCGCGTGGCGAGACGGGCGAGGTTGATCCCCCGCGAGGGGAAGGCGATCTGCCCGCCGTGGGTGTGACCGGCCAGGGTGATGTCGGCGCCGGCGCGCCGCGCGCGCGCCCAGCCGCGCGGCTGGTGGCAGAGGAGGAGGCGGAAGTCGGCGGGGGTGCGGCCGAGGACCGAGAAGTCGGCACCTGCGGGGCTGTCCAGGTCGTCCACGCCGGCCACGAGCAGCGTGGCGCCGCCGCGCTGCAGGGGGGCGGCCGCGTTGACCAGCGGCGTCGCCCCCACCGCATCCAGGGCCGCGATGCCCAGCTGCGCGGAGGCGAGGTGATCGTGATTGCCCAGCACCCCGAAGACCCCCAGCGGCGCCACCAGCCCGGCAAAACCGGCCACGAAGAGTTCGGCGTCCACCGCGCGCCGGTCCAGCTGGTCACCGGTGTACACCACCAGGTCCGGAGCCAGCGTCTCCACCAGGCGGCGCACCTGGTCCAGGCGGCCCCACGGCATGAAGGCCCCGGCGTGCACGTCCGAAACCTGGGCGATGCGAATCCCATCGAAGGGGGCGGGCAGCGAGGGGTGCGCGAGCGTGGTCCAGCGCACCAGCGGGTAGGCTTCCTCCTCGCTGAGCCAGAGGGTGCGGGCGAGGACGGCATTGCCCACGGCGTCGAACGCCCCCCTCCTCCTCGGGCTGCGGCTCAGGTACGCGACGGTCTTCATGAAACGCGGCCGCTGCGGCCGGCAGCGGGAGTGTAGCACGCCCCTCTGGTAGACTCCCGCCATGCCGTCCGCCGCCGACTCATGGCCGGGACAACCCCGCCTCGTGCCCCGCCATTCCCTGGCGGGGATCCCGTGCGTGCTGGTGGGGGAAGGCGAGCTTCGCCTCGGCCGGGACTCCTCGTGCGATGTGGTGATCCCCGAGGTCACCGTCTCGCGCCGCCACGCCCGCCTGTTCTGGGAGAACGGCGAGCTGGTGCTGGAGGATCTCGGCTCCTCGGGCGGCTCGTTCCTCAACGGCGTGCGGGTGCGGCGCGCGGTGCTGCGCCCCGGCGACCTGGTGCGCCTGGGCCCGCGGGTGGAGTTGCTCGTGCAGTCCGACTCCACCTCCTCGGCGCTCGGACAGGCGCTGGAGGAGGAGGGCAGCGGCGGTGTGCGCCACCTCCAGGTGCTGCTGGAGACTGCCCGGGCCCTCAACTCGGCGACGGTGCTGGAGGAGGTGCTGGACCTGGTGCTCCGCACCGTCGTCCGCCTCATGGGGGCCGACCGCGGCAGCGTGGTGTTGACCGGGGAGGAGGGGCAGCGCACCGCCGTGGCCTGCCACCCCTCGGCGCCCGACGAGACGGAGTGGGCGGAGCGCAGCTCGCTCCTGGAAGCCGCCATGGCGCAGCGCAAGACCGTGGTGCGGGAGGCGGCGCTCTCGCCCACCACCTCGATGGTGGCGCGGGGCATCGAGTTGGCGGCTGCCACACCGCTCCTCGTGGCCAGGCGACCGATGGGGTCGGCGGGGGAGGCCTCGTTCGTCGCCAGCATCGATGTCATCGGCGGCATGCTCGTGGAGCGGCGGGTGCTCGGCGAGGGCCTTTCCCGCGACGAACTGGCGGTCTTCGAATCGCTGGCCGCGGATGCCGCCGCCGCCATCGACAACGCCCGCCTCTACCGGGAGGCGCGGGAGAAGGCGAAGATCGAACACGAGATGTCGCTGGCCCGGGCGATTCAGGAGGCGCTCCTCCAGGAACCGGTGGCGGTGCCCTTTGCCGAGCTTTTCGCCTTCTCCGAAGCGGCCAGGCGGGTGGCCGGGGATCTCTACCACACCTTCCGGCGGGGCGACGGTTCGCTGGCGGTGACGGTGGGAGACGTGTCCGGGAAAGGGGTCGCCGCCTCGCTGCTCATGGCGTTGGTTCAGGGGCTCCTGGGTCTGCTCCACGACCTGGGGCAGCCGCTCTCGTCCCTCGCCCCCACGCTGGACCGCAACCTCCGGCAGTACAACCCCGGCAACCGCTTCCTCACCCTGGCCACGGCGGTCGTCCAGCGGGACGGCACGACCGAGGTGCTGAACGCTGGCCATTGTCCGGTGGTCGTGGTGCGGGCCGACGGCACGCTCGAAGAGATCCCCCCGCACGGGCCGGTCCTCGGCCTGCTGCCGGCGGCCAGGTGGTCCACCACCGAGCTGGCCCTTCGCTGCGGCGACGCCCTGGTGCTGTACAGCGATGGCATTCTGGAATCCTCCTCGCCGGAGGGGGCGGAATTCGGCCAGGACGGTATCCGCGGCGCTGTGGCCAAGGCGGGACAGAGCGCCGGGGAACTGGGCGCCGCCCTCTTGGAGGCGGCGGCTGCCCACCGCCGCGGCAGCGAGGCGGAGGACGACGTGACGGTGCTGGTGGTGCGCTTCCTGGGCGAGGCGGGGGGCCGAGAGCCGCGGTCAGTGGCCGAGACGGTCGGTTAGTCCTGAGCCCGACGGACGGTGTGCCACAGCGTGCCGATGCCCCCGATGGATACCTCCACCCGGTCCCCATCCGCCAGCGGTCCCACCCCCGGGGGCGTGCCGGTGCTCACCAGGTCGCCGGGGTAGAGGGTCATGATCTCGGAGATGAACGCCACCACTTCGGCCACCGAGAAGATCATGTCCGCGGTGGACCCGCGCTGTCGCACCTCGCCGTTGACGCGCACCTCCAGGTCGAGCCGCTGCGGGTCTGCCACCTCCGTCTCCAGCCACGGCCCCACCGGGCAGAAGGTGTCGAACCCCTTGGCGCGGGCGTACACCCGTTCCCGCCGCTGGATATCGCGGGCGGTGACGTCGTCGGCGCAGGTGAAGCCAAAGACGTAATCCAGCGCCGACTTCGCCGCCACCCGGTGGGCGGTGCGCCCGATGACCAGGGCCAACTCCCCCTCGTGCTCCACCTGGTGCGACGAGGGGGGCAGGATCACCGCCCCGCCGGGGGGCAGGAGCGCCGAGGGGGCCTTGAGGAAGAGGAGCGGCTCCGCCGGGAGGTCCTTGCCCATCTCGGCCGCGTGGGCGCGGTAGTTGAGGCCAATGCACACGATCTTGGTGGGTTCGCAGGGGGGCAAGAGGCGGGCGTCGGCCAAGGGTACCGCTCCCCCCAGCGGCTTGCCGCCGCCCCAGGGCGGTCCGTCCAGAAGGGTGACGAGGCCGTCATCGATCCGCCCCCAGCGGGGCGCACCAGCCACTTCCAGACGACAGTAGCGCATTCATACCTCCCGGGTCGGTGCCCCGGCCGTGCCCGTCTCGAACCGGTCCAGGTCCTGGCGGCTGCCCAGCACGACGAGCAAATCGCCGACCTCGAGCCGGAGCGTCGGGTCGGGGTTGGGGATGAGCGTCGCACCGCGCTGCAGGCTCACCACCGCGAGCCGGTGGCGCCGGCGCAGGTCGAGTTCCGCCAGGGACTTCCCCGCCAAGGGACTGCTCTCCGTGACGGCCAGCTGTTCGAGGAGGAGTTGCTCGCCCGAGGCGGGGCGGAGCGAAAAGTCCAAGAAGTCCACCACCCCCGGCTTGGCCAGCATGTGGGCGAGCCGCAGCCCGCCGAGGCGGTAGGGGTTCATGACGCGATCGGCGCCGGCGCGGCGCAGCCGCTCCTCGGCCCCGTCCTCCGTGGCCCTGGCGACGATGAACAGACCCGGGTTGAGGGAGCGGGCGGTGAGCACGGTGTAGACGTTGTGGGCGTCGTCGTCCAGGCACGCCACGAGCCCCCGGGCGCGCTCCACCCCGGCGGCGCGGAGAACGCGCTCCTCGGTGGCGTCGCCGGCCACGTGGAGGAGACCCTGCGCTTCCAGCTCGCGCAGGCGATCGGGGTGGCGTTCGACGGCCACCACCTGGCGCCGGGCACGCACGAGCTCCTCCACCACCGCCTGCCCCATCCGTCCCCAACCGCACACCACCTCGTGGTTCTGCAACCGCTCCAGCATGCGCGACCTCCTGTTGACACCGAAGACGCTGCGCAGCTCGCCCTCCACGATACCCCGCGCCAGCTCGGTGGCGGCCGTCAAGAGGAGGCCGATGCCCACGGCCAGCAGCACCACGGTGAACGCTTCGCCGGCCCGCGAGAGCGGGAATACCTCCCGGTACCCCACGGTGGTGAGGGTGATGACGGTCATGTAGAAGGAGTCCCACAGGGAGGCGCCCTCCACCAGGTGGTACCCGCACGTGCCGAAAGCCACCACCGCCGTGAGCAGGAGACCGTAGCGGAAGAGGCGGCGCGTCACGGCGAGAGTCTAGCGGAACGCCCCCGCCGGGACACCTCACCCGGCGAGGAAGCGGGTGACCTCGTGCAGGAGGTCCAGTCCCCCTTCGGCAAGGACGGAGTGGGCAGCCTGCGGCAGCTCTCGGTAGCGGGCCCCCGGGATCGCGGCCGCCAACTCCCGGGTGGCGGTCGCCGGCACCAGCGGGTCCAGCTCGCCGGCTAGGACCAGCGTGGGGCAGGCGATGGCGGCGAGGAGCGGGGCCAGGTCCCAGCCCCCGCGCAGGTGGGCGATCTGGGCGAGGGCCCCGGGCAGATCTGCCGGATCCAGCGTCCACAGCCGGGCCGCCTGGTCCACGAAGCCCGGGTAGCGGTCGGCGAAGCTGGGGGCGAAGGCGAAGGCCATGAGCATCTCGGCCGCTTCGGCGGGGGTGAGGCGCGAGAGCGCCAGCTCGAAGAAGCGGAGGACGCGCCGGTGCGACGGGGTGAGTCGGGGGGCGCAGGAGGCAACCACCAGCCGCGCCACGTGCTGCGGGTAGCCAGCGGCCAGGTGGCAGGCGATGAGGCCGCCCATCGAGACGCCGAGCACGGCCGCGGGCACGGCCTCGCACTCCTCCAGCACGGCCGCGGCGTCCGCCGCGGCCCCCGCCAAGGTGAAGGGGGCACCGCTCCGCGAGCCCCCCACCCCCCGGTTGTCGGGCGCCAGCACCCGGAAGGAGCGGGCGAGCAGCCCCGGCAGCTCGCCCCAGAGGCGGGCCCGGGAGCCGAGTCCGGCCAGGAGGAGGAGGGGCGGGCCCTCACCGCGCACCTCCACCGCCACCGGTCCGTCTCGGGTCGTGACGGTGAGCCGCCGCACCTCGGGCGCGACCGTCTCGGAGCTGGGCACGGGGCTAGAGGAGTGCCTTGAGGGTTTCCTCGAGCTTCTGGTAGCTCACGGCACCGACGATGCGGTCGGCGACGGCGCCGTTCTTGAAGAAGAGGAGGGTGGGGATGGACTGAATGCCGTAGCGCATGGCGGTCTGGCGGTTGGTGTCCACGTCGAGCTTGGCCACCACCGCGCGGCCGGCGAACGCCTTGGCCAGCGCTTCCACGTGCGGGGCGACCATCCGGCACGGCCCGCACCACACCGCCCAGAAGTCGACCACCGCCGGTTTGCCGCAGTTGAGCACTTCGCTGTCGAAGGTTTGGTCGGTGACCACCATCACCTGGTCGCTCATGTCCCCCCTCCCGTGTCTCCCGCCGCGCGGGGCGGCTATTGTAAGGTGGTGCGGCGGGGGCGGCAAGGGTGAATCGGCGGCGGCGCCTGGGGCAGCACTTTCTCGTCGACGTGGGGGTGGCGCGGGCGGTGGCCGAGGCGCTGCCCGCCGAGCCGCCGCGGGTGCTGGAAATCGGTCCGGGGCGGGGGGCTCTCACCCGCGAGCTGGTGCGCCGTTTCCCGCGTGTCCTCGCCATCGAGGTGGACGCCCGGTTGGCTGCCGCCGTGGCGGCCCGTCTCGGAGCGTCGCAGCGGCTGGAGGTGGTGACGGCCGACGCCCTGGCCGTGGACCTGGGGGAGCTGTGCGGCGAGGTGCCGTGGCTGGTGGCGGGCAACCTGCCGTACAGCGTCGCCACCCCGCTCCTGCGCCGGTTCCTGGAGGGGGGCGAGCGGTTTGCCGCGGCGGTCTTCATGGTGCAGCAGGAGGTGGCGCAGCGCCTCGTGGCCCCCCCCGGCAGCAGCGAGCGGGGGCTGCTCTCCCTGGAGGTGGAAGCCTGCGCCCGGGCGGAGCTGCTGTTCCGCGTGCCCCCTCGCTGCTTCTCGCCCCCCCCCAAGGTGGTTTCGGCGGTGGTCCGCCTGACACCCGTCCGGCGTGGCACTTCGCCCCTCGCCGCGCGCCACGTCATGGCCCTGGCGGCGAAGGCCTTCCAGCATCGCCGCAAGACGGTCGTCAACGCCCTCGCCGACACCTTCCCCAGGGAGGAGGTGGCGGCTGCGCTGGCGGGGGCTGGTGCGGCCGCCACGGCCCGGCCGCAGGAGCTGTCCTGGGCGCAGTGGCACCTCCTGGCCGCGGCGCTCCCCGCCGCGGTGGGGGGGAACTGATGGCCATTCGCGTGGTACCGCTGGGCGGGGTGGGCGAGTTCGGCGCCAACTCGCTCCTCGTCGAGGCCGAGGGGGGCGAGGCGGTGCTGGTGGATGTGGGCGCGGCTTTCTCCGAGCTGGAACCGTTCGGCGTGGCCTACGAGCTGCCCGACTTCGGCGCGCTGGCCGGCGCCGCGGTGCAGGGCATCCTCGTCACTCACGGCCACGACGATCACGCCCGGGGGTTTGCCGAGGCGGTGGCGGCGTTTCCATCGGCCGCCGTGGTGGGTTCCCGTGCCACGCTGGCCCGGCTGCAGCTCGCCGCCGAGGGGTTTTCGACGCGGGAGTGGCAGCCGGTGGCTGGGGGCGCCACGGTGCCCCTGGCCGGCTTCCAGGTGGAGGTGGCGAACGTGTCGCACTCCATCCCCGGCACCGTGGCGGCGCGGCTGCGCGGGGAGGACGGCACGCTGGTGGTGGCCAGCGATTTTCGCCTCGCCCCCTCGGCGTTGGCGGAGACCACCGAGGTGGAAACGCTGGCCCGCTGGGGGGAGGAGGGGGTGGATTGCCTGCTGCTGGACGCCACCAACGCGCTGGTGCCCGGTCCCCTCCCCGAGGAGGCGACGGTGGCCGGCACCATCGAGGAACTCGTGGCAACGGCGGCGGGGGCCGTGGTGGGGATCACCTTTGCCTCGCACGTGGGCCGCTTTCGCCAGCTGGCCCGAGCCGCCGTGGCCTGCGGGCGGGTCGTCGTGCCGGTGGGCCGCGGCTTGGAGGAGACGCTCTCCGTCCAAGCGGGGCTCGGCGGTCTCGACCTGCCGCCCGGCTCGGTTCGGCCCTTCCGTTCCCTCGCCCGCCTGCCGCGGGAACGAGTCCTGCTGGCGGTCACCGGCTCCCAGGGGGAGGCCGGTTCCGTCTTCCCCCGGGTGGCCAGCGACTCGCTGCCGGGCTTCCGCCTCGCCGCCGGCGACCTAGTCCTGCACTGCGCGCGGGTCATCCCCGGCAACGAGCGCCGGGTCGCCGATTTCCTCGACCACTGCACGCGCCGCGGCGCGCGGGTGGTGACCCAGGCGGAAGCCCCGGTGCACGTCTCGGGCCACCCGCCGCAGGATGAGCTGCGCCGCACCATCGAGCTGCTCCATCCCCGCACCGTGGTGCCGATCCACGGGCGTCGCCGCAACCTGGAGGCGTTGGCGGAGCTGGCGCGCTCGCTGGGATGCCGCACGGTCGTAGTGGAGAACGGGGCCGAGCTGCTGTGCCGAGCGGGGGACGTGGGCCCCAGCGGGGTCGTGCGCGGCGTGGGACGGGTGTTGGTGGGTGACGCGGAGGGGGCGACCCTGGACTCCGCGACGGTGCGCCAGCGGCGGGCTCTGGGCCGAGGGGGGTTGGTTGTGGCCTCGCTGGCCGTCGCCCGGCGCGAGGGTCGGGTGCTGGGCGAGCCGCAGCTGCAGTGCCTCGGCCTAGACCTTCCCGCCGGCGTGCGCACGGCACTCCTGCGCGACCTGGCGGCGGAAGCCTCGCGCCTGGCGCAGCAGCGGACGAGCGACGGGGAATCGGTCCGCAGTACAATCAGCCGGTGGTTGCGCAGTGAACTGCGGCGGCGGACCGGGCGGCGGCCGAGCACGGTGGTGCTAGTTTCGGAGTGCTGAATGACGATTCTGCAGGCCGTCATGTTGGGGGTGCTCCAAGGGTTGACGGAGTTCCTGCCCATCTCGTCCTCGGGTCACCTGGCCCTGGCGCAACGGCTGCTGCCAGGCTTCTCCCAGCCCGGCGTGACCTTTGACGTGGCCCTGCACCTGGGGACCGCGGTGTCGGTGCTGGCCATGGAGCGCGACCGCATCGTCGAGGCACTCCGGGGGGGGTTCGCGCCGCGCCTCCTGGCCCAGTTGATAGCTGCCACGCTCGCCACCGCCGCCGTGGCGTTCCCCCTCCGCCACACGGCGGAGGCAGCCTTTTCCCAACCGCTGCTGGTGGGGTGCGGCCTGGCGGCGAGCGGGCTCCTGCTCCTCCTCATGCCCCGGGGTCGGGCGGGCCGGTCGGCGGCGGATACCGCGTGGCGCGACGTGCTTTTCGTGGGCCTCGTGCAGGGGGTGGCGGTGATGCCGGGCCTGTCGCGTTCCGGGAGCACCATCGTCGCCGGGGCTGCGGCCGGCATGGAGCGCCGTTGGGCCGCCGACTTCTCCTTCCTGCTCTCGGTCCCGGCGGTGCTGGGAGCGGCGCTGGTGGAGGGGTACGAGTACCGGCAGGCGCTGGCGGCATCCTCTGACTTCCTCCCCCTGGCCGGGGTAGGCTTCGTGGCCGCCGCGCTGTCCGGGATGGGGGCCATAGCCCTTGTGCGGCGGTCCCTTCAGGCTGGCCAGCTGCGCTGGTTTGCCGCGTACCTCCTGCCGCTGGCGACGGTGGTGATGGTCACGGCGGCGCTGGGCTGGTGGTGATGGGGCCGGAGCGCGAGCGGGTGTTGCGCGAGGTGGCGGGGACCATCCTCGCCGTGGGCGGGCTGCTGCTCACCGTGGCGATCGTCACCTATAACCCCCGCGACCCGTCGCTCTTCGCCGCCGGTTCGGACCGCATCGCCAACGGCTTGGGTGTGGTGGGGGCGGCGGTGGCCGGCGTGGCGGTGGGGTTGTTCGGAGGGCTGGCGCTGGTCTTGCCCGGTCTGCTGCTCGCCGCCGGGTGGCGCATGCTGCGCAGCCGGGAACTGCCGCCGCTCTCCTGGCAGGCGACCGCCTGGAGCGCCGCCATCGCCTTCGGTGGCGCCCTGCTCTCCCTCCTCGTGGGCAGGACGGCGTTCCGCGGCGGCGAGGTGGAGTGGGGGGGCGAGGTGGGGCGGCTCGTGCTCTCGGGCCTGCGGGAGAGCCTCGGCCTCGCCGGAGCGGTCGTGCTCTCCGCCGTGGGCTTCGCGGCCGGCGTGGCCTTCGGGGTGCACGGTTCGTTGGTGGAGGCGGTAGGGGGTGCGGTGCGGTGGTTGGGCAAACGGCGCAGGGAGTGGGTGGCGCGCCACACCCGTCGCCGCGCCGAGGTGGAGCGGGAACGCCGCCAGGCGGAACTGGTGAAGCGGCATCGCCAGAGCTTCCCCCCGCCTCCCGATCCTCCCCTCGTGCTGCGGGAGGTGAGCGGCGTGCCGGGGTTTCGCTTTCGCCGCGTCGCGGCCCCTGCCCCCGCGGGCGAAGAACGTGCCGCGGAGGGACGAGGGCGGAAGGCCGACGGCGAGCGGCCAGCGCGGGGGGGTGCGGTGCCACTGGAGCCGATCCAGGAGGTCTTTCGGTTCGACACCCCGCCGGCGCGTCTCCCCGAGAAGTCGATGCTCCTGCCGCCCATGCCCACCCCGGAGGTGGACGCGCGCCACCTCGCGGCCATGCGGGAGGCGGTGGAGGCCAAGTGCCGCGAGTTCCGTGTCGAGGGGAAGGTGGAGGAGGTGCTGCCGGGGCCCGTGATCACCACCTTCGAGTTCCGTCCCGCCGCCGGCGTAAAGTACGCCCAGATCGTGGCCTTGGAGGAGGATCTCGCCCTCGGGCTGCAGGTGGAGGCGGTGCGGATCGAGAGGATACCCGGCAAGGCCACGGTGGGCATCGAGGTTCCCAACCCGCAACGGAAGACCATCGTCTTGAAGGAAATCCTCGAATCGTCCCGGTTCGTGCACTCGGCCTCGCCCCTCACCCTGGCGCTGGGGCAGGACATCCACGGCCGGCCGTTCGTGGCCGATCTCGCCCGCATGCCGCACCTGTTGATCGGCGGCTTCACCGGCTCGGGGAAGAGCGTTGGCATCAACGCCATGATCATGTCCATCCTCTTCAAGGCGACGCCGGAGGAGGTGCGCTTCATCTTCATCGACCCGAAGATGGTGGAGCTCGGCATCTACGAGAAGCTGCCGCACCTCTTGACCCCCATCATCTCCGACCCGCGGCAGGCGGCGCGGGCGCTGCGCTGGGCGGTCCGGAAGATGCGCGAGCGGCTCCAACTCTTGGCCGCGTGTCGGGTCCGGCACATCACCCAGTACAACGCGCTGGTGGCGGAGCGGGGGGGCGGCGGCGCCGCGGCGGGTGCGGAGGGGGAGGAGCTGCGGCCGCTACCCTTCATCGTGGTGATCATCGACGAGCTGGCCGACCTGATGATGACCTGCCCGGCGGAGGTGGAGGAGTCCATCGGCCACCTGTCGCAGATGGCCCGGGCCGTGGGGATCCACCTGATCTTCGCCACCCAGCGCCCCAGCGTGGACATCATCACCGGGGTGGTGAAGGCCAACTTCCCCTGCCGCATTGCCTACAAGGTCCGGACCCGCTTCGATTCCCGCACGATCCTGGACGCCGACGGGGCGGAGTGTCTGCTGGGGATGGGCGACATGCTCTTCCTCGCCCCGGGCACCTCGCGCCCGGTGCGGGTCCACGGGCCGCTCGTGCGGGAGGAGGAGATCCTCACCGTGCTCAAGCACCTCCGGCGCCTGGGCAAGCCCGAGTTCGACGCCAGCGTCCTGGAGGAGCCGGAGCCCATCGGCCCGGGAGGGGTGGACGACGGCATCGAGGATCCCATGTACGAGCAGGCGGCACGGCTCGTGGTGGCGTCGCGGAAGGCTTCGGCCTCCTTCATCCAGCGCAAGCTCCGCCTGGGGTTCACGCGCTCGGCCCGGCTGCTGGATATGATGGAGCAGCGCGGCCTGGTCGGCCCGCTGGGCGGGCAGGGCTCCCAGGGGCGAGAGGTGCTGGTTCCCAGCGACTACTTTGGCGAGCCTGGGGCCATCCCGCCGGACCGAGAGAGGAGCGAGGACGATGATTGAGATTTCGCTGGAAACGGTCGAGCTGTTGTTGCTGTCCACCGGTGTCCTCCTCCTGGTCCTGATCGTCAGCCTCCTCTCGCGACCGCTCATCTTCACCCAGTACCTCCACCACATGACCGGCATCCGCCTGTCGCCGCGGGTCGTGTCGCGCGTCTTCAAGACGCGGGGGCGGGCGGGGGTGCGCGACTTGTTCCTGGACCTCATCATCCGCGAGGACCTCAAGGACGGTCCGAGGATCACGCCGGACACCCCGCCGGATCGAGAAATCCTGGCGCCGCTGGAGGAGAAGTGACGCCCTCGCGCTGGTTCGATGCTCTCACCGGCGCCGGCATCGACTTCGTGGCCGGCGTCCCCTGCTCGTACCTGGCGCCCTTCTTCGCCGCCTGCGACGCCCTGCCACCCGGCGCGCTGCTGCGCGCCACGCGCGAGGACCACGCGGTGGCTGCCTGCGCGGGGGCGTGGCTGGGTGGCCGCTCGCCGCTGGCGGTGATGCAGAACTCCGGCCTCGGGTACTGCCTCGAGGTGCTCTCCTCGCTCCACATCCTCTATCGGCTGCCGCTCCCCATGCTGGTTTCGGACCGGGGGGCAGCGAGCGACTTCGAGGAGCACCGCTTCCTGGGGCAGCGGACGCGGGCGCTCCTGGATCTGTTCGGGATCCCGTGGCGGGAGGGGACCGCAGGGCAGGAAGCGTCCGATGCCCGCTGGCTGGTCGCGGCGGCCGCGGAGGGACGCGGTCCCACGGTCCTACTGGTGGGCCCGGAGGGGGCGGCGTGACACGCGCCGACGCCATCCGCATCTGCCTGGCGTATTTGGCGGCGGACGACATCGTGGTGGCCGCGGACGGCGCCGTCTCCCGCGAGGTGTATGCGGTGCTGGACCGCCCCCGCACCTTCTACATGCTGGGCTCCATGGGCCAGGTGGGGTCCATTGCCCTGGGGCTGGCCATGACCCGGCGCGAACGGGTCGTGGCCCTGGACGGTGACGGGAACTTCCTGATGGGAACCGGCGGGGCCGTCATGATCGGGGGGGTGAAGCCGCCCAACCTCTACCACCTGGTACTGGACAACGGCGTGTACGGCACCACCGGCGGGCAGCCCAGCCTGTCCCGCCAGGTGGATCTGGCCCAGCTGGCCCTCGGGGCTGGCTACCGGTGGGCCCGCCGCTGTGGTTCCGCGCGCGAGGCGGCCGGCGCGGTGGCGCAGTGGCTGGCCGCCGACGGGCCGGCGTTTCTGGCCCTGCCCATCGACGAACCCGAAGCGGCACCGGCGCCTCGCATCCCCCTTGCGCCGGAGACCATGGCGGCGCGCGTGCGGGCCGCCCTCGAGGACGCGTAGCCGGCCTGCCGTGCCGCACCAAGCAGCGAGTCGCGCCCGGCCTCCCTCGGTGCGGTGTCTGGGTGGCGTCGCGGCGCCGTTTGTTGACGTCGTGAAGGGATTCACATAAAGTGCCGGGTGGGGGGAAGGTGCTCGCTTCGAGGGTCACCATCATCGTTGGTCACTTCGGCAGCGGCAAGACGGAAATCGCCCTCAACCTGGCTGTCGACCTGGCCCACCGCGGTGAGCAGGTGGCTCTGGTGGACCTGGACGTGGTGAAGCCCTACTTCCGGTCCCGTTCGGCCCGGGCGTTCATGGCCGAGTTGGGGGTGCGCGTGGTCGCCCCGCAGGGCGAGACCAGCCATGCCGATCTGCCGATCATCGTCCCGGAGATCAGGACGTTGCTCCGGGACGGGCGGGCGAGGGTGCTGATGGATGTGGGTGGCGACGACACCGGTGCCCGGGTGGTGGGTTCGCTGGCGGACGTGGTGCCGCACGCCGAGACCGAGCACCTCCTGGTGCTCAACTTCCGACGCCCCTTCACCGACACGGTGGAGGCTGCCGTGGCCATGGCGCGGGAGATCGAGGCGGCGGCCAGGCTCCCCGTCACGGGTTTGCTCTCCAACACGCACCTCATGGAGGAGACGACCCCCGCCATCGTCCAGGAGGGGTATCGCCTGGCGGAGAGGGTAGGTCGGGCGCTGGGGGTGCCGGTGGTGGGGGTGGTGGTGGACGAGTGGGTGCGAGCGCAGTGGCAAGGTTCCCTGGACTGCCCGCTGGTGGTCCTGAGGCGCTACCTGGCCCCGCCGTTCACCGCCCAGCCGCGGCCGCGGCGGGTCGGTCCGCTGTTCGTGTTGAACTAGGGGAGGTGAGCCGGTGGCGACAATTCTCATCGACCGTGACCTCTGCAAGGGGTGCGAGCTGTGCGTCCACGCCTGTCCGCAGCAGATCCTCGCCGTGGGGAAGGAGATCAACTCCAAGGGGTACTTTTTTGCCACCGTGGCCGAGCAGAAACGATGCATCGGCTGCCGCCTCTGCTGCATCACCTGCCCCGACATGGCGATCGAGATGCGAGTCGCGGGCACCATGTACCACTACTTCGCGTACTAGGGTCAATGGGCAGGGGGACCGGGCTATGACTGCGACGCCGACCGCTGAGCGACCGGGGACCGGGCAGCGGGAACCGGGACCCGCGCGGTCCGTCCCAGCCTCGCCGGTGGGTCCCGGGACCCAGACCCCGGACCCCGGCACCGAGCGAGGGCGCGCGGTGGGCACTCTGCCGTGCCGTCGGAGGAGCGACTGATGGCGAAGAAGCTGATGAAGGGGGCCGAAGCGATCGGCGAGGCGGCAATCCAGGCCGGGTGCCGGCTGTTCTTCGGGTACCCGATCACGCCGCAGAATGAAATTCCCGAGTACATGTCGCACCGGCTGCCGCAGGTGGGCGGCACCTTTGTGCAAGCGGAGAGCGAGGTGGCGGCGTCGAACATGCTGTACGGGGCGGCGGGCAGCGGGGCGCGCGTGTTCACCTCCTCCTCCTCGCCCGGCATCTCGCTCATGATGGAAGCCATTTCGTACATGGCAGGAGCGGAACTGCCGGCGGTGGTCGTCAATATCGTGCGGGCCGGGCCGGGGCTGGGTGGCATCCTGCCCTCGCAGGGGGATTACTTCCAGGCCACCAAGGGTGGCGGCCACGGGGACTACCGGCTCCTGGTCCTGGCGCCGTGGTCGGTGCAGGAGGCGGCCGATCTGGTGCAGGACGCCTTCGACCTGGCCGACTTCTACCGCAACCCGGTGATGGTGCTGGGCGACGGGCTGATCGGCCAGATGATGGAGCCGGTGGAGTTCCGCGCGGAGCGCGTACCGTGCAAGCCGCTCCCGCCCAAGCCCTGGGCCTCCACGGGTTGGCGCGGCGACCGCGCCAAGGCCATCATTAACTCGCTGTTCCTCGACCCCGAGGTGCTGGAGCGGCACAACCGCCACCTCAAGGCCAAGTACGACGCCATGGTGCGGGACGAGGTGCGGTTCGCCACCTACGGCACGGAGCGCCCCTACGACGTGCTGGTGGTGGCCTACGGCACGGTGGCCCGGGTGGTCTCCACCGCGGTGGAAAACCTGCGGGAAGAGGGCCTGCGGGTGGCGCTGCTGCGCCCGATCACGCTCTTCCCCTTCCCCTACGAGGCGGTGCGGGCCGCGGCGAAGCGCGCCAAGGCCGTGCTGGTGACGGAACTCTCCTGCGGGCAGATGGTGGAGGACGTGCAGCTGGCGGTGGCGG
Organism: Acidobacteriota bacterium; assembly: GCA_037441065.1. GTDB lineage: Bacteria > Acidobacteriota > Thermoanaerobaculia > Thermoanaerobaculales > Thermoanaerobaculaceae > JACADV01. The sequence continues at coordinate 35,602 of JBBISY010000015.1, read as the reverse complement.
GCAGCCGCCCTGTGCACTTCCACGGCCGGCAGGGGGGGATGCTGGTCACGCCGGAGGAGGTGGCGGAGAAGGTGAAGGAGATCCTGCAGCAGCGGGGGAAGGAGGCGCGCCGTGGCTGAGACCCTGGTTTTCTCGCGGCCGGCCGCCCTGGAGAGCGTCATCACCCACTACTGCCCCGGGTGCACCCACGGCATCATCCACCGTCTGGTTGCCGAGGTGATCGACGAGCTGGGGGTGCGGGAGCGGACGGTGGGGATCGCCCCGGTGGGGTGCTCGGTGCTGGCGTACAACTACTTCGCCACCGATTTCCACGAGGCCTCGCACGGGCGGGCGCCGGCGGTGGCCACCGGCATCAAGCGGGCGCATCCGGAGCTCATCGTCTTCACCTACCAGGGGGACGGCGACCTGGCCTCTATCGGCATGGCGGAGATCATCCACTGCGCCAATCGCGGCGAGAAGGTGACGGTGGTGTTCGTCAACAACGCCATTTACGGCATGACCGGCGGTCAGATGGCACCCACCACCCTGCCGGGTCAGGTCGCCACCACCTGCCCCCTGGGGCGCGACGTGAACCTGGCTGGCTATCCCATCCGGGTGGCCGAGTTGATCTCCACCCTCCGCACACCCGCCTTCGTGGCGCGCACCGCCGTGCACACGCCCCTGGCCGCCGTGCAGGCCAAGGCAGTGCTCCGGCGCGCCTTCACCTACCAGAAGGAGGGCACGTGCTTCTCCCTGGTGGAGGTGCTGTCCACCTGCCCGACCAACTGGGGGATGCCGCCCGCGGAGGCGTGCCAGTGGCTGGAGGAACACATGGTGCCGTACTACCCCCTGGGCGTGTTCAAGACGCCCGAGGGCGGCGATCGCGCGCCGCGGCCGCTCGCCGGCGAGGAGGGGCGATGCAGAACGACGTGATCATTGCCGGCTTCGGCGGCCAGGGTGTGCTGTTGATTGGCAAGCTCCTCGCCTACGCCGGCATGCGCGACGGGAAGGAGGTGTCGTGGCTGCCCTCCTACGGTCCGGAGATGCGGGGGGGGACCTGCAACTGCACCGTGGTCATCTCCGACAGGCCCGTGGGCTCCCCAGTGGTGCAGCACCCCCGCGCCGCCCTGGTCCTCAACCTCCCCTCCCTGGAAAAGTTCGAACCCATGGTCAAGCCGGCCGGGTTGCTCCTGGTCAACACTTCGCTCATCCACCGCGAGCCCACGCGGAGCGATCTCACCATCGTCAAGGTGCCCGCCAACGAAATTGCCAACCAGCTAGCCAACCCCCGCGGCGCCAACATGGTGGCGCTGGGGGCGTACCTGGGGGCAACCGAGGCGGTGTCGTTGCCGGTGGTGGAGGAGATCGTGGCCGAGACCTTTGCCGGTAAGGAGAAGGTCGTGACGGCCAATATCGAAGCGCTGCGCCGCGGCCACGCCCTGGGGGCCGCGGCGAGGGAGGGGGGACGGCCATGAGCGCCTCGCACGTTGCCGACTCAAAGCCCCTGGAGGCGATCCTCGGCGCCTACCCGGCCGAGGAGGCGTCGCTCATTCAGGTTCTCCAGGACGTGCACCGGGCCTACAACTACCTGCCCTGCGACGTCCTCGCCACGGTTGCCAAGACCCTCGGCGTGCCCCTGGCCAAGGTTTACTCGGTCAGCACCTTCTACAAGGCCTTCTCGCTGCAGCCGCAGGGGCGGACGGTGGTCAAGGTGTGTACCGGCACCGCGTGCCACATCCGGGGCGCGGCGCAGCTGGTGGACGAACTGGAGCGCAAGCTGGGCATCAAGCCGGGGGAGACCACGCCGGACTTGGGCTTCACCGTCAAGACCGTGAACTGCGTTGGAGCCTGCGCCATGGCGCCGGTGCTGATCGTGGGCGAGACGTACTTCGGCAACGCCAAGGCTGCGCGACTGGACAGCTACCTGGCGGCGGGGGAGGCCTCCGATGCGGATTGAATCCCAGCAGGCGTTCGAGCGTTTCGTCGCCCAGGCCCGCGAGCGCAGCGCGGCGCGCTCCCGCCAGGTGCTGGTATGTTGCGGCACCGGGTGCCTCGCCAAGGGTTCCGCCAAGGTGGCCGAGGCGCTGGCGGCCGAGCTGGCCAAGCGCGGCAGCGACGTCCCGGTGGCGACGTTTACCAAGAAGACGGGCTGCCACGGCTTTTGCGAACGGGGTCCCCTCGTGGTGCTGCAACCGGAGGGGGTGCTCTACACCCAGGTCAAACCGCGCGATGTGGCGGAAATCGTGGAGAAGTCGGTGATCGGCGGGGACACGGTCTCGCGCCTGCTCTACAAGGATCCGGCCACGGGGCGGCGCACCGCGCGCTACGAGGAGGTGCCGTTCTATCAGCGCCAGACCCGCGTGGCGATGCGGAACATCGGGCGCATCGACCCCGCCGATATCGACGACGCGGTCGCCCACGGCGCGTACCAGGGGCTCGCCACCGCGCTCTTCACCATGACGCCGGAGCAGGTGATCGAGGAGGTGGAGGTGGCGGGACTGCGGGGGCGGGGAGGGGCTGGTTTCCCCACCGCCCGCAAGTGGCGCTCCTGCCGCGCCGCCAAGGGGGACCGGAAGTTCGTGGTGTGCAACGGCGACGAGGGCGATCCCGGCGCCTTCAAGGACCGCTCCATTATGGAGGGCGACCCGCACTCCGTGATCGAGGGGATGGTGATCGGCGCCTACGCGGTGGGCGCCCACGAAGGCTTCATCTACGTGCGGGACGAATACCCGCTGGCCGTGGTCCACCTCACCCTCGCTCTGGAGCAGGCACGCTCGCACGGTTTCCTGGGCCGCAACATCCTGGGCAGCGGTTTCGATTTCGACATCCGCATCTCCCGCGGCGGAGGCGCCTTCGTGTGCGGCGAGTCGTCGGCGCTCATGCGCTCGCTGGAGGGGAGGGTGGGCGAGCCGCGCGCCAAGTACGTGCACGCCACCGAGCGCGGCCTGTTCGACCTCCCCACGGTGCTCAACAACGTGGAGACCTGGGCCGACGTGGGGGCGATCCTCGCCCGCGGCGGCGCCTGGTTCGCCGCCATGGGGACGGAAAAGTCCAAGGGGACGAAGGCCTTTTCCCTGGTGGGCAAGGTGAAGAACACGGGGCTCATCGAGCTGCCCATGGGCACCACGTTGCGGGAGATCATCTACGGCATCGGCGGCGGCGTGTTGGGAGACCGGCCCTTCAAGGCGGTGCAGACGGGTGGGCCGTCGGGCGGGTGCGTGCCGGAGAGCCTCCTCGACCTGCCGGTGGACTACGAGAAGCTCACCGAGGCTGGCTCCATGATGGGTTCTGGCGGCATGATCGTCATGGACGACCGCACCTGCATGGTGGACGTGGCCCGCTACTTCCTCAAGTTCCTCACCGAGGAATCGTGCGGCAAGTGCATCCCGTGCCGGGAGGGCCTGCACCAGATGCTCGCCATTTTCGAGGACCTGGTGGCTGGCCGCGGCAAGCGCGGCGACATCGAACGGATCGAGCGGCTGGCGCGGGGTATGCAGCTCGGTTCTCTCTGCGAGCTGGGCAAGTCGGCGCCCAATCCGGTGCTCTCGACCCTGCGCTACTTCCGCTCGGAGTACGAAGCGCACATCGAGGAGGGGGCCTGCCCGGCGGGGATCTGCCGGGACCTCACCGCTTACGAGATCGTGGAGGCGACGTGCAACGGCTGCCACGCTTGCTTCAAGGTCTGCCCGGTGGGTGCCATCACCGGGAAGATTAAGGAGCTGCACGTGATCCACCACGACACCTGCATCTCGTGCGGGGCGTGCTTCGACGTGTGCCCGACTCAGGCCATCCGCACGTTCCCGAAGAAGCAGCTGGCAGAAAGGACGGTCGCATGAGCACCGTGAAAGAGGAACGGGGTCCGGGCTCCGGGGTCCGGGGTCCCACAGGCCCGGCACCTGAGCCGTGTTCCGTGAGCGTGACGGTGGATGGGAAGACCGTCAAGGCGAGGGAGGGGGCGTTCGTGCTCGAGGCCGTCCGCGCCGCCGGCGTCGAGGTCCCCACGCTGTGCCACCACCCGGCGCTGGAGCCCTACGGGGGATGCCGCCTCTGTCTGGTGGACGTCACCAGGCCGGAGTGGCGCGGCTGGTGCAAGTTGGTCATCTCCTGCCAGTTCCCGGTGGAGGACGGGCTTATCGTCTGCACCGGCACGGAGCGCGTTGTCGAGACCCGCAAGGTGGTGCTGGATCTCCTGCTGGCCCGCTGCCCCGAAACCCCCCTGGTTCAGGAATTGGCGAGGCGCTACGGGATCGAGCGCACCTCCTACGTGGCGAACCCCGAGCCCAGCGACTGCGTCCTCTGCGCCCTCTGCACGCGGGTGTGCGACCACCTGGGCATCGCCGCCATCGCCACGGTCAACCGGGGCATCGGCCGGGAAGTGGCGCCGCCCTGGGGGGAAGCGCCGCCCGACTGCATCGGCTGCCTGGCCTGCGCGGAGATCTGCCCCACCTCCTATATCCCCTACCAAACCTCCGACCGGAGCCGGACCATCTGGGGGAAGACGTTCGAGATGCTGCGGTGTTCGCGGTGCGGCCGTGCCCACGTGACGGTGGCGGAGGCGGATTACTTCGCCGGCCGGGGCGGGGTGCCGCGTTCGTACTTCGAGCTGTGCGACGCCTGCAAGCGGAAGGACATGGCGGCAACCTTCGTGAAACTGTCGCGCGGCGCTGCCGGGGTGTCGGCGGGAGCGTGAGGGGACGGCCATGGAGAGGATTTACAGGGTCAGCATCGAGCGCTGCATCGGCTGCGGGAAGTGCGAGCTGGCGTGCGCCTTTGCCCACGGTAGCGAGGGCTCCCCGGCCAAGACGAGGATCAACATTTTCCACCGCGGACCGGAACTGGGCACGCCGGTGGTCTGCTTCCAGTGCGGGGACGCGGCTTGTGCCGCCATCTGCCCTACGCAGGCCATCGTCCGCAGCCCGGCGACGGGCGCCTGGGAAGTGGATCGGAGTCGCTGCATCTTATGCCGGATGTGCATCCCGGCGTGCCCTTTCGGCAACATGCTGTGGGACGAGGTGTACCAGCGGGTGGCCAAGTGCGACCTGTGCGGCGGCGACCCCACGTGCGTGCCGTTCTGCCCGACCGGGGCTCTGGCCTACGTGCCGGCGGAGGAGGCGAACCGGCGGCCGGAGCCGCTGGTGCGGGAGGCGGTGTGAGGGAACAGGGAGCGAGGGGCTGTGCTTCGCCCACGCACGGCAGCAGACCGAAGCGGCAGACGTCGCGACGCTCGGAGGAGGTGTGCCCATGACCCAGCGTGAGGAGATTCTCGACATCCTCCGTCAGGCGTACCAGATCGAGGTGGACGGTTCCACCTTCTACGCCATGACCGCGGACCGGGCGGACAAGCCGGCGGTCCAGGAACTGTTCGCCAAACTGGCCAGCGACGAGGTGCAGCACCAGGCGTTCCTCAAGGAGATCGCGCGAAACTACGACGCCAAGGGGCCGGCGGCCTTCGCCATCCAGCGGCGCGCGCCGGACATGCGCGCGCTCTCCGAGCAGGTGTTCTCGGAGCGCTTCCGGCAGCAGGCGCGCGGCGCGACCTTCGAGTTGGCGGTGCTATCGGTGGGGATGACGCTGGAGACGCGGGCCATCGCCTACTTCTCCGAGGCGGCCAAGGGGGCAACGGAGCAGGAGGTGCGGGAGTTCTACGAGTTCCTCGCCGAGTGGGAGCGCCAGCACCTGGAAGCGCTGCACCAGCTGCACGGTCTGGTGCAGGGTGACCACTGGGCTGCCAGCGGCTTCGCCCCCTTCTGAGTCGGTCCGCTGCGAGGCGGGCTTTCGGGCGTTAGGGCTCCTCCGACGGGCCAATGGCCTGGCGGCTGGCGGCGGCCATCTTCAGGCCCTCCCAGGCGAGCCAGCCGCGCAGGCCGATGCCGTGGAGCACACCGCGCCGCTTGGTCATGCGCTCCACGTTCCAGTCCACGATCGTGCGGGGCGTGCGGGGCTGCGCGGCGGGAGGACGGGGCCGGAGGGCGATGGCGTCCGCCGGACAGACCACGGCACAGAGCCCGCACCCGATGCACCGTTCGGCCTCCACCCGGTACCCCTCGCCGTCCGCGACGATGGCGGCCATGGGGCAGCGACCGTCGGCACAGGCCCCGCACGCGGTGCACGATTCCGGGGCGATGGCCGCGGCCACGCTCGCGCGGGCGAGCACATAAGGGGCGCCGAACTCCTTGACGCCGCGCAAAAAGCCGCAGCAGCAGGAGCAGCAGTTGCAGACGAAGAAGGGGTCCTTCTGGAAGTTGTAGGTACAGTGGACAAGCCCCTCGCGCTCGGCGAGGTCCAGCACGGCGAGGGCTTCCTCCCGGCTGATGACGCGGCCCCAGGAAGGGGTGCCCTGGTAGGCGTTCTCGTCCTTCGCGAAAGAGAGGCAGGTCTCGGAGGGGTGAGAGCAGGGCTGACCCAGCAGGCTCTTTTCCTTGCGGCACAGGCAGTCGGCAACCCGGAACGAGTGACAGGCCTCCATCATGGCGCGCAGGTCCTCGTAGGGCAGCACGGAAGCCCTGGCCTCCAAGCGGAGGTTGACCGGCACCACGCGCGCCAGCGCCGGCGCGGCTCCGCCCAGCGTCTGCAGGAAGGTGGGGGCATACTCCTCGAACAGCTCCGCCAGCTCGCGGTCGAGGCGATCGAGCTGGAATTCGTAGATGCCGATGACGAACGGCACGAGGGCGTAGTGGACGACGTTCTTCATCCTGAACGCGGCGATCTGACCGCGCGCGGCCATCCCGTCGAGGGTCTGCCGCACCGACGCCACGGGGAGCTTCAGGCGGCGCGCCACGGTGGCTGCAGTCTCGGGGATCGGCTTGAGGCGGAGCGCCCACTCTGCCTCCTCCTCGGTGAAGATCTTGCGGAGGATCTTGAGCTCGACCCCGCTTGACGTGGGCGGGAAGCCGTTCGGCAGCCCGTCGAGTCGCTTCGCCAGACGTCGGTACACGTCGCTCACTCGCCGCTTCCTCCCCCCGCAGCATACCGCGAACGACGGGGAGGCCGGCCGCTCTCCTGACGGCAGCCCCCGGCGGTTCTACCGGCTGCCCCGGCACGACACGGTGCCGTGGGTGGCATGCAATCCACAACGAGAGAGGACAAACCTCCTTGCGGGACAGGGCCGATGGCCAGCGCAGCGGGTAACGCGCCAGGCCGTCACTCGGGCGCGAAGAAGGTGAGCCTCCAGCCGGGGGCGCCCAGCTCGATGACGTCGCCGGGAACCAAGAGCTGTTCCGCGACCCTCTGGCCGTTGACGAACACGCCGTTGTTTGAGCCCAAGTCGCGGATCGCGTAACCGCGCGGCGAGAGCACGATCTCCGCATGTTGCCGGGAGATAGAAGCCTCGGCAATGCAGATGTCGTTGCGGGGTGAGCGCCCAATGGTCGTGACCTGGGCTGTCAGCTGGAACTCCTGACTTACGCCTTCGGGCGTTTCCACCAGCAAGCGGGGCATTGCCAGGGCAAGCGTGGCGCCCTCCTCTTCCGGGGCTGGCGCTGCTGGTGGAGCCACGACTACCGTGCTTTCGGGCGAGGCGCTTGCCGACGGTGGTTGCGGTGGTGGTGCAGCCGCCGTTTCCGTGGGTTGCGCCCCCCCTTCCAGCTCGGCTTCCGCCAGCACCGCTGCCACGAAGCGCTCTCGCAGCGCCGCCGCCTCTGCCAGGTGCGCCTCCACCTCTGCCACCTCCCCCTCCGCCTGGGCCAACAGCTCAGGGAACTGCGTGGGCGTGTACTCGCCCAGGGCGTTACGAAACTCCACCTCTTCCTTGGTAAGGCGGGCTGCCTGCAGTTTCTTCTCCAGCTCGCTAACCACCGCCTTGAGCTTGGCGTACTCGCCCCGCGCCTTCTCGAGCAACGGGCGAGCTTGCCCCTCGAGGGTGGCGAGGCGGCCCTGGTAATCCGTGTGCACCCGGCTGAACACCTCGGGCGAGACCTGCTCGCGCATGGCCGTCATGCGCTCCAGCCGCTCCTTGAGGGTCAACTGCTCCGCCTTCAGACGCTTGAGCTCCTCGATGGGGGAGGTATCGATGGCTTCGAGTTCCTTGAGCATGGCGCCTCCTTTTTCCCCTCGGGCAAAGCGCAAGGCCCTTCAGATGCTTGCTCACTTGTTGCATCGTACCACGCCGGCAGAGGCGGTCAAGGGGCGGGTGGTACACTCACCCCGTAGACAGTGCGGGAAAGGGGATAGGTCATGTACCAGCTCCCCGACGACAGGCTTGCTGCCAGCTACGCCCTGGAGGAGATCGTGCAGGCGGGGGAAGCCACGGTCGTGTACCGGGGGTCTTCCCGCGCCTCCGGTGATCCGGTGGTCGCCAAAGTGTTGCGCTTGAGGGGCAGCGGTGTGGGCGAGGTGCACCGCCTTCGCTTCCTGAAAGCGGCGAGTGCCCTGGTCAAGGGCGCACCGTCCGGTGCGGCGCCGCTAAAAGATGCCGCATGGGGCCCGGAGGCGGCGGTGTTGGTCTTCGTGCCGGTACCAGGCACGCGGCTGACGCAGCTTTCCGGCCTCACGCCGCCGCAGGCGGCGCACCTCTTGGCCCGGGCCGCGGTTTCCCTGCACAGCCTCCACCAGGCCGGCGTGGCGCATTTGAACTTGGCACCTGACAACCTTCTCGTGGCCGCCGCGGAAAGAGTCTTTCTCACCGGCTTGGGTTGGGGTCTCGTCCGCCTGCCCACCAGCGGCGCCGCCTACGCGGCGCCGGAGCTGCGAAAGGCCGTGGATTTGGCGGAGCCGCAGCGCTGTGATGTCTTTTCCTTGGCTTTGCTGGGCACCACGCTGTTCGACGCGGAGGTGAGCTTCGACGAGGAGGAAGCGCGGGTGGTTCTTCCTTCCGGCTTGCGCGAAGAGCTGCAGGACGTGGAGACCTTGGAAACCATACTGGCCCAGTGCCTCAACCACGACCCGTTCGAGCGCCCGGCCTCGGCATTGGCGCTCGCGCGCGCGCTGGACGCAGCGGTGCCGGTGGCGACCCGCGAAGAAGAAGGGACTGTATGCCTGACGGAAGCGGAGGAAGGAGCCGCAGCAGCGGCGCCGCTAGGGGAGGAAGCGGCCGGAATCACTCTGGCTGGGCCCTCCGCCGCCCCGGCCGAGCCGCCCGCTGCTGGCGAAGAATCAGCTAGCCCGCCGCCGGCAGCCGGGTCCGCACCGGTCGTTGAGCCCGCAGCCACAGCAGAGCCTCTGCCTTCGACGCCTCCCGCCCCACCGCTCGTCCCCGCGCCGGTGGTTGCCAGCCCGGTCGCCACTGGGCGGCGGCGTTGGTGGCTGTTCGTGACGATACCAGGTCTGGTGGCGTTAGCGGCGGCGGGGGTCTGGATCGCGTTGCTCCCCGCGAAGAAGGCCCCCCTGCCGCCGCCTACCCCTCCCCCTCCCACGCCGTCGCCGGTGGCCACCTCCACACCGTTGCCCCGCCTCTCGGAGGCCGCCAGGGTGTTGGTGCAAGCCCGGGCAGCCGTGGAGCAGGGGGATTGGGAAACGGCGCGGCAGGTGCTCCGGGAGCTCCCGCTGGACAGCCTGTCGGCAGCAGAACGAGAGGCATTCCAGGAGCTGGACGGGCAGGTGCGCCAAGCGCAGCAGCGGGCTGGAGTCGCGGCGTTGCGTGCCGCCCTGCGCGCCGGTGATCTGGCCGCCCTGCGGCGGGCCCTGGCGGCGCTCGAGGGAGTCAAGGAAGAGCAGCTTTCGCTGGACAATCGGCAGGTACTGAGCCAGGGGCGGGCGGTGCAGCAGGTGCTGCGGCGGCTGGCGCAAGAAGAGAAGACCCAGAGCTGGGAAGCGGTCCTGGAAGAGGTGGCCAAGCTGGAACAGCTCTGGCCAGGCACGCGCGAGGCGTCGCGAGCGCAGGAGCGGGCAGCCCAAGCTCTGGAAGCGCAGGCGCGCAACCTGGCGGGGCAGGGGAAGCTGGAGGAGGCGCTGGCGACGCTGCAAACGCTCCAGCGCTACCTCCCTGCCCGACCGGGACTGGTCAGCGAGCTGGAACGGTTGCGGCAGGCGCGAGTCAGGCAGCAGCAACTGCAGGCGCTCTTGGAGCGAGCTGGGCGCTGGGGGAAAGAGGGAAGGCCCGAGCTGGGCCTGGCCATGCTGGCGGAGCTCAGCGCCGAGCAGCAGCGGCAAGCGGAGGTGCAGCGGCTGCGGGAAGAGCTGGCGCACCAGCTCGCCCAGCTGGACGCGGGGGCGCCCACGGTCGCGCCTCCCGCCCCCAGCTTCAAGTGGGAGTTCGGCAAAGGGCAGGTGGCCAAGCTCGAGGTGCGGGCCAGCGATGACCACGGCCTGGCGAGGGTGACGCTGTACGTTCGCAAGAAGGGGGAAGTGGGCTTCCACTCCGTGCCCATGAGCAAGACCTCTGTCGGGACCTACGAGGCGGATGTCGTGCCGGCGGCGCACGGCAACGAGGACCTGCAGTTCTTCGTGGTGGCCGAGGACTACTCTGGCCACCAGACAAGCCTGGGCAGCGAGCAGAAACCCTTGGTAGCCAAGCGGAAGCGTGGGTTGTTTGGGTTGTGAGGAGGCTTGACGGGTCGGGGGTGGGGCGCTACCTTGGTGACAGCGAAAGGGCGCGCACTTTCCACGGGAAAGGAGGGTTTCATGGGCAAGGCTCTTGGACTTTTCGTGGCGTTGGGATGTGCGTCGCTGGCGTGGGCGCAAACCCCGAGGGTGGAGCTGGTTCCCACGTTGGGTTACAGCTGGGGTGGGAAGATCTTGGTGCAGGAACGCGCATTCCAGTTCAAGGACCTGGACGTGGACTTTTCCTCTTCCGGCAGCTACGGTCTGCGCTGGGATATCCCCCTGGGCCGCTCCTGGGCCTTGGAGCTCCTGGCCCACCGGCAGGAAACGCAGCTCAAGGACGACCAGGCCCTCTTCGGTGAGACCCCGGGCGGCTTTATCGAACCTGGCAGTGCGCACATCCTGGACCTGCAGCTCAATACGTTTCAGCTTGGTTTCCTGTGGTTCGCCAAGGGTGGGCCGGCGCGTTGGCACGTGGGGGCGGCCGCGGGGATAACCCACGTGAACTTTCTCCTGCCGATACCCTCGGACACGGTGAGGTCCTACAGCCTGGGCGCGGGGGTGCAGCTGGAGCTCTCCGAGCATGTGGCGGTGCGCTTCGAGGACCGTTACGTGGCCGCCAACACCGATGGCAACCTGGCCTCCACCTATTCCTTTGCCAACCCCGACTGCCGCACGCCCTGTTCCTACACCTTTGCTTACCAGAACTGGCTGCGGCAGACCTGGCTCACCACGGGTCTCGTTGTTCGCTTCTAGCGGCCGCGCCGGCGGTGCGAGGGCACGGGGGATGCAGTTGGGGGCCAGAGAGGTCGAGGGTGTGAAGGTGGTGACGGTGGGCCAGGCCTTAGAAGGCGAGGCGCTGGCAGCCCTCGTCGAGCTGGTAGCCTCGCTGACAGCCCAGGGGCCGGTACGCCTGGTGCTAGATCTGGGCGGATGTTCGCATGCCAGCAGCGAGGCACTGCGCTTTTTTCTCCAATTGGCGCGGCAACTGGAAAGCCAGAGGGGGGCCTTCGCCTTGCTCGCCCCCACCCCTGAGGTGGCGCGGATTCTCGAGCTTTCGGGAGTGACGCGGTTGGTACGGGTCGCCGGGTCACTGTCGGAAGTGCTGCAGGCAGAAAGCCAAAGGGAGCGACTGGCCGCCTTGGCGGAGCAGGTGGCAGCCCTGTTGGCCCGCGCGGAGGCAGGCGGACAGGCTTAGGAGCTATGGACCTCCAGCTCCACCAGCCCAAAGCGCAGCAGGTCGCCGGAGCTAATGGGATGCGCCTGTCCCGGAGCGAGGCGCACGCCATTGACAAAGGTACCGTTGCGCACGCCCACCTCCTCCCGCAGGTGCCAGACGCCATCCCGAAGAACGATGCTGGCGTGGCGGCGGCTGGTGGTCTTCTGGTTATCCAGGACCGCCAAGTCCACCGTGGGAACCAGGCCCGTCACCGGATCCTTGCGGCCAATGCTGTTTTCCCCTTCCGGGCTGAGGGGAAAGCGCGTTCCCGAGGGCCTGTGAAGCAGGAAGAGGGAGGTGGTGACGCCGGTAGCCTGAGGGGTAGCCGCCACGGGCGGCGGCGGGGCTTCCAGGGCTTTGGGCTGGGCCAGACGCAGGCGGTGGCAGAGCTTTCGCAGCATGCGCACGGCGATTTCCGGGTCGTGCCGGATCAGCTGGTCAAAGGTGGCTCGGTCGATGCGCAGCAGCAGGCAGGGAGTGCGGGTGCGAGCGGAAGCGGTACGGGGGAGCTCCTCCAGCACCGCCATCTCGCCGAAGAAGTCACCTTCGCGCAAGACCACCAACGGCTCCAGGCTGGCGCCGACCTGGGCGACGATTTCCACCTCGCCTTCCTGGATGATGTACATGCATTCGCCCGGCTCGCCAGCGCGAAAGACAAACTCCCCAGCTTGCCGCTGCTCCACCAGCTCGGAGAGCTCGGGGGTCTGTTGTCCTGGGTTCATCGGCCTCGCCTCCTTGGCCCTTCGCCTCACGCTACGGTACGGGGGGACAGCCGTCAAGGGGAGGGTGCCCGGTGAGAGGGTCCGACCTGGTCCCCCTGCCGCCCCTCTCCTCCTCGCCCGAACGCTGGATGTGCCCGCTGGCGCGCACCATTTACCGCCTGTCCCGCCGCCGCAGCCGCGGTGAGGAGGCGCTGGCGATCGTCGGACGGTCGCAGGCGTTGGAGCAGGTGCTCAGCAAGGTGGCCAAGGCAGCGCCGTTCACCGAGCCGGTCCTGCTCTTGGGCGAGTCGGGCACGGGCAAGGAACTGTTGGCCAAGGCTCTGTACCTGCTCTCGCCGCGCCGCAGCGGGCCTCTCGTCGCCGTGAACTGCCCGCAGTTCCAGGATGGCAACCTGACGGTGAGTGAGCTCTTCGGCCACAAGAAGGGTAGCTTCACCGGTGCCGTTGCCGACCGCAAGGGCGCTTTCGAGTTGGCCGACGGCGGCGTGATCTTCCTGGACGAGGTCGCCGACTTGCACAGCAGTGCCCAGGTACTGTTGCTACGGGCGCTGGCGACGGGGGAGTTTCAGGCTCTGGGCGACTCGCACGTTCGCAAGGCCAACGTGCGCGTGGTGGCCGCCACCAACCGGCCTTTGGAGTCCCTCCGCTTTGGCGACCGGTTCCGTGAGGACCTGTACTTTCGCTTGCGCTTCTTCCGCGTCGTCGTGCCGCCGCTGCGCGAGCGTGGCGAGGACTGGCGAGAGCTGGTGGAATTCGTGCTTTTCTGCCTTGAGCGCCGCCACGGCGTGACCAAGTCCCTCTCCCCCGAGGCTTGGGAGGTGTTGGCTCGCTACCCGTGGCCGGGCAACTTGCGCGAGCTGTACAGCGTTATCACCATGGGCTACGCCATGGCGGAAGGCACCACCATCTACCCCGCGCACTTTGCCGAGCTCTTGGGGGAGGAGCAGCCCCTGGGCCGCCGCCGGGAGGACGAGCTCGTACGGGAGCTCATGGCGCGAGGGAGTTTCTGGAAGCTCGTGCACGACGCCTTCCTGGAGCGTGAGCTCAACCGCGCTCAAGTGCAACACGTCATCCGCGCCGGCTTGGCCAAGACTGGTGGTTCGTACAAGCGGCTCGTGGCCCTGTTTGGCATGCCGGAAAACGATTACCAGCGCTTCATGGACTTCTTGCGCCATCACCGGCTCAAGCCCTCATGAGCATCCGCGCTGTAGCGTTCGACCTCTTTGGCACACTCGTGGTCTTGGAGGATCCGCTCTTTCTTCGACGGGCAGCGGCGGCCTTGGGGGTTCCCCGCCGGCAGTGGCTGGCCGCTGTGCGGCAGGTTGGCTTGCGGCAAGCTTTTCCCTCCACGCACGCCTTGGCGCAGGCTTTGGCTGCGGCGTGCGGTGCGCCGGAACCCTCGCGCGCTGCCGCCGCTGTGGCCGAGGGGCTGGAAGCGCAGCTGGCCAGCGCGCGAGCGGTGTGCGGTGTGCGCGCCAGCTTGGGCTTCCTCCGACGGCGGGGCTTTGCCTTGGCTGTGGTGTCCAACCTCTCCTCGGCCCACCTGTCGTTGGTGGATGCCCTGGAGCTGCGCCCGTTCTTCGCCGTGCTGTTGACCTCCTGCGAGACCGGCCTTGCTAAGCCACAGGAGGCGGCCTTCCGCCTCTTGGCGGCGCGCCTCGGCTTGTCGCCGGAAGAAGTGCTGCTCATCGGAGACTCGCCGGCGGCGGACGGTGCTGCGCGGCGCTTCGGTTTCCCCGTGCTCTTGGTCGGGGAAGACATTCCCACCGCCGCCCACGCCGGCTGGTTGGCTCTCGCCGGTGCGGAGCCCTGTCGGCTTCTGGTTGCGCCAGGTACGCGCTTCGCTGCCGGGGACGGGGTGTGGCAGCTCGCCAGCTTTGCCCCCTTGGCCGACGAACAACAGGGCCGCTACAACCTGGTGGCCGTAGCACGGGCAACGCAGGCCGGGGCCGAGGAGACTTGGTACTTGAAGAGGTTTTGGCAGCCGGCGGCCGCCTATGTAGACGAGCTCGCGCGCGGCCTGGCGGTAGAACTGGGTCTGCCGGTGCCGGAAGCGGTGGTGCTGACGGGAGACGAGCCGGTGTTGGCCAGCCGCCAGGCACCGGGGGAACCGTTTGCCGGTGCCATGGATGCGGATGTGGCCTACGACTTGGGTGCGCACTTGGCCTTTGCCTACGCCTTCGCCAACGCTGACATTCGCCCGCGCAACGCCTTTGTCTTCCGGCAGGGGACCCGCCGTCGCCTCGCCCTCATCGACTTCGAGCACTGTTTCTTGAACCTGGCGATTCCCCCGGAGCGGCTGGGAGATGCGCAGAACCCCCATGTTCTGGCGACGTTGCCCTTGGCGCGGGCCCGAGAGCTGGCGGCTAGACAGGTCATCACCCCCAAGACCATCCTGCGGGCGCGGAACGAGTTTTTTCCCTACTGCCAAGCCTCGCCGGCGGTGCGCCGGGGATTGGCGGAGGGGTTTGCGCAGTGTTGGCGAGGCGTGGTAAGCCGGCAAGAGGAGCTCTTGGCAAGGATTGGCCAGCGGCTGATGCGCGAGCCTTTCTTGCCGGTGGGTACCTGGCATTTTCGCCGCGCCTTGGCTCCTTTTGACGTGGAGGAGATGCGCACGCGCCTGGCCCAAAGCCTGGACCGAGTGTTGAGCTTCTTTCTGGCCGAGGACAAGAAGGCGAGCGCTGGCTCCATCCCTGGAGCTATGGCTCCATGAAGGGCATGGCCAAGAAGAGCTAATTTGCTGGGTTGTCAATGTTTGTGGTCTTGCGTGAAGTTGGCGCACTTCGTGCAGAGGAACAGGCGTGCGCGCACAGACACAGTCCCGCAAGGGAGAAGGGAGGAACAGATGGCAGAATCCGTAACGCTGACGAGGGGAGAGGTCAACGACCTGATCGCTGGCTTTGCCACCAAGAACCCCGAGTACCGCACGGCCTTGCTGGCGAAGCCGCGGGAGGTGGTGGGGGCGCAGCTGGGCACCACCATTCCGCCCTCGGTGCAGGTCAAGGTCATTGAGGAAAAGCCCAACGAGTTCTACGTCATCGTCCCCCACATGGCCAAGGAAGGCGAAGAGCTCTCCGATGCCGACTTGGAGCAGGTGGCCGGCGGGAAGAAGGACACCTACAAGTGCGACGTCAAGGCCAGTCAGGGGTTTGGCACGCGCGTCGAGATCAACGCGTCGTTGTTCTAGAGAATTCGGGTCCACGGCCGACCGGCGCGCAGGGCGGCCGTGGACCGCATTGTTCCCGGCGAGGCGATGGCGGAGACGCGCTTCCTTTGCGAGTTGCTCACCGCCGGGCCGACTGGTGATGACGAGGGTTGGTCGCAGGCTCGCGCCATAGCGGCTCGCTGGGCGCAGGCGGTGGCGGGGGGGGATGAAGGGCTGTTCCGCCGCCGCCTGTCGTGGGACGGCTGGCCCGACGGCGAAGCGCTGGTGGCCAGGCTGGCACAGGGCTTAGCTGCCGAGGGTTCGGACCGCGGTAGCGAACTGGTGTGCCGACAGGTCCGTCCACAAGTCACGCTTGCGCAGGCAGCTGAACTGCTGGCCGGCTGGGCGGGGGGGGAGGTGCGCTGCCGCTGGCCCAAGGAGTGGTGGCAGGCCCTGGGCGACGAGTTCCAGCAGGTCTGCCAGCGGCAGCTGGAGGAGCTGCTGCGGCAAGCGGCGGGCGAGGAGATGCCCGTGGGGGAGCTACTGCAGCGGCGCCCCATCGTGGCCCGCTGGCTCGGGCAGCGGGCGTGGGAGTGGGTACGGCAGGCACAGCGGCTGGCCCGACGCTTTGCCCGCGATCGCAAAGCTCTGGCGGCCACCTTTTCCTGGCCAAGGGAGTTCGAGAAGCCCGTATCTCTTGGGTGGGGTTTTTCCGACCGCCACCGAGGGGAGACGGTGGTGGCGCTTTCCTTCCCGGACCAGCCCGCGGTTTTCTACAAGCCTCGCTCGCTGCAGCCGGAACGGGCGCTGGCTCTGTGGTTTACCTTCTTTCGCCAGCTGGGCTTGCCCCTTGCTCCCTTGCCCCCCATGGTGGTGCGACGAGGCTACGGGTGGGTGCAGGAAGTACCCCGCGCGCAGCTGCACACCCGCCCGCAGCTGGCTCGCTGGTTCTACTCCGCCGGTGCCTTGGCGGCGGTGGCCTGGCTCTTGGGTCTTAAGGACCTGCACTGGGAAAACGTGGTGGGGGGGCGCGAAGGCCCGGTGGTGGTGGACGGGGAGTGCTGGGCCCAGCCGGTGACAGCCGGGGAACCCGCCCAGGATTCACCTCTCGCTTCCGGCCTGCTCACCATGCCGATGGTGATTCAGGGCCAGTGGCGGGAAGATGGGGCCCTGGCAGGGGGTGGGCATGGGCAGGCTAAGAGCCTGCCGCTGTTCGCTGGTCAGTCGGCGGGGGTGGCAGGGTTTACCGCTGAGCTTTCTGCGGGCTTTGCCGAGACCTTGGAGCGTATCGCCCGCGCCGCCCGCGAGCCTAGTTTTGCTCGCAGCTGCTGGCACGGCATGCGGGGCCTGCGGGTGCGCCTCCTTGCCCGACCCAGCGAAGCCTATGCCCGGCTGCTCACGCTGTTGCTGACCAGCCCCAAGGTGCGGCACGGATGGCATGCCAACCTGCTGACGGAGGCATGGTTGCGGCCGGTGGTGGCAATGTGGGAACGGCGCCCCGCTTTCTGGCCCTTGGCGCGGGACGAGCAGCGCTCGCTGCTGGAGCTTTCCGTGCCGCGCTTGCTCATCTTCGCAACCCAGAAATCCGAGATGTGGCGCCTTTCCGGCCGGCAAGCTATCCGCGCCCGGCTCGCCAGTCTGTCGCCCGAACGCGTGCAGCAGCTGCTCAACCAGACACGGGCCGCTCTGCCCACCCCTGGTCGCCACGCTGGCGACGCGCTTTTCTGGCGCCAAGCCAAGGAAGTGGCGTCGCTCCTGGCTGCCGTCCCCGCGAATGGGTGCCCGTTCCTGGGCTCGGGTATGGCGGGGCACGCTGTGGCCTGGGCAGCGTGGGCGCGGGTGAGCAGCGAGGGCGAGGCATCCCGCCGTGCCCGGGAGCTCTACCAGCGGCTGTTGGACGAGGCGCCGCGCCAGGGGCCGCTGGGCCTCTGCACCGGCCTGGGAGGGGTGGTCTACGCCTTGGCCGCCGGTTCCGCCTGCTTGGAGGAACCCCAGTTGGGTCGGGAGGCGGCGGCGCTCGTGGCCCAGGGGCGGCCGCAGGACCTGACGGCGTGGGACGTGGAGGGGGGCTGGGCGGGCCTAATCGTGGGCAGCTGGAGCTTGCTTGGGCCGTTCCCCCAGCTGCGCAAACCCCTGCTGGCCGTGGCCGAGGACCTGTGGGAAAGGCTGCCGTGGGCAGAGGCCAGACCCCCTTCCGGGGAAATGCCGGCCGGTTTTGCCCACGGCCTTTCCGGAGCGGCAGCTGCGCTGGCGCTCTTGGGCAAGGCGAGCCGCGCCGCAGCGTTGCTGCAGCGTGCCTGGCACCTGCTGTTGGCCGAGCCCGGGGTGGGAGTATGGCTTTCCCAAGCTTCCACGGCAGCGGGGACGACGGTGCCGGTGTCCGTGCAGGGCTGGTGCCACGGGGCCCCGGGCGCGCTGCTGGGTCGGCTGGTCGCGGCCTCGCCGCGCGCCCCGCAAGCGGTGGCGCGGCAGGAACAGCTGGCCCTGGAAGCTACGCTGCGCTCTGCCCTCTCCGGCCCGCCCTCGCTCTGCTGTGGTACGATAGCTCGCAGTGAAATCCTCCTGATCGGGGCCCAGCGAAGAGGGAGGGAGGAGCTTTGGCAGCAGGCGAGAGGACGCTGCGAGCAGCTGTGCCGCTCGGGGAGTTGGCGTACCCTGCCTCCCCAAGGCGGGCTCTTCGACGGCATGGCCGGTTTCCTCTTCCACCTCTGCCGCCAGCTGGCACCGCGGCAGGTGGGTTCGGCCCTTTTTGGGGAGGTGGTTTGGAGGGCAGCGTGAGGCTGGAGCTCTTGCAACCGCCGGTCGCCTCGGCCTTTGCTTCCATGACCTACCCGGCCTACCGCCACCTCCTGCAGCTGCAGCCGGCGCCGAAGCTGCTCAGCGAACCCGGCAGCTTGCCGGTGCAACCCGTGGCCGTGGCGGCTCTCGAGGTCGGCCGCCCGGTCGGCCTCATGCTCGCGGCCCTGCCTCTGGTGGAAGGCGAGCTGCCCGAGCTCCTTTCGATTTACGTGGTTCCTGAGGGCAGGGGCCGGGGAGTAGGTACCGCCCTGGTGGCGGCGGCGGAAAAGGCGGCCGCGGCGGCTGGCTTTTCCAGCCTGGCCGCCACCTGGACGGAGGGCGCCTCCGGCAGCGAGTGGTGGGTGCGGCAGGTGGCGACGCGCGGCTGGCAGGCACCGGCACGACGCTCCCTTTCGGTGCTCTTTACCGCCGAAGAAGCCCTGCGCTTCCCCTGGCTGGACCGCCTCCCTTTGCGAGAGGGCTGCGAGATCGTCCCCTTGTCGGAGGTGAAGGACGAGGAGTGGGAAGCTTTGCGCCGCTCGCAGGAGGCCAACCCTTGGATCGCCCCCGACCTGGTGCCTTGGCGCTATACCAGCCAGGGATTCGAAGAAAAGACCAGCGTAGCGCTGCGCAGCGCCGAAGGCATCATGGGTTGGGTCATCAACCACCGGCTGGCCGCCGATTGGCTGCGCTTTACCTGCAGCTTCATCCGCAAGGATTGGGGACGTCGAGCGCGCATCTTGCCGCTCTTTTCCGCTTCGCTGCACCGCATGGTCGCCGCGGGCTTTGTTAAGGCTTCCTTCGTGGCTCCCGTGCGCCACCCCACCATGGTGCGCTTCGTGGAGGGACACATGGCACCTTGGGTTCGCGTGGCCCGGTGGACTTGGGGCAGCACCAAGGACCTCCGGCAGGAGGCGACGCCCACCGCAGAAAGGCAAGAGGAGGAGGTATGCGAGCAAGACCGGTAGCCTGCCTGGCGATGTGTATGGCGTTCAAGCTTTGGGCGCAGGAGCCCGCTTACGAGCCCGGCCGGCTTGCCAGCAGGGAGGTGAGCTTAGAGGAGGCCGTGCGCCTGACCCTGGCACACGAGCCCAACCTGCGCGTGGCCGGGGAGGAGGTCAAGGCCAAGGGCGGTCAGGCGCTGGAGGCGGCCGGTGCTTTCGACCTCACGCTCCTGGGCAACCTTTCCTACGAGTTCACGCAGAGGCCGCTTTCGGCGGCGCAAAAGCTGGATCAGCAAAAGAAGCGCGACGAGCTGCGCCGCGAGATCGCCCAAGCCGAGGCCAAGATTGCCCAGTACGACCAGATGATCCAGCAGTTGCTGCAGGCCCGCGCAGACCTGCAAGCCGGCATGATCCCTGCTGGTGTCAGCTTCCTCGACCCCCAAACCCAAGCCCAGTGGGAAGCGTTGCTGGCGCTCTATCGCAACGCGGATCCGGCGCAGCAAGCGCAAATCCGCCAGGACATCGTCAACTGGATCGAGTCGCGCCTGGGGGAGCTGACCATTGCCAAGAACGAGGAGTTGGCCACCGCCATCGGCGACCGGCAAGACCTTCGCCAGCTGGGTCCCATTGCCGAGGTGGAGCAAACGCAGCGGGGCAGCTTCGACTTGCAGCTCTCCAAGTACTATCGGACCGGCCTCACCCTGACCCCCTTCCTGTCCCTTTCCGGGGAGAGCTACCGCTGGCAGGGCAAGCCCAAGAGCGACAAGTACGGTGGCCCGGGGCAGGAGGACACCTATAACGCCCATGTGGGCTTTAGCGTGGCCATTCCCTTGGGAAGGGGGAAAGGGGTGGAGGCGGCTGCTGCCGGTGAGCAGGCGAGCCTGATTGATTGGGAAGCGAGCCGCCAGAGCCTGGGCTTCGCCGCCTCGCAAAGTGTGTTGTCAACCATCCTTGCGTACCTGGACTTGCGGCGAGCGCAGGAAACCGTGGCCGTGTACCAGCAGTCCGCCGAGCTGCAGGGCCGGCTGGCGGAGCTGGTGCGCGCGCTGGTGGAAGCCGATGAAGTCCCGCGGGCCGAGCTGTCGCGGATGGAAGCGCGGCAAGCGGAGGTGGGATCGCAGCTGGCCGCCGCCAAGGCCAGCCAGGCGCAGGCGCAGGCCAGCTTGGCCGCCAGCATGGGGGTGGAGGTGGGCGAGCTGGCAGGGTTCCCTCTGGCTTCCGACTCCTTCCCCGCCGTGCCCACGGCGGCGGAGCTGCAGCGCCTGTCCGTGAGCACGTTGCTGGCCGCAGCGGTGCAGCGCCGCCTGGACTTGGCCGCGGCCCGCTCCCTAGAGCGCTCCGGTAGAGTGCTGTGGCGAGCAGCCGTCGTCAACCTGGCGGCCAAGCGAGACGTGGAGGTCAAGCTCTCCTACGCGGGGCTTTCCGACGCCGGCGGCAGCATGGGCCACAACCTGGGCGAGGCTGTCTTTGGTAACTGGGCTGGGCCCTCGGCCTCGGTGGGGTATTCCTGGGAGAAACCGTGGGCCAACCTGGCGCAGAAAGGACAGCTGGAACAGCGGGCCGCGGCGTGGGCGCAGCGGCAGATCGCTGCTGTGGATCTGGAGCGTCGCATCAAGCTGGACGTGCTGCAGACCCTCGGGACGCTGCAGGAGCAGCTGGCACAGTGGCAGGCGGCGCAAACTTCGGCGGCGGCGGCGCGGCAGGCGGTGGACAACGAGGTGGAGAAACTCCGCTACGGCCGTTCTACCCTCATTGACACCATCCTCACCGAGCAGCGGGCGGTGGAAGCGGAGCTCACGCTGATTGGCGCCCAGGCAGCGGTGGCGCAAACGGTCGCCAAGCTCCGCTTCGATGCCGGGCTGTTGGTCGAGCAGCAGGCGGATGGCAGCTTCCGGGTGGCCGCGCCGCTCTTTCAGCTGCCGCCGGCGGAGCCGTGAGGTGGACCATGGCGCGGACAATCTGCCTGCTCTGGGCGATGCTGCTTGCGATTCCAGGGGTGTGTCAGGAACCGCCGGCCTACGTGCCAGCGGAGGCGGTACGCGCGCCAATCTCCTTGCAGCAGGCGGTTGCCTTGGCGTTGGCGCACGACCCGGCCGTGGCGCAGGCGCGGGCCCTGAAGCTCTTCAACGGCGGGCTGTACAGGCAGGAGCAGGGGGCGTTTGACGAGCTGTTCACCTTTGCTGCGTCCTTCGAGCGTGAGACCCTTCCCATCCCCTCAGGGATCCAGAACAACGAGCTGGGCCGCCGCCGGCTGCTGCGCACGCTGGCCATAGCCTTCGAGGGCCTAGCCAATGGCATCCAGCAACAGCTGGACAGCGGCGTTTTTGGCCCTCTGCCCGACTGCATCGAAACCACCATCACTATTGGCACCACGGTGACGGAAATCCATTGCCTGCCCCCTTCCGTGTTCATCGACCTGGAAGCCATCTTGCGCGGGTCGGAGGATGCGGGGCTTTCCGAAGCCGTGCAGGCGGTGCGGGAGGCCTGGCGGCGGCAGCTGGAGACCTACCTGGCGACATCGCGCCTTGTCGCGTTTGTCGGGCGGCAACTCCTCCGGCAGCAGGGGGTAGCACCCACCATCGAAGACCGAGATACCCTTACGTATTCCCTGGGGCTTTCTCGCCTGTTCCGCAACGGCATGCTTCTCGAGCCCAAGGTGGAGTTCGAAGCCATACGCGACACCTGGCGCGGCAAACCCCTGGATCCTTCCTTCGGTGGCAAGGGGGTGCTGGTGTCCTACCGCTCGCGCTTCGGCTTCACCCTCGATGTGCCGTTGGGCCGCGGGGGTGGGGTGGTGGCGGCGCAGGCGGGCGAGCGGGCGGCGGCCAAGCAAGCGGAAGCAGCTGCCTTCCAGGAGGCGGCGGCGTTGCAAGCGGCGGCCTTGCGCACCACTCTGGCCTACTACAACGCCGCCGCCGCCAAGGAGCGCGTCGCCCTCTTGGCCGCGGCCCTGGAGCGCGAACAGCAGCTTATCGAGGTGGCAAAGGGGTTGGTGGAAGGGGAGGAACTGGCACCGGCGGAACTGGTGCTGCTGTCGGCGCGCCTTGCCCAAGCCCAGGCGCAGCTCGCCCAGGGGCGGCAAGCGTACCTACAAGCGAAAAAGGAACTGGCAGTGCACATGGGTGCCTCGGCCAACGAGCCCGGCGAGTTGCCGGAGGTGGTGGAGGAGCTGCCCCAGGTGGTAGCCGAGGAAGCGCTGTCGGCTCGCCTGGCAGAGGTGGAGCGGGACCTGGGCTGGGTGCGGCGGCCTGAGCCGCGAGCGGTTCAACTGGCAGAAGAGGCGGCGGCGGCCTTGGCGGCGGGTGCCCGGGCCGATCTGCGGCGGGACGTGCGGTTGCTCTTCACCGCCTTCTACAGCGGCCTGCACGAGAGCCCGAGGACGATCGGTCTGACCCGCATCTGGCCCGAGGCCAGCGAGGCCTGGGGCGCCGGGTTTGCCGGGCCCAGCGTGGCGGTTAGCCTGCAGTTTACCTTGCCCTTTGCCAACAGCTATGCCCGCGGTCGGCTCGCTACCAGCCTGGCGTTGGAGCAACAAGCCGCGGTGCGCGCGGCCGACCTGCAGCGCACCGTTGGCCTGCGCACCCGAGAGGCGTGGCTGCGGCTCGAGGAGCGGCAAGTGGAGCTGGCCGCCCGCCAACAGGGGGTGGCGGCGGCCGAGTCCAGCTTGCAGGCGGCACAGGCGCTCTTCGCCGCCGGGGAGCTGTCGGTAATTGACCTGATCGTCACCGAGGAGGCGCTCGTTACGGCGCAGCTCGCCTTGGTGGACGCCCGGCTTTCCCTGGCTGTGGCGCTGGCACAGCTGGACTTCGAGCTGGGCCGGCTGCTGCCGGTGCGGGTGGTGGGTTCGTCGGTGCTGGTGGGAGGGGGTTAGGCGCTGATGGCGGCCTCTAGCCTCTTCCGCAAGAAAGCCCTCGAGCGCCTGTCCTCGCCGGAGCGGCTGGACGAGCTCATGCAGGTCACATCCCCCGTAGGTTGGCTGGCGCTGGCCGGGCTCGGCTTTGGCATCCTGGCAGCCATCGTCTGGGGGGTGGTCGGCAGCATTGCCGTGAAGGTGGAGGGCAAGGGCATCCTCCTGCGTGGCGGCAGCGTGGCGGAGATCAACGCCACCTTGGCGGGTCACGTGGTGGCGGTGAAGGTGGAGCCGGGGCAGGTGGTGGCGGTGGGGGACGTGATCCTCACCTTGGAGCAGCCGGAGCTTCGGGTGCGCTACGAGAACACGAAGGAGGAGCTGGCGGCCATGAGCGGCCATGGCGCCGAACAGGCCGCCGCCCAGCGGCAGCTCTTGGCTCGCTATCAAACCCGGGCGGCGGAGCTGCGGCGCAAGCTGGAAAATCAGCGCAGGCTGGTGGAGCGGGGGCTCCTGACCAGCTCCCAGCTGCTGCAAACGCAAGCGGAGCTGACCGCCACCGAAGAGAGCATGGCCAACCTGCGGGCCACCTCCGCTGGCACCAGCGTGCAAATCGAGCAGGTGCGGGCCCGCCTCAAGGAGCTGGAAGCCCAACTGGCCGGTCTGGAAGTGAAAAGCCCCTACCGTGGGCGGGTGCTGGAGGTCATGGCCAACGTGGGGGACCTGGTGCGCCCGGGGGACCGGCTAATTACGCTCGAGGATCCGAGCCAGCCGTTGAGGGCGGTGCTCTTCATTCCGGCAGCCGAAGGAAAGAAGATCCTGCCGGGCATGACCGCCAACGTTGCCCCCTCCACCGTGCGCCCGGAGGAATTTGGCTACATTGTCGGGCGGGTGGAAGAGCTTTCCGAGTTTCCCCTCACCCCCGAAGCGCTCAAGCGCATCCTGCGCAACGAGCAGCTGGCGCAGGAACTGGCCGGCCGGGCCACGCCCATCCGCGTGAGCGTGGAGCTGTTGCCCCAGGCGGACGCCCCTTCGGGCTTCCGCTGGACCTCGGGCAAGGGTCCCCCGAGCAAGGTGTTCCCCGGCACCCTCTGCCAGGGGTCGGTGATCGTGGAAAGCAAGCGGCCGATCGCGTACATCATTCCGTTGATGAAGAAAGCGGCAGGCATGGGTTAGGAGGGTTGTGTGGCGGCAGTCCCGGAAGCGGAAGCCCCCCGGTCCTTGCCTCCCACTCCCCGCCGGCGGGTGAAGACCCCCACCGTACTGCAGATGGAGGCGGTGGAGTGTGGGGCAGCGGCCTTGGCCATCATCTTGGGCTACCACGGGCGCATCGTGCCCCTGGAGGAGCTGCGCCTGGAGTGCGGGGTTTCCCGCGATGGCTCCAAGGCCTCCAACGTGCTCCGGGCAGCCCGCAAGTACGGCTTGATCGCCAAGGGCTTCAAGTACGAGAACATCGACAAGCTCTACGAGCTGCCCTTACCGGTGATCTTGTTCTGGAACATGAACCACTTCTTGGTTTTGGAAGGGTTCCGCCAGGGCAAGGTGTACCTCAACGACCCGGCCTCCGGTCCTCGGGTGGTGAGCCTGGAGGAGTTGGATGCCTCCTTCTCCGGCGTGGTGCTCACCTTCGAGAAGGGTCCGGACTTCCGCCCGGCGGGCGAAAAACCCAGCATGTGGGCGGCTTTCCGCAAGCGCTTGCGCGGGTCTGAGCACGCCCTCGCCTACGTCATGCTGTGCGGCCTCTTCCTGGTGGTGCCGGGCCTGGTCATCCCCACCTTTTCCCGGGTGTTCATTGACGACTACCTGGTGGGCGGCCGGCGAGCCATCGTGACGCCTCTGCTTATTGGCATAGGGCTGACGGCGCTGCTGCGCATGGCCCTGACGTACCTGCAGGAGTACTACCTGCTGCGGCTGGAAACCAAACTCGCCTTACGCACCTCGACGCACTTTTTCAACCACATCCTGCGCTTGCCCGTTTCGTATTTTGCCCAGCGGTACGCCGGGGAGATTGGCTCGCGCCTGCAAATCAACGACAAGGTGGCGGAGACCATTTCCGGCAAGCTGGCCACCACGGTGGTGGATTCGCTGTTGGTGGTGTTCTACGCCGTGCTGATGATGCTGTACGACGTTCCCCTCACGCTTGTCTGCATCGTGATCGCCCTGCTCAACGTGGGCGGCATGAAACTGGTGGCCCGCCGCCGGGTGGATGCCTCCCGGCGCTTGCAGCAGGACTACGGCAAGCTCATGGGAACGGCCATGAACGGCCTGCAGCTCTTGGAAACCATCAAGGCCACCGGCGGCGAGTCGGAGTTCTTTGCCCGCTGGGCCGGCTACCAGGCGAAGGCCCTGCGGTCGCAGCAAGAGCTGGACACCCTCTCGCAGCTGTTGAACGCCGTGCCGCCGTTCGTCTCTAACCTCACCACTGCCCTCATCTTGCTGATGGGCTCGATGAAGGTCATGGACGGCGGCATGACCGTGGGCATGCTGGTGGCCTACCAAAGCCTCATGGCCTCGTTCAACAAACCTTTGGCCACGCTGGTAAGCTTTGGCGCCACCGTACAGGAGCTGGAAGCGGACATGAACCGCCTGGACGACGTGCTGCGCTTCCCCATGGACGAGCAGTACCGTCGCGACGGCCGCCCCACCGGAGGCCTGCGCGAGACCCAGGTGCCGAAGCTGGCAGGGGACGTGGAGCTGCGGGACGTGACCTTCGGCTACAGCCCCCTGGACCCGCCCCTCATTGAAAACTTCAACCTAAAGGTACGACCGGGTCGGCGGGTGGCCATCGTTGGCCGCAGCGGCAGCGGCAAGTCAACCATTTCCAAGCTGCTGGCTGGCCTGTACAAGCCCTGGTCCGGGCAGATCCTGTTCGACGGGGTGCCGGTGGACAAGCTGCCGCCGGAGCTAGTGCGCAACTCCTTG
This sequence comes from Acidobacteriota bacterium, assembly GCA_037441065.1. GTDB lineage: Bacteria > Acidobacteriota > Thermoanaerobaculia > Thermoanaerobaculales > Thermoanaerobaculaceae > JACADV01. Next base: position 9,570 of record JBBISY010000015.1, on the reverse strand, counting down.
GCCTTTGTGGATCAGGACATCTTCCTCTTCGGCGGCACGGTTTCCGACAACGTCACCATGTGGGACAGCACCTTGCCGCGGGCGACGGTTACCCGTGCCTGCCGCGACGCCGCCATTGATGACGACATTCAAGCCCGCGCCGACAAGTACGACGCGCGGGTCGAGGAAGGGGGGAGAAACTTCTCCGGTGGGCAGCGGCAGCGGCTGGAGATCGCCCGCGCGTTGGTGGGCGACCCGACCATTCTGGCGCTGGACGAAGCCACCTCCGCCCTGGACCCGGCCACCGAGCTGTGGGTGGACGAGGCGGTGCGGCGGCGGGGATGCACCTGCCTCATTATTGCCCACCGCCTTTCCACCATTCGTGACGCCGACGAGATCATCGTCATGGAGCGGGGCAAGATCGTGCAGCGGGGCAGCCACGAGGAGCTCAAGGATCAACCCGGCCTGTACGCCGAGCTGATCAAGCACTGAGGGGCGGCCCATGACACGTCCGCAGGCCACGCTGGTAATCCAGGACTCGCCCGACGCAGCCATGCGAGGCCGCGTGCTGGCCCTGGAAGGCGGGGTGCTGACCGTTGGCCGCTCATCCGACTGCAACATTGTGGTCCAGGACCAGGCTATGTCCCGGCGCCACGCCCAGCTGAGGCTGGAGGACGGCTGCTGGATCTTGCTGGACCTGGGCTCGGCAAACGGCGTGTGGGTGGGCAACCAGAGAGTACGGGAGCACCGTCTCTCCCCAGGGGACAGCTTCCGCTTGGGGGCCACCGGCTTCCGCTTCCTCGGCCACCCGAGAGAGGAAGAGCTGGAGGAAACGGTGTGCCGGACCAGCCCGGCCGTCTCCACCCAGGCACCCTTTCAGCCCAGCGCCGAGTTTCCCGAAGCCCTGGAGCAAGCGCTCGAGCGCTGGGGCCGGCAGCGGCAGGTTTCCGGCAACACCCCTTGGGTCATCGGCGCACCCGAGGCTGCCTGGTTCGTGCAAGAGGGGCAGGTGGAGCTGTTCACCGTGGCGCTGGACGAGCGCGGCGAGCCGCAGGGGGCCCGCACCCACTTTCTCACCGTGCGCGCCGGACAGCTCATGTTGGGCATGGACTTCGCGGGTTTCGGCGTGGGAGCGGGGCTGCTGGCGGTGGGCAAGGGCGGAACCAAGGTGGTGGAGGTGGACATTGCCCAGCTGAAGGTGCTGGCACGGCAAGTGCGCTACCGGGAGCGGCTCGCTCAACTAGTGGAAGGGTGGGTGCATGGGCTGTCCTCGGCCTTTGCCCAATCGCTGGGGGCGGGACCGCCGCCGTCGGTGACGCTGACGGCCGGCTTCCAGGGGGAACTGGCCAACGGCGCCACGGCACGCTGCGGGCGGGAAGTCGTGTGGCTGGAAGTGAGCCGGGGGGAGCTGTTGTTCGTCGGCTGGGAGGGGCTGTCGCAGGCATCGGGCGCTGACTTGCTGCAGAAGCTCTCAAGACTGCGGTCCCTGTTTCCACTGGTGGCCGACACCTGGGTGGTCGCCGCTAATCCCGGGGACGAGGCCAGCCAACTGCGCTGCTACCCCACGGCCGAGGTGCTGCCTCTGCCCGCCCTCTGGCATGGCCTGACCCGGTTCCACGAGGTTCTCTGCCGCTGTGAGTTCATCAACAAGCGCTTGCAAGTGGTGGACGAGCTGCACCGCCTGCGCGTGAAGGCGGCCCACGCCCAAGCGGCCGGCGAACAGGCACAGGCGGAAATTGCCGGCGTCATGGCGGAAGCCAAACAGGAAGCGGCGGCAGTGGCGGTGGGCAGCCGCGATCCACTGCTGGATGCTGCCAAGTTGGTGGGGCAGGCTTTGGGGATCGAGGTGCACGACCATCCGGAGGTGGACAAGCGAACGCCCCTGGACTTGCGCCTGGCCGCTATCGCCAAGGCTTCCCGCTTCCGCACGCGCCCGGTGGCCTTGCGCGATGACTGGTACCGCCATGATCAGGGACCGATTTTGGGCCGCTGGGAGGAGGGTGGCGGGGCGGTGGCCCTACTGCCGCGGGGGGCTCGGGGCTACGAGTTGGTGGACCCGGAAGGGGGCCAGCGGCAGCGGGTGACGGAGGAGGTCGCTTCGCGACTTTCCGGATTCGGCTACGTCTTCTACCGGCCCTTCCCTGATGGTCCCCTCACCGCCAAGGACCTCATTCGCTTCGGCCTTCGCGGCTTGCGGCAGGACATCTGGCTCGTGGCATGGATGGGCGTTGGTCTGGGGCTTCTGGGTGCGGTCACCCCCTACTTCACGGGCCGACTGTTCGACACCGCCATCCCCCAGGCGGATCGGGCATTGCTCTGGCAGTTTGTGGTGGGGCTGTTGGTGGCGGCACTGATCTCCACCGCTTTCAAGGTCACGCAAGCGATTGCCGTATTGCGCATCCAGGGGAAGATGGACTACGGCATCCAGGCGGCCCTCTGGGACCGCCTACTGAACCTGCCTTCCAACGCCCTGCGCCAGTACACCGCTGGCGACCTGGCTGACCGGGCCGCTGGCATCGACCGCATTCGCCAGCTGGTGGCTGGCGCCGGCATCAACTCCGCCTTGGGGTTCTTGAGCTCGGTATTCTACGTCTTTCTCATGGCCAAGTACAGCGTGGCTTTGGCCGCCGTGGGGGTGTGCGTGTGCTTGGCCTACGTGGCCTTGACCACTCTGGGCAACTACTTGCGGCTAAGGCTGGAGCGGCAGGAGCTGAACGTGCGGGGGACCATCACCGGCATGGTGCTGCAGTTCATCACCGGTGTGCCCAAAGTCCGTGTGGCCGGTGCGGAAAACCATGCCTTCCTTACCTGGGCGAAGGCGTACGCCCTGCAGCGGCGGCTGTTGTTCCGCATCGGGCAAATCAAGAACGCCGTCCAGGTGGCCTCGGCGGGCTTCCCTGTGGTCTCCTCGCTGGTGATTTTCTACGTGCTGATGAAGGTGCAGGAGGCGGCCTTGGCCAAAGGGCAGCCCCCTTCCATCACCACCGGCGATTTCATCGCTTTCAACGCCGCTTTTTCCGCCTTTGTCGCAGCCCTGCAGAGTCTGGCGGACGCCTCTTTGGACATGCTGCGCATCGTGCCCATTTACGAACGCCTCAGGCCCATCGTCACCGAGGCGCCGGAGCTGGACGAGGCGCGCGCCTGGCCCGGCAAGCTGCGCGGTGAGATCGTGGTCTCCCACGTGTCCTTCCGCTACAGCGAGGATGGTCCGTGGATCCTGAACGACCTCTCGGTGCAAATCAAACCGGGGGAGTTCGTGGCCTTCGTGGGTGCCTCCGGCTGCGGCAAGTCCACCCTCATGCGTATCCTGCTGGGCTTCGAAACCCCGACCCGCGGCGCCGTGTACTTCGACGGCCAGGATCTGGCCACTCTGGACCTGCGGGAGGTACGGCAACAGCTCGGGGTGGTGCTGCAGAACTCCACCCTCTTGCCCACCGATGTCTACCGCAACATCGTGGGCTCCTCCGGCTTGCCCGTGCAGGCTGCGTGGGAAGCGGCGGCACTGGCTGGGTTGGCCGAGGACATCCAACAGCTGCCCATGGGCATGCACACCTACATTTCCGAGGGCGGTGGCGGCTTTTCCGGGGGACAGCGGCAGAAGGTGCTCATCGCCCGGGCGCTGGTGCGCAAGCCGCGCGTCATGATCCTGGACGAGGCCACCTCCGCCCTGGACAACCGCTCCCAGGCCATCGTCATGGAGAGCATCGAGAAGCTGCAGGCCACCCGCATCGTCATTGCCCACCGCCTTTCCACCATCATCAACGCCGATCGCATCTGCTACTTGGAGGGTGGCAAGATCGTGGAAGAGGGTACCTTCCAGGAGCTGATGGCCAAGGGCGGCAAGTTCGCCCTGCTGGCGCAGCGGCAACTGGCCTAGGTAGGCGTTCCCGGGAACCAGCGGACGAAGGGGCGGAAGAGCGGCCAGCGCAGGGGTGGGGGCGGCGTGTTCTGGCAAAAGGCGGCCATCGTGTCAGCCCGCGTACGCGGCACCGCCGGCAGCTCGGGGAAAGAGGGCACCAGGGCGGCGAAGGGGGTAGCACGGGCCACGCACAGGTCGCGGAAATCCGGCCACGTGACGGCCGCCAGCGGCCGCTTGTGCGGGAACTCTGCCAGCCAGGCAGCCTGCAGCGCGAAAAAGATTTGCGGCCAAAGGGCCAGCCCGTCGGTGCCGGGGTTGGTGTTCACCACGTTGCAGCGGAAGAGAGTAGCACCACCTCCTGCCGCCGAACCCACCAGGGCTGAGGTGAGCTGGGCCAGCAGCTGGCCGGCAAAGTCCACGGGCAAGAACTCCAGCCCGCGGGCCGAGGTTTCCGTGGTCACCGGCGCCGCCGGCGGCACCGCGCCCTGCTCCAAGGGCAATACTCCGAGCTCCAGGCAGCTGGCCAAGAGAGCAGGAAACCACTCCTTCAGGTTGGCAAAGCCGGTACGCGACGACCAGGCCAGAAGACCCGGGCGGCTCACCAACACCGGCAGCTTGCCCTGGCAGTGCTGGTGGAGCAGCTCCACCATGCGCTCCGCCACCCACTTGCTGGCCACGTACCCATCCACCCTGGAAGCTGCCTCCCCCAGCCGCGTCGGCAGCGGCGCTTCCTCCTTGCTGGGCCCGCCCACCGCCAGCGCCAGGCGCGTCACGTCCAGGGTGGAAACCAGGTGGACGGCCTTCAGGCGGCCTTCGGTGGCCAGCCGCAAGAGGTTGCGGGTGGAAGCCACGTTGTCCGCCGCCACATCCCGGAAGCTGGCACCGTGGCGCAGGCTGGCGGCGGCGTGCACCACCACCGCTGCTCGCTGCACGAGCAGAGCGTAAAGGTCTTCGGGCAAGCCCAAGTGCGGTTCCCCCAGCTGGCAGGCCAGGGCCCACAGGGGAGCCTCCGCCTGGCCCGGCAGACCGATGGCGGGCAGCGACAACCCTGCCCGCTGCGCCGCCTCGTGGAGGCGCTGCTTGGCGTGGTGGTGATGCGTGGCTCGCACCAGCGCCACCACCGGCTCCTCCGCGGGGGGGTTGGCCGAGAGCGAGGCCACCAGGTGCACTCCCAAGAAGCCGGTGGCGCCGGTAACCAGCGTCAGGCCGCGGGGGCTGCAAGCCGGCAGCGTGGGCGGCAGGGGGAGGCGCAACAGCTCGCGCATGAGTTCGTCGTCGCCGGCAGCTGCCACCGAGAACGTGGGCGCAGACTCGCGGCTGCGAGGAGGCGAGGCCCCGAAGTTCCCCTGCAGCGTGTCCAGCAGGCGGGCCAGAGGCCAGGTGTCCAGCTCCTGGAGGCCCAGTTGGAGGCCGCGAGAGTCCGCCAAGGCCAGCAGCTCCACGGCGCCCAGGGAATCCAGGCCCTGCGCTGCCGCGGGAAGAGAGAGGTTCAGTTCCTGCGGTAGTCGGTGCAGTGCGGCGGCCACCGTCGCCAAGAGGGGGTCGCTCCCCCCCGGGGCCGCGGGAGCAGCTGGGGAGCAGCTGGTGACGAGTAGCTGGGCAAAGCGCTGGGCCAGCTCGTGCCGACGGGGCTTGAAGGAAGGGGTGAGCAAACCGTTCTCCGGGGTCCAGGGTGTGCCGTCGGTATCGACCGCAATCGGTGGCAAGGCACGGCCAGGGAACTCGCGCGCCAGGTGGGCGGCGAGGCGTTCCCGCAGCCGCTCTGCCGGTGCGCCGGGGACTGCCACCACGAGGAGAACCGGCCCCACAGGGCCGGGAAGCAGCGCCGCCTGCTGGCAAAGGCCGGAAGCCAAGGCGGCCGCTTCCAGCTCCTCCGCCACGACGAAGCGGCCGTCAGCCAGTTTGCAGGCAGCGGCGAGCCGTCCCAGCACGCGAATCTCGCCGCCTTCCCGGAGCTCCACCAAGTCGCCGGTGAGGAAGTACCCGTCTTCCGTCACCCGCCCCTGGGCTTCTTCCCCTGCCACGAGGTAAGGGCTGCGGCCCCCCGGGAGCTTCACCGCCAGCTCCCCGCGCGGGTGGGGCTGGTCGTGGGAGGTCAAGCCCAGCTCCGGGTGGTCCACCAACCGCACGGTCACCCCCGGCCGCAGCCGGCCCCCTTCCGCCAGGGTTCCCACCTCGGTGGCGCCGTAGGCTTCCCGCACCGGCACCTGCAGGCAGGTCGACAGCAGCGTCGGCAGCGAGGGCGGCACCGCCGCGCCCCCCACTGCTGCCGCCGCGACCCGCCCTCCCAAGCGCCGGCGCAGGGCCAGGCGCAGGCGTGCCAGCTCGCCGGCGCCGGCGCCGGCCTGCAGCGCCTGCTGGTAGGGCGCCAGCAGCGGCTGGAAGAGAGCCGGCGGGCCCTCCAGGTAAGTGGGCGCGACCGCTCGAAGATCCTGCCACAGCTCCGGCCCCCGCCGGCAGAACCCCACCTGTCCGCCGTTGAACAGCGCCTGCCACACCAGCTTGCGGTCGGCCAACAGGGAAGGCGGTTGGAAGGAAGCCACCACCAGGGGGTAGATGGGGGCTTGGTACTCGAAGTCCGCGCGCAGGCGCTGGCGCGTGATCCCCACGCCTTTGGGCCTGCCGCTGGAGCCGGAGGTGAAAACCAAAGTATAGAGCGCTTCCGCCTCGTCGGCGGCCATACCGGCAGCCCGGGCCAGCTCCCAAGAGGGCTCGTCGTCGAAAAGCAGCGGGGTGTCCAGACCCACACCGCTGCGGCTGCGCCAATTCTCAGGTGGTGCCGAAGGCAGAAGAGGGGGCACCCCGGGGAGTTCTTCCAGGTAAAAGCGCGGTATCGCCAGCTCTCCCAGGCTTTCCAAAGCAGGGGCGTCCCCCACCACCGCTACCGGCCGAACCAAAGCCAAGAGCTCGTTCGAGCTTCGCCCATCCGCCTGCGGATCGAGGATCAGGCTGGCGAGCTGGGAGAAGACGCAGGCGAAGTCCAACAGGTACGGCTCCCATCCAGGGCGGCGGCAGGCGATGGCGAGCACGCTGCCGGCTGACAGCCCGGCGGCTTCCAAGGCCCGCGCCAGAGCGAGACTCGCTTGCCGTACCTGCTCGTAGGTGAGCCGGGTGCCGTCCCAGGGGCGGGAAAAAAGCGTGCGCGGGCCAAAACGGCGCAGGGCGTTGTTCAAGCTCACCGCCAGGGAGGGAAACTCCCGCAGCTGCAGGGTGGCGAAGGTGGGGCCGGCGTCGTCGGCGTAGAAGCGATGGCCAAGCTCCGGGAAACTGGCCAGCACCTCCGCGGCCAACTGAGGCTGCTGTTCCTCGAGTTGGACCACGGCCTGCTGGCAGCGGGCGAAGACGTGATACGCTCGCGGATCCAGTGAGAAGAAGCTCGTCTCCGAGCGGAAACGCTGGCGCCCGTCGCCGTCCTCCTGCCACCATAGGCCGCTGAGGGCGCAGCGCTCACCCCAGGGCAGGGTGGCGAGGGGCACGCCCGGCAACTGGTTGCCCACGAGGCGCACCTCCCGCCACGGGACGCTCTCGTCCGCGTGGCTCGCCGCCAACAGGCGCCACGGCACCGCCACCCCTTCCCGCTCACAAGCCCGCTGCAGCTGCTGCAGCGCCTGGCCAAACTGCTCCAGCGCCTGGGAAAGCGCCCAGCGGGCCACGGGGCCGGAGGTGGCGCGCGTGGGGGCGAGAAAGAAGCTCTCGCACCGTAGGGCAAAGAGGGCCTGCAGCAGCAACGCGGCGCGCTGCCGCTCGGGCTGGGCTGCCGGGGACGTGGCCAATTCGGTCAGCTGATCCAGGGCCGCGCCCAGCTCCTCCGCCCGCGGGTGGGTTGGCTCGGCCGGCGCCACGAAGGCCTGGGCGGCCACTTCCCGCAGGACACGAGCTGCCTGCCGCAGCCGGTCCACCGGAGAGGCTAGGGCTGGTGCGACCGTGAGCCAACGCTCAAGCCAGGGTGGGCTTGTCATCGACGCCTCCCGGTGAACCTGGCGGCGACCAACCGCTGGCCAGGTCCTCCAAGCTGGCCGCCAAGAGCGGCGGCAGGAGGGAGGCTAGCCCCTCCTCCCCTGGCCAAGGCAGCCGCGCCAGTTGCTGAATGGCCAACTGCATCGCCTGCGCCAGGAAGGAGAAGGCCTCCTCGCTCACCCCACTCGGGACGTACTGGCGTAGGCGGCCATCCGCATTCCCGGCGGCCTGGGCCTCCAGGCCCAAGAACTGGCGGGCCACGTGCGGCGAATAGCCCTGCGAGGCCATGCCGACACCCACCCAGTCGGCCACCAGCTCCTCGAGAACCGTGTGTCCCAGCCGGCCGAAGGCCCGCAGCGTCAAGTAGTGGGTGGCTTCGTGCGCCAGCCGGATGCGCAACGAGGCTTCCTGCCAGGCGGCGGGCGCCAGCCCCGGGACGTGAGCCACGCCGCTGTACGGTCCCCACGAGGCCAGCACCAGGCGGTCCTGATAGAGCTCCTTCCGTGCTGCCAGCTGCGGCCAGGCTTGCGCCCAGTCGCCAGCTGGGTGGTCTCGCTGCCACTCCTGGCGCAGAGCGCGGAAGCGTTCCCAGTTGGGGAGGCCTTGAACCAGCGAGGCACCGTGGGAGGGGGAGATGGGCTTGGGCTCGCCACGGTGGGCCAAGAGCTGCATGAGCAGCACGAAGTCCTCCCGGCAGCCGGCCACCAGGGCCGGCAGGCTGCCCGCCGGCGTGCTCACCAGCCGCAGCTGCAGCGCCTCCGGGGCGCGCAGCGGGCAAGTGGCGGCGGTGGGCGCCTCGCCGCGGCGCACGGCCCGGACCCAAGCTTCGCTGGCGGCTACCCCGGGCTCTGGCTCGAAGGCCAGTTGTGGGAAGGCCTGCAACAGCCGCTGGTAGAGGTCTCGCCCCGCCGTCGGCAGGGAGCGGTAGTAGGCGGTCTGCGGTTCATCCGGCAGGGGGAGCTCGGCCGTGGGTGGAGGCAGCGGCCGGCAGAGCGCTTCCAGTTGCTGCGCCACCGCTTGGCTCGCCCGCAGGCGGCGCCAGAAGGCCAACCGCTGGCGGGTTCGCGTTCCGGAACGCACGGTGGGAGCCTACCACGCTGGCGGGAGCCCGCAACGCTGTCCCGGGCCACCAAATGACGGGGTGGAGGGGTGTCGGGAGTCCATCGGTGTGAACCAGTCGCGAACCCCGGCAAACGTGGCTGGTCGGTGTCTTGCGGTGACCTGCCAGGCGGGTTCTGGAGGCTGCCGGGCAGGTGCGGTCTCGACGCCCTCTGTGGTCCTGGCCAGGCTGCCGTGGTAGAGCGGAGCCGGAAGGTGTCGAAGGCGGCCTGCAGCAGCGGCCGTGTCGAAGACCTCGAGCCAGTGGCAGCGTCCGCTGCTTCCGCGCTCCGCGGTCACCCCGGGCAAGGGCACCGCCGCTTCTTGTGGCGGGTCGGGCATCGACCTCCCCGATCCGGCGCGCCGGGGGTCGAGGCGGGACGCGCCTCGTCCCGTGGCGTGGCGCCGGAGCTATGATCTGGGCGAACGAGCGGCAGTTAGCCCAGGGAGCGGTGCGCGGGGGGACGGTGGGCTGGGCTAGAATCCTAATGAGCCCGCCGAGACGGGAGGGTCGCCATGGCACGGAACGGGACGGTTGGGGTGGTGTGGCTGCTGGCAGCAGGTGCGGCGGTGTGGGTGGCGGTATGGGGTGGCGCCGAGGCGTTGGCCACGACGTCGTACAGCTACTGGGTGCAGGTCGCGTCGCACACGTCGGGGCTGGCGGGAAGCCAGTGGCG
>JBBISY010000014.1:0-68616 GCA_037441065.1 Acidobacteriota bacterium | reverse complement strand
CCCACGTTCACATGCGGCTTCGTCCGGTCAAACTTCTGCTTCGCCATGAGCGTTTGCCTCCCTCTCTCTCTCTTTTCCCTCAGTTGGACCGCCTCGGCGATCCTGACCCGCGAGGTGACGGGTCATCGTTCCTTTCCCTCGGTACGACACGAAACAAGAAACTGGAGCCCACGACCAGACTTGAACTGGTGACCCCGTCCTTACCAAGGACGTGCTCTACCGGCTGAGCTACGTGGGCTCGGTGGACCTTGTCGCCCCAGCTGGAGCGGGAGACGGGATTCGAACCCGCGACCAACAGCTTGGAAGGCTGTGACTCTACCCCTGAGTTACTCCCGCACGAAAAGAAAAATGGTGCGGGCGGATGGATTCGAACCACCGTAGGCATATTGCCGGCAGATTTACAGTCTGCTGCCATTGACCGCTCGGCCACACCCGCACTCTCGACACGCCTACCACGAACCGATCGATCGCCCCGCGCGGCCAGCGTCCGTCTGGAGCTGGCGAGGGGACTCGAACCCGTAACCTGCGGATTACAAATCCGCTGCTCTACCAGTTGAGCTACGCCAGCCGCTGCGGGCGTCGTCACCCGACTCCCCCTCCTGCCAAAGATCCCTGCCGCTTGGCACACGAACACCAGCGGGGAGGGAGAGTCTACCACCGATCGGCGGAAAATCAACCCCCCGGGTGCGCCGCCCCCTGCGACGTCGCTGCTACCCGGCGGCCGGCGGGTAGCGCCGGCGCCACTCCCACGCCAGAACCGCCGCCGCCACCGAGAGGTTGAGAGACTCCACCCGGGCAGCCAGAGGGATGCCGACCAGGAGGTCCACCGCGCGGCGGGTCTTGGCGCGCAGGCCCCGCGCCTCGGCGCCGAGGCAGAGCAGGACACGGTCGGGGAACTCCCACCTCGTCACCGGCGTCCCGGAGGGGTCCGCCCCCACCACCCAGAACCCCGCCTCCTTGGCGCGCCCGGCGAAATCCCCCAGCGAGCCCACGTGGCTCACCGGCACCAGCGGCAGGGTGCCGGACGCCACCTTGGCCGCCGCCCCGCCGAGGGACGGCGGGTGGGGGCCGGCAACGATCACCCCGGCAAGCTGGAGCCCCGCGGCCAACCGAATGACGGCCCCCAGGTTGTGGCCGTCTTCCACGCCGTCCAGGCCCACGAGACACGCCGGCGCCGGCACCTGCAGCAGCGCGGCGGCCTCGGCCAGAGGGTGCGGTGCGAGGCGGGCAGCGAAGCCGTTGTGGGCCACACCGCGGGCCACGGCGTCCAGCCCCGATCGCGGCACGCTTCGGAAGCGCACCCCCGCTGCCCGCGCTCGCCGCAGCACCTCGCGGGCACGGGTGCCGCCGACCCCCTCACCGATCAGCACGACCTCGATGCGCGACGGCTCGGCGTCCAGCGCTGCGACCACGGCGTGGAAGCCCACGACCCAGCACTCCTGCCCTCCCGAAATTCCGGGTTCCGGGGGCCGGGTTCCGGGGGCCGGGGGCCGGCGACCACGACCGAGGGTCCGGGGTCCGGGGGCCGGGGACGGGCTGCGCCGCTCAGACCGATCCCGCCGCGTCACGGCACCTCACCCGCGTGCGAGGGTCACCGTGGCCATCGCCACGATCCCCTCGGCCCGGCCCACGAAGCCGAGCCCCTCGCACGTTGTCGCCTTCAGGTTCACCCGGGTCTCCTCCACGCTCAGGGCAGCGGCCAGCGCCGCCCTCATGCGCTGTCGGTACGGCGCCAGGCGCGGCCTCTCCGCCAGCAACGTCACGTCGCAGTTCACGATCCGGAACCCCCGCTCGGCCGCCAGGTGCACCGCGTGGCGGACGAAGAGGTCCGAGGGGGCGTCGCGCCACTCCTCCTGGGAGGGCGGGAAGTGCTCGCCGATGTCGCCGCACCCCGTTGCCCCCAGGATCGCGTCGGTCACCGCGTGGAACGCCACGTCGGCATCGGAGTGCCCGGCCAGACCTGGCCCCTCCGGCAGGACCACGCCGCACAGCACGAGGCGCCTCCCCGGCGCGAAGGGGTGCACGTCCACCCCGTGTCCCACCCGCACCTCCGGAGGAAACAGCCCCTCCAGGAGCCGCAGATCCTCCGGCGTCGTGACCTTGACGTTGCGGGGGTCTCCCCGCACCGCCCGCACCTCGCCGCCGGCAGCCTCCACCAGCGCCGCTTCGTCGGTCCAGCTCTCCCCCCCCACGGCGGCCCAGGCCCGCCGCAGCACCCCCACCCGAAACGCCTGGGGGGTGAGGGCCCGCGCCAGGTGCTCCCGCGGCACCGTGGCCACGACCCGACCTTCGCTGTCCACCCGCTTGACGGTGTCGGCCAAGGGGGCCACCAGCAACGCCGCTCCCGCTGCCGCCGCCGCCTCGACCACCGCGCGCACATCTGCCGGCGGCACGAAGGGGCGGGCCCCGTCGTGGATCACCACGAGCTCGTCGTCCTCCAACCCCAGCGCCTCCACCCCGCAGCGCACCGAATCCTGGCGCCGCCCCCCCCCGGCCACCACCAGGCATCCGGCCAGCGCGGCATCGGCCCGGCTGGCTGCCACGCGCTCCGCGCGCACCACCACCGCGCAGCGGCACTCGCCCAGCGCGCTGCGAACGGCGTGGACGGCCCGTTCCAGCACACTCGCCCCGCCGAGACGCGCGCCCAGCTTGTCGCCCCCGAAGCGGACGGAGGAGCCGGCCGCCGCCACCACCAGGGATACCGAGGGTACGGTCAACCCTCGAGGATCTCCCGTTCCTTGGCCGCGAGGATCTGGTTGATCTGGGCCACGAAGTCGTCGGTGAGCTTCTGCACCTCGGCCAGGTGGTGGCGCAGGTCGTCCTCGGAGATTTGCTTGTCCTTCTCCAGCTTTTTCAGCTCTTCGTTGCGGTCCCGCCGGACATTGCGCACCGCCGTCCGGGCCCGTTCGGCGTACTCGTGGGCCACCTTCACCAGCTCCTTGCGCCGCTCGGCGGTGGGTGGGGGGACCGGTAGCTTGATGACCTTGCCGTCGTTGGAGGGATGCAAGCCGATGTTGGCCTTGAGGATGGCGTGCTCGATGACGGGGATCAGGGTGGGGTCCCAGGGCTGGATGACGATGAGCGTCGGCTCCGGGACGCCCAGGTTGGCCACCTGGTTGAGCGGGGTGGGTGTGCCGTAGTAGTCCACCCGGATGGGGTCGAGGATTCCCAGCGACGCCCGCCCGGTACGCAGCGTCTTCAGCTCGTCCCGGAACACCGCGACAGCCTTTTCCATGTTCCCTTTGGCGGACTTGACCACCTCGTGCATCGGCGCCCTCCTGCGGACCCTGAACGTGGGCTGACAGGGTCGTGCTCATTGTATCCCGACGCCCCGTCCCCCCACCCGCACCCCCGGGGTCCGGGATCCGGGGTCCGGGGTCCGGGAAGAGAGAGAGGGAGAGGGATTTCATGCCCCCATGCTTTCCCGTGCCGGAGCTGCGCCCGGCAGCACGACGCCAGAAACCGACCCGCCCACGGCCCAGGCTGCCCGCAGGCGGGGTCCGATGCGGGAAGGGGGTCTGTCAGGCGCTGAGGACGGTGGAGCCCACGTCCTCCCCGAGCACCACGCGCTTGATGTTGCCGCGCACGCGGATGTTGAAGATGCGAATCGGAATCCTGGCGTTCTGGCAGAGCGACACGGCGGCGGCGTCCATGATCGCCAGCCCCTGTTCCAGGAGGTGCTGGTAGCTGGCGGTCTTCATGAGTCGGGCCCCGCTGTCCTTGACCGGGTCGGCGGTATAGAGGCCGTCCACCTTGGTGCCCTTGAGCAGGGCGTCGGCGTAGATCTCGCTGGCCCGCAGCGCGGCGGCGGAGTCGGTGGTGAAGAAGGGGTTGCCGGTGCCGGCGGCAAAGATGACGACGCGCCCCTTCTCCAGGTGGCGGATGGCGCGGCGACGGATGAACGGCTCGGCCATGGCCCGCATCTCGATGGCGGTGAGGACCCGCGTCACGCAGCCCTGGCGCTCCAGCGCATCTTGCAGCGCCAGGGCGTTGATGACGGTGGCGAGCATCCCCATGTTGTCGGCGGTCACCCGGTCGAGGCCCTGTTCCGTGGCGGCGATACCGCGGATGATGTTGCCCCCGCCGATAACCACCGCCAGCTGCACGCCCAGGGCATTCACCTCGGCCACCTCCGCCGCCAGCGCCGGGAGCACTTCCGGGGCGATGCCGAACGGCTGCCCCCCCATCAGCACCTCGCCGGAGAGCTTCAGCACGACGCGGCGATAGACGGGAGCGGCCGCCACGGCGCTACGCCCCAACGCCCTCGCCGAGCCGGAAGCGGGCGAACGCCAGAACCTGCGCGCCCCCGCGGGCCGCCAGCATGTCCTTGACCTTCTGGTCAGGGTTCTTGACGAAGGGCTGCTCCACCAGGCACGCCTGTTCGAAGAACTTGGCCACCTTCCCCTCGACGATCTTGGCCACCACCTGCTCGGGCTTGCCCGGCGGCACCTGGGCCCGGGCGATCTCCCGCTCCTCCGCCAGGACCGACTCCGGAACGCTCTCGGGCGCCAGGAACCGCGGTTCCGCCGCCGCGATGTGCATGGCCACGTCCTTCACCACCTCGTCGTCGGCCCCCTCGGAGAGCTTGACGAGCACCCCGATCTTACCGCCCATGTGGGTGTAGGAGCCCAGCACCTCCCCCGCCCCAGCCTGCATCGCCACCGCCCGGGAAAGGACGATGTTCTCGCCGATAGTGGCGATCTGGGACGCCACCGCCTCGGCGACGGTGTGCGCCGGGTCGCCGGCGTACCGCGCCGACTTCAGCGCCTCCACATCACCGATCTGCTCGGCCGCCACCTGCTCCGCGAGGGAGCGGGCGAAGGTCTGGTACTGCTCCGTGCGGGCCACGAAGTCGGTCTCGCAATTGAGCTCCACCATGCCCGCGCGCTTGCCCCCCGCGGTCATGGCGACGGCCACGAGGCCGTCCTTGGTGGCCCGGCCCGCCTTCTTGGCGGCGGCGGAGAGACCCTTCTTGCGCAGGATCTTCACCGCCTCCTCCATATCGCCGGCCGCCTCCTGGAGTGCCCGCTGGCAATCCATCATGCCGGCGCCCGTCTTCTCCCGCAGTTCCTTCACCATCGCTGCCGTCACCGCCATCGCTACCCTCCGCAGGAAACGGCCAGGAGACTGCGCCCCTGGCCGTGCACACAAACCACCCCGCCGCCGCTGACCCCGTCGCCCCCGGGGCCGCCCGCGGGCGGATCAGCGCTGCTCGTACAGTTCGGCCTCGTCGTACTCGTCGAAGGTCTCCTCCAAGGAGGGCAGCGCCACGTCCTCCTCGGCGATCTTCGGCTCCTTCACCGGAACGGGTGCGGCGGCGCGCAACTGCTCGCCCTCCCGCCCCTCGATCATCGCCTGACCCTCCAGCACCGAATCGGCGATCCGCGACGTGAACAGCTTGATGGCGCGGATGGCGTCGTCGTTGCCGGGGATGGGGTAGTCCACCACGTCGGGGTCGCAGTTGGTGTCCACCACCGCCACCACCGGGATGCCGAGCCGGTTCGCCTCGTGAACCGCGTTGTGCTCGTGGTTCGTGTCGATGACGAAGAGGGCGTCCGGGAGGCTCTCCATGTCGCGGATGCCGCCCAGGTTCTTCTCCATCTTGGCGCGCTCCCGCTCCAGCTTCACCCGCTCCTTCTTGGTGATCTGCGCGTCCTCCGTGGCCAGCTGCCGCTCCACGTCCTTCAGGCGGTCGATGGAGCGGCGGATCGTCACGAAGTTGGTGAGGGTCCCGCCCAGCCAGCGGTTCGAGACGTAGAACATCCCGCAGCGGCTGGCCTCCTCGCGAATCACGTCCTGCGCCTGCCGCTTGGTCCCCACGAAGAGGACGGAGCCGCCCGCGGCGACCACGTCGGTCACGAACTTGGAGGCTTCTTCGAAGAGCTGCAGCGTCTTCTGCAGGTCGACAATGTAGATCCCGTTGCGCTTGCCGAAGATGTAGGGGCGCATCTTCGGGTTCCAGCGCCGGGTCTGGTGACCGAAATGGACGCCAGCCTCGAGCAGCTCTTTCATCGAGATGGATGCCAAGAAAGTCTCTCCTTTTCCCTTTCGCTCAACGCTTGGAGAACTGGAACCGGCGACGCGCCTTGGGCTGGCCGTACTTCTTGCGCTCCACCTCGCGGGCGTCGCGGGTGAGGAACCCGGCGGACTTCAACTTGCCCCGCAACTCGGGGTTGAACTCGACGAGGGCGCGCGCAATGCCGTGCCGGATCGCGCCCGCCTGGCCCGCCACGCCACCGCCGACCACATTGACGTACACGTCGAAGTTGTCGGCCGTCTCCGTGATGAGGAGCGGCTGGCGGATGATCATCTTGAGCACGCGATTCGGGAAGTAGCTGTCGAACTCCCGCTTGTTGACGACGATCTGACCGGTCCCCGGCCGCAGGTACACGCGCGCCACTGCACTCTTGCGCCGCCCGGTCCCGTAGTACTGAATCGTAGCCACTCCCACCTCCTCACGCCCCGAGCTTGATCTGCTGCGGCTGTTGCGCCTGATGCGGGTGCTCCGGGCCGCTGTACACCTTGAGCTTCTTGAAGAGCTGCCGCCCGAGGCGGTTCTTGGGCAGCATCCCCCATACCGCGTACCGGATCAGGCGTTCCGGTGTCTTGTCGCGGAGTTCCTGCGCCGTCTGTTGCTTGAGATGCCCCGGGTCACCCGAGTGCCGGTAGTACTTCTTGTCGTGCCACTTCTTGCCCGTGAGCCGGACGCGGGCGGCGTTGACCACGATCACGAAGTCGCCCACATCCAGCCCAGGGGTGAAGGAAGGCTTGTGCTTGCCGCGCAGCAGCCGGGCCACCGTCGTCGAGAGCCGCCCGAGCACGACGTTGCTCGCGTCGATCAGGAACCACTGTCGGTGGATCTCTCCACCCTTGGGCACAAACGTCCTCATCGTCCTCTCCGATCGCTAGCACTGAGCCACGCATGGCCCGCCCCAACGAGGGGGGAAAATGCTACCGCAGGCCCGACCCCCTGTCAAGCTCGGGCTCCCCTGCTAAACACCAGCGAGCACCGCACCTACCCCATCCCTCGCGACCGGCCGCCCGCTGGTGACCGGCTCGAGGCTAGCCGTGGACGGTGCCGAACCCCGTCTCGGTGGCGGGGAGCGGTATGCCTCCCTCGCGGCGCGCCGGCCCCGGCCGCAGGTCGAGGCGGGTTCTCCGCCCGATTCGCAGCCGATTGCCCCGCCACACCACGCTGGCATCGAACCACGGGACGAACCAGGCCAGGCCCAGGAGGAGGTCTTTCGCGGTCGAGAGGAAGGGGTACCAGAGCGGCGACCGGGCCACGCCGAGGGCGCGCTCGCTCGCCAGATCGATGGCCGCTTTGCCCACGATCGTGACGAGGAGCAGCCCGAGGCCGCCCCCGGACGGCACGACGGCTGCCGCTACAGCCGCGAGAAAGATAGGGTTCAGAACCGCCTCACCGCAATAGCCGAGGGGGGAGATGTGGCGCCGGATCTTGGCCCAGCGCAGCTGACGGGAGAGGAATTGGCGCACGCTCACCCGTCCCGTCACGTTGACCACCGGCCGGGGCGCGAGGGCCAGGGAGAGGCCCCGCCTGGCGATTTCCTGGCCGCACACCTGGTCCTCGGCGAGGAACCGCGCCAGGAACGCGAAGCCGCCAATCTCCGAGAGCGTCGAGCGACGCATCAGCATCGACTTGCCCATCACGCACACGCCGCCGAGCCGGTGCATGGCCGCCACGCCCCCCAGCACGTACGTGTTGAGCTGCAACCCTTCGAGGCGGGCCCCCAGGTTCGACCCCGCGGGGGCCGAGACGGGCGACGAAACCAGTCCCACACCGGGTCTTTCGAGCGCCGCCACCATCTCGGCGAGGAAGCTCGGGTGCACGCGGACATTGCTGTCGGAAATGAGGATCACGTCGAAGGCGGCGCGCCGCTCCAGGTTCGCCAGGTTGTTGACCTTGGGGTTGTAGCCCACGGCCCGCCCATCCACCACCACGGCGGAGCGGATCTCCGGATGCCGGGCCGCTACCTGTCGGGCGACCTCGAGGGCCGGGTCGTCCTCGGCCGCCACACCGAAAAGCACCTCGTAGCGGGGGTAGTCGAGGTGGAAGAAACTCTCCAGGTTGGCGGCCAGGTCGCTGTCGGTGCCCCGGAGAGGCTTGAGGATACTCACCGGAGGCAACCCTTCCGCGGCCACACCTGGGTTGGTCTGGAGGAGGCGGCGCTGCGCCCAGGCTTCCAAGGCCAGCACCGCGAGGCCGACGGCGACGACGAGGAATACCCACTCCATGCGGTGCACTATCGTCGCGCCGTGTGAAGACACTGCGAAGACGGATTGCGGGAGGTCCGCGGACGGATCGGAAGGGTGAGGGAATGGTAAGGTGGCGCGCCGTGGACGGCATACCCCGCACCGACTCGCACCTCCTCCGCTGGGGCCAGGTTACGGTCGTGGCCGTGGAGATGGGGTACGGCCACCTGCGGGCCGCTGCACCTCTGGCCGACGCGCTGGGCGTTTCGTACCTCGAGATGGACCGCCCGCCGCTCGCCACGGAGGGGGACCAGGTCGCGTGGCGCCGCAGCCGCCGGGGTTACGAGTTGATCTCCCGGTCCTCGCAGCTGCCGTTCGTGGGGTGGCCGCTGCGCGCCCTCCTGGACGCGATCACGGCCATCCCCCGCCTCTACCCGCACCACGATCTGTCGGCGCCCACGGCAGCGGTCCGCACCCTCGAGAGAATGTTCGACAGCGGTCTCGGCGACCGTCTCCTGGCACACCTACGCCGCAACGGGGGCACGCTCCTCACCCTCAGCGGCTTCCCACTGCCCCTGGAACTCCTGGGGAACGAGGAGCTGGACACCCTGCGAAGCGACCTGGCCGCGCGTCTCGCCCGTCTCGATCCCAGCGGCACCTTTCGCGACCAGTACCGGGCCGAGCTGCAGCATTTCCTCCCCACCTCACTCGCCCCGCAGCAGGGCGGGGCGCCCCTCGTGACCTTCGCCGTGGGAGGTGCGGGAGCCCAGGCCCACCTGGTCCGTCCCATCCTCGCGTCGCTCGCGGATCCCCTGCGCGATTCGTCGAGTGACGCCCGACCACCCGGCTGTCCCGTTGGAGAATTCCCGCAAAGAACCCCTCCACCGTGGCGCAGGGAACCGCGGTGTAGACCTCGCCGATATTGCCGGTATGGGTGTCGCTCCCCCCCTGCATCGCCTTGCCCCGCGCCACCGCCACCTCTTCTGCCAGGACGTTGAGCACCTTCATCCGGCCGCCGTTGCGTACCTCGAGCACCGGCACCTGATCCACGAACCGCATGAATTCGCTCTCTTCGATGGTCGGGAGGTTCTCGCGGTAGAAGGGGTGGTTCCAGGCGAAGTAAAGCCCCTGCTCCCGACAGTACGCGGCAACGTCGAAGGCGTTGCCGCGCCGCTTCTGTAGCTCCTCGTGCTGCCGGAGGGTGTGCCCATAGACGTTGAGATGGACCGTCAGCTTCGACACCGGCAGCTCGGTGGAGACTTCCTCCCCCACCACGAAATCGCGAACACCGGGGTTACGGGCGAGGAAAGCGAGACACCCCTCAATGGTGTCGTGGTCGGTGATGGTGACGAAATCCATGCCGCGTTCCTTGGCCCGACGGTACAGCTCCTCCGGCGTCTCCTTGGGCGAAAAGGTAATCCCCGACAGGTTCGGAAGTGGCTCGACGGAGTAACACGAGTGCACGTGCATGTCCATCTTTCGGTATCGCATCGTCGCTCCTGAAGAGCCGCGATCCTCAGGGCTCTCCGCAGGGCAGCCTAGGGCTGCACCGTGAAGAGCGAACGAAGAGAAGATGAACGCCACGTGAAGGCTCCGGGTGCCGCTTGCCACATGGAGGAGGGCGAACCGCGAAGCGACTTGGCTTTCGAGCCCAGCCCGTCCGATACCGACTGCCTGCCTCACCGGCTCGGGTGGGTACACCACGGCGGCAGCCTGCGGCGAGACCCGCGGGGGCGCAGTGTAAGTGCGCACGGCTCCGCCGTTCCCAGGCCGCCCCTCTCGCCCGCGAACCGGTGGTCTATACTAAGTTGACGTGAAGTTCCTTGGCACGCGGGTTGCGAGTGGGTCGCCGCTGGAGGGGAGCGCGGCGCTACGGTCGGGGTGGCGGCGGGCGACAGGGGCTGCCCCAGGGTCAGGTCGGCTCGCCGGGAGGGAGGGGGTCCCCAGGAGGGTGAGGCCATGAGTCCGGTGCTCGAAAAAGCTCCCACCTACGTAGCAGGACTCGACGCCATCCTGGAGGGCGGGCTGCCGCGCGGCCGCACGACCGTCCTGAGCGGCGCCTCAGGATCCGGCAAGACGCTGTTGGCGCTCGAGTTTCTCTACCGGGGGGCGCTCGCCGGCGAGCCGGGTATCTTCATCGGCTTCGAGGAACGCCTCGAACAGCTGCGGGAGAACGCCGCCACCCTCGGGTGGGACCTGGCCGCGCTGGAGCGGGACAACCGCCTCTTCCTGCTCGCTGGGCACCTCAGCCCGGACACGGCGGTCAGCGGCGACTTCACCCTCCAGGGGCTGCTGGCGGTGGCCGCCGGCAAGTCGCGCGAGATGGGCGCCCGGCGCATCGTCATCGACGCCCTCGAGGTGATGCTGCGCCTGTTCGACGAGCCGCGTCAGGTGCGCAACGAGATGCACCGGCTCAACGACTGGCTGCAGCAGGCCGGTCTCGCCACCGTCCTCACCGTTCGCCCGGCCACCCGCGGAGGTTCCTCCTACCTCGAGGACTTCTTCGACTCCATGGGCGACTGCTGCATCGTCCTCGATCACCGGGTGGCCGAGCAGATCGCCACGCGGCGGCTGCGCGTGACGAAGTACCGGGGTTCCGGATTCGTCCGCAACGAGGTCCCGTACGCCATCACCGACTCGGGCTTCTTCGCCGCAGCGATTTCCACCGTGGGCCTGCGGCACAAGCCCCTGGGGGAGAAGATCACCACCGGCATCGCGAGCCTCGACGAGATCCTGGACGGCGGCTTCCGGCGCGGTTCGTGCGTGCTCTTCGCCGGCCTCCCGGGCACTGGCAAGACCCTACTTTGCAGCAGCTTCGTCGCCGCCGCCTGCGGTCGCGGCGAGCGGGTGCTGTACGTCGGCTTTGAGGAATCCGAGGCGGCACTCGTCGAGAACGTGCGCAGCGCGGGCGTGCTGCTGCAGCCACATCTGGAGTCGGGCACCTTGCGCCTGCTGACGAGCTTTCCCGAGGCGATGGGAGCGGAAGAGCACTATCTCCGGGCGCTGGGGGCGATCGAGGATCTTCGCCCCGCGCATGTGGTGGTGGACGCCATCTCCGCCTGCGAGCGCATGGGGGGCCGGCAGGCCGCCTTCGAGTACCTGATGCGGCTACTCAACGCCTGCAAGGAGCGGGGCATCACCGTCCTCCTCGTCAACCAGACCGGCAGCGACGCCCTCGCCGAAATCTCGGGCAACGGCATTTCCTCCCTCGTGGACACGGTGATCGGCCTGGCCTATCACGAGGGGTACGGGGAAATCACTCGCCTGCTGCACGTCTTGAAATCACGCGGTTCGCGCCACTCCAACCAGAAGCGGGAGTTCGTCATCACCGACCGCGGCATCGAGATCCTAAAGGCCTACGTGGGCGAGGGGGAGGTGTTGACCGGCACGGCGCGGCAGGTGCAGGAGGCCAAGGACCGGGTCGAGGCCCAGCGGCTGGACTTCGAGATCCGCGCTACCGAGCTGGAGTTGGACCGCCTGCGGCAGCTGCTCCAGCATCGGAAGGAAGGGTTTGCCCGGCGGGCCGCCCTGCGGGGCACCAGCCCGCCAGCGGAGGGGGGAAGCCTCCCGTCGCCGGGCCAGCAGGAGGGGTAAGCCATGGCGCCGCGCCCCGGCCACGACCAGCCCAACGCCGGCGCACCCACTGTTCGCTTGCGCCTCTTCGTCGCCGGCGAAGAGCCCAACTCGGCCAAGGCCCGCGCGGTGGTGGCCCGGCTCTGCCGCGAGCGCCTGGCGGGCCGCTGCCAGGTGGAGATCGTGGACGTCTTCGAAGACTTCGAGGCCGCCATCCGCTACGGGGTGAGCGTGGTCCCGACCCTGGTCGTGGAGGGGGCCTCGTCGCATGGCACCATCGTCGGGTCGCTGTGCGACGAGGCGGTGGTGCTGGCGGCGCTGGGGCTTTCCGCCGCGGAGGGTGAGCATGAGCGGTAGCAAGCCGCGCCGCCCCAGCCTGCGGCAGCGGCTCGAAGACGCCGAGGCGACCCTGGCGGCGCTGTGCCGGGGCGAGGTGGACCTGGTGGTGGGCAGCGAGGGCCCCCTCGTGGTGCGCCTCAAGTCGTTGAGCGACGAGCTCGAGCGGCTGCCGCGCGAGTGGCAGGCGACGTTCGATGCCACGGCCGACGCCATCTTCGTCCTGGACACCGAACAACGGGTCGTGCGCGCCAACCGTGCTGCGGAGATCGCCTTCGACTGCCCGCGAACCGACATGATCGGCAAGTACTGCTGCGAGATCGTGCACGGCCAGGCCGTGCCGATCCCGGAATGTCCCTTCCACCGCATGCGCGAATCCCTGCGGCGCGAGACCCTGGAGGTGCAGCTCGGCGAACGCTGGTTTGTCATCACCGCCGACCCGCTGCTGGACGAGGCCGGCCGTTTCGCCGGCGCGGTGCACATCGCCCGCGACATCACCGAGCGCAAGCGGGCCGAGAAGGTGCTGCGGGAGAGCGAGATCCGCTACCGGGAGCTGGTCGAGAACACAGCCTCCTGCGTGGCCGTCTACCTGCCTGTGGAGGACGGCCAGGATTTCGTCTTTGTCGCCTTCAACCAGGCGGCGGAACGGGCGGAGCGGACGCCCCGCGAGGCGGTCCTGGGCCGCCGCGTCACCGAGGTGTTCCCGGGCGTCGCGGAGATGGGCCTGCTGGATGTGTTCCGGCGCGTATCGCGAAGCGGCGAGCCCGAACGGTGGCCGTGCTCGTACTACGCGGACGAGCACCACGCCGGCTGGCGGGAGAACTTCGTTTACCGCCTCCCCTCCGGCGAGATCGTCGCCATCTACGAGGACGTCACCGAGCGCAAGCGGGCCGAGCAGGCGGTGCGCGAGTCCGAATCGTTCCTGCGCGCCACGCTGGATGCGCTGTCCTCGCACATCGCCGTCCTCGACGCCAGCGGCCGGATCGTCCTCACCAACCGGGCCTGGCGCGAGTTCGCCGCGGCCAACGGCGGGGATCCCAGCGCGCTGGCGGAGGGGGCGGATTACCTGGCCGTGTGCGACGCGGCTCGGGGCGAGTGGTCGGCGGAGGCCGCCATCTTTGGCGACGCCATCCGCAAGGTGCTGGCCGGATCGCTGCCGTTCTTCGAGATCGAGTACCCCTGCCACGGCCCGCAGGAGAAGCGCTGGTTCATCGCCCGGGTGACGCCGTTCTCTGGCCCCGGCCCGCAGCGGGCGGTGGTGTCCCACGAGAACATCACCGCGCGCCGGCAGGCGGAGGAGGCGCTGCGGGAGAGCGAGGAACGCTTCCGGCGCCTGGCGGAAAACGCGCAGGACTTGATCTACCGCTACGAGCTGACGCCTCAGCGCCGCTTCAGCTACGTGAGCCCCGCTGCCACCGCCATGACCGGCTACACCCCCGAGGAGCACTACGCCGACCCGGACCTGGGAAGGAAGCTCGTTCACCCCGACGACCGACCGCTCCTGGAACAGTACCTCCGGGGGGAGGGAATCTTCCGGGCGCCGCTCACCCTGCGCTGGGTGCGCAAGGACGGCAGCATTCTCTGGGCCGAGCAGCGCAACGTACCGGTGTTCGACGAGACGGGTGCGCTCGTGGCCATCGAGGGGATCGCCCGCGACGTCAGCGAGCGCCGCCGGGCCGAGGAGAGGATCCGCCAGAGCGAGGAGACCTACCGCAACCTCTTCCACAACGCCCAGGTGGGCCTGTTCCGCACCCGCATCGCCGACGGCAAGATCTTGGAGAGCAACCTGGCGCTCGCCCGCATGTTCGGCTACGACAGCCGCGAGGCGTTCATCGCCGAGTACGCCACCGGCGGCAATTACGTGGATCCTGGCACTCGCGAGCGCATGCTCGAGATGCTCCGCCGCGATGGCTTCGTGGAGAGTTTCGAGGCGCGCTTCTACCGCCGCGACCACTCCATCTTCTGGGCGCGCTACTCGGCGCGGATCTACCCCGAGCACGGCTGGATCGAGGGGGTGGCCGAGGACATCACGGCCCACAAGCTGGCGGAGGAGGCGCTGCGGGCTAGCGAGGAGCGTTTTCGCCGCGCCGTGGCCGAGGCACCGTACCCGGCGGCGATCTACGCGGAGGACGGCGAAGCGGTGTTCATCAACGCCGAGTGGACCCGCCTCACCGGCTGGCGGCAGGAGGACATCCCCACCGTGGAGGCCTGGCTCGAGAAGGCCTACGAGGAGGGCCGGGAAGAAGTTCGCCACACGATCGGCGCAGTGTTTGCCGCCAGCGAACCGACGACCACTCAAGACACGGTCATCCGCTGCCGCGACGGCACGACGCGCACCTGGTCGTTCCGCTCCACCCCGCTGGGGCGCGACGAGCGCGGGCGGCGGCTGGTGCTCAGCATGGCGGTGGACGTGAGCGAGCGGCAGCAGCTGGAGGCGCAGCTCCGCCACGCCCAGAAGATGGAGGCCATCGGCCGGCTGGCCGGCGGGGTAGCCCACGACTTCAACAACCTCCTGCAGGCGATGCTTGCGGCGGTGCAGTCGCTGCGCCTCCGCTACCCGGACCCGGCCACCCTGCCGGCCACCGCCGAGCTGGAAAAGTACGTACAGCGCGGGGCCGACCTTACCCGGCAGCTCCTGCTCTTCTCCCGCCGTGCGCGGCCCCACCCGGAGCCGCTTGACCTCAACGAAGCGGTGCGCCGGGCGGCGGACATGCTGCGCCGGCTGCTGCCCGAGAACATCGAGGTGGTCACCGCGCTTGCCGCTGGCCAACTGTTTGCCGAGGTGGACCCGGCACAGCTGGAGCAGGTGCTGATGAATCTGGCGGTGAACGCCCGCGACGCCATGCCCGAGGGTGGGCGGCTTTCCCTCAGCACCGGCTCGGCGAACGGCGAGGCGTTCATCGACGTGGCGGACACCGGTGTCGGCATGCCGGCCTCGGTGCGGGAGCGGATCTTCGAGCCGTTCTTCACCACCAAGGTGAACGGCCGCGGAACCGGCATCGGGCTTTCCGTGGTGCACGGCATTGTCACCGAGCACGGCGGCCGGATCGAGGTGGAGAGCGAGCCGGGGAAGGGGAGCCGATTCCGCGTCCTGCTGCCGTTGCGGCCGGCGCCGACGCCGGGTCTCCCCAGCGAGGAGGGGGCGGGACTGCCCGCGGAGGGGCGCGGCGAGCGCGTGCTGGTGGTGGAGGACGAGGAGGGCGCCCGCAAGGGTCTCGCCGAGATTCTCGAGCTGCTGGGTTACCAGCCCACCGCGGTGGCGTCGGCCGAGGAAGCCCTCGCCCTGCCCGAGGACCCCCCCTTCCACGCTCTGCTCTCCGATCTCATGCTCCCCGGCATGGCCGGCGGCCGGCTGGCGACGGTCCTGCTGGCGCGCTGGCCGCAGCTCGCCGTCGTCCTCATGTCGGGGTACCCGGGGGACGACCGCGTGCGCTTTGACGTGCCGGAGGGCGTCCGCGTCCTGCAGAAACCGTTCGATATCGAAGAGCTAGGCCAGGAGCTGCGGGCCGTCCTGGACGCCCGGCGGAGGTAGTCTCCGGCCGCAGACGGCAGCGCAGCCGGGCGTGCGCCCGGCCGCTTTCGCCATGCGTCCTCTCCGGACCGGTCAGGGTTTGAGCCACTGGTCCAGCCAGCCCAGCACCGTCTCGTGCCAGAGGATGGAGTTGGCGGGTTTCAGGACCCAGTGGTTCTCGTCGGGGAAGTACAGGAACTTGGAGGGGATCCCCTTGCGCTGCAGGAGGGTGAAGGTGGACATGCCCTGGGTGTCCACCACCCGGTAGTCCCTGCCGCCGTGGATCACCAGCATGGGGGTGCGCCAGTTCTTGGCCAGCTCCACGGGGTTGTGCTTGCGGTAGCCCTCCGGGTTGTCCCAGGGGGTGCCGCCGTGCTCCCACTCCGGGAACCACAGTTCCTCGGTGTCGAAGTAGGCCATCCGCTCGTCCAGGTTGCCGTCGTGGCAGACCAGGCACTTGAAAGCGTCCGGCCACGCCCCGGCGATCCAGTTGATCATGTACCCACCGTAGGAGGCGCCCAGGGCCCCCACCCGCTCGCCGTCCAGGAACGGGTACTTCGCCAGGGCTGCCGCAAGACCGAGCTTCAAATCTTCCAGCGGTTTTCCGCCCCAGTCGTTGCTGATCGAGTCGGTGAAGGCCTGCCCGTACCCCGTGGAACCGTGGAAGTCGATCATCACCGCCGCGTAGCCGCGGCCCGCGTAGGCCTGCGGGTTCCAGCGGTAGTGGAAGTCGTTGCCGAACGAGCCCTGCGGCCCGCCGTGGATCAGGAACGCCACGGGGTAGCGCTTCGCCGGGTCGAAGTCCACCGGGTACACGATGTAGCCGTACACCGTATCGCCCCCGGCCCCTGTGAAGGTGAACTGCTCCGGCTTGCCGAACCGGGCCGCGCGAACTTTGGCGTCGTTGAGGTGGGTGACGCGCTGGACTCCCCCCCCGCTTCGCGCCACGGTGTACAGCTCGGTGGGGCCGAGCAGCGAGTGCAGGCCATAGAGGATGCGCTCCCCCGCCCACTGGGGCGAGGTCACCGTCCCCTCGCCCACGAGGATCCGCGCCCGGCCCGTGGCCACGTCCAGCGCGAACAGGGCGTGCTGGCCCAGATGGTCGGCGGAGCAGACGATCTCCTTGCCGTCGCGGGACCAGAGCAGTTCCGAAGGCGAACGGTCCCCCCGCCGCGAGTCGTCGGCGCGCAGGGTCACCCGCCGTTCGGAGCCGGTGGCCCAGTCGCGCAGCACGATGTCGTACCGGTCCGCCTCGAACCCCGCCCGCCGCATCGCCAGGTACGCCAACGTCCGGCCGTCCGGGGAGAACTTGGGTTGCGTGTCCCAGGCCGGGTTCGAGGTGAGCTGGCGCGGCGGGGCCGAGCCGTCCACCGGCACTGCCCAGAGGTCGAAGTTGGTGGACCACGCCTCCTCGCGCCCCACCGCCTTGGCCGCGAAGACCAGGGTGCGACCGTCGGGGGAGATGTCGTACTCCTCGCTGCCGCCGAACGGCTTGGAGGGGCAGTCGGCGTCCATTGCGCCCATCAGGTCCACGAGCGCCTTGGGTGCCAGGCGGTAGACGAAGAGGTGGTTGCGGGTCCCGTCGCTCCAGGTGTCCCAGTGGCGGAACAGCAGGCGATCGTAGATGACGCCGGTGGCCTTGGCGGCCGCCCTCTCCTCCAACGCCGCCTTGGTCTCCTCCGGGGTACGGCCCGGGAACACTGCCATCGAGAAGACGAGGAACGTCCCGTCCGGCGCCACCTCCAGCGCGTCCACGTCCAGGGGCAGGTTCGTCACCTGCTCCGCTTCGCCGCCCGCCATCGGCAGTCGCCACACCTGCGACGAACCGGAGCGGGTGGAGAGGAAGTACAGGTACGCCCCGTCCGGTGCCCAGCGCGGCTGGGTATCGTTGCCGCTGCTGTTGGTCAGACGGCGTTCCCAGCTGCCGTCCACGGCCGCCAGGAAAAGCGCCTGGCGGCCCTTGTTGGCGGCCAGATCCGTGCTCCGGACCGTGAACGCCACCAGCTTCCCGTCGGGCGAAACCCGCGGGTCGCTGATCCGGTCCATGGCCAGCATGTCGTGTACCGAGAAGGGGTGGGTCTCGGCGCGGACCACCCCACTTACCACCATCAGCGGCACCATCAACGCGAGGAAGCGCATGACCTACCCTCCCGCGGCCCGCCAGCGGCGAGCCGGGCCCAGTGTACACACTTCCGCGCCGAACCGCGGGCCCCCGTTCCGCGTACCATGTCGCGATGAGTGAGTCGGCCCGCTTTGCCATGTTCGTCACCGTAGCGCTCAGCATCTGGGTGGCCATGCACGCCTACGTCCTCTGGCGCGCCTGGACCCTGCTGCCCGCCGGGGTTCCTCGCCGCCTGGTCACCAGCGCTACGGTGCTGCTGGGGGTGGCGTACCTCGCGGCGCGTCTCGTCGCCCATTCGCCGCTCGCTGCCATCGCTCCCCCGCTCGAATGGGCAGGCGCCAACTGGATGGGGGTGCTGTTCCTGCTCGTGGTCTGCTGCTTCGCCGCCGACCTCGCCAGCGGCTTCGGCTCCCTCCACCGGATCACCCTCCCGGCCCGCATCGCGGCCTTCGCCGCCGCCGGGCTCCTCTCGGCCATCGCCCTGGTGCTGGGACACCTGCCACCGGTGGTGCGGCACTACGAGTTGCGGGTGGCGGGGCTTCCCCCCGAGCGCGACGGCTTCACCCTGGTGGCGGTATCCGACCTGCACCTGGAGACCCTCCTGGGCCCGGGGTGGAGCGAGCGGTTGGTGCAGCGCATCGCAGCCCTCCGGCCCGACCTGGTGGCGGTGGTGGGCGACGTGCTCGACGGACCCGACAGCACGGTCCGGTCCCACCTGCCCATCCTCGCGCGCCTCGGCGCACCGGCCGGGACGTGGGCGGTCACCGGCAACCACGAGTTCTACGCCGGCCTCGAGCGCAGCGTGGCGGCGCTGCGCGCGGCTGGCTGGCGCGTGCTGCGCGACGAGTGGCACGAGGTTCTCCCCGGTCTGTTCCTGGCCGGCGTGGACGACCTCACCGCGCGGGGGCAGTTCGGCTCGCCGCTGCGCTCCCTCGAGCGCGTCCTGGCGGGCCGCCCGGACGGGGTGACGATCCTCCTGTCGCACACCCCGTGGCTCGCCGAAGACGCTGCCGCACGGGGCGTTTCCCTCATGATTTCCGGGCACACCCACGGCGGGCAGATCTGGCCGTTCGGGCTGCTCGTGCGCCAGCGCTACCCCTTCCTCGCCGGCCGGTACCGCGTGGGCAGCATGCACCTCCTGGTGGGCCGCGGCACCGGGACCTGGGGGCCCAGGATGCGGCTGTGGCAGCGCAGCGAGCTCCTCCACATCACGCTGCGGACAGAGGGGGAGAGCAGCAGCCCTTAGCCCACGCCCAGGAGAAACGCCATCGGGCCGGGCGGGTCAGCCAGCCAGCAGCCACGCCCCGAGGGACAGGTAGATCGTCACCGTGCCCACGTCGGTCACAGCCAGCGCCAGGGGGCCGGCGGCCACGCGGGGGTCGAGGCGCAGCGCGTGAATGAGGGCGGGGACGACGAACCCAGCGCAAGCCGCCAGGATCAGCACGAGGGCGATGCTCCCCCCCACCGTTAGCGCCTCCACGGCACTCCCGCGCCACCCGGCCACCACGCCCCCCACCATCACCCCGCAGGAGAGGGCGAGCAGCGAGGCTGTGGCCAGCTCGTGCCGCAGCGACCGTCCGAACCACCGCCACGAGAGGGGGTCGTGGTGGAGCGATTGCACGGTCACCGCCAGGGCCTGCACGCACACCGACTCGGCCAGGCCCAGGACCAGCGTGAGGAAGAGGGCGAGTACCACCGCCTCCGCCAGCGTGGCCTGGAACGCGGAGGCGATGAGGGCACAGGTCGTTCCCCCCGCCATCGTGGCCAGCAACCACGGGAACCGGAGCTGAAAGGCACGCCACGAACCGGCACGACGCACCTGCGAGACGCGAAAGCCGATGGTCTCGAAGAGGTCCTCGATCTCGCGCCGCTCCGCCAGGTCGAAGACCTTGTCGGTGAAGACGCTCACGTCCACGGTGCCGACGAGCCGCCGCTCGGCGTCCACCACCGGCAGCGCCAGGAACCGCGTGGTGGCGAAGACCTCGCACGCCTCGAACACGGTGGCCTCGGCGCTGAGAGTCGTCACCGCCCGCACCATCAAGTCGCCCACCCGCTCCTCGAGGTCCGCCGTCAGCAGGCGGCGGGTGGGCACCACCCCCACGAGACGGCCCCCCGCATCCACCACGTAGAAGTAGACGATGCGTTCCCCGAGACGGCGGCTGCGGATGTCCGCCAAGGCCTCGGCCACGGTGAGGTTCTCCCCCAGCCGCGGCACGTCTCGCTCCACGAGTTCCAGCAGCGGCCGCTCCCCCAGGGGCTCCCCGTGGCGCACGGGGGCAGTGTAGACGAAGACCGTGGCTTACCAGGAGGCGGTTCGGTGGAGTCGGCAGGAGGGGTGGAGGCGACGGGCGGATTCGAACCGCCGAATGAGGGCTTTGCAGGCCCCTGCCTTACCACTTGGCTACGTCGCCGCCGCCTGGAGTCTAGCGGCGCCTTCCCCGCGCTGTCAACGCGCGCCGCCCCGCCGAACCCTGCCCGCCACCGCGAGGCGGCCGGCACGGCGGGCGGCCGCGGAGCGGCCACGGGCGCATCGGAAGGTCCGGCGAAAAACCACCGGGGGCCACCGGGCCCCCGGCTGTACTTCGGTTAATTGGAGCGGGAAACGGGATTTGAACCCGCGACTTCGACCTTGGCAAGGTCGCACTCTACCGCTGAGTTATTCCCGCTCCCTGCCCGTTCCGGGCAGGAGGAATGTAGCAACCCGGCGGGCGGACGTCAAGCCGGTACGCGGAGGCCCCAGCACCGGGAATGGCGCCCGGTCGTGCCGTGTTACCATTTCGCAGCCACGATGTGTCCAACCCTCGTGGCTGGGGGGAACGAGATGACGCACACAGTGAGGAAGGGACTGTTCTTGGGACTCGCCGCACTCCTCGTCTGCGCGGTGCCGGTCTTCGCCGGCGACGCCCCGGCGAAGGGGTGCTGCATGGCGCAGGGGGACGTGAAGCGGGACGTGGCGACCATCGACGGCGGCGTCCGCATCACCCTCACCGCCAAGGATCCGGCCACGGTGGCCAAGGTGCAGGCCAACGCCGCCGCCTGCCCCCGCGAGGGGTGCCAGGACTGCCCCATGCACGCCGAAGGCGTGACCCGCACCGTGGAGAACACGGCGACGGGCGTTGTCATCACCGCCACCGCCAGCGATGCCTCGCTCGTGGCCGCCCTGCAGCGCCACGCCACGGCGACCGGCTGCGGCCGGGAAGCTGCCGGCTCCCAGCGCCCCTGCTGCAAGCCGAAGGCAGCTCACGGCGCCTGCCAGCGGGGCAACGCCTAGTTCGTTGATGCCGGCGAGGGGGCCAGCGGCGCGGCCGCTGGCCTCTTTCCTTTTCTCGTCAGAAGGCGGCTAGCTCGACGAGGGCGGCGTAGATGTCCGCCACCTGCGGGAGGATCGTCTCCTCCAGGCTCGGCGCGTAGGCCACGAAGGAAGCCTTGGCGCCGATTCGCCGGACCGGCGCATCCAGGTAGAGGAACAGTTCATCGGCGATGCGTGCGGCGATCTCGGCGCCGAAGCCGAAGGAGAGGACGTCTTCGTGCACCACCAGCACCCGACCGGTGCGGCGCACCGAGGCGGCCACCGCCTCCCAGTCGTAGGGGGCGAGCCACTGCAGGTCCAGGATGTGGGCCTGGATTCCCTTCTCCTCCGCCAGCCGGCGCGCCGCCTGCACGCACCGCACCACCGTGGCGCCGTACGTCACCACCGTGAGGTCGTCCCCCTCCGTGACGGTGGCCGCCTGCCCCATGGGTACCACGAAGTCGCGCCCCGGGTACGGCGCCTTGTTGTGGGTCTGGCGGTAGAGGTGCTTGTGCTCCAGGAAGATCACCGGGTCGTCGCAGCGGATAGCGGTGCGCAGCATGCCGTTGGCGGCGAGGGCGTTGGACGGCATGGCCACGCGCAACCCCGGGATATGGGTGAAGAGCACCTCGCCCGACTGCGAGTGGTACGGCCCTCCCCCCTTCAAGTAGCCGCCGCACGGCACCCGCACCACCACCGGCGCGGACCACTCGCCGCCCGAGCGCCACCGGATGTTCGCCAGCTCGTTGCGGATCTGCTGGTAGGCGGGCCAGATGTAGTCCAGGAACTGGATCTCCACCACCGGCTTCAAGCCCCGCAGCGCCATGCCGACGGCTCGACCGACGATGTTCGCCTCGGCCAGGGGGGAGTTGAAGACGCGCTGCGAACCGTAGAGGCGCTGCAGGCCGTGCGTCACCTTGAACACGCCGCCCTTGCCCTTCACCTCCGCCAGCTTCTCCTCGTGCGACGCGTCGGCCACGTCCTCCCCGAAGACCACGATGCGCTCGTTCGCCGCCATCTCGTCCCGGAGGCAGGCGTTGAGCAGGTCCACCATGGTCTTGGGCGATTCGTCCTCGAACGCCGGCACCGTGGAGCCTTCCGGGGTGGGCGGGGTGCTGGAGTAGATGTGCTCGGCCCAGGACTCGGGGGCCGGCTGGGGGGAGGCCACGGCCCGCTGTGCCGCCTCCTCCACCTCCGCCAACACCTCTCGCTCCAGCTGCTCCAGCTCCTCCTGGGTGACGCCGTACCGCTCCCGCAGGAGGGCAGCGGTCCGCACCAGGGGGTCGCGCTCCGCCTCCCGCCGCCGCTCCTCGGCGGTCTTGTACAGCCGCTCGTCGTCGGACAGAGAGTGGGAGTAGGGGCGGATCACGTGGGCGTGCACGAGGGCCGGACCGTCCCCGCGCCGGATCCCCGCCACCGCCTCGCCGATGACGCGATGGGAGGCCAGGTAGTCGCACCCGTCCACCTCGAACACCGCCAGGCCCGGGAAGCCCGACACCAGCCGGGAGATGGAACCGCCCGGCATCTGCACGTCCACCGGCACGGAGATGGCGTACCCGTTGTCTTGGATGAGGTAGAGGAGGGGCAGGCGCCGGTTGCACGCGGTGTTGAGCGACTCCCAGAACTCCCCCTCCGAGGTGGTGCCGTCACCCATGGACACGTACACCACTTCGTCTGCCGCCACCTCGGCGCAGCGAATCCCTTGCTCCATGGCCAGGAAGTGGCGGCCGGCCTCGGCAAAACCCACGGCCTGCAGGCACTGGGTGCCGGTGGGCGAGGAGGGGGGCGTGAGGTGGAGCGCCCGCTGACCGAAATGATTCGGCATCTGGCGTCCCTTCGAGTCGGGACCGGCGGCCGCCCCCACCGCGCCGAGGAAGATGTCGTACGGGGTCATGCCCAGCGCCAGCACCAGGGCCCGGTCGCGGTAGTAGGTGAAGAACCAGTCGCGCTCGGGGCGGAGGTGTTGGGCGGCGGCCACCTGGACTGCCTCGTGCCCGGCGCCGTTGATCTGAAAGAAGGCCAGGTTCTGCTGCTTGAGCTGGATCTCCTTGTCGTCCACGCGGCGCGAGAGCAGCATGGTGCGGTAGGCGGCGAGCAGGTGGACCTTGTCGACCACCTCGGCAGCAGGTCTGTTCACGATGCCCTCCTCGACGACCCGGCCACGACCCCGGTGGGGCGCGGCCCCTGGTAAAAGAACGTACTCCTGGATGGGGCATTCCCGCTCCGTTGCACCCGCTCCGGTGGGCAGCTACCTTAGTAACCAGGAACCCGAAGGTCGGTGCCGCCAGGGGGTGCAGCGCGTGGCGGCTCGTGTCGGGGACCGGCGCGAGAGGGAGGAACCATGGTCAAACACCTCCTGGTCGCCGTGGACGGGTCGGCCGCAGCCGAGGCGGCCTCAGCCCTGGCCTCGGCGCTGGCCAAACGCCTGGGCGCAGTGCTGCACGGAGTTTACGTCATCGACGCCACGCTTCTGGAGGGGATCTTCGTCACCGACGTGGTGGGGGCGCTGGGCTTCGAGCCGTTCCTCGCCATGCAGGGCCAGATGCGAGAGGCCCTCGAGGGGCTGGCGGAGGCGCTGGCGCAACGGTTCGCGCAGCGGTGCCGGGAGGCCGAGGTGCCCTGCCAGTTCCACACCGTGCGGGCGGGGGTCGTGCAGGGGCTCCTCGAGACGAGTCGGCTCGCCGACCTCCTGGTGATGGGCCAGCGCGGGGTGCACGCCCACTTCCACCCCGAGCTGCTGGGATCGGCCACCGCTGCGGCGCTCCGCCGCTCCCCGATCCCGGTCCTGGTGGTGCCGCCGGACCCGCCCGCGCTTCGTCGCATCATGGTGGCGTACGACGGCAGTGCCAAGTCGGTGGGCGCGCTGCGCGCCGGCGCGCACCTGGCGCAGGCCCTCTCCCTCCCCCTCGCCGTTGCCACCGTGGCCCGGCAACGCGAGCACGCCGACGCGCGGCTGGACGAAGCCGATGCCTACCTGGCGCCGTTTGGTCTGCCGGTGGAGCGCGTTCCCCTGCTGGGCGAGGCCGTGGAGGAGGTGCTCCTGACGGAGCTCCAGCACGGTCGCGCCGACCTCCTGGTGCTGGGCTCCCACGGCCACCGCCGGATTGTGGAACTCGTGCTAGGCTCCACCAGCGAGTTCCTCGCCCGGCGCGCCCCGGTGCCGATCCTCTGCGTCACGCGCGCCTGAGGGAACCGCCCCACAAGGAGGTGCCCGTGACCGAACTCGAGCGCGCCGCCCAAATTGCCGTGCGGGATTGCCTCGGCTTGCAGCCGCACGAGACGCTGCTGGTGGTCACCGATCCGCCCCTCGCCCACCTGGCCCGGGCCCTGGTGGAGGCGGCCCGCCCGCTGGCCCGCGAGGTGCTGCTGTTGGAGTACAGCACCCGTCAGGTGAACGGGGAGGAGCCCCCCGAACCCACGCCGCGGGCTATGGCGGCGGTGGATGCCGTGCTCGCCGTGACCACCCGCTCCATCACCCACACCGCCGCACGGCGGGCTGCCACCGCGGTGGGGGCGCGGGTGGCGACGATGCCCGGCATCACCGAGGACTGCCTGATCCGCACCATGAACGCCGACTACCGCGCCATCGCGGCCCGCACGGAAAAGGTGGCTGAACTGCTCAGCGCCGCGTCCGTCGCCCACGTGACCACCGCCCTGGGGACCGATGTCACCCTGCCCATTGCCGGCATCTCCGCCATCGCCTCCACCGGCCTCATCCTGCGCGCCGGCCAGTGGGGGAACCTGCCCTCGGGGGAGGCGTACCTGCGCCCCGAGGAGGGCAAGGCGGAGGGGATCGTGGTGGTGGACGGCTCCCTCGCCGGCATCGGCAAGGTGACGCAGCCGGTGCGCATCGTCATCGAGGGCGGGCGCGCCACCCAGGTGAGCGGCGGGCCGGAAGCGAAGCGCTTCGCGGAGCAGCTGGAAAAAGTTGGGGAGCCCGCGCGCAACGTGGCCGAATTGGGGGTCGGGACCAACGACCGCGCGATCGTCACCGGGCACATCCTCGAGGACGAGAAGATCCTGGGCACGGTTCACATTGCCTTCGGCAACAACGCCTCGATGGGCGGAACCGTGGACGTGCCCTTCCATGTGGACGGGATCCTCATGCAGCCCACGCTCACGCTGGACGGCCAGGTGCTCATTCGGGAGGGGACGCCGCTGTTCGAGTGAGGAGCGCCACCACGCGGCCGTCCGCCGGCGGCACCGGCAGCCCCGCCAGCTCGGCGAGCCGGAACCAGCCCACCTCCTGACCTTCCGCCCCCACCGGCTCGCCGCTCACCTCCACCCGGTAAAAGAGGATCAAGACCGAGCGGTCGGGGTACTCGTGGTACTCGAAGGTGAGCGGCTCTCGCACCTCGGCTGCCACCCCCAACTCCTCGCGCAGCTCCCGCACCAGCGCCGCAGGGGGGCTTTCCCCCTCCTCCACCCCGCCGCCCGGGAACTCCCACAGCCCCGCCAGGTGGGCGCCCGGCGGGCGGCGACAGAGGAGGAACCTCCCGTCGCGTTGCACCAGCGCAGCCACGACGAGGCGGAAGGGCACGAGGGACACCCCTTACCGCGGGGCGGGCGTGGCGGTGGGGGGCGGAGGGGCTTTCAGCGCCGCCTCGATGTTCGGGTCGAGGATCTCGATGCGGGCGTCCCGGCGCAGCGGACCGAGGATCTCGGCCAATCGCTCCTGGAGCTTGCGGGCCCGCAGAGTGTTCAGGAGCTGGGTGTGGACCTCGTCCCAGGAGAGGAGCCCCGGCCCGCGCCGCCCCTCCACCCGGAACACGTGGAAGCCGCGCGGACTCTCCAGCACCTCGCTCAGCCCGCCGTCGGGGAGGGCAAAGACGGCCGGCTCCAACTCCGGGAAGAGAAGGCCGCGGCGCACCCAGCCGATCTCGCCGCCGCGGCTCTTCGAGGGGTCGTCCGACATCTCTTTCGCCACGGTCGCGAACGCCTCCCCCTTCAGGCAGCGGGCCCGCGCCTCCTCCGCTCGCTTCCGCGCCGCCTCCTTTGCCTCCGCCGACGCGTCCTTGTGGACCGCGGCCATGATCATCCAGAGCTTGAGCTGCTCCGGGTGCTCGAACTCCTTGGGGTTGGCCTCGTAGTACGCCTTCGCCTCGGCCTCGCTCACCGTGGCGCCGGGGGCCACCTTCTCGCCCACGAATTTGTCCGCCAGCAGCATCTCCTCCTCGAGGGCGAAGAGATCCGCCTCGCTGCCGTGCAAATCTTTGAGCACCTTGTCGATGATTTCCGGTTTGGCGAGCTGCTGCCGCTTTTCCTTGACGCGGGTGGCCACCTCGTCCCGGCTCACCGAGAGGCCGGCCTTGCGCGCCTCCTGCGCCAGGAGCGTGCGCAGGATCGTTTGCTCCACCGTCATCCGCAGCACCGCGTTCTCCTGGCCGGGGCCCGGCGGCACGGCGCGGACGGCGTAGCGCATCGCCAGGGTGATGGAGACATCGCTGATCTCCTTGCCGTTCACCTTGAGCACGGTCTTGGCCGCCTCCACCGAGGCGCCGGCCGAAAACATCAGCGCCATCACCACTGCCACGGTTCTCTCTCGCATACCCGTCACCTCTCCCTGGAGGGGAACTGCCGCCACGGCCTTCAGCTCTCCCCCCGGCCTTCCCCCTGCTTGACCTCGTCCCACAGCCGATCCAGCTCCTCGAGGGGCAGCTCGGCCAGGCGGAGCTGCCGTTCTCTCGCCAGACGCTCCATGGCCGCGAAGCGCCGCTTGAACTTCTCGTTGGCCGCCTGGAGGGCCGCCTCGGGATCCACGCCGAGCTTCCTCGCCAGGTTCGCCATGACGAAGAGGACATCCCCCAGCTCCTCGCGCACACTGGCCCGACGCTGCGCCGCCGGCGCCTCGAGGGCCGCCAACAGCTCCCCCACCTCCTCGCGGAGCTTGACCCCCACGTCATTGGCGCGCTGCCAATCGAAGCCGACCGCCGCTGCCTTTTCGGAGATGCGCACCGCCTTGAGCAGGGCCGGCAGGTGCCTGGGCACGCTGTCCAGCGCCCCGCCGTCGCCCGGCTCCTCCCGCTTGATGCGCTCCCAGTTCTGCACCACCTCGCCCGCCCCGGACACCTCCACGTCGCCGAAGACGTGCGGGTGCCGGCGGACCATCTTGCCGTGCACGGCGCGGCACACATCGTCGATGTCGAACCAGCCCCGCTCCCGAGCCAGATCGGCAATGAAGAGCACGTGGAAGAGGAGATCGCCCAGCTCCCCCTGCAGCGCGTGCCGGTCCTCGCTGGCCATGGCCTCCACCACCTCGTACGCCTCCTCGATGAGGTAACCCGGCAGGGTGGTGAGGTCCTGCTCGCGGTCCCACGGGCAGCCCCCCGGGGCGCGCAGCCGAGCGCAGAGGGCCACCAGCTCGTCGAAGGGGCGTGCCCCATCCATGGCGGGAGAGTATAGACCCACCGGCGACGTTCGCTTGCCGCCTCGGGAGAGAGCGCGTAAGATAGAAAAATGCCCGACGACGGGGAGGAGCTGTGAGCGACGACGCGCCGAGGAGGAAGGTTCAGGTCATCGATCGGCGAAGCTTCACGGCGGATGGAGAGCTCAGGGAACCGACCGGCGTCCCCGCGCAGCCGGCGCCCACACCGGCGCCGGCCGAGCCCCCCACGCCAGCGCCCACCCCGGAGCCGGCGGTGGAGAGCGGGGGAGCCCGCCGCGCGCTGACCTTCTCGGATCTCGTGGATTTCTTTGCGCAGCAGGCGGTCCTGTTGCTGTCGGGGCAGGGCCAGCCGGACCGCGGCGTCGAACTGGAGTCGGCCCGCTACCTCATCGACCTCCTGGCCGTGGTGGAGGAAAAATCGCGAGGCCAACTGTCGCCCGAGGAGAAGCGCTACGTTGAGCACGTTCTCTACCAGCTCCGCACGCTGTACGTGGCGGCGAGTCGCTAGCGGCTTGCTCTGCCTCGCGTGCGCCGCCACGGCGCAGGCGCTACCGGGGGAACGCCTCCCCGCCAGCGACCTCGAACGGGCGTGGGTGAAGGTGGTGGCCAGCCTCGACGCGCCCTCCGAGGTCGCCTGGAGGGAGAGCTGCAACGAGCTGCTCCAGGTGGCGAGCCAGGCGCGAATCCGCCGTCTCACCCCCTTCAGCCTGGCGCTGGTGGCCCGCTCCCGGCTGTTGGACCCGCGCTCGCGCGAGGGGCTGCTGCGCCAGGCGGTGGCGCTCGACCCCGACTGCCCCGAGGCCCACCTGGCCCTGGTCCCCGCGGCCCTGTCCCGCGGCCACGTGGGCACGGCGCTGGGGGGGATGATCCGTTTCCTGTCCCTGAGCACGCGCGACAGCCGGCTCGCAACCCCCCTCTGGGGTGCGGCTCTCCTCGCCGCAACGGTGGCTGGCCTTGTAGGCTTTGCGCTCTGGGCCCTAGCCGGCATCCGCCGGACGATGCCGCGCCTGTGGCACGACTTGGGCGAACTGGGCGCGACGTTCCGTCTCGGGGTCAACGGCACGGTGGTTTCGATCCTCATCCTGGGCTTGCCGCTGGTGGCTGCGGGGGACCCGGTTTGGCTGCTCCTGTGGCTCTTCGCCCTCTGCTGGGCGTACCTGGACGGGGTGGACAAGGCGGCGGGGGTTGTCGGCCTCCTGTTCGTCGTCGTCTCGCCGCTCCTCGTGAGTGGCGCGCTGCGCAGCGTGACCCAGCGGCAGAACCCCATCCTGCGGGCTACCGCGGTGCTCGCCGAGGGTCGCTACGACCCCATGGCGTTGCAGGAACTGCAGGCCGTCGCCGAGGTGTTCGTGGACCGGCCGGAGTTTTTCCGCCTCCAGGGCGACCTGTACCGCCAGTTCAACCTCCTCAACGAAGCGGCCCTGGCCTACCAGGAGGGGTTGCGTCGCAAACCCGACGACGCGGCCCTCGCCCTCGCTCTGGGTACGGTCCGTTTCCAGGAGGGCGACTACCACGCCGCCCTGCAGGCCTTCCGCACCGCCCGCGACGCCGGCGCCGACCCGGTGGTGGCCAACTTCAACCTCTCTCTGGCCCTGGCCCAGACCTACAACTTCAAGGAAAGCGACGAGGTGATGGCGATGGCCCGCCGGGCCGACCCGCGCCGCCTGCGGCGGCTCACCGGCGGCAACGAGCACCAGGTCATCGTCGTCCCGTTCAGCGAGGACGATGCCCGGGGCCTGCTGGCGAGCCAGGACCCGGTGGTGCTGCTCAACCGCGGCATCGCCGCCCCCCCCGCCTTTCAGCGCGGCGACCTCTTCCAGCCGCTGGCGCTGGCCGGACTCGCGGCCCTGTTCGTGGCCGTGGTTCACTTCCTCGCCCGCGCCCGCTCCACCGGATTCGCCAGCGCATGCGCCAAGTGTGGCCGCTCCTTCTGCCGGCGGTGCCGACTCGCCAGCGACAGCCAGAGCTACTGCACGCAGTGCGTGAACATCTTCCTGAAAAAGGACATGGTGGCTATCGACGTGCAGCTCGCCAAGCGCCGCCAGCTGGCGCGGCGGCAGCTGGCACTCGCTGTGGAGCGGCGGCTGTTCGACGTCCTCCTCCCCGGGGTTGGGCTGTGGTGGTCCCGACACCGGCTCGCCGCGCTGCTCACGGCTCCGTTGGCCCTGGGCGGGGCGACCGCCACCCTCTTCTGGCTGCCGCAGGTGTGCGGCCCGGTCGCTCTCTTCGCGGCAACCTGGCCGCTGCAGCTCGCCGCCGCAATGGTCTGGGCAGCGGCCCTGCTCCTGGCCCAGTTCCTCCCCACAGAGCGAAGGTGACCCATGGCACTCGAGGGCACACTCCGCGACTTCTCGCTGGCCGACATCTTCCAGCTCATCGGGTTGCAACGGAAGACCGGCGTCCTGACGCTGCGGTCCGCGGAGGACGTGGTCACCATCTCCTTCCTCGACGGCAAGGTGGTGGGGGCCGACTCCCTGAACAAGCGGCTGGAAGACCGCCTGGGTCAGGTGCTGCTGCGCACCCGGACGATCACCCAGGAGCAGCTCGACGCCGCCCTGCGGGAGCAGATGGAGACCCTGGAGCGCCTGGGGCGCATCCTGCTCAAGCGCGGCGTCGTCACCCGCGACGGCATGCGCCAGGCGGTTCAGACGCAGATTCTCCAGGTGATCTTCCGGGTTTTCCGTTGGAAGGACGGGGACTACCAGTTCTCGCAGGAGATCAGCATCGACTACGACGCCGAGCTGGTGGTGCCCATCAGCTCCGAGAGCATCCTCATGGAAGGCGCCCGGATGCTCGACGAGTGGCCGATCATCGAGAAGCGCATCGCCCACCGGGGCGTCATCTACCTCCCCACACCGGCCGCGCGCGACGTGGAGGTGGCCTCCCCGGAGGAGACGGAGGAGCTGGAGAGCTTCGAGTTCGAGGCGGAACCGCCGCTCTCCACCGGAAAACTCCGCATCACCCCGGTGGAACGCGACGTGCTCACCCTCCTCGACGGCTACTCCACGGTGGACGACGTGGTCCGCCAGAGCCCCCACGGCGAGTTCGAGACCTGCAAGGCCCTCTACACCCTCTTGACCCGCTCGCTCATCCGCCAGGCCACCCGCGAAGAACTCACCAGAGCCCTTCTCCCGCGGCCCAGCGCTGCCCCCACCCCCGCCCCGCCCATGCGTCTCCCCTGGCTCGCCCTCCTACTAGCCCCCCTCCTCATCGCCGGTGCCCTCCTGGCCACCCGCAACCCCTACAACCCGCTGCTGGGACCTGGCCCCTCCCTCCCCACCCGCCTGGGAACCGTCGCCTCCTGGGCTCGCCTCTGGGGCGTCTGGCAAGTCCTCGAGGGGCGCGCGGTCCTGGTGGGGAGCCTCCCGGTCACCGTCGGGGATCTGTCCAAGGAGCGCCTGCTCCCCGACTGGGCCCTCAAAGACCCGTGGGGACGCCCATACCGCTTCGTCCTCCACGAGCAGTCGGTGGTGCTGGCCGGCTCCACCCCCTCGGGCGCCCCCGACCCGGCCCTGCTCCTGACGCAACGGCTGAGCCTCGAAGAGGAAGCGGACGCGGGCGGCTCGCGGGCGGTGGTTCTGGTACCTTGACAATAGTAGACTCAGGTCCTATAATTGATCGCGGGTGTAGGATCTGAGGAGGGTCACATCAATGTCGAAGATCATTGGCATCGACTTGGGAACCACGAACTCCGTGGTGGCCATCATGGAGGGCGGCAAGCCTACCGTCATCGCGAACCAGGAGGGGTCGCGCACCACCCCCTCCGTGGTCGCCTTCTCGAAGAACGGCGAGCGGCTGGTGGGGCAGGTGGCGAAGCGACAAGCCATCACCAACCCCGAGCGCACCATCTTCTCCATCAAGCGCTTCATGGGGCGGCGCTACGGCGAGGTCACGCAGGAGATCAAGATGTTCCCGTTCCACGTCAAGCGTGGCGAGAACGACACCGCCCGCGTGGAGGTGGACGGCAAGCTGTACTCGCCGCCCGAAATCTCGGCCATGGTGTTGCAGAAGCTCAAGGCTGCCGCCGAGGACTACCTGGGGGAAAAGGTCGAGAAGGCGGTCATCACCGTCCCCGCCTACTTCAACGACGCGCAGCGCCAGGCCACCAAGGACGCGGGACAGATCGCCGGTCTCGAGGTGGTGCGCCTGGTTAACGAACCCACCGCCGCGGCCCTCGCCTACGGCCTCGACAAGAAGGCCAACGAGGTGATCGCCGTCTATGACTTCGGTGGCGGCACGTTCGACATCTCCATCCTCGAAGTGGGGGAGGGGGTCGTCGAGGTGAAATCCACCAACGGCGACACGCACCTGGGCGGCGAC
The DNA here is from genome assembly GCA_037441065.1 of Acidobacteriota bacterium. Taxonomy (GTDB): domain Bacteria; phylum Acidobacteriota; class Thermoanaerobaculia; order Thermoanaerobaculales; family Thermoanaerobaculaceae; genus JACADV01. The sequence goes on along the minus strand of JBBISY010000014.1, from coordinate 36,866 downwards.
GACATCGACCAGCGGCTCATCGAGTGGCTGGTGGACGAGTTCCGCAAGGACCAGGGGATCGACCTTTCCAAGGACCGGATGGCGCTGCAGCGGCTCAAGGAGGCGGCCGAGAAGGCGAAGTGCGAGCTCTCGTCGGTGACCGAAACGGAGATCAACCTGCCGTTCATCACCGCCGATGCCTCCGGCCCGAAGCACCTCAACATCAAGCTGACCCGGGCCAAGTTCGAGCAGCTGGTGGAGGACATCATCCAGCGCACCGTCGAGCCTTGCCGGCAGGCCTTGAAGGACGCCGGGATCGAGCCGAAGGACGTGGACGAGGTGGTGCTGGTGGGCGGCTCGACGCGCATCCCACGCGTCGTCAAGTTGGTCACCGAGTTTTTCGGCAAGGACCCGCACAAGGGCGTCAACCCGGACGAGGTGGTGGCGGTGGGCGCCGCGATCCAGGCTGGGGTGCTGGCCGGCGAGGTCCGTGACCTCCTGCTCCTGGACGTGACGCCGCTGTCGCTGGGGGTGGAGACGCTGGGCGGCATCACCGACGTGGTCATCCCCCGCAACACCACGATCCCGACCCGCAAGAGCAAGATCTACTCCACGGCCGACGACAACCAGACGCAGGTGGAGATCCACGTCCTGCAGGGCGAGCGCACCATGTCGCGCGACAACCGCACGCTGGGGCGCTTCCACCTCGTGGGCATCCCGCCGGCCCCGCGCGGCATCCCCCAGATCGAGGTAACGTTCGACATCGACGCCAACGGCATCCTCCACGTTTCCGCCCGGGACCTGGGCACGGGGAAGGAGCAGAAGATCCAGATCACCTCCTCCTCCGGCCTCACCAAGGAGGAGATTGAGAAGATGGTGCGGGAGGCGGAGCAGCACGCGGAGGACGACCGCCAGCGCAAGGAGGAGGCCGAGTCGCGCAACCGCCTCGACTCCCTCATCTACTCCACCGACAAGCTCCTCAAGGAACACCAGGAGAAGCTGTCGGAGGATCAGGTGAAGGAGATTCGCGAGGCCCTGGAGGAGGGGCGCCGGGCGCTGGAGCAGTCCAACCGCACCGCCATGGATGCCGCCTACGAGCGCTTGACCCGGGCCTCCCACCGGCTCGCCGAGGAGATCTACAAGCGCACCGGCGCGCCCCCCACCGACACGCAGACCCCACCGCCCTCGGGCGGAACGCAGGCGCCGGGGGACGGCGAGGTGGTGGACGCGGAATATGTCGACGTGGAAAGCCGTCCCACGAACTAGCGGTTCTTGGGGGCGACGATGCCTGCCGACCTGGACTGGCGATTGCTGCGCGACCTGCTCGACCTGCGCAACCGCTTCCACAGCGCGGTCGAGCAGGCCCTCGCCGGCCAGCTGCGGCCGGCCGTGGCCAGCTCCCTGCTCGAGCCGTCGTTGGACGTCTTCGAGGACGCGGACGAGGTGGTGGTAGAAGTGGAACTGCCAGGGGTGAAGGCCGAGGACATCGACCTGCAGCTCCAGGGCGATACCCTCGTCGTCTCTGGCACGTTCGCGCCCGTCCCCCAGCCGGAAGGCACCCTGCACCGTTGCGAGCGGCCCCGGGGCCGCTTCCACCGGGCCGTACCGCTCCCCACCGAGGTCCTGGCCGACCCTGCTGCCACCCTCGCCGAGGGCGTCCTCGTCGTGCGCCTGAAAAAGGCCAGCGGGAGCCGCCGCATCGTCCCCATCGCGACGGAGGAGCTGTGACGAAGGGAGCGAAACGCTACCGCATGATCTCCTGGGTGGCGAGCCGCTACGGCGTGCACCCCCAGACGCTGCGCCTCTACGAGCGGGAGGGTCTGATCCGCCCCACCCGCAGTGCCGGCAATACCCGCCTCTACGACGAGGACGCCTGCCAGCGGCTCGAGTTCATCCTCACCCTGACACGGGATCTGGGAGTGAACTTGGCGGGGGTCGAGGTTATCCTGAATATGAAGGATCAAATCGACGCCTTGACGGCGGAACTGGAACGCCTGGCAGCGGTGATAGCGAACGAGAGGGCCCGGCGCGGGCAGGTGCCCAGGGAAAACGCCCTGGTGCCGCGGCCCCAGGGGGGACTGGTGCGAGCCGAGGACGAATGAACGGCGACCAGCACCACCGCGACCCGGAGGCCTCCCTCCTGCGCCGGTACTTGCAGGAGATCGGGCGGTTCCCGCAGCTCACCCCCGAGGAGGAGAAGGAGCTGGGGCAACGGATCAAGGAGCACCAGGATCCCGAGGCGTTGCGCCGCCTCGTGGAGGCCAATCTGCGCTTCGTGGTGGCCTACGCCAAGCGCTTCCGCCACTCCCGCGTGTCCCTGCTGGACCTGATCAACGAGGGGAACATCGGCCTCATCCAGGCGGCGAAGAAGTTCGACCCGGATCGCAACGTCAAGTTCATCACCTACGCCGTATGGTGGATCCGCCAAGCCATCCTCCACGCCCTCTCCGAACACGGCGCCACCTTCCGCCTCCCGCAAAAGCAGGCCAACACCCTTTACCGCCTTGAGCGCTCCCGCCAGGCGCTGGGCCGCGAACTGGAACGCACCCCCACGGAGGCCGAGCTCGCCGACGAGATCGGCATGACGCCGGAGGAGGTCAGGACGCTGCTCGCCTCCAACCAGACCATCCTCTCCCTCAACCAGCCAGTGGACGCGGACGGCGACGCGGAGTTCGGGGATCTCCTGGAGCAGTACGTGATCCCCGACAGCGACGCCGAGCTGGCCCGGCAGTCGTTCGAGGAGGTGCTCCGGCAGGCGCTGGGCGAGCTGTCCGACAAGGAACGGCAAGTCATCACCATGCGCTTCGGGCTGGAGGACGACAAACCCCGCACCCTGCGCGAGATCGGCGAGCTGCTCGGCATCTCCCGGGAGCGGGTCCGGCAGATCGAGACCCAGTCGTTGAACAAGCTCCGGCGCAGCTCCTTTGCGCGCGCCCTGGCCGGCTACCTCAACTGAAGCCCCTCACTTCTGGCGCAGGTTGCCCGGCAGCTCCTCGGTGGCCAGTCGCAGCGCGCGTTCCAGCTCCTCGCCCGTCTTGGCCTTGAGCACGGAAGCCACGGTGGCGCGGTTGCGGCAGATCCAGGAGAGGCGCGCCAACCAGCGCAGGTGGGCCATATCCTTGCGCAGCGCCAGCAGGAAGAAGAGGTGCGTGGGCCGGTCGTCGGGGGAACCGAAGGGGACCCCCCGGCTCGACCGCGCCAGGAACAGGAACTGCTTCGGGAACTTCTCCGCCGCGCGGTGGCGGGCGTGCAGGAACGCGACGCCGTTCGGCATGGCGGTGGGCACCATCCGCTCGCGCTCGGTGAGCGCCGTCTCAAGCCAGCGGGCGTCGGTCACCAGCCCCATTTCGGCCACCCGCGCGACGATCTCGCTGATGACCCCTTCGCGGGTGGTAGCCGCCAGCTCCGGGATGGTATGGCTCGCCTCGAACAGCTCGGCAAGCACTGGATCTGATGACTCTTCAACGGGTTGAGTTTCCGGGTCGTGCACAACTCCCTCCCTGCGACCGCCAAACGCGCCCATTGTAGTCCAAGGCACCCGCCACCGCTCACCCGGCCGCCCGCTGCACCGCAGCCAGCGCGGCGCGCACATCCTCCTCGGCGGTACCCAGGTTCCCCACCGCGAGCCGCAGGCAGTAGCGGCCGGCGAGCTTGGTGTGCGACAGGTACACCTGCCCTTCGCGGTTAACCCGCTCCAGGACGCGGGCGTTGAGCGCCTCCAGGGCCTCCTCCTCGTCCACTCCCGGAGGGTGGACGCGGAAGCACACCACCGACAGGGGCACCGGGGCGAGCCGTTCCAGGTTGGGGGCGGCGTCCACCCACTCGGCAGCCAACCGGGCCAACCGCACGTGCTCTCGGATCCGCGCCGCCAACCCCTCGGTGCCAAAGTAGCGGAACACGAACCACAGTTTGAGGGCGCGGAAACGCCGCCCGAGCTGGAAGGAGTAGTCCATGAGGTCGGTCACGCCGGCGGCGTCCGTCCGCAGGTACTCCGGCACCAACGACAGGGCCGCCCGCAGCGTGTCCGGGCGGGCGGTGTAGAGGGCCGAGCAGTCGATCTGGGTGAAGAGCCACTTGTGGGGGTTGGTGACCAGCGAATCGGCCTCGGCGCAACCCTCCAGCACCCACCGGAGCTCCTCTGCCACGGCGGCGCTGCCAGCGTAGGCGGCGTCCACGTGCAGCCACAGGCCGTGACGGCGCGCCACCGCAGCGATCTCCACCACCGGATCCACGGCCGTGGCCGAGGTGGTGCCCACCGTGGCCACCACGGCAAAGGGCTTGGCCCCCCGCGCCTCGTCCTCGCGGATGGCTGCTTCCAGAAGATCCGCGCGCATGCGGAACGCCCCGTCGGCGGGGATCCGCCGCACCCCCCGCCGGCCCACGCCCAGCACGATCCCCGCCTTCTCCACCGAGGAGTGGGCCTCCGTCGAGCAGTACAGCACCAAAGGCGGGGCCTTGCCCAAACCCTCCTCGCGCACCTCGGGCCAGGCTGCGTGCCGGGCGGCGGCGAGGGCCACCAGGGTGGAGGTGGACGCCGTGTCCGTGAGCATGCCGAACCAGGAGGTGGGCAACCCCAGCGCCTGGAGGTACCAGCGCAGCACCACCTGCTCCAGCTCGGTGAGCGCCGGGCAGGTCTTCCACAGCATCCCGTTGGTGTTGAGGGCCGCGGACACCAGCTCGCCCAGGAGGCCCGGGCCCGAGCCTGAGATCCCGAAGTAGGCCAGGAAACCCGGGTGGTTCCAGTGGGTCACCGCTGGCATGACGACGCGATCCAGGTCCGCCAGCCACTGGGCTGGCTCGTCGCCGTGGCGCGGCGGCGCCGTGGGCAGCGCCGCCGTCACGGTACCGGGGGGCACCGCCGGTAGCACCGGCCACGCGCGGATCCCCCGGCGGTACCCCACGACCCAGGAGGAGAACGCCTCGAGGGCCCGTGCCAGTTCTTCCGGTGGCATGTCGCCCAGCGCCCTGCCCGTGCTCATGCCGTCGCAAGACATGGCTCACCTCCCGCCGGCCACTGTACGGCACGGTCCCCGCCTTGGGAAGCCGCCTCGGCGGCCCCACGGGCTGTTGGTGTATCCTTGCACCCCTAGCGGGAGGCATCTCGCGAAAGGAAAACGCCGTGCAAGCAACCTCGCTCCTGGACATGATCGGCAACACCCCCTTGCTCCCCCTGCGGCGCCTGGTTGGGCCGGACATGGCGGCCGTCTACTTGAAGATGGAGGCTTGGAACCCCTCCGGCTCCTTGAAGGACCGCATCGTCGCGTACATCATCGCCGAGGCGGAACGAGCCGGCACGCTCAAGCCGCACCACATCATCACCGACGCCTCCTCGGGCAACACCGGCATCGCCATCGGTATGGTGGCGGCGCTCAAAGGGTACCGCTCGCGCATCTTCATGCCGGAAACCAAGTCCATCGAACGGCGCAAGATCATGAAGCTGTGGGGCACCGAGATCGTCCTCACCAGCGGCGCCGATCAGAACTCCCACATCTGGGCGGTGGAGGAGGCGGCCAGGGACACGGACACGTACTTCTACCTGAACCAGAACGGCAACCCCGGCAACTGGCAGGCGCACTACTGGGGCACCGGCCAGGAGATCGTCCAGCAGACCGGCGGCGCGGTGGACTGCTTCGTGGCCGGGGCGGGGACCGGTGGCACGATCATCGGCGTGGCCCGCTACCTGCGCGACCATGGGCTGGCGGCGCGCGTGGTGGCCGTGGAGCCGGACAACCCCCACTCGAAGATCGAAGGCCTGCTCTTTTTCGACGGTTCCTACGTGCCACCCATCTGGGACCCGTCGCTCATCGACGAGGAGAGCCTGGTCCCCGACGCGGTGGCCTTCGAGTCGGCCCGCCAACTGGCCCTGGCGGAGGGGATCTTCTGCGGGCCGTCCACCGGCGCCATCGTCTCCGTCGCCCTGGCCAAGGCGCGGGAGCTGGGGAAAGGGAAAACCGTGGTTGCTGTCGCCTGCGACCGGGGGGAGCGGTACCTCTCCACCAAGCTCGTCCCCGAAGGCTGAGCCCCGCCCGCACCGCCCTGCTCCTCGCGCCTCGCCAGGGGGACCCTCCGGGTCCCTGCGCACCGCGAGCCGGCCGCCAGGGCCGCGGCTAGCTGACGGGCTTGCGGAACTTGATGGAGCAGCCCAGGGCCTTGGTCTCCTTGGTGGCCACCTCGCGGCCCGCCAGCACCGCCTCCACCGCGTCGGCCAGGTAGCGTTTGGTCACCTTGGCCTCGTCCTGGGCGTTGTCGTCGATGGCGCCGTGGTAGACCAGCGCGCCGGTGGCGTCGAACAGGAACACCTCGGGGGTCCGGGTAGCGCCGAAGGCCCGCGCCACGTCCGAGGTGGCGTCCACCACGTAGGGGAACGTGTACCCCTTCTCCTTGGCCCGCTGCTGCATGGCGGGCATGGCATCCTCGGGGTACGCCTCGGGATCGTTGGGATTGATGACGATGACGCCGATGCCCCGCTTGGTGCAGTCGGTAGCCAGGGCCACCATGCGGCTCTCCCACGCCTTGACGTAGGGGCAGTGGTTGCAGGAGAAGATCACCAGCGTTCCCTTGGGACCCGCCGCGTCGGCAATGGACAGCCTCCGGCCGTCCACGTTCTCCATGGCCACGCCGGCCATCGGCGCCTTGGCTCCTATCCCTATGGCTCCCTGGGCCGGCGCCACCCAGCCGCTCAACACCACCGTTGCCACTATCCCGAGCACTCGCATTCAAGACCTCCCGCTCGCGTTCCCCGCGAGAACCGTCTCCACCACCCTGCGCAGCGTCGGCAGATCGGTCTTCCCCTCCACCGACCACTGCAGCGCCCCCCGGGCATCGAACACGAAGGTGCCGGGAAGGGCGCCCGACCACTGGGCCGAGAGGGTGTCGATGAACTCCATGTCCGGGCCCTGCTTCAAGAACGTGCGGAACCCCACGCCCTGCTCCGCCAGGAAAGCCTCCACCTCGCCGCGACGGTCGGGAAAGTCGGCGGAAACCAGGACCACGCGCACCCCGCTGGGACGAAACTCCCGTTCCAGCTGAACCAGGTCCGGGAACTCCTCGCGGCAGGGCAGGCACCAGGTGGCCCAGACGTTCACCACCGTGGCCGGAGCGGAGCCGTCGCGCAGCAAGCCTCGCAGCGCGTCCGCGGACAGTCCCTCCACCGGCGGCACCGACCGCTCCAGAACCGGAGGACTGTCCGCGCCCCCGCCGCAGCCGCCGCAGGCTGCCACCGCAAGGCCCAGGAGGGCGCCGAGGCGGAAGCCGCGTCCGGGCATGCCGAGCCGCATCACTTCCTGCGACAGGTGTTGATGCCGAAGGGCAGGTACGCCGGGCACCAGCCCAGAGCGGCCGTGAGCAGCGGCACCACGCCCACCGCCCCCCACCAGCTCTTGAACGCCACCCCGGCACCGATGATGGCGACCCCCACCACGACCCGCACCACGCGATCCGCACCGCCTACGTTCTTCATCTCGCCCCCCTGGCGCAACCGTCTCGCGCGCCACCCGACCCGATGCCCGGGCCGGACGGTACGCATCGCCTCCAACGCGGCTGCACGAGCCACCATTCCCGGCGGCCGCAGCGCCCCTCAGGCCGGCGCACGGGAGGCACGGCCACGGCCCTCGCCGCGCGTCACTTGGCCCCGAACAGCGGAGCCAGCTCCTCCTCGCTCGGGGGCTTGGTGAGCAACGACACGATCACCAGGGCCCCGATGGATATCAGGGCCGCCGGGTAGATACTGGGGATCCCCCAGGGGTCGGCGCCGAAGTAACTCCCCTCTTTGGCCGCCACCATCACCGAGGGTGCCAGGCGCGGCAGGAGCAGCTCGAAGAACACGGTGGCCACCGTTCCCCCGACGATGGAGGCCAGCCCCCCCTGGCGGGTGGCGCGCTTCCAGGTGAGCGCCGCGAAGAGCGCCGGGGTGACCGCCACGCCGTAGATGGTGTAGGCGAAGTAGGCGTACTGAAGCACGGAAATCTCCAGCTTCAAAGCGGTGGGAATGAAGATCATCAGGAACGCGCACACCCCCATGACGACGATGAACACCTTTTGAATCGCCACCGCCTTGGCTGGATCCACGTCGGAGCGCAGCATCTTCTGGTAGATGTCGCGCATCACGTTGGAGGAGGAGGAGAGCAGGTAGTTCATCCCCGTGGACAGCACCACCGCACAGGCCGCCCCCAGCAGCAGCACGCCCACCGGCCCCGGCACCATGTGGCGTGCCGCGTTGAGCACCAGCGAGCGCGGATCCCAGGAGGTGCCGTGCTCGAGGTTGTAGGCGCCGGCGAACACCGCGATGGCGATCACCACCGTCTCCACCACGATGGTGCCGACGATCCAGATGGCCACCGCCTGCTTCGCGTCGCGGGGGGAGCGGGCGGCGTAGAACTTCTGGTACATGGACTGCACGCCCAGCAGCAGCAGGAGCGTGGAGAGGAAGTAGGAGAGGCCCTTCAACGGGGGGAACCTGCCGAAGTCCGGCGAGAAAACCTGAAAGTGTCCCGGCGGCAGCACCTGGCGAATCTCCGACCACCCCCCCGCCGTGGCGATGACGAAGGGCAGCGCCAGGCAGCTCGCCAGCACGATGATGATGCCGTTGGGCAAATCGGTGTGAGCCACCGCCACCATGCCGCCAATGGCCACGAACAGGATCACGAAGGCAGCGGCAATGCTCTGCCCCACCTCCAGCGAAACCCGGCCGTCGGTGACCACGTTCAGGATGTAGCCGCCGGCGCGGAACTGGTAGGCGACGATGGTGGTGAAGGCGATGATCAGGGCGATCGCCCCGAACAGCCGGGCAAAGCGCCCGTAGCGCACCTCGAGGATGTCGCCGATGGTGTACTGGCCGAAGGTCCGGACCTTGCCGGCGACGAAGTAGATGATGGCGATGCCGAGGAAAGCGCCCGCCGGCTGCCAAATGGCGCTCCAGCCGGCGTAGTAGGCGTACTCGGCGCCGGCAATGAAGGTCCCCGACCCGATCCAGGTGCACACCAGCGTGAACACCATCTTCGTCAGGGAGAGCGACCGGCCGGCCACCATGAAGTCGTCCTGCGTCTTCACCTGGCGCGAGCGGTAGAAGTTGAACCCCGTCAGCACCAACAGGTACGCCAACAGCACCCACAGGTACCAGCTCATGAACCCTCCAACCCGTCCCCCCGGGGACCGAGAACCGCGGCCCGGGGTCCGGGAGACATTGTGCGAAGAGTATTTGCTCCTTGCCGGCAACGGCGGGCGAGGAGGCCGGTCATGGCTCCTCGCCGGAGGGGGGCGGCACCAGGTTGGCGATGGCCGGTTCGACGGCATCCTCCGCGATTTCCAGCTCCCGCCTGTCCGCGGCCGCGAGCAGCGCCCTCGCCTGCTCCTCGTACTCCTGGGGCACGAGGATCACGACCTCGCCGAGCCCATCCAGGGTGAGGCCGTACACCGAGCCGAGCGCCTCGCCCGCCGAACGCGCCGGGATGCCGTTGACACGCAGGGCCGCGAGGATCGTCTCCGCGGCTGCCGCGCCGTTCACCCGGACCAGCTCCACTTCCCCTTCGGCAGCCCTCGCCACCTTCGCCTACCCCACGTCGATGAGGACGAGCTCGCGCTGCATCGCCCCGGCCACCTCGACGCTGCCGGCAGGGGTGATGAAAACATCGATCTCCGAGCGGGCCGCCATCTCCCCCTCCAGGTAGATCCCCGGCTCGATGGAAAAGCAGATCCCCGGTACCAGCAGCCGTTCGTCTTTGGTCTCGAAGTTGTCGATGTTCACGCCGTTGCCGTGGACCTCCTCGCCGATGGAGTGGCCGGTGCGGTGGACGAAGAACTCGCCGTAGCCGGCTCGCTCCACCACGCCGCGGGCCACGTCGTCCACCTCCCAGCCGGCCACCGGCTGCCCCGCCGCGAAGCGCCCCCGCACGAACTCCAGCGCCGCGTCGCGGGCATCGCGCACCACGCGAAAGATCTCCACGTACCGTGCGGGGGGGTCGTTGCCCACGAAGCCGCACCAGGTGATGTCGTAGAAGATGGCGCCCGGCTGGGCCAGCTTGGCCCACAGGTCGATGAGGAGGGTGTCGCCCTTTCGGATCGGGCGGGCGTTGTCGGGGGTCGGCTCGAAGTGCGGGTCGGCGGGCTGCTCGTTGGTGCCCACGATGGGGTGCTCGCCCAGGCAGTCGAGGCCTTCCTCGGCAAAGCGTCGGACGATGAACTGCTGCACGTCGTACTGGGTCAGGGTGCGGCCAGCGCGCAGCTCCTCCCCCACCAGCGCAAACGCCTCGTCCTTGATCCGCTGCACCCGCGCGCCCGCCTCCACGTGGCTCGCGTACGCCGCCTCGTTCAGCACCGCCTCGAAGGTCTGCACCAGATCCGCCGAGGACACCACCTCGTAGCCCAGGGAGCGCACCAGATCCACGGTGCCGCCGTCCACGATGGACACGTAGGGGATGTTGCCCAGCGGCGAGTACTGCATGGCCACCGTCCGGGCCGCTCCCAGGGCTCCCGCCAGGGCGGCGTGCAGCTCGCGCCACGAACGGTACGGGCGCTTCTCGCCCGGCAGCGCGTCCAGCTTGCCGGCTTCCACCTTCGAGACCAGCTTCACCGGTTCTCCCGCCGCTGGGATCCAGTAGAACCAGCGGCGGGTGGTGAACTTGCCGAAATCGAGGCCGAGGATCCGGTAGGCGAGCGGGTCGCGGTTGCGGAAGTCGTAGAGCAGCCAGCCGTCGAGGCCCGCCGCCTTGAGTTCCCGCTGGATGCGCGCCACATCGAGCATGGGGGCCCTCCTATTGGCCGCCAACGGTGGCACACAGAGCCGGCCAAGTCAACCGCGCGCCCCGCCCGGCCCGTCCCCCCTCACCCTCGCGGCCCGGCACGGCCCCGGGCAGCGTGCTCCAGATCGGCGCGGGTGGGGACGTGGCTGCACACGTGCTCGGCCAGGGCGGTGATGGTGAGGGAAGGGTTGACGCCCAGATTGGCACCCACGATCGAACCGTCGGCGACGAGGAGCCCCTCCTGGCCGAACACCCGCCCGCGCGAATCCACCACGCCCTCCTCCCACGAAGCACCCATCGGGCAGCCACCGAGGATGTGGGCGGTGGTGGGCACGTCCAGGAGCACCTCGTTGAGGGTGCTCTGCGGGATGCCGTCCAGCGCCTCCCCCAGCTCCCGGGCCACCTGGTTGGCGAGGGGGATGTAGCTCGGCACCCGCGCCTGGCCCGCCACCGGCTGCGAGGTGAGGGTCGGGCGGAACGGCCAGAACACGCGGCGGCGCTGTACGAGCCGCGTGTGGTTGTTCTGCGTCTGCATGACCAGCAGCACCACCGACCGCTCCGCCTTCCCCCAGGGCCGGGTGGCGCGCAGGAAGTCCAGCGGGTGCCTGACCACGTTGGCGAGCCAGCGCACCGGTCGCGGCACTGGCCCGCCCCCATCGGTGAGGAGCGTGCCCAAGAGCAGCACCACATCGGCGCCCTTGGTGAAGCGCACCGGCTCCATGTGGGTGTGCGGGTCCATCTGCACCTCGGAGGTGATGGCCACCCCCTTCCAGAGATCGGTGCGGCTGCGCGAAGTGATCCCCAGCAAGGCCTCCGAGTTGGTGCGGGCAAAACCGCCGAGCCGGGGCGAAAGGCCCGGGAGCTTCCCGGCCCGCTGGCTGTCCATGAGAAGAGGCACGGTGCCGAGGACGCCCCCGGCAAGCACGACCATCTTCGAGCGCAGCGCACCCTTTTCCGGGAAGATCCTGTCGGTCGAACGGCGCCACAGCACCCGCCACCCTCGGCCGTCCAGGGGCTCGAGGAGAGTGACCCGCGTCTCGGGCACGATCTTCGCCCCCCCGCGCTCGGCGAGGTGAAGATAGTTCTTATCGAGGGTGTTCTTGGCGCCGTCGCGACACCCGGTCATGCAGGCGCCGCAGAAGGTGCACCCCCTGCGGGGTGGCCCATTGCCGCCGAAGTAGGGGTCCGCGACCTCCTCCCCCGCCTCCCCAAAGAACACCCCCACCTGGGTGGGGCGGAACGTGTGCTGCGTGCCGCGCCGCTCGGCGGAGCGCCGCAGCGCCTCGTCCGCCGGGCCCAGGCGCGGGTTGACGGTGGCCCCCAGCATGCGCTGCGCCGTGGCGTAGTGGGCGGGCATGATGCGCCGCCAGTCCTCGAGCCCCTTCCAGAGCGGGTCGTCCCACACCGAGTCGGGCGGTACCAGCAGCGTGTTCGCGTACACCAGGCTGCCGCCGCCCACGCCCACACCCCGCAGCACCAGCACGTCGCGCAGCAGGTGCAGCGCCCAGATCCCGTAGCAGCCCAGCCAGGGGAACCAGAACGACTTGGGGATGTTCCAGTTGGTGGCCGCGAACTGCTCGGGCTCCCACCGCTTCCCCTTTTCCAGGACGAGCACGCGGTAGCCCTTCTCGGTGAGGCGCAGCGCCGCCACCGAGCCGCCGAAGCCCGAGCCGATGACGATGACATCCACGTCGAAGTCGCCCACGCTGCCCCCGAGGACGGACCGATTCTCGCAAGACTGTAGGTCCCCGCGTCCCCTCGGTCAAGCACGGGTCGACAGGTTCGCCCGGCGGATAGCCCCAAAGCGGGGACCGGCACACCGGCCCCGCCCTCGGTTCAGGTATCATCGTGTCGCCTGCCGCACCCCGCGGACCCCGGCGGAGGGGCGCGGGAGGGGGAGCCGCGGCGGGCGCTGGAGGTTGCAGCATGGCCATCGCCAAGCGAGTCGTCCTGTTCGTGGCCGTCAACATTCTGGTGGTGCTGACCATCAGCATCACCTTGAACCTGCTGGGGGTGCGCCCCTACCTCGAGGCCAGCGGCATCAACTACCGGGCGCTGCTCGTCTTCTGTGCGGTGTGGGGGATGGGCGGGGCGTTCATCTCCCTCTCCCTCTCCCGGGTCATGGCCAAGTGGACGATGGGCGTTCACGTCATCGAGCCTTCTTCGCCCGACCCCGCCGCCCGGGAGCTGGTGGCCACCGTGCACAACCTGGCCCGCGCTGCGGGCCTTCCGAAGATGCCGGAGGTCGGCGTCTACGACTCGCCCGAAGTCAACGCCTTCGCTACCGGACCGTCCAAGAGCCGCGCCCTGGTCGCCGTCTCCTCGGGGCTGCTCCGCCGCATGAACCGTCAGGAGGTGGAGGGCGTGCTCGGGCACGAGATCGCCCACATCGCCAACGGCGACATGGTGACCATGACCCTCCTGCAGGGCGTCATCAACGTCTTCGTTATGTTCTTTGCCCGCGTCATCGCCTTCGCGCTGGTGCAGTTCCTGCGGCGCGACGAGGAGCGGGGGGGCTCCTGGGGGCTGCAGTTCCTCATCACCTTCGTGCTGGAGATCCTCCTGTCGCTGCTCGGTGCCATGGTGGTCGCCGCCTTCTCGCGCTGGCGCGAGTTCCGCGCGGACGCCGGCGGTGCGCGTGTCGCTGGGCGCGGCAACATGATCGCTGCCCTCCAGGCGCTGCAGCGTACCCACGAGCTGGTGGACACGCAGCACCAGGCCCTGGCGACCTTGAAGATCGCGGGCAGGCGGGGCGGCCTCGCGCTGCTCTTCGCCACCCACCCGCCGCTGGAGGAGCGCATCGCCCGGCTGCAGCGCTTCGCTTAAGACCGCGCGCGCCCCAGCTCCCCCGGCCCAGGGGGACGCGGTTATCGGGCCGGGATGTGCACCCCGTCGCCGCTGCGGTTGTCGATCATCGAGGCGTAGGCGAAGAACACCGCACCGGGGCTGTCGGAGGACACCACGATGTAGCCGTCCTCCACCCCTCCCGAGGTGACGGTGTTGAAGACCTTGGTGATCTGCGTGGACTCGTACTCCCGCAGCGTGTACGTCTTCGTGCCGAGCAGCGCTCCGGTCCGGTCGTAGAACGCGGCATTCACCACGATCTGGTAGGGCGTCGCACTCACCAAGCCCAGGTTGGTGCGGAATCCGGTCGTGTCCGAGGTGGACTGGGACAGGTGCAGCAAGACCTGCTGCCTGGCAGGCTGCACCCCGTCACTGAGCACAAGACCGCCGATGTACTGCCCGTAGGTGCCGCTCGCAGCCGTGTTGTAGGTCCGCGCGTTGACGAGGAGGTTGCCGCCGAGACCGGTGATGCGCAGCGTACCGCTGCCGGAAGCACCGAACAGTGTGGCGACGGCGTTTTCGTAGCGCATCGCCCGGCCCCCACCCAGCGTGTAGGTCTGCTTGACGGGCGAGGGGTTCGCCTGGTTCCAGGGTAGCCACTCGATGGACACGTTGGCGGTGCCGCTGCTGCGGTTGAGGATTTCCACGTTGGTGCGCCAGCTCGTGCCGCCCACGCCGGGCGAGTTGGCAGCCGCCGGCAGGTAGAACGGGCCGCTCATCGGTCCCGCCGCGTAGGACACCGATAGATCATCGAAGCGACCGTAGTAGTTGGCGTAGCCCGCGAACTCCACGTGGTGGATCGAGAATGCCGACACACAAACGTTGCCCGTCACCCCAGCCGCCGAGATCGTCTCGGCCAGCTGGTGGTTGGCCGCGTCGTAGGCGCGCATCACCGCGCGGTCGTCGGGGTCGTTCGGGCGAAACGCGATACACACCGAGCTCGGCGAGCTCTCGAAGGTGACCCGGATGCGTCCACCCCCCTCGTTGAAGTCGGACGATGTCGGGGGAGCGTAAATGCTGATGCCGTTCGTCCCCGAGCCAAAACCCGCCGGCTTGTCGTTGGTTGTGTACACGTGGCTACTTGGCCCGCTCACCGTCGAGAAGTACATCGAGCCGTACAGCGCGTCGATCCGCATGCCGGGCAGCATGACGTTGCCCGAGGGATCGTGCTCGAAGTCGATGAGGATGGCCTGGCCGGCGGTCGGGCTCGCCCAGCCCAAGACCGCCACGGCCGCCACGAGGTACATTACCTTTCGCTGCAGCATATCCGTGTCCTCCCCTTTTCTCGTGGTACCAGGTATCACCTTCTCACCTTCTGTTTGCAGGCATTTGAGTGGACGCGATTTCCGCCAACCGCGCCTCCAACTCAAGCCGCTGCCTACGGTAGTCCTCATCTTCACGCAGGCGGTCGAGCGCTCGCCAAAGCAGGCGGCTCGCGCTTCCGGCGTTCATCCCCCACGCTGCCGCCAGCTCGTTGACACGCAGCCCGTAGACCTCCACCCCGACCATCGGCATGAGTTCCCGCATCCGCGTCACCAGTATACCCTTGCTTCGGCCCCGCCACGCGATGGGTTCCCCACCCAAGAAACGACATCCGACCGCAAGGTAGTCGTCCACCGCCCATGTCGTGTGCGCGGCGCAACCGTACTGGCCCCCAGCACGTCGAGGCGCGGCACGCCCGCCTCTGGCGCAAGCGGCCCGTCGTCGGCCCCGCGACGTCCCCACCACGGCAGCTTCCCTGCAACCTCGCCCATCCACTTCGCCTGGCGCCACCCCGGAGCACCCGCACGTATGTCTGCCGCTTTGCGGCTCGTCGCGGACCGAACAGGATGAGCGCCTCGTCGACATCTGCCAGAGGATTTCCCGCCCGCTCGATGAGCTCGGTGTGCCCGCTCCAAGCCAATGCCGCCGGGTCCTCGACCACTCCCGCCGCCAGCGGGTTGAGGTGGATGTACGCGATGAGCTATCGGAGGTAGCGCTCGCCCTCGACGACGGATGAGTCGCATCGAACGCCACAGCGCCTGGCGGCCTGCCCGCACCGCGAGATGGTAGTGGCTCGCCATGATGCACCACGCTGCGATCCCCAACCCATGCTCGCGCTTGACTTCCCGGATGACGGCACGCAACGCTCCGGCCTCCTCCGGATCAGCCAGAACGCGCTCCCCGCGCGCCACGCGGCAGGAGACGTGGTACCACGCCCCTGGCACGAACACCCCAGGACGCCTCGGCATCTTCCACTCCGACCTGCTTCCTGACCGCCTCAGCCCGCCAGAGAGGCAAGCGGGAACACGGACCTGCAAGATTACGTATGAATGGGCGTGGAAGCGAACCCGACCGTCATCGAGACGCGCGATCTCGTCAAGGTCTATCGCTCGGTGCGGCGCCCGTTGCGCGCCCTCGACGGGGTGAGCCTCGCCGTGCGGCGCGGGGAGGTTTTCGGCCTGCTGGGCGCCAACGGCGCCGGCAAGACGACGCTTGTCAAGGTGCTGCTCGGCCTGTCGCGCCCGACGGGCGGCACGGTGCGGTTGCGCGGGGTCGATCCCCGGTGGGCGTCGGCGCGGCGCCGGGTGGGCTACCTGCCCGAGGGGCACCGCTTCCCGGACTACCTGCCCGGCGCCGAG
Organism: Acidobacteriota bacterium; assembly: GCA_037441065.1. Taxonomy (GTDB): domain Bacteria; phylum Acidobacteriota; class Thermoanaerobaculia; order Thermoanaerobaculales; family Thermoanaerobaculaceae; genus JACADV01. The sequence goes on along the minus strand of JBBISY010000014.1, from coordinate 20,686 downwards.
GCGCTGCGCCTGTTCGGCCGCATGGCCGGCGTGCCGGAGAGCGCGCTCGCCGCCCGCATCCCGGACCTGCTGCGCCTGGTGGAGCTCGAGGATCGCGGCCGCGACCGCCTCGGCAAGTACTCCAAGGGCATGACGCAGCGCCTCGGGCTCGCCGCGGCGCTCATCGACGACCCGGACATTCTCTTCCTCGACGAGCCCACCGACGGCGTGGACCCGGTGGGGCGGCGGAAGATCCGCGACATTCTGCTGCACTGCAAGGAGCGCGGCACGACGATCTTCATCAACTCCCACCTGCTCTCCGAGGTGGAGCGCACGTGCGACCGCGTCGCCATCCTCGACCGCGGCCAGGTGGTGCGCGAGGGCCGTGTCGAGGACCTCACGCGGCCGACCATGCGCTTCGCCATCCGCCTCGCACCCCACGACCAGCCGCGGCTCGACCCGGCGACGCTCCAGGCGAAGCGCCTGGTTGCCACCAACGGCAGGGTGGAGGTAGAGGTGGGAGACCTGGCGGAGCTCAACCGCATGATCGACGCGATCCGCGGCCAGGGGCTGCTGGTGGCCGAGGTCACCCAGGTGCGCACTGCCCTCGAGGACGTCTTCGTCGAGGTGGTGAGCCAGGAGAACGGCCGATGAAGACCTGGGCCCTCGTCGTGGACACCTGGCGCGAGGCGTTCGCGCGCTACACCCTCCTCGGGTTCGTGATCGCCTCGACTCTGTTCATCCTCACCCTGACGTTCGCCCTCAACCTCGATATCGTGGACGGGGCGCTCGCCGCCGGCTCGCTGTTCGGCAAGGCGTTCGAGATGCCGAGCAGATCCGTCCCCATCGACGAGGTGGTCACCACCGGCGAAGCCTTCTTTGCCGGGATGGCGTACGCGTTGGGCCTGTTCCTCGCGGTCTTCACCACCGGCTCGCAGGTGCCGAACCTGATGAGGCGCGGTACCGTGGATCTCTACCTGACGCGGCCCGTCTCGCGCCCCCACGTGCTGCTCGGCCGCTTCCTGGGCGCGGTGACGGTGGTGGCGGCCAACATTGCGTACCTGTGCGGCGGCGTGTTCCTCGTGGTGTCGCTCAAGACCGGGGTGTGGAACTTCCGCTTCCTGGCGGCCGGGATCCTCATCTTCTTCGTCTTCCTCTCGTACCTCGGCCTCATGTTCCTGGTGGGGGCGCTGTCGGGCTCGACACCGCTGTCGATCATGATCCCCTACGCCGTCTACATGGTGACCATGCCCCTCGCCGCCCACGACCGTATCGCCGCTGCCATGGACTCGCGCCTCGCCGCCCACGTGGTCCAGGGGCTGTACTGGATCCTGCCCAAGTCAGCCGAGCTGGGGAAGGAGATGGTGGAGCTGGTGCTCGGCCGCGGCACGCCCTCGCCGCTGTCGCTCGCCACCACCGGCGCCTTCGGCCTCGCGTGTCTTGCGCTGGCAGTGTTCCGCTTTGCAAGAAGGGACTTCTAGGAGGAATCCATGCGTAAAGTCGCGATCCTCGCCACTGCCGTTCTGCTCGCCGCCCCGCTCTGGGCGGCCACCGTTCCCGCCGACCTCGTCGGCTACCTGCCTGCCGACGCCCAGGTCGCGCTGGCCGTGGACGTGGCGGCGCTGCGCACCAACCCCACGGTCCAGCAGTGGCTGCTCGAGCACCAGGCGCCGTGGAGCGGCGTCGACGACGATGCCGCCGCCTTCCTGCGCGACGCCGGCCTGGATCCCGTGAAGGACGTCGATGCCATGGTCGTCGGCGTCGCCCTCAAGGACGGCCGCGAGGAGGCGCTCGCGCTCTTCGCCGGCCGCTTCGACCCCGCCTCGATGGGGTCGGCGCTCCTCGCCCGCGGGGCGACCGTCGTGCCGCTGCCCGGCGGCGCGGCCTACCGCATGACGGACAGGGACGCCAGCGGCACCGAGCACAGCGCGCTCGTCTACCCGCTTGCCGGCCTCGTGATGGTGGGCAGCGACCGAGCTGTTGCCGCCGCGGCGATGCGCCGGCCGGCCGGCAATCCGCTGGTGGACGCCGAGGTCGCCGCGGGCCGCCTCGACACGGCAGCGCACCTCTGGTTCGTCGCCGACGTCGCCGCCCACGCGCCGCGCGCCGCCGAGATGGCCGAGGCCGCCGAGGGTGCCGGCGACGTGCGCGACGTGCTGCTCGCCTCCCGCACCGTCCGCCGGGTCACGGGCCAGGCTCTGCTCGGCACCTCCCTCGAGGTGCGCGGCTTCGCGCAGGCGGATACGCCCGACAACGCCGAGCTGCTCCGCGACGCCGTCAAGGGCGCCCTGGCCGCGATGCGGCTGCACGCCCAGGAAATCGCGCCGGAGCTGGTGGAGGTGTTGCGGGATGTGCGCGTCGGGCTGGACGGCACCCTGGTATCGGTCGAAGGCACCGTGCCAGTGGCCCTCATCCAGCGGCATGCGGCGGCGTGCCGACCGCGCGGCAGCGCGGCCCCGTAACGGGATCGCACCTGCTGCGGGCAGGGCGCACCGTCTAGCTCGCCACCGCGCGGGCCGCCAGTTCCTCGAGCGCGGCGACCACCTGGGGCAGCGTCAGCTGGGAGGTGTCGAGGATGCAGGCGTCCTCGGCCGGGCGCAGGGGGCTGTCGGCGCGCGTGGCGTCGCGCAGATCGCGGCACTTCTGCTCCTCCACCACCGCCTCCCACGCCACCGCGACCCCTCGGCGGCGCAGCTCCTCGAAGCGCCGCTGTGCCCGCACCTCCGGGGAGGCGGTGAGGAACACCTTGAGGGAGGCGTCAGGGAAGACCACCGTGCCGATATCACGCCCCTCCACCACCCCACCTCGCCCCGCCACGAACTCCCGCTGCCTCGCCACGAGCGCCCGGCGCACGCCGGGGATGGCGGAGACCACCGAGGCGAGCCGGGAAATCTCCGGATCGCGCAACTCGTCCGTGACATCGAGGCCATCGAGAAGGACCCGCAGGGCGTCCGGGTTGCCGGAAAAGCTGATCCTCGCCTGCTCGGCCAGCGCCACCACCTGGGCCTCGCCGCCGGCGTCCAGAGGAGGACGGAGGCCCGCGCGCCGGGCCGCCACCGCCACCGCCCGGTACATCGCCCCGGTGTCCAGGTAGGGCAGCCCGAGGCGGCGCGCGAGCTCCCGCGCCGCCGCGGACTTCCCCGCCCCGGCCGGGCCGTCGATGGCAATTACGAGCGGTCTCGTCGCCACGGGGAGAGTCTACTGCACCGGCGCCGCACCACCGCCTCTTAGGGCCTTCTCTGGAACGGGCCGGGCAGGGCAGCGTAGACTGCACCATGCGCGTCTACTTCGCCGCCGCCATCACCAACGAATCCCGCAGCCTCCCGCTGTTGCAGGCGCTCCTCGGCCACCTGGAGGCGCAGGGGCACGAGGTGCCGACACGGCACATCGTGGAGGCCGACGCCCGCGCCCGCGACGCCCACCTCACCCATGCCCAGCTTGCCCAGCGCGACCTCGCCTGGCTCGCTTCCTGCGACGCGCTGATCGCGGAGGTCAGCACGCCGTCGCACGGTGTCGGCGTGGAGGTGGCCACGGCCCTCGCGCGTCGGCTGCCGGTGCTGCTCCTCCACCGCGAGGGCGCGCGGGTCTCGCGGCTACTCCTCGGGCTGCCAGGTATCTGCGCACGGACGTACCGTGAGGCCGCGGACGCCGCCGCTGCCATTGACGAGTTCCTCCTCTCGCTGTGAGGCTCGGCGAGGAGCGGCAGCCGCTCTCGTCTTCACCCGGCCTTCAAAGGGCCGGCCTATAGCTTCGCGGGACGGCGGGCGGTCAGCGCGCCGTCACGGAGGAGGAGCGGGCGTCATGGGGAGCACATCGAGCACCAATCGCGGCGCGGCACGGCACAAGGCCACCAAGTCCACCGGCCCGATCGGGCGAAGCATGCAGGCACTGGCGATGCTGGTCGCCGTTGCCCTCGGGGCCGGCCCCGCCGCCGCCTCGGCCCAGGTCAAGGGACTGTACTACAAGGAAGTCGAGCGGGACGGGCGGATCTACGTCTTCAACACCCCGGAACGCGCCCGGCTGTGGGAGCAGTCGGGGGAGATGGGGCAGTCCGTCACCCTCGTCGGGCGGGGGCCCAACGGCGAGACGGTGGTGGCCGAGAACGAGACCGCCATCGATCTCTACCTCTTCAAGCACGGCCTCCCTCCCTACGAGCGACCCACACCGCCGCCTCCGCCGCCTCCCCCGCCCACCTTCCCGCAGGTGAAGATCGGGGCGCTCTGGTACCTCTCCTATCAGGACGGCAGCACGGGCGGCGCCGATTACTCGAAGTTCGTCATCAAGCGCGGCTACCTCAACGTGGAGGCGAAGGTCAAACCGTGGCTGTCGGCGCGCATCACCCCGGACACCACCCTCGACTCCTCGGGCGACATCAAGGTGCGGCTGAAGTACGCCTACGCCAAGTTCGCGGCGCCCGACCTGGGGTTTCTCACGAAACCCGAACTCGAGGTGGGCGTGGTCCACATGCCCTGGCTCGACTTCGAGGAGCACATCAACAACTACCGCATGCAGGACACCATGTTCATGGAGCGCAACGGGCTCTTCAACTCGGCCGACTATGGGCTCACCTTCATGGCCCTCCTCGGGGGCACCCTTCCCGAGGAGTACCAGAAAAGCGTCAGCAAGGCGTATCCCGGGCGCTGGGGCTCGCTGGCGCTGGGCGTCTACAACGGCGGCGGCTACCATGCCGCCGAGAAGAACACCAACAAAGCCTTGGAAGGGCGCCTCACGTTACGCCCCCTGCCGGACCTCGCGCCGGGCTTCCAGCTCTCCTACTTCGGCGTGCGCGGCAAGGGCAACACCGAGAGCGAGCCCGACTGGCAGGTGGACGCCCTCATGGCGAGCTTCGAGCACCGCCGCTACGTGCTCACCGCCACCGTCACCGACGCCGTGGGCAACCAGAAAGGCGACGCCCTGGACCGCACCGGGCGCGCCCTCCAGCGCGACGGCTGGTCGGTCTTCGCCGAGGCCAAGCTCTCGAAAACGTGGGGCCTAATCGGCCGCTACGACCGGTTCGACCCCGACAAGGACGCGGCGGACGACGCCAGTACCCGGGCCATCGCCGGCGTCGTCTACCACCTGGGCGGCGGCAACGACCTCGTCCTCGACTACGACCGCGTCTCCTTCGACAGGGCCGGAAAGCGCGACGACGACCGCATCCAGCTCACGCTCCAGGTCGCGTACTGATCCCCCGGGAATACACGGCGGCGCTCGGGTGTTGGCCGCGTTTGGAGGGCAACCTCCATCCCGTCTCCGACGGGATTCGGGGCCGCTTTCGGGGGGGAGCGGCCCCACTCTTTTCGCACCGGTGCCTCCTCCCCTCGCCTCCGCCGCCACCTCCTTTGCCGGTGCGGTAGCATGCGAGGGGAGGTCGTATGCGGGAACTTCACGCGCTGGTGGGTGGTGAGTGGGTGGGCAGCGGCGACGTCCTCGAGGTGCGCTCGCCGTACGACGGCCGCACCGTAGCCCGCGTGGCGCGCTGCGGGGAACGCCACCTGGCACGGGCGCTGGACGCGGCCGCCCAGGCCCGCTCAGCCATGGCCGCCCTCCCGCCGCACCGCCGCGCCTCGATTCTCGAAGCCGCGGCCACCACGGTCCGGGCGCAGCGGGAGGAGCTGGCGCAGGTGCTCGTCGAGGAGGCGGGCAAACCGGTGGCCCTGGCGAGGCTGGAGGCGGAACGGTGCGCGGAAACGCTGCTCGAGGCGGCCCGCGTGGCGCGCTCCCCCGAGGGGCAGCTTTTGGACCTGGGCGGATTCCCTTCCGGCGAGGGGAGGTTGGGCCTCCTGCGCCGGTTTCCCGTGGGGGTGGTGGTGGGGATCACGCCCTTCAACTTCCCCCTGAATCTGGTGGCACACAAGCTGGCTCCCGCCGTGGCAGCCGGGTGCCCCATCGTACTCAAACCCGCCTCCCAGACCCCCTCGCCCGCCCTGCTGCTCGGCCGCCTCCTCGTCGAAGCGGGTGTCCCCGCCGGCGGTCTCAGCGTGGTGCCCTGCCGCGCTGACGAGGCAATCCCCCTCCTCACCGACCCCCGCGTGCGGCTCGTCACCTTCACGGGCTCGGCCGAGGTGGGGTGGGAACTGAAGCGGATCGCCTGGGAGCGCCGCGTCTGCTTGGAGCTGGGGGGCAATGCGGCAGTGATCGTGGAAGCGGACGCGGGAGATCTGGCGGCGGTGGCCCGCCGCGTCGCCGCCGGCGCGTACGCCTATGCCGGCCAGTCGTGCATCTCGGTGCAGCGGGTCCTCGTCCACCGCTCCATCGCGGCCCGCTTCCGCGACGAGCTGGTGGCCGCCACCGAGACGTTCCCGACGGGGGATCCCTCCCAGGACGGGGTCCTGTGCGGCCCGATGATCTCTTCCGGCGATGCCGACCGCATCCAGGCCTGGGTGGCCGAGGCCACCGAGGCGGGGGCACACCTACTCACCCAGCCGCAGCGCCGCGACTCGCTGGTGAGCCCGCTGCTCCTGGAAGGGGTGCCGTCCACCGCCCGCCTGTGGTGCGCGGAGGCGTTCGCCCCGGTGGCGGCGCTGGCCGTGTACGACGATTTCCCACAGGCACTGGCGATGGTCAACGACTCCCCGTACGGCCTGCAGGCCGGACTCTTCACCTCGGACCTGGAAAAGCTCCAGGCCGCCTTCGAGACCCTGGAGGTCGGGGGCATTATCCAGGGGGACATACCCTCCTGGCGCACCGACCCGATGCCGTACGGCGGGGTCAAGCAGTCGGGGGTGGGTCGTGAGGGCCCGCGCTGGGCGGTGGAGGAGATGACCGAGCCGCGCCTGCTCGTGCTGCGCCGCCAGTAACCGTGGCCCGTTGCCCGCGGCCCAGGGAAGGGCCGCCTATCGCGCCGACGCTGTTGCTTCCCCTTCCCGTTCCTACAGCCAGCCGGCGAGGTGCTGAGCCACGGTGAGGGCCGCTACGGCGGCGGTCTCGGCGCGCAGCGTGCGCGGCCCGAGCCCCAACGGGATGAACCCCGCATCCCGAAGCGCGCGCCGCTCCTCCTCGGTGAAGCCGCCCTCCGGTCCCACCAGCGCCGTGAGACCGCATCCGCCGGTGGCCAGCGGCGCGGCGAGGCGCTCCGCCGCTGGGTCCGCCACCAGCCGCAAGCCCTCAGCACCCGCCAGGAACGCCGCCAGCGGCACGGCCGCGGTGATCCGCGGGGGGCGGCTCCGGCCGCACTGGGCCACGGCAGCGGCCGCGATCCGCTCCCACCGCTCCCCGCGGGGACGCGCCACCCGCCCCTGGACCCGCTCGGAAAGGACGGGCACGACGGTAGTGGCCCCGAGCTCCGTCGCCTTTTCCACCGCCCAGTCGAAGGCGGCGGTGTGCAGCAGCCCCAGTCCGAGTACCACGGGTTCCGGCGGCTCGCCGCGCCCCGTGAGCACCTGCTCCACCTGCACGCGGCACTGCTTCCCCTCCCACCGCAGCAGGCGCCCCACGCCCACCGCACCGGCCAGGTCCACGAGCTCGAGGGGATCCCCCTCCCGCACGCGGGCCACCCAGGCGTGGCGCGCCGCTGCTGGCGGCAACACCACCTCCCCCACCTGTATCGAACCGGCCCCCACCACGAGCCGTGTCACGCTCATACGCTGCGGCAGCGAAACGCTGCCCACTCTCCCAGCTCGCGGGTCTCCTCCACGCGCAGGTGGAAGCGCTCCAGCTCCGCCGCCAGCGCCTGGCACTGATCCACCATCAGACCCGAGACGATGAGCGTGGCGTCGTCGCGCATGACGCGGCGGATTGCGGGCAGGAGCGGCTCCAGCTGCGCCGGGATCAAGTTGGCCAGTACCAGGTCGAAGCGCCGTCTCCCCCGCAGCGCCGCCACCGAGCCGGCGAACAGGAGAACCGGCAACGCCTGCCGCTGCACCGCCACCGTCTGTCGGGCGACGATCACCGCGTCGAGATCGATGTCGAAGCCCACGGCGCTGGCTGCGCCGAGGGCGGTGGCGGCAAGGCAGAGGATGCCCGAACCGGTGCCCACGTCGAGCACCCTCCGGCCGGCTACGGCCATCTCTTCCAGCAAGAGCAGCACCAACTGGGTGGATTCGTGGGAACCCGTGCCGAAGGCCTGGCGCGGCTCCACGAAGAGGTGGAGGCGGCCCGGCGGGGGCGGGGTGGGCGCCGCGGGGTGGGGGTCGAACCAGAACCGCTGGCCCACGGCAATGGGGGAGACCTCGAGCCGGTAGCGAAGCAGCCAGTCCTGGTCGGCGAAGCTCCCCACCGAGAGGTCGCGGCCTCCCAGGGCGCGCAGGTCCTCGCGGACGCGTGCGAGGACCCGATTCTCGCCCTCCTCGAGGAAAACGGTCACGTCCACGTCCGACCCGGCGTCCTCCACCTGACAGCCCAGCACGGGCCACCGCTCCAACGCCTGCGCCAGCCGCTCCTCGGCATCCGCCGGGAGCCGGCACGTGACCGTGAGGTAGTGGCTCACGACCCGCTACCCTCGAGGAACTCCTTGACCTTGCGGAAGACGCCCGGGCGGTTCTCGTCCCGCACGAGCTGCTCCACCAGCTCCCGCTGACGCGCCGTGAGCCGGCGCGGCACCACCACCTTGAGGTGGACCACCAGATCCCCGCGCCCGCTCCGCCGCAGCCGCGGCAAACCCTTGCCCCGCAGCACGAGGGTGTCCTGGGGCTGGGACCCAGCTGGCACTTGGACGCGCTCCGGCCCCTCGAGACCCAGTACCTCGATCTCCCCCCCGAGGGCGGCAAAGAACGCCGAGATCTCCTGCTCCACGTGCAAATCCGCGCCGTCGCGGGCCAAGAACTCGTGCGGCTCCACCCGCACCACCACGTACAGGTCGCCTGGCGGTCCCCCCCGCACCCCCGCCTCCCCCTGGCCCACCACCCGCAGCCGCGTGCCGTCCTCCACGCCGGCGGGGACGCGGATGGACACCTGGTGGCGCCGCTCTACCCGCCCGGTGCCACCGCACTGCTGGCAGGGGCTGGAGATGACGCTGCCGGCGCCCCCGCAGCGGGGGCACGGCCGGACCATGGTGAAGAACCCCTGGCTGGTCCGGACCTGCCCCCGGCCGCGGCACAGGGAGCAGGTCTGCGGACTCGTCCCGGGAGCGGCGCCGCTGCCGCCGCAGGCGGAACAGTTCTCCTCCCTGGGGACGGTGATCGTGCGCTCCACACCGCTGGCCATCTCGGCAAAAGAGATGGTCAAGACGGTGCGGAGATCGGCGCCGCGCTCGGGCCCGGTGGCGCGGCGGGCGCCGCCGAAAAACGATTCGAAGCCGAAGAAGTTGCCCAGGATGTCGGCGAAGTCCCCGAAGATGGAGGCATCGAACCCGGTAAAGGGCTGCTCGCCGACGCCGGCGTGCCCGAAGCGGTCGTAGTGGGCCCGCTTCTCCGGGTCCGAGAGGACGGCGTAGGCCTCGGCCGCCTCCTTGAACCGCTCCTCGGCCTCCTTGTCGCCCGGGTTCTTGTCGGGGTGGTACTTGAGGGCCAACTTCCGGTACGCCGCCTTGATCTCGTCCTTGCTCGCGTTCCGGCCGACTCCCAGCACCTCGTAGTAGTCGCGGCGCGCGGTCATCTCCCCCGCTCCCCCTCACCGAGTCCCGCGCCCGACCAGAGAGTTCGGGTGGGGTCGATCAGCATCACCTCGGTGAGGTGCCGGGCCGCCACTTGCACCTCGGCCAGCGCGCCCTCCAAGAGCGCCGTGTCCTCCGAATCGAGGAGCCGCCGCCCCTTCTCCAGCGCCTCCTTCACGGTGGCCCGCGTAGCCTCCTCCAGCAGGTTCCCGAACTCCTTGAAGACGCGTTCGTTGGTGTACAACAACCCCTCCAACCGGTTGCGGAGCAGCCGCACCTCCTTGCGCCGCTGATCCTCGCGGCGGTGCCGGTCCGCCTCGGCAATCATCCGTTCGATCTCTTCCTTGGTGAGGCCGCCGGCGGGGTTCACCTCGATGGACTGCTCGCGCCCCGTCGCCATATCCTTCGCGGTGACCTGGACGATGCCGTTGGAGTCGATGGCAAAGGTCACCTCGATCTGGGGGACGCCGCGCGGGGCAGGAGGGATGCCCACCAGTTCGAACTTGCCGAGCGACTTGTTCTCCGAGGCGATCTCCCGCTCCCCCTGGAGCACGTGAATCTCGACCACCCGTTGGTTGTCGGTGACGGTGGTGAAGATTTGCGACCTCCGGGTGGGGATCGTGGAGTTGCGCTCGATCAGCTTGGTGAAGAGATCGCCGTGGGTAGCGATGCCCAGCGACAGGGGGGTGACGTCCAAGAGCACCAGGTCCTTGATCTCGCCCTGGAGGATGCCCCCCTGGATCGCCGCCCCGATGGCCACCACCTCGTCGGGGTTCACCTCCCGGGACGGCTGCCGGCCGAAGAACTCGGCCACTGTCCTCGCCACCAGCGGCATCCGTGTTTGCCCCCCCACCAGGATGACCTGCTGGATCTTCTCGCGGGGGATGCCCGCCTGGGCCAGCGCGTCCCGGCAGGGGTCCAGGGTCTTGAGGACCAGGTCCCGCACCAGGTCCTCCAACTGCTCGCGGCTCAGCGTGTAGTTGAGGTGCAGCGCCTCGCTCGCGCTGGCGGCGATGAAGGGGAGGCTGATGGTCGCCACCGGCGCGGTGGACAACTCGCACTTGGCGGCCTCGGCCGCCTCCTTGAGGCGCTGCATCGCCATCGAATCGCCGCGCAGGTCCACGCGCGTCTCGCGCTCGAAGTGCTCCAGGAGAAAATCGATGATCCGGGCGTCGAAGTCCTCGCCCCCCAAGAACGTGTCGCCGGCGGTGGCCCGCACCTCGTACAGCCCTTCGCTGATCTCGAGGATCGAGATATCGAAGGTGCCCCCGCCCAGATCGTAGACGGCGATCGTCTCCGGTGTCTCCCGGCCGAAACCGTAGGCCAGCGACGCCGCGGTGGGCTCGTTGATGATGCGGACCACCTCGAGACCGGCCAGGGTACCGGCGTCCTTCGTGGCCTGGCGCTGCGAGTCGTCGAAGTAGGCAGGCACGGTGATGATGGCCTGCTCCACCGGCTGGCCCAGCGCCGCCTCGCAGTACTCCTTGATCTCGCGCAGGACGAACGAGGAGATCTCCTGGGGCGAGTACATCTTGGATGCCATTTCCACGTACGCGTCGCCGTTGGGCGCCTCGACGATGGCGTACGGCACCAGCTCCCGCGCCCGCTTCACCTCGGGGGTGTCGAACTTCCTGCCGATGAGCCGCTTCACGGCGTAGATCGTGTTCCTGGCGTTGGTGAGCGCCTGGCGCCGGGCGATCTGTCCCACCAGCAGCTCCCCGTCCGCCGCCCGGGCCACGACCGACGGTGTGGTCCGGGCCCCCTCGCGGTTGGGCACCACCACGGGGCGCGCCCCTTCCACCCACGCCGCGCAGGAGTTGGTGGTTCCCAGATCGATGCCGATGATCTTGCTCATGACGGCTTACCGCCTTCCGAGCCCGCTGCCGAGGGGGCCGCTACCACCACCAGCGCCGGGCGCAGCAGCCTGTCTCCCAGGAGGTACCCGCGCTGCAGCACCGCCACCACCGTGTTCTCCGCCACGTCCTCCCGCACCTCCCGACCGATGGCCTCGTGCCGGGACGGATCGAACGGCTGGCCCTGGGGGTTCACCTCCACCACATCGAACTTGGCCAGCACCTCTTTGAACTGCCGCAGCACCAGCTCCACCCCGGTCCGCAACCCCCCCACCTCCCCGCCCGGAGCCGCCAGGCCGCGTTCTAAGTTGTCCAACACCGGCAGACACTCGCGGATCAGCGATGCGTTCGCGAAGCGGCGGAACTCCTCCGCCTCGCGCTCCTGCCGCTTGCGGTAGTTGTCGAAGTCGGCCAACTTGCGCAGGTACAACTCGCGCAGCCGGTCCACCTCCACCTGCAGTTTCGCAAGCTCCTCCTGAACGGCCTCGGCGCCCACCTCGGCACCGGCCTCGTCGGGGGACCCGGCCGGCTCGCCTGCCGCAGCACCGACCTCTCCCTCCTCCACCGGCGCCACGGCGGCGGTTTCCAGCTCACCCTTGGTCATTGCACGCTCCCCACCACGTCCCCAACCTCGGTCAGGTAGTGGCCCACGAAATCCACCACCGGGATGATGCGACCGTAGTCCATCCGTTTGAGTCCGATCACGCCCACGAGCCCCGTCTCGCCCGAGGGAACGCAGAACGAGGTGACGATCAGCCCCAGGTCGTCCCTGCCGCCGATGGCGAGTTCGGAGCCGATGACCACCCGCGGCCCCTGCTGGGACAGGTAGCGGTTGAGCAGGTTCACCAGGGTGGCCTTTTCGGAGAACGCCGCAAACAGGTGGCGCAGCGCCTCCAGCTGCGCCGGGACCACCTTCTCGAACAGCCGCTCGGTGCCCTCGAGGTAAAGCTCCCCCGGGGAGCTGGACTCGCTCTCCACCACCCGCTGCCCCAGCTCGACGACGCCCGACAGCAGGGCGTCGCACTGGGCGCGCTCCTCCGCCATGAGCGCCAGGAGGCGCTCTCGGATCTCCTCTAGCGTGACACCGGCAAAGTTGTGCGTGCAGTAGCTGGAGATCCGCTCCAGCTCGTCGCTGTCGTAGTCCCGCTCCACCGCCAACAGCCGCGAGTCCACCACACCGCCCTGGGTGATCACCACCGCCAGAACCCGGCGGGCGGCCACGCGCACGAAGTGAATCGACCGCAGCGCGGCTCGCCGCGGCGCACAGGCCACCGCCATGCCCACCTCGACGGTCACCTGCGCCAGCACCTTGCTGGCCTTGCCGAGCGCCTCGCTGAGCGACGCGGCGGGGAGCAGCAGTTGCCGCAACCGCCGGCGCTCGGCGGGGGTCAGCGACGCTACCTGAAGGAGGGAGTGCACGTATTCGCGGATCCCAAGGTCGGAGGGCTCCCGCCCGGCGGAGGTGTGCGGCTGGCGCAACAACCCCTTCCGCTCCAACTCCGCCATCACGTTGCGAACGGTGGCGGCGGAAAGACCGAGGTTGGAGGAACCCGCCACCTGGGCCGAAGCCACCGGCTCGCCGGAGGCCAGGTAGCACTCCACCACGCGGTGGAAGATCTCCCGCTCGCGTTGGGTCAGACCCGGGGCTTCGCTGCGTCTCTCCACGGCAACCACCGCTCCGAATCGTACTCTAGCACGAGCACGAGCTTGGACGAACGCTGCCCCGGAGCTGGTCGAAACCCCCGCCCACCACCGCCTCGCGCCGCCCCACCCCGCGGTCGCCGCACCTCGTTGACCGAGCCGCGGCGGTGTGCTAGCGTGGCGCTCGATGGCGCATCGTGAGGACGGATAGCGATGGTCTTCTTCAACTGGGCCACGATGCAAATGGCAGCCAAGATCGTCTACTACGGGCCCGGTCTTTGCGGCAAGACCACCAACCTTTCGTACATCTACGCCAAGACGGCTCCCGGCTCCCGGGGGGAGATGGTGTCCCTGGAGACCGAGAGCGACCGTACCCTCTTCTTCGATCTGCTCCCCATCGAGGTGGGCAAGGTGGGCGGTTTCCGCACCAGGCTGCAGCTCTACACCGTCCCCGGCCAGGTCTTCTACAACACCACCAGAAAGCTCGTGCTCAAGGGCGTGGACGGGATCGTCTTCGTAGCCGACTCGCAGCGCCCCATGGCCGATGCCAACGTGGAGAGCCTGCAGAACCTGGAGGAGAACCTCCGCGAGCTGGGCACCGAGCTCGCCCACGTACCCCTAGTGCTCCAGTACAACAAGCGCGACCTCAAGAACATCCTAACCATCGACGAACTCAACGCCGCCCTCAACCCCGACGGCCGGCTGGAGTACTTCGAGGCAGTGGCCGTGCAGGGGATCGGCGTCTTCGAAACGCTCAAGGCGGTGACGAAGCTCACCCTCAAGACGCTGCGGCGCCGCATGGCCGCTCAGGAAGCGGCGCCGGCCTTCCCCTCGCCGCCCCCGGCCCCGCGGCCGCACGTGTCGTTCAGCCCGGCTGCGCTCACCGCCGCCGCGGAGGAGGCTCTCGCGGACGAGGGCGCTCCTGCCGCCGAGGCAGCTCCAGCCGTGGCTGTGGCAACCGCGGCGCCCCCACCTGCCACGCTCGAAGCGGAAGCCCCCGCCCCCCCGTCCCTTGAGGCGCCGGCACCGCCGCCTCTGGAGGCTGCCCCGCCCATGGAGCAGGAGCTGCCCGTCGCCGAGGAAGTCCCGGAAGCCATCGAGGCGGAGGTGGAGGAGAGCCCGGTGGAGTTCGCCACCACCGCCGAGGAGCCGGCGGCCCCGGCGGCGGCGCCCCCCGCCGTGGAAATGCGGCACGTTCGCGTCAGCTCCTCCCTCGACATCCTCGCCGAGCTGGAGAACCTGCGCAAGGCGAGTACCGCGAGCCCTTTGCCTCAGCAGGCACCGCGCCTGGCGCCGCGCCTGGATCTGGACGCGCTGCTCCGTTCCTCCCTCGACTCCCGGCAGGAAGTGCGCCGGCGTGTCGAGGAACGGGTGGGCGACGCCCTGCACCGCGCGTCGCGGTGCGTCGTCACCATCCGCCTCGTGGACGATGCCGGGGCGCCGCTGGGGGAACTCGAACCGGTCGAGGTGGAGCTGCGGCGCGGCGAGCGCTTGCGGCAGCTGGCGCTCAACCTCACCGTCACCCTGCGGGGCGACTGACCGCCTCCTGGCCCTCGAGGGGCGCCTGCCCCGCTCGTGGCAGCCGCTGCTAGCGTTTCACTCCCCGCAACACCAGCCATAGCCCGAGCGCCACCAGGGCCGCGGGCCACCAGGACCGAACCACCTGTTCCGCCGCCGGCGGGATGCGGAGAGGCGACGCGCCGCGCGCCGCCGCCGCTGCCAGGAGAGCGCAGGCCGGCACCAGTGGCCACCACCGCGTGCCCAGCCGCAGCACAACCCCCAGGAGGTAGACCAAGAGGAACCCCGCTGCCAGCCCGAGCAAGAGCCAGCTCCCCCGGTCAACACCGGCGACGGTTCTCTCCCCCAGCACGATACCGGCACCAAGCCCCAGCAGCACGCAGCCCGCCACCAGGCTGGCCGAAGCGCGCTGGACCACCCCCAACAGACCCAAGGCGAAGCCCAGGGCGAGGAGCCAGGCGGGCAGCCGGCTTACCGAGGCGAAGTTGACAGCCAACAGCACCGCCCCGCTGGCTGCCAGCAGGACGCCCAGGGCCACCTGTCGAGACCGTGTTCGAGCCATCGAGCCTCCCCCCTTGCCGGTCCGCCGCACTCCACAGCCGGCTCGGCAAGGTCCTTGCCGAAATCGCCTCCACGCTACGGCAGCGCTCGGCCGCCCGCAACCCCCTGGCCGGCTGGCGCTGGTGCCCAAGCCGCGCGGGAGCGGTGAGCTGCCTCACCGGACACCCTTGACCGGTCCGGCGCCCTCCAGTAGCCTGTGGTGGCGCGCCTCATCGAGGGGCGGCAAGGACGGTGTCCGATCATGGCCAGGATGCGAACGAATCTCCTGTGCACCGTGGGGTGTGCCCTGCTCGCCGCACACCTGCTCGGCGGCAGCGCTGCCGGCGGCAGCGCGGCGGTGCGCCGAACCGGGATCGTGCCGGTGGACGATCCGCTCCCCCCCAGCGCCTTTCAGCTCCCCGACGATCCCCGACCGGCCGTCGACAAGGTGTCGCCCACCCTCTTCACGCAGGCGCGCCGCACCGACGGACCTCTCGACGTCCTCGTCACCCTCCGCGAGCCCCCGGCGCTGCGCGCCCTCTCCCCCCTGGCCGCCCAGCGCCAGCGCTGGGTGGAAACCGCCCTGCGCGAGCTGGAGCGCGACTACGGGAGGATCGGCGTGACGCTGGTGCGAACGTACCGCCACCTGCCGGTGGTGCGCATGCACGTGCTCCCCGTTTCGCTGCAGGTCCTGGCGGGCGATCGGCGGGTGGAGCGCATCACCCCCAACCGCCGCGTCCGTGCCCTGGACCGCGAGGGGAACCAGCTCATGAACGTCCCCGCGGTGCACTCCCTCGGCTACCGGGGGCAAGGGGTGGGGGTGGCCGTGCTGGACACCGGTGTGGATTACCGCCACCCGGAACTGTCGCCCGGCGGCACTGACCCGGCCAGCTCCAAGACCATCCTGCTGTGGGACGCCGTCAACAACGACACCGACCCCATGGACCGGGAGGGGCACGGCACCTCGGTGGCGGGGATCGTGGCCGGGAAGGAGCGGGGCGTGGCGCCCCAGGCGAAGATCGTGGCGGTACGCGTCCTGGATGAGGAGGGGGAGGGCACAGAGGACCAGATTCTGGACGGAATCGATGCGGTTCTGGACAGCATCGCCGCCGGCAACCCCTACAACATCAAGGTGGCCAACCTGTCGTTGGGCGGTTACGACGACGAGGAGTGGCCCCCCAGGAGCGGGACCTGCGACGAGCTCGATCCCGCGGCGGCGGCCGCCTTCGAGCGGCTCACCGCGGCCGGCGTCGCCATCTTCGTGGCGGCCGGCAACGGCGGCTGCACTAACGGCGTGGCCTGGCCCGCCTGCCTCAGCCAGGCCATGGCGGTGGGGGCGGTCTACGACGACGACATCTGCACCCAGGAGCTGCCCTTGCTCGGCTGCGTCAGCCACACCCAGTACTTCGGCTCCGGGCAGTGCCAACCCGACGGGTGTCACGACGACTACAAGGCGGACCGGATCGCCTGCTACTCGGACTCGGGGGACAAACTCGACCTCTGGGCCCCCTCCGACTGTGCGCGCACCGCCGGGCGCAACGGGGAGACGGTGGAGTGCTTCAACGGCACCTCGGCGGCGGCGCCCTACGCCGCCGGCGTCGCGGCGCTCCTCACCCAGGCCATGCCCGGGCGCACCGCCACCGCCCTGTACTCCGCCATGCGCTCCACGGGCAAGGCACTGCGCGACAGCCGCAACGGCATCACCCGCAACCGCGTGGATGCCCAGGCGGCCCTCACCCTCCTCCAGTCGTGCGCCGCCCCCGCCACCCCCACAGGCTTTCGCACCGACAAGCTCTCGGTGTGTGCCAACGAGGAGTTCACCCTGTCCTGGGAGGCGGTGAGCGGGGTCGCCTCCTACACCGTGGCGGTGGCGATGAACAGCGACTTCCAGACGGCCACGGAACGGGTGGTCACCGGGACCTCGGCCCTCTTTGCCGTCAATGGCACGGCGGCCGGCACGCTCTACGCCCGCGTGCGGGCCAACGCCGACTGCGGCGCCCCCTCCGAGTGGTCCCCCTCCCTCCGCATCGCCTACAACCCCAGCTGCGGCTCCCCCTCCTACTCGCACACCTATTACGTGTCGGGCGTGGCCCACACCCCCGGCGTGCCGCCGGCGGTGTGGTTCACCGACCTTTCCGTTTTCAACCTCTCCCCCACCGCCGCCGAGCTGCGGCTTGCCTTCTACGGCGCGGCATCCCCTCCGGCCTACACCGCCACCCTGCCGGCGCTGCAGCAGCTCACCTGGCGGGACGTCCTGAGCTCCCTGTTCCAGCTCCCCGGCAACGATGTGGGGGCCGTGGTGGTGGAGAGCACCCAGCGCCTCGCCGTCGTGGCGCGCACCTATTCGCGGCTGGGGGAGGGGCCCACGGCCACCACCTACGGCCAGTCCTACGAGGGGGTGGAGGTGAGCCGCGCGCTCACCGGGCTGGGCGTGGGGTACTTGACCGGTCTGCGCAGCGACGGCGTGTTCCGCACCAACGTGGAGTTCGTCAACGTGGGCACGGTCCCGGCTACCTTCGAGGTCCGCTTCTTCTCAGCCACCGGCGTGCACCTCAGAACGGTCTCAGGAGCGGTGGCCGTCAACCGCCGCGCGGCCGTGACGGCGGCGCTGCCCCCCGGCACCGGCGACGCCTTCGGCGAGGTGCGCGTCTCGCCCGTGGACGCGAAGGTCATCGCCTTCGCCTCGGTGATCGACGGCAACTCCACCGACCCCACCACCATCCCCTTGGCGGTGCCCTAGAGCTGGGGACCCATGAGCAGGAGGGGAACCATGGCACCACGAGGAAAACCCAGCTCGCTAGTGTGCAGCGCGTTGTTGGCCGTTGTGGCGTCGGTGCCCGCCGACGCCTTCACGGCCGCGCAGCCCATTCGCGTGGCCGTTGCCGCGCCGGCCCTGGGTTGCCCGGGCATCCGCGGCGCCTTCGTGGCGCTCCTCGACGCGCAGCGCGGCTTCCTCCTCCTGGCCGGCCGCGCCTTCCCCGGCGGGCGGGGGCCGGTGGTCGCCACGGACAACGCCCTCTCCTTCCGCCTACAGGAGGGCTCCACCTGGACCATGGACCGCGTGGAGGTGGACAACCCCGCCCGGCGCTTCTGGTACGCCCGGTACCCCTTCCGCGGCACCCCCACCGACGGGTGTGTGGCCTTCGATCGGGAGCGGTTCAGCTCCGAAGGGGATCTGGTCAGCTACGTGCAGTGGCTGGTGGATGCGGTGTACCTGAAGCTACCCGCGGAGGAGCGCCGCCGTACCCCCGCCTTCCTCGTCTCCGACCGTCTCGTGCGGCTGCGGGTGGAGCGGGACGGCGCCGCGCTCCAGCTCGCTGGCAAGGAGGCGGCGGCCATGGCCTTCCGTTTCCCCGGCGACGAGCGCACCTCGCTCCTCGTCCCATACGTGCTGGACGAGGCGGCGGGCCGCCTGGCCGTGGAGATGGCACGCGCCGCCGAGCTCACACCCCCCGGCACGCCCCGCGAGTCGCTGGGTTTTGCCGCCCTCACCGTGGGCACCCCCGCGCAGCTGGAGGAACTCCGCATCGCGGTGACGGTGGAAGCGATCGATCCGGCCCCGTAGCCGCGAGCCGGCAAGCCCCACCCTTACGGTGCCGGCGGTCGCTCCAGCCGCGCCAACACCGTGCCCGGCGCGCGGTCGAAGGTTTCCTTGCACTCGGCGGAGCACAGGTGCAGGGTGTACCCGTCCAGGGACGAGGCGTGTTGGGGCGAGCCCTCCATCGCCAGGCCGCACGTCACGCAGCGGGACACCACGTGGTCCACGGTGCCGTCGGCGGCATCGGCGCGGGCCAACACCTCGGCCGTCGCCACGGCCCCCCCCTCCGGTGCCGCGCCCGCAGACTTCGAGGGCGCCCGGCAGCCGGCCAGCACCGCCAGCGCTAGCAGCAAGAGAGCGAGTCGTCTCATGAGAACCCCCAGCCGGAGAACACCGGCGGGGGGGCGGATCTTCCCGACTTCCGACCCACCGGGTTCCAGGGGTGCTGGCCGGCAGGTGCCGCTTCTCGACCTGTTCAGGCGGCCTTGTGGCACTCAGCGCACTTGGTCGGACCCTTGCCGCCAGTCTTGTGGCAGTCGATGCACAGTTTGTGGAACGGGTTCTTCGACAGACTCATCTCCCGCATCGAGGGGACGTCCGGCTTTTGCGGGTCGAGGTGGCACGCGCTGCACGGCTTTACCTCCACCGCGGCGTTGGCCGTTAGCCCTTTCTGGGCGTGGTGGCACGTGTCACACGCCACCCTCTCCACGTGGGCCTTGTGCGGGAACGTCACCGGCGTTTTCTTGGCCGCCGCACCCTTGATGACGACGGTTTCCGGCGCCTCCTTGGCCAAGCCCGCAAACACCACCCCTGCCCACACGGCAACGGTCACGGTCAAGATCACAGCAGCAAGGCGACGAGTCATCCGAGTCTCCCTCCCCCGAGGGACGCTACCACAGACAGCCGCCACAGTCAAAGGAGGCTGTCATCCCGGCGTCACGGGCGCGACCAGCAGCTTCGGGACCGCCGCCAGCCCCCGGTTTTCGACCTGTACAATGAACCGGCCCCGCGGCAGACGGGGTCGCGGCACACCATGTACCTGGACTTCTACGGCCTCGAGGCCCCGCCCTTCTCGATCACGCCCGACCCGCGCTACCTGTTCTTTTCGCGCCACCACCGCGAGGCGTTCGAGCGGGTGCTGTGGGGCGTGGCCGAGCGCAAGGGGTTCATCCAGATCACCGGGGAGGTGGGCACGGGCAAGACCACGCTGTGCCGGGCCATCATCGAGCAGCTCGACGAGCGGCACGCCACCGCCCTCCTCCTCCACCCATTGGGGAGCCCGCTCCAGCTCCTGCGGGCCATCCTGCGGGAGCTGGGACTCTCCGACCGCGGCAACGACCGGCTGCGGCTCGTGGCGCGGCTCGACGAGTTCCTCCTCCAGCAGGCCTCGGCCGATCGCACCGTGGTCCTGTTCATCGACGAGGCCCAGGACCTGTCGGCCGAGCTCCTGGAAGAGGTCCGGCTGCTCTCCAACCTGGAGACCGACGACCGCAAGCTGCTGCAGATCGTGCTCGTGGGGCAGCCGGAGCTGCGGGCGGTCCTGGCGACGCCCGCGCTGCGCCAGTTGCGCCAGCGCATCCTCGTGCGCTCGCACCTGGAGCCCCTCGAGCGGGAGGAGACGCACGCCTACATCCTCCACCGCCTGGCGGTGGCCGGCGCGGCGGGCCGCCCCACCTTCACCCCCTCGGCGCTGCGGCTGATCCACCGCCGTTCCGGCGGCGTGCCCCGCCTCGTCAACGCCCTCTGTGACCTGACCCTCCTCGCCGGCTACGTGGACGGAACCGACCGGCTCACCTCGCGGCACGTGCGCCGCGCGGTGCGGGAGCTGGAGGGGGCGGCGCCGTGAGCCTGATCAGCGACGCCCTCCGCAAGGCGCGCGCCGAAGCTGCCCGACGCGGCGCTGCCGGTCAGTGGTTGCCGCCGCTGCCCCCCCAGCCAGGCCATGGGAGAACTGCCTTTGGACTCGCCTTCCTCCTCGGCGCCCTCCTCACGCTGGGGGCGGCCGCGCTGGGTGCCTGGCTGGCGTGGCGGTTGCTCCCCCAGACGCCCCGTGCGCCCCTGCCGGCGGTGGCCGAGCAGCCGCCG
>JBBISY010000013.1:0-73246 GCA_037441065.1 Acidobacteriota bacterium | reverse complement strand
GGTGGTGGCGGTCCGCCTCGATGGGCGTCGGGTGGAGCTGGCGCCGGTGGCGAGCGGCGACCGCCTGGCCATCGCCGCCGCCCTGCCGGCCGGGCTGCACCTGCTGGAGGTGGAAACGGTGGCAGGGGGGCGGGCGGCCCCGGGCGCGGTGTGGTGCACGAGCCACCCCACGCCGTGAGGTGACCCGGGGCCGACTGGCCCCTCAGGCGTGCGGGTCGCGCGGCAGCACCGGGACGGCCAGCGCCGCCGAGAGGACGATCACCAGCCACGCGGCGTTGGCGGGCATGGAGAGGCCGAAGTCGAGGCAGGAGTGCACCGCCACCGCAGCGAGGGCCCCCAGGGCGGCCAGGGGCGCCGCCCGGTCTTCGGAGCGCCGGCCCATTTGCAGCGACCGCCCCAGCCCCCGCACCGTGGCGACCCCCGCCGCCCCGGCGAGCAGCGTCCCCGCCGCTCCCAACGTCACGAGGAGCTCGGCGTAGTCGTTGTGGGCGTGCCAGTAGGCGCCCGCCAGCTCCGGCGGCTGCACCGCCGGGAAGGCGTCGCGAAAGGTGGCCAGGCCGCTGCCAAAGAGGGGGTAGCGGCGCCAGAGCTGGAGGGTGCGGGCGTACACCTCCTGGCGGTCGTTCCAGGACAGCTCGTACTGCGAGGTGGCCAGCCAGCGCCCCAGTCCCTGCTGCACCGACACCGCCGCCACCGCCCCCAGACCCACGGCGGCGGCCAGCCACCCCGAAAGACCGAGGCGGAGGCGACGGCGCAGCGAGGCGGCGGCCAGTCCCTGGGCCAGGGTTCCCGAGAGCCCCGCGATCAGGCCGGCCCGCGACCCGGTGAACGCCAACGCCACGAACACCGTCAGCCATGCTAGGACGGGGGGGGCGACGAGGAGGAGGCGCCGTTCCGGCGTGCTCTCCCAGCGGGCCCGCCCCAGGGCCCACCAGGCCCAGGCGAAGGTGGCGGCAAGACACAGCTCGAAGAGGTAGGCCAAGTGATCCGCGTTGACGAAGGTCCCGCGCAGTCGCGTGGGGTCCCCGGCCACAGCCACTCCCCAGATCTTCTGGGAGCGGGAGGCGAGCCAGGCGGTACCCAGCACGATTTGCCCCGCCCCCGCGCCGAGGAGGGCGACGAACAGCGCCCGCCGGCCCCGGCGTGCCGAGCCCACCGCCGCGGCGACCGCCCCGCAGGCGGCGACGGCCAGCCAGGTCAACGCCGCCTCCCGGGTGGCCTCCGGGGCGAGGGAGAGGGTGGACGCCACGGGCGCGGGGGAGGATGCGGCGGCGAGGCCCCGGGCCGCTTGCTCCTGGAGGCGCGCGTGTTCGGGCGAGAGGGTGCGTACAATAGCGGATGGCCAGGGGGCGGATTGCAGGAGAGCCAGCAGGCCCAGGGCCGCCACGGCGGCGGCCGGCACCAGGGCTCGGCGCGGCACGGCCGTCACCGGGAGGGCGAGGGCAGCGATGGCAAGCAGGGCGAAAGCGGCGAGCTGGAGCGCCAGGTGGGCCCAGACCACGACGCTGCCAAAGGGGAGCGGCAGCCAGAACCCGAGCCCGGCGAGAAGGACGGCGACGGTGAGCAGGGCACGGCGGCGGGAGGCGTCCTGGGTTTCGGCCATTCCCGGCCATTGTAGGAGAGGTTCGGTGCTGCTGGCTGTCGCCCTGGCGCTGGCCACCCCGGCCAGCGCCCAGTTCGCGCAGTACGTGAGCCCCGGTGCGCTGGCGCTCGCCCCCATCCCCACGAAGGAGCGGCTGGAGGCGGCGGTGGCGGAAGCGCGCTACCGCCTGGGGCCGGTGGCCTGGTCGCCGTACTTCGCCATCAAAGATGTGAACTACTTCCGCGGCACGGAGCTGTCGCCCACCGGCAGCGAGGACGATGTCACCGCCACGGTGGCCGCCGGCGTGCACGGCTACCTGAGCGCCCGCCAGACGCTCTACCTGGCGGCGCACGCCATCCCCGAGCTCACCTGGTGGCAGAGCGCCGAGCGCGGGACGGTCCGCAACTGGAGCTACGGTCTCGGGGTGTTCGCCTTCTCGCGCCGGTTCAACCTGGAGCTTGTGCTCATCGACTTGCGGCATCAGGAGTTCCTGTCCAGCGCGGTGCAGGAGCTGGTGAACACCGGCAGGCGCGAGGCGCGCGCTGACGTGGAGGTGCCGCTCTTCGGCAAGCTGGCCGTCTACGGCAGCGCCGCCAGCACCGACTGGCGCTACCGCAAGGACGACTTCCCCGGCGAGGAGGGGCAGTGGCTCGCCAGCCTCGATCGCGACGAGGAGCGCGTGGGGGGCGGGGTGCGGTGGCGCCTGCGCGAGGGTTTGCTCCTCGGCGCCGGGGTCGAGACGGTGGCGGTACAGTTCCTCCGTCCGGAGCGCGACCGCTCCAGCACGGGCACGGCGCGGGTGCTGGAGCTGCAGTGGGAGGGGGGGGAGTTGGCTTTCACCAGCCGCGTGAGCTGGGTGTCGCTGGAGCCGGAGGCCGGGTCGGCGGCGGTGGCGTTCGAGAATGGGCTCGGCACGGCGCAGCTGCGCTACTCCCCCACCGGCCGGAGCGCCCTCGCCCTCTACGGCGGCCGCAGCATCGCCTTTTCCTATCGGGACGAGAGCCCGTTCTTCCTCGAGCGGCGGCGCGGTGTCGCCTTCGAACGCCAGCTCGGATGGCGGAGCAGCGCGTGGCTGTACGCGGAGACCGGGGTGCAGGAGTTCGTGGCCGCGGCGGGCACACCGGGGCACACCGAGGACACGAGGGCGGTGGGGGCGCTGATCACGGTTCAGCTGTACCGCCGCCTGACCATGGCGCTGGGGGGGGTGCGGACGGAGTACGATGCCGAGCGCGTGGGGGCCAGGCGCTCTCTGACCCGCTTCCAGGTGGCGTTGCGTTCTGGCGATCCGCGCTCACAATGGTGGTGAGGGGGTATGCCGACGAGACGACCGATGTCCGAGCAGGGGCAACGCAGGTGGGGCCGCCTGGCGCGGTGGGCGGCGCTGGTGCTGGTGGCGCTGCCGGCGGCGGCGCAGGTGGACACCGGCGGCTACCGCATCGGCCCGCAGGACCTGGTTGAGATCCGCGTGTTCGAGGTGCCCGAGCTGAACATCGAGCGGCGCGTCTCGGAGGAGGGTACGATCAATCTACCCCTCATCGGCGAGGTGCCGGTGCGCGGCCTCACCGACACGGAGCTGGCCGAGCGGTTGAAGGTGCTCCTGGAGACCAAGTACGTGCGCCGGGCCTCGGTGACGGTTCAGGTCAAGGAGTTCCGCTCGCGCCCCATCGCCGTCATCGGGGCGGTGCGCCACCCGGGCAACCTGGCGTTTTCCGGGCGCCTCACGCTGCTGGAGGCGCTGGCGCTGGCCGGCGGCCTCGCGGAAAACCACGGCGAGACCATCTTCGTGCTGCGCCGGTCGGAGAACGGCCTGGCCGATCAACTGGCGGTGGCCGTCACGGATCTCCTGGCGCGGGGCGATCCCGACGTCAACGTGCCCATCTTCGCCAACGACGTGATCAACGTGCCGGCGGTGGTGCAGGTCACGGTGTTCTGCCTGGGCCAGGTGAGGAACCCGGGCGCTCTCGTGTTCAAGGATTCGGAACGCATTACCCTGCTCACCGCCATCGCGCGGGCGGGCGGGCTTTCGGAGCGCGCCTCGAGCAAGGTTCGCGTCAAACGGCGCGAGGCGGACGGCAAGGAGGTGGAGCTGGTGGCCGACTACAAGCGGATCGTCGCCGGGAAGGACCGCGACCTGGCGCTGCGCGACGGGGACATCGTGGTGGTGAAGGAGTCGTTGCTCTAGATGGTGGACCCCTTCCCCTCCGACTCCACGTCGCTCCCGGCCGAGGGCGAGGAGGAGTTCCACCTCTCCCAGTGGGTCGCGGTGGTGCGCCGGCGCTACCGCCTGCTGCTGGCCGTGTGCGGCGTCGTGCTGGCCACCTCCCTCGTAAAGTACGTGATGACGCCGAAGGAGTACCGGGCGACGACGACGCTGCAGATCGAGCGGCGGGTGGCGGGCATCGCCACGATGGAGAACCTGTTCCGCGTCGACCCCTGGGACATGGAGTTCTACCCCACCCAGTACCGGCTATTGCAGAGTCGCGGCCTGGCGGAGCGGGTAGTGAAGAACCTCCGGCTCGCCGACGACCCGGTTTTCAACCCGGGCCGCGCCTCGCTCGTGGGGGGGAAGGAGCAGGGGGTGAGCGCCGCCGACGACGAGGCGGCGCTGGGGGCGCTGGCGAGTCGGCTGCTGGCCGGGCTCGAGGTGAACCCGATCCGCAACACGCGCCTCGTGGAGGTGTCGTACCGGGCGCCCACCGGAGAGTTGGCGGCGCGGGTCGCCAACGGGGTGGCGGAGGCGTTCATCGACTGGGGGATCGAGACGCGCTACGCCACGGTGGGCAAGGCCTCCTCCTTCCTCGCCTCCCAGATCGAGGCGCTCAAGGGCGAGATCCAGGACAAGGAGGCGCAACTCCAGGCCTACAGCCGGCGCACCGACATTGTGGCCCTGGACCCCGGCTCCAACGTCACCATGCAACGCCTGGAGGCGCTCAACCGCGACTACGTGCAGGCCGTTTCCGAGCGCATCTCCAAGGAGGCGCGCTACAAGGAGCTGGTGGCGGGGCCGAAGGAGACGGTGGCCGACTCGGTGTCCGGGGGGCTCGTTTCGCAACTGCGGCAAGAGCTCCTGCAACTGGAACGCGAGTACGCCACCAAGCTCAACACCTACAAGCCCGAATGGCCGGCGATGCAGGAGCTCAAAGGGCAAATCGAGCGCGCCCGCAAGCACCTGGCCACCGTGGTGGACGAGACCGTCAGTGCCAGCCAGGAGAGTGCCCGAGCCGAGTACCAGACCGCCCTGCGCCGCGAGCAGGCGCTGGCCGCGGAACTGGCCCGTCAGAAGGCGGAGGCGATGCAGCTCAACTCGGCCGCCGTGGAGTACAACAACCTCAAAGTGGAGGTCTCAACGCGCCGGGCTCTCCTGGACGACCTGCTCCGCAAGCAATCGGAGACGGAAGTGGCGTCGCGCCTGCAGGGCACCCGCGACTCCAACGTCATGATCGTGGACCGGGCGCTCGTGCCGGGCGGGCCGT
Source organism: Acidobacteriota bacterium (assembly GCA_037441065.1). GTDB lineage: Bacteria > Acidobacteriota > Thermoanaerobaculia > Thermoanaerobaculales > Thermoanaerobaculaceae > JACADV01. The sequence continues at coordinate 68,191 of JBBISY010000013.1, read as the reverse complement.
ATCGCCCGTCGCTGCGCCGCTCGCTGATGCTGGGGCTGCTGCTCGGCTTGGGCCTGGGGCTCGGCGCCGTGTTCCTGGCCGAGCACCTGGACCGCACCTTGAAGGGTCCCGAGGACATCGAACGGATCCTGGGTCTGCCGGTGCTGGCCGTCATCCCCGATGTTTCGGGTGCAAAGCGGGGCTATGGATACGGCTACGGGTACGGCTACGGTGCCCGGCGGCAGCGGGGAGGAGAGGGGGGCGGCCAGGGCGAGGGGGAGCAGGAACCGGTGGCGGTGGAGCTGGTCCCCCACCGGCAGCCGCGCCTGTCGGTTTCCGAAGCGTACCGTTCGCTGCGCACGGCGCTGCTCCTCTCGACACCGCGGGGACTCTCCACGGTGGTGGTGAGTTCGGCCATCGCCGGGGAGGGGAAGACGGCCACCGCCGTCAACCTGGCGGTGGTCCTCTCCCAGCTCGGGCGCGACGTGCTGCTGGTCGATGGGGATCTCCGCAAGGCCAGGCTGCACAGTGTTTTCAGGATCTCGAACCGGCTCGGTCTCGTGCACGTGCTGACCGGCACGGCGCAGCCCGCCGATCTCTTCATCGCCACCCAGATCCCAAACCTGTTCGTCACACCCGCCGGGCCCCACCCGCCCAACCCGTCCGAACTCCTGGCCTCCGACGCCATGCGGGGCTTCTTGGAGGCGGCCCGCAAGCGGTTCGCCTATGTGGTTCTGGACAGCCCGCCGGTGCTGCCGGTCACCGACTCCACCGTCCTGGGCGCGAGGGTGGACGGGGTGGTGTTCTGCGTGGGAGCGGGGCTTCTGGAGCGCGAAGACGCGCTGGCCGCCCGCGACAAGCTGCGGCTGTCGGAGGTGAAGATCCTCGGGGCGTGCCTCAACCGCTTCCGAGTCCCGCGGGGGCGGTACGGGCGCGGCTACCGGCACTACGAGGGCTACGCCTACGCCGGCGAGGAGGACGCGCGCGCCGAGCGATGATTGACATCCACGTGCACGTGCTGCCGGGCGTCGACGACGGGCCCGAGACCCTCGAGGAGGGCGTGGCCATGTGTCGCGTGGCGGCGGCCGACGGGGTGGAGACGCTGGTGGTGACCCCACACCAGCGCCACGAACGGTGGGCCAACGAGGACGCGGCGGCGCTGGAGGCGGCTCGGGAGGCGGTGCAGGAGCGGGTGGGCGAGACGCCGCGCCTGCTGCTGGGCGCGGAGATCCGGGTGAACAGCGACCTCCTGGAAGCCTTGGAGGGCGACGGCGGCCAGTCGGTGCTGCCGCTGGCGGGGTCGCACTACCTGCTCTTGGAGTTTCCCCCCTGGCCCACGCGTCTGCCGCCCGCCGAACTGGTGCAGGAGCTGGCGATTGCCGGGTGGCGGCCGATCGTTGCCCACCCCGAGCGCATCCCCTCGTTGGCGGAGGACCCGGCGGTGCTGGAGGCGCTGGTGAGGGCGGGGGCGCTCCTCCAGATCACGGGCGCGAGCGTCACCGGCGGCATGGGCCGGACAGCGGCGGAGTGCTGCGAATGGCTCCTGGATCGCCAGCTGGTCCACTTCATCGCCAGCGACGGGCACGGCGTGGCGGGGCGCTCGCCGCGGCTTTCCCCCGCCTTTCGAGCGGTGGCCTCCGGCTGGGGCGAAGACACAGCGCGGCGTCTGCTCTGCGAGAATCCGGCCCGGGTCGTGGCGGATACGCCACTAAACGGGGGTGGAGGATGAGCCAGGGACCCGGACGGGTGGGGCGGGTCGGGCGGTGTCTGGCGGCGGTGGCGGCCTTGCTCGTCGCGGCTACCGCCCAGGCGGCCCACCCCTTCTACGAGGACCTGCTGCGTCGCGGCACCGAGGACTTCAACCGCCGCGACTACGTCCGGGCAGCGCGGCGCCTCCGCATCGCCTGCTTCGGTCTCCTCGACGAACCCCAGCTCCTCGCCGAGGGGCTGACGCGCCTCGCGCTGGCGCAGGCCGGCGCCGGCGACCGCGCAGGTTTTGCGGACACCGTGCGGCGGATCGAGGAAGTGGAGGAGCGGTTCGCCGCCTACACCGCCGGCTCGGTAGGCGCCGAGACCCGGACGGCCTTTGAAGCGCTGGTGGTGCGCTTGCTGCCGGCGGCGACGGTGGCGGCGAGTCCCCTCTTCTCCCGGCTCCTGCCTCCGCCCGGCGAGCTGCTGAGCCAGTGGCCGCCGGCCAAGCGGCGCAAGGAGCTGGAAAGACGCATCCACGAGGAGCCTGCCGACGTGCGGTACCGGATAGCGCTGGCGGAGCTGGAATTGGGCGAAGGCCGGACCGAGGCGGCGTGGGCGCAGGCCGACGCGGCCCTCACGCTGGCGCCGGGCAACACCTACGCCCGGCGCCTGCGCGGCCGGGTGCTGGCGGCGCAGGGGAAGTGGGTGGCGGCGGCGCAGGAGCTGCTGGCGGTGGGGACCGGCGACGAGGTCCAGGCGGTCCAGGCGCTGCTCCTCTCCCTGGTGCGGCTGGAACGCTGGGAAGAGGCGGAACGGCTGCTGGCCTCGCTCCCGCCCGCCGTGGCCGCGGACACCGGGGTGAAGCGCCTGCAGGAGGCTGTGGCCGCCCGCGGGCAACCGTGAGGGGGCTCTCGCGGCCGGTGCCGCGGCGTGTAGCTGTTTCGGTCACGCTGCGTACGCAGGTAGACGAAAGTACCAAAAAGAGTTCCAGGACAAGAACGGAGCCGTGGCCGAATTCCGGTCGCAAGACTCCTCCGCTCGCCTCCGCTCGCTTCGGCCAACCATCTGACAGCACACAGGATCGGGAATAGCGCGGGCGGGCGCAGCGCTTGCTTTCTGGGAGGACGGTGCCGACTCGAGCGGCGCCGGACGGGGGATGGGGCCATGAACACGCGAACGAGGTGGGCTTCGCGGTCGGGGTTGCGGTGGAGCGGCCACCCGGCGCTGGCGCAGCGCCCGGGACGAACTCTTCGCGGTGGCCAGCAGGGTGGCGGAGGCGCTGGCGTGTCGCCAATAAACTTGACAAATGCGTGGCAGATCGATAACACTATTTCGAGGATGGGCGCCGCACACCCGATCTCGCCGGCGCGGACAGCGCTCCAGGGTATCGTGCAAGCAGCGATGCTCGTCTGGGTCGTCCTCTTCGCGGCGCCGGTGGTACGGGCCGAGTACCCGCAGATCCAGTTCACGCCGCCCGCCTGCGTGCCTGCCGAGGGGAACGCGTTGGTGGAAGCCACCGTCACCCCCTCCGAGGGGTGGAGTTCGATCCGCGCCTACTTCCTGCGCCACGGCCGCAGCGAGCTCTACTTTCTTGAGATGCGACCGGCCGGCAACGACCGCCTGTGGGCCGTGCTGCCCAAGCCCGATCAGGACACCCCGGCGGTGGACCTCCGCATTGCCGTGCGGGACGGGGAAGGGCGCGAGACCCGCTCGCCGGTGGCGGTGGTGCCGGTGCTTCGCGACTGCCCGGTGGCCCTCACCGACGAGCAGCGGGCGGTGGCGCGCAACCTCATCGTCGGCGAAACGCTCCCCGAGCAGTTCGGCGGCGGCGTGTTGGGCTTCCTCTGCGACGGCATCGTGCTGCGCATGAATTTCCGCGGCGAGCTGCGCCCCGAGGACTGCTGCTGCGAAAACGCCGCGCTGCTGGCCCAGGCCAAAGGTCGCAACGCTCTCCTCCCGCTGGTGATCCTGGGGGGGGTGGGGGGCGGCACCAGCATCGTGGGTGGCGGCGGCGGCGGCGAAGTGTCCAAGGCCAGACCGTAGCCCTTCCCCGCCGCTGGAGCCCGAGCGGCCACGCCAAAGCAAGATTCAGGTGGAGCGGGTCGAAGCGGGGGCCGCTCCCCCCGGGTGAGCTCCCCCGGGACGCGCCGCCAGGGCCGCGCCGATGGCGCGCACGAGCGTTTCCGTGTCGAAGGGTTTCTGCAGGAAGTTGACCGCCCCTTCCAGGATTTCCTGGCGCAGGATCTCGTCGTCCGTGTACCCCGACATGAGGAGCACCCGCAGCTTGGGCCACCGCTCCAGCAGCGCTTTCGCGAGGCTGTTCCCCTTGGTGTCGGGGAGGAGGAAGTCGGTGAGGAGCAGCTCAAAGGGGGGGGTGTGGGGCAAGGCCAGCGCCTCAGACCCCGAACCCACGGCCACCACCGAGTAGCCGGCGCTCGACAGGATCTCCGCCAGCGACTCCCGCGCCATCGGCTCGTCCTCCACCAGGAGGATCCGCTCCCCCTGCCCCGAGGCGGGGGGTACCGGCACCAGCGCCTCGCTCGAGATGGCTGGATGCTCGCCGGAACCGGCGCGGGGGAGGAGAATTCGGAAGGTGGTGCCGCGGCCCTCCTCGCTCTCCACCTGGATTTCGCCGCCATGTTGCCCCACGATGCCGTGCACCACCGCCAGCCCCAGCCCCGTGCCCTTCCCGTCCGCCTTGGTGGTGAAGAACGGTTCGAAGATGCGCTCGCGCACCGCTGGGCTCATGCCGCAGCCGGTGTCGCTCACCTCCAGGAGCACCCGCTCGGTGCCGATGGCGCTGCAGGCGATGCGCAACGTGCCGCCGTCGGGCATGGCGTCGCAGGCGTTCACCACGAGGTTGGTGAGGACTTGATCGATCTGGTTGCGGTCTCCCACGATGGGGAGCGAAGTCTCGGGCACCAGGACTTCGAGCAGGATATTCTCCCGCACCACGTGGCGGAGAAAGTTCGAAGACTGGCGCAGGAACTCGCCTAGGTCGAAGGCGGCGAACTGGGCCGGCCCGCGGCGCGAGAAGACCAGCAACTGGCGGGCCAGCGCCGCGCCCCGCCGGATCGCGCGCTCCACCTCCTCGACGCCGGCAAGGACGGCCTGGCGGTCGTTCAGGCGCGCCTTCACCAGAGTCAGCTGGCTCATCATCGCCTGCAGCAGGTTGTTGAAGTCGTGGGCAATGCCGCCGGCGAGGCGTCCCACGGCCTCCATCTTCTGCGCGTGACGGAGCTGCTCCTCCAATTGCCGCATGGCGGTTACGTCGAAGAGGTAGCCCTTGGTGCCGGTGAGCTCGCCCCCGGCGTCGAAGATGCCGACAATGTTGGCAAGAGCGTGGATCGGCGAGCCGTCCCGGCGGCGCAGCTCGAGGGGGTAAAGTTCCAGGCGCCGCTCCTCCCGCACCGTGGCCAGCAACGCGGTGCGAGCCGCCGGTTCGGCAAAGAGGTCCGCCACGTTGGTGGCCAGCGCCTCCTCCCGGGAGGCAAAGCCGAACAGCCTCACGTAGGCTGGGTTGCAATCCAGGAGGGTGCCTTCCGTGGTGGCGATGAAATCGGCGGCAAGATCCTCCTCGAAGAAGGCCCGGTAGCGCGCTTCGCTCTCCTCGAGCGCCTGCTCGGCCAGCTTCCGGTCGGTGACGTCCTCCACGATCCCGTCGATGAACTGGGGCCGGCCCTCCTCGTCGCGGGTGACGCTGGCGACCTCGCGCACCCAGACGAGTTGCCCGTCGCGCCGCCGCCAGGAGGTTTCGACGCCGCTCACCTGGCCGTCCCGCTCCAAATCCTGCCGGATGGCGCGCCGGGCATCCGGCGCGAAGTACCCGTCCGCGTCCGCCCCGTGGGCGGCCAGCTCGTCGAAGGAGGCGTAGCCCAGCAGGCGGAGCAGCGCCGCATTGGCGGCGATGATGTGGCCGTCGGCGGTGGCGCGGTAGATCCCCACCGGCAGTCGGTTGAAGATACTGCGGAAGCGTTCCTCGCTCTCCCGCAGCAGCTCCGCGGCGGCCCGGCGCTCGCTGACGTCGCGCAGCAGCGCCAGGACACGGCGCTGCCCGCCGATGGAGGCGGCCCGCAGCGACACCTCGACCCAGAAGGGCTGGCCCGTGCGCCGCCTGGCCAGCCACTCGAAGAGCTGGGGGCCCGCCTCGAGCGCCTGGCGAACCAGCGAGGCGACGGCCTCCGGGTCGAACGGTACGGCTCCCGCCGAGAGGTCGCCCAGAGTGCGGCCCACGAGCGCCTCCTTGCTGGGATAGCCGGAGAGGGCGAGGGCCGCCGCGTTGGCGTCCAGCACCGCGCCCTTCGCGTCGAGGATGAGAATCGCCTCGCTGGGGGCGTCGAAGATCTCGCGGTAGTTGCGCTCGCTCTCTTCCAGGGCCTGTTGGGTGCGCCGCCGCTCCTCCCGGACCGCCGCGGCTTCCAGGGCCAACGACAGCTCGTCGGCGAGGTCTTCCAGGAGCGTCAGCACCTCCCCGGAAAACACGCCGGTCTGGTCCGCCAGCACCGTCAGGACGCCGAAGGGTGTCGCGCCGGCAAAGAGGGGCAGCGTCACGCACGAACGGAGGCCCGCTGGCAGCGGCTCCTGCCCCGCCGCCAGACCCGCGTCGCGCGCCGCGGCCTCAGCCACCACGGCGCGGTGGCTCTCCAGCGCGGCGCGGGCGGTCTCGATCCCGACGGGGGCTGCCTCTTCCTGGGAGAAGCTGTCGAGGCCAAGGCCGTCTCGCCCCGCCGCTGCCAGCGCGTGGAGCTGTCCCGCGGCCGGCTCGAAGGTGCCCACCCACGCGGCGGTGAAGCGGCCCGTCTCCACGATCGTCCGGCAGGTTTCGGCGAGCAGCCACTCCCGGCTCTTCTCCTCAAGCACGAGGCGCCCCACCGCGCGGGCCATCTCCAGCACTCGGTTCACCAGCCGCAGCCGCTGCTGCTGGGCGCGCTGCCCGGTGATGTCCTCCAGGACCACCACCGCCTGGCGCCGCTCGGGCGGGCCGATGGGGGTGGCCGAAACCAGCAGGGCGAGCTCGCTGGCCGGGTCGGCGTCCACCGGGATGGCACACTCCACCTGCCGCTGCGCCTCGCCGCGCTCGAGGCACTCCAAGACCACGGCGCGCAGCGGGCAGTCGGGGCAGCGCGGCGAATAGCCGCACCCCTCGGGTTGCGAGAGGGCGTTGAGGCAGCGCAGCGCGTCGCCGATCACCACCCCCTCGGAGCGATCGCGGGAAAGCAATTTGCTGGCGGCGGCGTTGGCCTTGAGGATGCGCCGGTCGGCGTCGAGGAGGACCAGCGCCACCGGGGTGTGCTCGAAGATGGTGGCCAGGTAAGCTTGGCTTTCGGCCAGCGCCGCGCCGGCGGCTTCCGCCTCCTGCTGCAGCCAGCGGCGCTCCAGGGCCTGGCGGACGGCCTGGCCCAGCCGGTTCAGGTCATCCCTGGGCAGGTAGTCGGCGATTCCGCACCTCAGGCATTCGACCGCCGCTGCCTTGCTGCCCTGGCGGGCGAGAACGATGATCGGCGCCTCGATCCCCCGCCCGGCGAGGAGGCGTGCTACCACAATCGGGTCGAGATTGGGGAGGGGCGTGGTGACGAGCACCACGTCGGGGGGCGGGTCGAGGGCCTGCAGCAGCTTGTCCTCGCTCGCGACACGCCGCATCTGGACCACGAGCCCAGCCTCGCGCAGCCGCGCGGCCGCCCGTTCGGCGTCCCCTTCGGCGTCGTCAACGATGAGAACCCGGATGCCGTTGTCCATCCGCCGACGCTCCGACTCGCTTCCCAGCTAGGACTCCGCAGCCCGTGCTGCCGTTGCCATGCTTCATGCTACACGACCGGGGACCCGGCCACAACGGGCCCCGGCCTCCCCCTACCGGGCCAGTGTCAGCCCGGCGCCGGGGCGAGCGGCAGGAGCCGCCTCAGCAGCGGCAGCAGGTCGAACCCCATGCGGTCCTTGGCGATGAAGGCGGCGGCGCCGGCGGCGGCGGCCTCGCGCCGGTAGGGCTCGGTGTCGTGCAGGGTCACGATCACCACCGGCGTGGCGGGGGCCGTCTCGCGGAGGCGGCGGGTCGCCTCGATGCCGTTCATGCCCGGGAGGTTGATGTCCATGAGGACGAGGGAAGGCGCCCGCTCCGCAACGCGTTCGAGAGCTTCTTCGCCGCTCTCCGCCTCGGCCAGCTCGTACTCCGGCAGGGCGCTGGCGAGCCAGGCGCGCAGCGCACGCCGCACGGCCGGGTTGTCCTCGACGATCAGCAGCGTAGGGCGCATGAGATACCTCGAGGCAATGGCGGAACTATCGTCCAGCACCGTCATCGTCACTCATGCTCCCCGACGGGCGCTGCCGGTGGCTGTCGGGAGACCTTGACGCCCGCGTGACACGGCGGGGCACCTGCGGCGGGCCGTCAGGCCGAGGCGACGGGGACGCGGCGCGGCACCGCCAGCAAGTGCTGCAACACCGGGAGCAGCTCGAAGCCCATGGAGCCCTTGGCCACGTAAGCGGCGGCGCCGGCGTCGGCGGCGGCGCTGCGGTGGGCGGGGGTGTCCTCCACGCTGACGACCACCACCTGGGTGGCCGGCGCAGCCGCCAGGATGGCGCGGGTCGCGTCGAGGCCGCTCATACCCGGCAGATGCAGGTCCATGAGCACCAGGGCCGGGGCTTCCTCCTGGACGAGGGCGAGGGCGTCGGCGCCGTTGCCCGCCTCGCGCACGCTGCAGCCGGGCAGCGAAGCCAATAACCACTGCCGCAGGGTGAGTCGTACGGCGCTGCGGTCTTCGACAATGAGAATCGTGACGTTCAAGACTGCCTCGCTCTCCGACGGGCCGGCGCCCCCAGGTGGGTACCGATCCGTCACGATCACGGTAGGGCCCCCGGGGTTTGCCGTCAGTCGGGAAACCGCTGCGCTGGTGGTGGGGAGTTTCTGTCGGGCCGTTGCGGACGCCGGTCGGCGGCTGCTAGCGCTCCGGCGTCAGACCGTGCTGGATGGCGAAGCGGACGAGGCCCGCCAGGTCGGTCACGCCCAGCTTGGCCATGGCCCGGCTCCGGTAGGTGTCCACCGTCTTGGGGGAGAGGTGGAGAGCCCGCGCGATCTCGGCGGAGGACTTGCCCTCCACCACCTGCTGCACCACGTCGCGCTCCCGTTCGGAGAGGCGTTCGAGGGGGCTCGCTTCGCGGCTGCCGGGGCGCTGCTCCAGGAAGCCGCTCAGCACCAGCTCCTCCACCCGCTGGCTAAGGTAGCGCCCGCCGCGTGCCACCGTCAGCACCGCCTCCAGCACCTCGGAGCCGGCCGACTCCTTCACCAGGTAGCCGCGGGCGCCGGCGTGCAGCGCCCGGTACACGTGTTCCGTCGTGGCGTGCATGGAGAGCACCACCACCTGGACCTCGGGGAGCACCCGCTGCAGCCGTTCGGCGGCCTCGATGCCGTTGAGGTCCGGCATGGCGATGTCCATGAGCAGGACCTGGGGGCGCAGCGCCCGCGCCTGGTCGATGGCCTGGCGCCCGCTCTCCGCCACGCCCACCACGGTCACCTGTCCCGACGCTTCCAGGATCGCCCGCAGGCCGTCCCGCACCACCGCGTGGTCATCGGCGATGAGCACCGTCACGGGCACCGGCCACCCCCACCTCGATGATAACCCGAGTGCCGCGGCCGGGGGCGCTGTCCACCGTCACCTTACCGCCCAGGACCTCGAGCCGCTCCCGCAGCCCCACCAGGCCCCAGCCGCCGCGCTGCCCCGGCACAAGGCCCGCCGCATCGAAACCGACGCCGTCGTCCGCCACCTCGACGCGCAGCCTCTCGTCGTCCTGGGAGACGCCAATGCGGGCGCGGGAGGCGCGGGCGTGCTTGGCGACGTTGGTGAGCGCCTCCTGCACGGCCCGGAAGAGCGCCACTTCCACGGTGGCGTCCGGGCGCGGCTGCAGGTCGCTGCCCTCCACCTCCAGAGGGATGCCGGTGCGCTGCGTGAAGCGCTCCGCCTCCCAGCGCAGGGCGGCGACGAGGCCGTAGTCGTCCAGGACCGGCGGCCGGAGTGTCGCCATCACGTCCCGCACCTGCTCCGTGGCGGCCACCACCAGGGCCTGTGCGTCGGCCAACAGCTCCTGCACCGCGTCGCGCGCCCCCGCGGGCAGGGAACTCGCCACCATCGAGATGTCGAGGCCGAGGGCGGTGAGGGTTTGTCCTACCCGGTCGTGCAGCTCCCGCGCCAGGGCGCGCCGCTCGTTTTCCCCGGCCTCCACGGTGCGGGCAGCGAGTTCCTGCACCTGGCGGAAGAGGGTGGCGTTGTGGATGGCCACGGCGAACTGATCGGCCAACGTCTCCAGCAGTCGCCGATCCTCCTCCGAGTAGGCGTCGGGGCGGTTCGACTCCAGGTTGATGACGCCGATGACCGCATCGCCGACCCGCAGCGGCACGCACAGTTCCGAGCGGATGTCCTCCCGGAGCATGACGTAGCGGGGGTCCTTCGTGACGTCGCCCACGAGGGCACTCTCGCCGGTGGCGGCGACCCCGCCGGTGATGCCTTTGCCCACGATGACCCTCGCGTCGGTGACAACCTCGTGGCGAGGCGGACCCTCTCCCACCCGAGTCTCGCCCGTCACGGCGAAGGGCAGGAGATCGCCGCTGCGCTCGTCGCGCAGCAGCACCCCCCCCAGTTGGTAGTCGAAGAGCGCCTGCAGGGTCTCGGTCATCAGCTGGGCGAGCGCAGCGGGTCGGAGCTGGGCCCGAAGCCGCTGGCCGAGCCGGTGCACGGTGGCCAACTGGTTGGCGTACCGCTGGAGCGCCTGCTCCGCCAGTTTGCGTTCGCTGATGTCGGTGATGGTCCCCACGTAGCCGAGCAGCGAGCCGTCGGCTCCCCGCTCCGGGACGGCGCGGCCCAGCACCCAGGCGATGCTGCCGTCGGGCCGCACCAACCGGTACTCGGCGGGGGACTCGCGCCCCTCGTGAACTGCCTCCTCCCAGCCGCGGCGGAGGGCGTCCCGGTCCTCCGGGTGGACGGCCTCCAGCCAGCCGTCCCCCAGCGCGCGCTCGGCCGCCATCCCCGCGATCTCGCACCAGCGCGGGTTCACGTAGGTGGTGGCGCCCCGGCTGTCGGTGCGGAAGATGCCCACCGGCGAGGACTCGGCAAGCGTGCGGTAGCGCTGCTGGCTCTCGCGCAGCGCCGCCTCGGCCCGCTGGCGCTCGCTGACGTCGCGGATCACCGAGAGCATCCCCTCCTCGCCCTCCAGCTCCACCCGCCGGGAGTTCACTTCCACCGGAAAGCACCGGCCATCGGCGCGGCGGTGGACGGTCTCGAAGCGGATGGCGCCGGCGGCCAGGCCCGCCGTCAGTTGCTGCGGTGCGATCCGTTGCGTTTCCGGGGGGCGCAGGTCGGTGAAGACGCTCTTGCCGATGAGTTCGCGGCGTGGATAACCGTACATGAGCGCGGCCTCGCGGTTGGCCTCGCGGATGCGCCCGTCGCGGCCCACGAAGATGACCGCGTCGTTGAGCTGCTCCAGGAGGGCGGCAAAGCGCGCCTGGGCGGCGGCCAGGGCAGCGTCGTACCTCTCCCGCTGCACGCGCCAGATCGAAAGGGCCACCGCGGCGGCGGCGAGCAGGAAGGCGACGGTGGCGGCCACCACCAAAGCGGTTTCCTCGCGGGCGGGGGCCAACGCCTCGGCCAGGTCCACTTTCACGACCAGCCCCCAGGGGGTGTCGGGGATGGGGTGGGTGGCGGCGAGCACCGGCACGCCGCGGTAGTCCAGGTAGCTGCCCACGGTGGTGGTGCCCAGGAGCGCGGCGCGGCCGGCGAAATTCGGGGCATTGATGGGCCGGCTGCAGGTGAGGGGGGGATCCGCGCGGTGCCGCAAGGGCGAGAGGAACTGGACGAGGTGGCCGCGGCGGCGCACCAGCAGGCTTTCGCCGCTCTTGGAGGGCACCGGCTCGCGCTGCAGGAGCGGGTACACCCAGCGCTGCGGATCCAGGAGGAAGAGGACCGCCCCGGCTATGTGCTCCCTGCGAGCCGCTGGCGCGGTCAGGCGCACCGGCACCGCCACGGCGACGAGCGGCTGCCGCGGCGCGTGCTCGGTGAAGTCAACGGCCGGCGACCCCCCGTTCATGGCTTGCCGCGCGATGGCGAGATCCGCCTCCGCGAGGGGCGGGCTCCCCGTGCTCGCCGCCCGCAGGCGCCCGCTCGCATCGAGCACGCAGATGCTGACGTAGCCGGAGGAGGTCCGCTGGGTGTCGAGAACCTCTTGCACGTGCCGCGCGAGCCCGTCCGCGCGCCCTCGCGCCGGGCTGGGGCGCGGCGGCTCCGCCAGTAGCTGTTGCACGGAGGGGTACGAGGCGGTCAATTGGGCGTCGCCCAGGCGTTCTTGGACCCACGCGTGGAGGGCGATGGCGCGGTCGTCGGCCAGCGACGCCAGGCGGTCCTGCCAGGTGGCTCGAGTGCGCCGCTGTTCGGTGGGCAGGTAGTGTGCCACCAGGGCCAGGAACAACGCGCCGACGAGCAACAGGACCGCCCAGAGGGCGATGCGCCGCCGACGGCGGTAGGAAGGGGCCGGTGGCGCGGCCACCCAGGCGGTGCCCGAGGCATCGCTCGCCCCCCCGGGGCTGGGGGGAGGGGCCGGCGTTTCGTCGGCGGCGGCACGGGGAGGTTCGGCCATTGGCTCGCCCACACGCCAGGGTGCCGTTCCTCCCATGATAGGTTCCGTGTCAAGGAGCGACGCTCAGCCCAGTCCCCCCGCCCGGCCGGCGGCGCTATCATGCAAGACGGCACGGCGTTGGTTCGGAAACTGGTGCTGCCAGGGTCTGGGCGTGGTGGGGACGGGGGTGTTGGCCGGTAAAGGTGGTGGCTCGTGGACCAAGACAGGAGTGCGACGGAGGGACCTGCCGGCGGTCGGGTGCTGGTGGTGGAGGACGAGCCGGCGGTGTGCGAGGCCATCGAGAGCGTCCTGACCGCCGCGGCGTATCGGGTGGTGACCGCGGGAAGCGGCGCCGCCGCCCTGCGCTGCCTCGACGAGCAGTGGGCGGACGCGGTCGTTCTCGATCTCGGTCTTCCCGATATGGACGGGCTCGAACTCCTCGTCGAGATGGTCGCACTGGACGACGCCCCCAGCGTCGTGGTGCTCACCGGTCGCGACGACCTGCTCACCGTCGTCGAGGCGATGCGCCGGGGGGCCGAGAACTTCCTGGTCAAGCCGGTGGACGCCGCGACCCTCACGCAGGCGGTGGAGAAGGCCGTCCGGCAACGCCGCCTGGTGCGCCACGTGGACGTGTACCGGGAAGCGGTGGCGGCGAAGGCGGCAGCCGGTGTGATCGAGGAGCGGGAGCTGGTGGGTTCCAGCGAAGCCATGCGCAAGGTGCGGGAGCTGGCGGCGCGGGTCGCTCCCACCGACTCTTCGGTGGTGCTGCAGGGGGAGTCGGGCACCGGCAAGGGCGTGCTGGCGCGCCTCATCCACCGCCACTCCCACCGCGCCGCGGGCCCCTTTGTGGACCTGTCCTGCGCCGCGTTGCCGCCCACCCTGGTGGAGTCGGAGCTGTTCGGCCACGAGAAGGGGGCCTTTACCGACGCCAAGACGCGCAAGCCGGGGCTCTTGGAGGTGGCCCACGGCGGCACTTTGTTCTTGGACGAGGTGGCGGAGCTGGACCTGGCGGCCCAGAGCAAGCTGCTGAAGGTCCTGGAGGAGCGCTGCTTCCGGCGGGTGGGCGGGCTGCGGGAGGTGGAGGTGGACGTGCGCCTCATCGTCGCCACCCACGTGGACCTGCGGCAGGCTGTGGAGGAGGGCCGGTTCCGTGGCGACCTCTTCTACCGGCTCAACGTCTTCCGCATCGAGATGCCGCCGCTGCGGGAGCGGGGCGAGGATATCTTGGAGCTGGCCTACGCCTTCATCGCCGAGCTCAACCCCCGCATGCGCCGGCGGGTGACGCGGATCGCCGACGCGGCGGCCCAGTGCCTGCTCCGCTTCCCCTGGCCCGGCAACGTGCGCGAGCTGCGCAACGTCATCGAGCGGGCCATGATCCTCGCCACCGGCGACACCTTGACGCCAGCCCACCTCCCCGACGACATCCGCGCCGCAGCCCGCGGGCGGCCCAGCGGGCGGGTGGCGACGCTGGAAGAGGTGGAGGCGGCGCACATCGAGAAGGTGCTCAAGCTGTGCCAGGGCAACATCAAGCTCGCCGCCGAGCGGCTGGGCATTTCCCGCAGCACCCTGTACGCCAAGCTGGAACGCCTCGGCCACACGGTGCGGCCGGGTAGCTGAGACGGGACCGCGAGCGCCGGCCGGCCGCGGCGGCCCGGGTGCCGCCAGGCGGGAAAAGAGTGACCCGCCCGGAGGACCGAGCGGGTCACAGGGACGGGGTGCGGGCCGGCCCATCCGGCCCGCTGCTGGGTCAGGTGCCCGAAGGGGAGCCGGTGCGGCCGAGACGGGAGACGATGTGGCCGCCGGGGAGCGAAGGCGACACGGTGGTGGCTGCCGCGTTGGAGGGCGGCACCGCGTTCTCGGTAGCCGCCGCCCAGCTCGCGCGCGGCCGGACGCGGTAGTAGAAGGTTTGCGGGGAAGTGACCTGGTGGCTAAGCACCGCCGCCGTGTCCTGGACCACGGTCACGGTGGGCGCGGCAAAGGACGGTTCGGTGGCCTCCTCCAGGGTGTAGGCCGAGGCGCCGGCCACGGCGGTCCAGCTCACCGTGTAGGCCACGCCGCTGGGCACGGCGGCGGGCGCGGTGATGCTGGGCGCCGCTATCGCCACCGCCCGGTACCCCTCGTCGGCCGGCGACGAGCCCGAGGCGCCGAAGGTGTTCTGCGCGCGCACGGAGTAGGTGTACCGCTCGCCGGGCTGCGCCTCGGTGTCGTCCCAGGAGGTGGCAGGCACCGGGCCGAACTGGGCGTCGCCCGCAGCGCCGCGGCGGGTCACGGTGTAGGCGACGGCGCCGGCCACCGCCTGCCAGCTCACCCGCACCCGGTCGCTGAAGGTACCATCGCTGGCGGTGACGCCGGTGGGGGCTGCGGGGGGCCGGTCGCCGGCCACCGAGTAGAGGTACTGGGCGCAGCTCGCGTCCAGCTCGTTGAAGGTGTTGCCGACGTAGGGGTACATCACCGAGGTGGGATCGGAGGTATGGCCGAAGCCGAGCCCGTGGCCCAGCTCGTGCACGAGCGCCGCCCGCAGGGTGGCGGTGGAGAGGCACGAGATCCCGTTGTTGACCACCACGTACAGGCTGGTGATGGAGTTGAACGACGTGCCGCCGTAGGTGTGCGTGCCGGAGGCCCAGGCCCCCCCGTAGGCCACCAGGCCGGCGCACCCGCTCATGTCGGCCAGGTCGCGGCACGGATCGGAAAACACCACGATGTTGGTGCCGCTCTTCGGAGCGTCGAAGCCGCCGCCGCAGGACAGGCGGTAGTCCTTCTCGCCCTCGTAGCGGAGCGCGATGGAGGTGGCCGGCACGCCGTTCCAGTCCGAGATGGCCTGCTGCAGTTCGGCGAGGCCGCCCCCGCTCACGCTGGGGTCGCCGCCCCGGGTGGCCGCCACCGACACCGAGCCGCGGCTGTCGAAGACTTTCCACCGCATGGGCTTGCCGTTGCTCGCCACGAGCCAGGCACAGCCCGCGGGGGGCGCTGCCTCGGCCGCGGCACGTTCGGCGGGCGGCGCTTCCACCGCCTGGCGGTCCCAGGCTGCGGCCCCGCTGGCCACGCGCGCCAGGTGCTCCAGGAGTTCCCGCTCGCGGTAGGTGCCGATCCCCTCGGCCACGCGGCCGTCAGGCCGCGGCAGCGACCGCAGCGCGGTCGCCTCGGGCAGCGGCGCGAGGTGGGCGGCGCCGGGGCCGGCGGTGCGCTGGAGGATGCCGTAGGCCAGCATCGGGGGTTGCCAGCGCCCGTCGCGGGAGGGGGTCAAGGGAAGCAGGTACGTTGCCCCGGGGGTGAAGCGGGGCGCCCCTTCCACAACGAGCATGGTGCCGTCCTCGCGCTCCCCGCCGGGGACCTCGACTTCCACCAGCTCGCCAGGGTCCACCCACCCCTTCACCGTCTCCAGCACGGCGAAGCGGGTGACGGTCACCAGCTCCGCGCCCCTCTCCTCGCTCCACGACTCCACCGCCACCGCCAGCACCACCTGTTCGCTCTGGCGGGCCACCTCGCCCAGGTTCTCCGGCGGCAGGATCACCGCGGCGGTGGCGCCGCCGGCGCTGACGAGCGCCGCCAGGGCGGCGGCAGCCCAGAGGCTGCCCCGCCGGTCCGTCCCGCTGCTGCCTCGTGCCGTTCCACGCATCGCCCCGTCCTCCGACCTCCGCAGGGAGCGAAACGTGTGCCGGCTCGGCTGGTGTCACATAAACGATGTTTATGCAATTACTTATTGTGATCTTCTGGGCCGTGCCGAGCCTCGGATTGTGTCGTGAAATCGAACACGAAGCGGGGGGCGAAGCGGCCCTCGCCGGTGGCGGAGGGCGCTGTAGCCGGGACGAGGGGACGGGGGAGGGGGGCGGTTCGGATCCTCGACACTCGTCGGCCGGGCCGCCGGGGTGGCGGCGCCGGCGGTGGGGTACAATTCCCGGACGAGAGGCACCATCATCGAGGGCTCCGCGTGGGGGAGAGGAGGTAGGCGATGCGGTTCGGAGAATTCCTGCGGGAGAAGGGAGTGCTCACCGACAGCGATGTGGAGGAGATCCTCACCGTGCAGGAGCGCACCAACGTGTGGCTCGGCACGTTGGCGTACCTCCTGGGTTTCATGGAGTTCTCGCAGATCGGGCAGGTCCTCGAAGTGCAGCGGCAGCGGGGCGGTCTGTTCGGCGAAATCGCCGTGTCGCTGGGGTTCCTCACGCCGCAGCAGCTCGACCAGGTGCTGCGACTGCAGCAGGAAAAGCACGTCTACTTCGGGGACCTGGCCGTGGCCATGAAGTACCTGGACCGGGAGCAACTGGGCCAGTACCTGGCGGAGTTCCACGCCACGCGCGGTTGAGCGCCGCCCGGGCGCCACCCCCGGCGGCGCGGCGCGGCGCAGTGTGCGAAAAGCGGACGCTGCGCGACAGCGGCGAAAACCCAATTCCTGACGGCCCGATCGGCGCTTTGCCCCGCCCTCTGTCCGGGATGCCGACAGCAAGGCACCGCCGGGTCTCTCCCAGCGAGGCGCACAACTGGAGTCTTCTCAGGTTCTTGCAGGAGGCGGCGGGAAGGCACCGCCCTTGCGGAGCCCCCGGGTGGCGCCAGCAGCCGGGGCGCTGGACGGGAGGACCTGGGGATGAGCATGGTGAAACTCTTGGACACGTTGCAGCAGCTCGAGCTGTGCGTCGCCGAGCTGTACCGCGGCCTGGCCGAGCGGTTCGCCGCGGATCGCGAGGCCGCGGGGGTGTTCTTCCGCCTGAGCCTGGAGGAGCATACCCACGCCAACCTCCTCGCCTTCCAGAAGCGGCTCGTACTGCACGGGGCGGGGCCGGTGGCGGTGCCGGACATCGATCTCGAGGAGGTGGTGGAGCTGATCGCCAAGGTGGAAGCGTTCCGGGCGAGGCAGCCGCGTCCCAGCCTCGAGGAGGCGGTGCAGTTCGCCGCGTCCCTCGAGCAGACGGCCGCGGAGCGCCTGCACGCCCGCGTGCTCACGCGCCTGGACGGCCCCTTCGGCAAGCTGCTCAACAACCTGGCGATCGACGACCGGCGCCACGAGCAACTCCTGGCGACGCTGCGCAGCCGCTTCCAGACAGCCTCGGCCGCGTGCTAGCCTGGCCGCAGCATCGGCTGGCCGTGCGTGAAGCATCTGCGTGCTGGTCGGGGAGGCCACGGTGACGGCGAGCGACCCTGCGGTTGTGCCCATCGAGGAGGTGCTCCTCGCTCTGGCCGATACGCACTGGACCGGGACCGTGCTCGCCACGTCACCGCGTTTCCGACGGCGTCTCTTCCTCAAGGGCGGCGAGCTGGTGGGGGTGGCCTCGGAGAATCCCCTGGAGTGGCTGGGCCACTTCCTGGTGGGCCGTGCGCTGCTGCGGGAGGAGCAGCTCCACGAGGTGCTGGCGGGACAGGAACGGGACGCCGTGCCCCTGGGGGCGGCGCTGCAGCGCAGCGGGATCGTCGACCAGAAGGGTTTGGAGGAGGCGCTGGCCGCGCAGGCGAGCGAGGTGGTCTGCGCCAGCTTCCAAGAGCCGCAGCGGGAGGTGCAGGTGAGCCGGGGCGATCTGCCGCTGCGGCACCCGCTGGGGCTGCGGCTGCCCATTCCCCCCCTGGTGCTCGAGGGCATTCGCCGCCGCATTCGCCGGCGGGAGATCGAGGCGTGCCTGGGGGGGCTGGACGTGATACCGCGGCGCATCTCGCCCTTCGAGCCGGCCGGTCTTTCGGCGGCGGAGCGCGGCATGCTGACCGCGGTGGACGGGCGGCGGGACCTGCACGACATCGGCCTCGCCTGTCACGTGAGTGCCTTTCGCGTGGCCGAGTTCGTGGTGCGCGGGGTGGAGGCGGGCTTCCTCGCCGTTCGGCCCCGCCCGCTCGACGGCGAGCGGTTTTCCGACCACGAGCGGCTAGCCAGGGCCGAATCGGCCCTCGACGCGGGTCGGCTCAAGGAGGCGTGGGACAGCCTGCGGCCGCTCACCTCCCGGCCCACCGAGCCGGAGACCTTCCAGCGCGTGGAGAAGCTCCTGGAGGAGATCGCCCGGGTCTTGGTCAAGCGAGGCGTGACCGGGGAGCGGATCCCCCACCTGCGGCCGATGGCGGCCGCTGCCGGCACCCCCTTGGCGCCGGAAATGGCCTACGTACTGTCGCGCGTCAACGGCACCTGGAGCCTGCGCCAGATCCAGCAGATCGTTCCCCTTGTGGAACTCCACTTCGGCGTCATCGTGGCGACGCTCCAGGAGCTCGGGTTCGTGGAGCTGCTCGACCCGCCGCGACCCACCCGTTGACGACCGCGGTCGGCGCTGGCCCGCCGGCCAGCAGCGCCGACCGGCTCGAGGCTACTGCTGGGTGTCCAGCCGCACCAGCTCCACGCGGCGGTTGACCGCCCGCCCCTCCACCGTGGCGTTGTCCGCGATGGGCGTGCTTTCCCCCCACCCCTTGGTCTCCAGGCGGGAGGGATCCACCCCCTTGGACACCAGGTACTCCTTCACCGCCTTGGCTCGGTTTTCGGACAGCACCTGGTTGTGGGCTTCGGTGTTGGTGCTGTCGGTGTGGCCGTCGATGCGCACCCGCACCTCGGGCCAGGCGAGGAGGGAGGTGGCCACCTCGTCCAGCACCGCCAGGGAGCTGGGCGTCAGCTCCCAACTGTCGGAGGCGAAGTTGACGCCCTTGAGGATCAGCCGCGGCGGTGGTGGCGGCGGTGGCGGCGGCGGCGGGGCGGGTTCCGGTTCGGGCTGCGGCGCCGGGGCCGCCACGGGCGCGGGGGCGGGGATCGGCTTCGGTTCCTCCACCGGGATCGGGATAGGGCACCCCTCCCGGTCCACCTCCGCCCGCGCCGGCGTGCACTCGCACCGGTCGTAGCGGTCCGGCACGCCGTCGCCGTCGGTGTCCTGGGCGGGACCGCTCAAGTTCCAAGAGAAGCCCACCAGCAGCTGGTAGGAGGTGATGTCCTTGCCGTCGAACCCCTCGCTGGAGGTGGACCTGTCGGCGCGGAGTTCCCAGTGCCAGATGTTGCGGGCATCGGTGAGGAAGCGCTGCCCGACGCCCGCCGAGAGGAAGGAGCGGCGGTAGTTGTCGTCGCCCGACACCACCGTGTTCTGCAGCCCCGTGGAGAGGGAGAAGAAGAACCGGCTCCGCTCGCCGAGCCGCGGCAGCAGGAAGAGGGGGCCGGTGCGGAGGGTGAAGTGGTTCACCCGCGTGCCGTTGACGTCCTCCATCCGGGCGTAGGTGGAGTCGAAGAACCACTCGATGGCCGAGGAGAGCAGATACCCGGCGCGCAGGCCCAGGAGCGGCTTGCCACCGTCGCGGACACTGTCCTGGCCGGTGACGACCGGGTCCAGGGCCTGGAACCCGAGCATCAGGCCGAACTCCGACTTGGGTTCCTCCGGCGGGTACGACCAGCCCGCGAAGGCGGGGACGCTGGCCGCCAGGGCCAATCCCGCTATCAACACGACTCGCTTGCTGTGCCGCGCGTCTTGCATGGGCACCTCCTGCTCTTGACCACCTTCCGGCAGTCTAGGTCATCCGTGATCCTCGCACAAGGTCACCGCGGCGAACCGGTTGACCGCCGCTCCGTCCTGGAGTATCACGCCGGAGGGGGTCGTATGACGGCGTCGCCGGGACGATGGGTGTGGCTCGTGGTGCGGACCAAGCCCAAGCAGGAGCGCCACGTGCTCGAAGCCTTGGCGGGGCGGGGGATCGAGGGGTACTGCCCGCGCATCCTGGAGCCGCCCCGCCACCGCCATGCGCCGCGCGGGCCGGTGCCGCTGTTTCCCGGCTACGTGTTCGCGCGCTGCCTCCTCCCCGACTGGTACCGGGCCGTGCACTACTGCAGCGGGGCGGCAGGCGTGGTGCGCTTCGGCGAGGAGCTGGCGGTCCTGGACGACGCCGTCGTGGCGGCGCTCAAGGAGCGGGAGGGGGAACGCGGCTACGTGGTGGTGCGCGAGGTGCGTCGGAAGCCGGAGCGGGGGGAAGCGGTGCGCATCGTCGCGGGTCCCCTGGCCGGGCTGTCGGGGGTGGTGGAACGGTATCTGCCCGGGAGGGATCGGGTACGATTGTTGCTGCAGGTGGTGCGGGGCGTTCGCTGCGCGGAAGTTCCAGCCGCGCACCTGGAGAGCGCGCACTAGGCTGTGGGCTGTGCGCGGAAGTCGTGTATCGGTATGGGTTTGCCTGGCAAACCAAGGGCGGTAGTGTGGGCGGTGGCGAAGTTCGGGCGCAGCGGACGGTGCCGCGCGCGAGGCGGCCTCGGCGCTGAGAGGCCCGCGCTCGCCCGCATCGCCTGGCGCCCGCCCGGGAGGTACCGATGAAGTACGATGCCGTCGCGGAACTGCGAGACCACGTGGACATTGCCGTGGAACAGATCCGCTCCCAGATCCGAGAGCTGGCGGCGGCGGTGCGGGCGGTGGACGCCAAGGTGGACGACGGCCACCGGGCCATCGAGGCGCGCCTCGCGCAGTTGGAGGCCGCGATCCAGCCGGTGCTCGCCGATCTCAACGAGCGCGTGGGCTTGATCGAGACGGTGCTGGGGTCCGTGGTCCAGCGCCTGGAACGTCTGGAAGGTACGAGGGTCTTCTGAGCATGCCCCCGGTGCCCCGCAACGCCCGCGTCTATGTCGCCGGTCACGCCGGGCTCGTGGGTTCGGCCATCGTCCGGCGCCTGACCGCCTTGGGGTTTTCCGAGATCTTGACGGTGCGGCGAAGCGAGCTGGACCTGCGCGACCAGGCGGCGGTCAACCGCTGGTTCGAGGCGAACCGTCCCGAGTACGTCTACCTGGTGGCCGGCACGGTGGGGGGGATCCTCGCCAACTCCACGCGCCCCGCCGAGTTCATCTACGACAACATGCTCATCCACGCCACCGTCGTGCACGCGGCGTACGTCTACGGCACCACGAAGCTCCTCTACCTGGGCAGCTCGTGCATCTACCCCCGCGAGTGCCCGCAGCCGATGCGGGAGGAGTACCTCCTGAGCGGGCCGCTGGAGCCCACCAACGAGCCCTACGCCATCGCTAAGATCGCCGGCATCAAGCTCTGTCAGGCCTACCGGCGCCAGTACGGCTGCAACTTCATCTCCGCCATGCCCACCAACCTCTACGGCCCGGGCGACAACTTCGACCTGTCCTCCTCGCACGTTCTGCCCGCCCTCATCCGCAAGTTCGACGAGGCCAAGCGGGCGGGCCGGCCGGAAGTGGTGGTCTGGGGGACCGGCACGCCGCGGCGCGAGTTCCTCCACGTGGACGATCTGGCGGCAGCCTGTGTCTTCCTCATGGACCACTTCGAGGACGACCTCCACATCAACGTGGGCACGGGCGAGGACTGCACCATCGCCGAGCTGGCGGACCTGGTGCGGCAGGTGGTGTACCCGCAGGCGCGGCTGGTCTTCGACCCCAGCAAGCCGGACGGCACGCCCCGCAAGCTCCTGGACGTCTCGCGCCTCCACGCCCTCGGCTGGCGCCACTCCATCGGCCTGCGCGAGGGCATCGAACGGACGTACCGGTGGTACCTGGACAACCGGCAACAGGCCTAGGCCCGGCCCGTGCATCCGCGGGCACTGCGCATGACCTCTCGACGCCGCGTCCCGCCGCCCCTCCGGCTCCCTCGAACGGTGCAAGAGGGCAACGGCGGGGGTTGAGAACCTGCCGCCGCCGGCCGAGCCCGTGAGACAGAGGATGAAGGGAAAAGAGAAGAGTGAGCAGCAACCCTAGCACCGCGTTGAAAGGCAAGTTTACTGATCATAGCGCTGTGATTGGCATCATTGGCCTCGGTTATGTCGGGTTACCACTCGCTCTCGCGTTTGTCGAAAAAGGCTTGAGGACGGTCGGCTTCGACGTGGATCAGGACAAAGTCGAGAAACTCAGACGCGGCGAGGGGTACATCCAGCACCTTGATGGCGGGAGGATCGCCGAAGCGATGGCCACCGGGCTCTTCGACCCCACCAGCAGATTCGAGAGGTTGAGCGAGCCGGATGCTATCTTGATCTGCGTCCCGACACCGCTCACACCGCAGCGTTGCCCGGACATGCAGTACGTCCAGAGCGCCGCGGAACAGGTCAGGGCGCACCTCAGGCGGGGCCAGCTGATTATCCTGGTGTCGACAACTTACCCCGGTACGACCGACGAGCTCATAAAGGGGATACTGGAGCAGAGCGGGCTGCGCTGCGGCGTGGACTTCTTTCTTGCCTTTTCACCAGAGAGGGAAGACCCCGGTCGGAAGGACTTCACGACCACGACCACCCCACGGGTCGTGGGGGGGGTCGATGAGGTGTCTGGCGACCTGGCCCAAACCTTGTACGACCAGATCGTTGCCAAGACGGTGCGCGTGTCCTCGGCACGGGTGGCCGAAGCCTCCAAACTCACGGAGAACGTTTTCCGGGCTGTGAACATCGCTCTGGTCAACGAGTTGAAGATTGTCTACGAGAGGCTGGGCATCGACATTTGGGAGGTTCTCGACGCGGCCGCGACGAAGCCCTTCGGTTTCATGCGCTTCAACCCTGGTCCAGGGTGGGGAGGGCACTGTATTCCGGTGGATCCCTTCTACCTGGCGTGGAAAGCCAGAGAATACGGCGTCACGTCCCGCTTTGTCGAGTTGGCAGGGGAAATCAATGTGGCGATGCCCCACTTCCTCGTGGCCAAACTCCAGAAGGCGCTGAGCGACCGGCGGACCCCTCTCGGCGGTTCCAAGATCCTGCTGGTGGGCGTGGCGTACAAGAAGGACGTGGACGACACGCGGGAAAGCCCCGCCCTCGAGCTGTTCCAGATTCTGTCCAGCCACGGCGCAGAAGTGTCGTACCACGATCCCCACATTCCGGTCCTGCCGAAAACTCGCCGCCATCCCGCTCTGGAGGTGGCTTCATCGGTTCCTCTCTCGCCAGAGACGCTCCGGGACTTCGACGCCGTCGTCATCGTCACCGATCACACGGCGGTGGACTACGCGATGATTCTTCGTCACGCCAAACTCGTGGTCGACGCGCGCGGAGTGTTTCGAGCGGAGCACCCCAACGTTGTCAAGGCATAGGGCTCGCCAGAGGAACTGGCGAATTCTGTACACCGCCCAAGGGGAGGGTGGCACGCGACCCCCTCGCCCGCAGCGAGCAGGGGGTCGCTGACAGTGGGAGCACCGCCCTGGACGAGTGGGCACAGTGGCTCATGTGTGGCATCAACGGCATCGTCGCCCTGAGGAACGTTGGGACGCCGGTGGAACTCGGCGAACTGCGGAGGACGCGGGACGCCATGACAAACCGGGGACCCGATGGTGCTGGAGAGTGGCTGGCGGCAGATGGGACAGCGGCTCTGGGACATCGGCGGTTGGCCGTCATCGATCCGTCGGACGCGGCAGCGCAGCCGATGGCGAGCGCGGACGGCCGGTTCCTGATCGTATACAACGGCGAGATCTACAACTACCTGAGCCTCCGCCGCGACCTGGAGCGAGACGGCGCCGTGTTTCGCTCCGCGAGCGACACCGAGGTGGTGTTGGCGCTGTTTCAACGGTACGGGGAGGCGATGCTGCCCAAGCTGCGGGGCATGTTCGCCCTGGCCATATTCGACACTTGGGAGCGCCGGCTCCTGCTGGCTCGCGATCCCTTGGGCATCAAGCCGCTGTATTACACCACGGAGGGGGGGCTGTTCCGCTTCGCGTCCCAGGTGAAAGCGCTGGAGGCGGGGGGCCGCATCTCTCTCGCAGTGGATCCGGCCGCCTGCGTGGCCTTCCTCCTGTGGGGTTCTATCCCCGAACCCATGACACTCCGACGTGCCGTTCGGGCCATCCCGGCCGGCTATTCGCTGGCGGTGACGGCGGGTCGGGTCAGCGAGCCGGTCCCGTTCGGTCGCCAGGAGGAGGCCGACCGGGAGGTGTCTCCCGACGTGGTGGAAGCCGTGCGGTCCTGCATCGAGGCTCACCTGGTGGCCGACGTCCCGGTTGCCATCTTTCTCTCGGCTGGGCTCGATTCGGCCATGGTGGCCGCGGTTGCCGTCCGCTCCCTTCCCGACCCACCCACCACGCTGACGGTGCGCTTCGAAGAGTTCCTGGGTACGCCACTGGACGAAGGCCCCCTGGCTGCCGTGACGGCGGCTAGACTGGGCACGCGGCACGTGGAGAGGGTTGTGGGTCGCACCGACTTCGCGGACCTTTGGCCGCGAGCTCTGGCGGCCATGGACCAGCCCTCCATCGACGGCTTCAACACCTACGTCATTGCCCGCGTGGCCCACGAGTTGGGTTTCAAGGTCGTGCTCTCCGGTCTCGGTGGCGACGAACTGTTCGGCTCCTACCCCTCGTTCCGGCAGGTGCCCACTATCCAGCGGATCGGGCGCTGGGTCCGCCACCTAGCTCCCGTGTGGCCGCACCTGGCGCGTGCGCTCGCCCCGGCCACCCCCAAGCTCGTGGGACTCGCCGAGTTCGGTGGCACGTTGGCGGGGGCGTACTTTCTCCGGCGCGGTCTGTTCCTGCCCAGGGAGCTGCCGGCGGTACTGGGAGAGGAGCTGGCCAGGGAGGGGCTCGCGCGGTACCAGCCGGTGGCGGCGATCCGTCACTTGGCCCAGGCGCGTGACCCGTGGCGGGCAGTGCACCAGCTGGAGTCGTCGCACTACCTGCGCCACCAGTTGCTGCGCGACGCCGACTGGGCGGCGATGGCCCACTCGGTGGAACTCCGGGTACCTTTCGTCGACGCCGATCTGCAGGGCGCTGTCGCCCGAGCGGGGTTCGAGCCGTGCCGATCGCGCGGCAAGGCAGCGCTTGCCGAGGCGTTGGCACCGGAACTGCCAGCTTCGATCCTCAACAGACGCAAGACCGGCTTTGCCATCCCGGTGATGCGCTGGTTGCGCGCCGACGAGGCGAAGGGACGGGCAGGGCTCGACTCCCGACAGCTCGCACTGCGGGTTTTGAGAGAGTTCGGGGTACCCCTTTCTCTGAAGGCGACGCTAGAGGTCGAGCCGTGACCGCCGCGCCTCTTCGGAGACCGTCTTCCCCCCAGGTGGGTGGACAGCAGATGCAGCTCATTGCAGCGGGCCTAGCCCTCACCGACGGGGGGTTGGGGGTGGTGGGCCGGTTGCTCGTGGGCGCGCTGCGCGACGCGTCTCGAGCGCGGGGGGTGCCGCTGGGGGTATTCCATTTTGGGGACGAAGAGGAAGTGCCGAGCGCAGCGGTCCCGATCCGCCACTTCCACCGCCGCCCGTGGCGGTTATGGAGCGCCGTCACTGCCCTGCAGCTCCGTCGTGCCGTGCGTCTCGTCGTTTTCGACCACCTCGGTCCAGCCGGCATCCAGGCGACCGTCCCAGGTCCCTGGCGGGCCCCCTACCTCGTGTACGTCCACGGAATCGAAGCATGGGGCACTCTCTCCCCGCGGCGCCGGAGGGTCCTCGAGGGTGCGGCCCGAGTAATGGTCAATTCCGCCTACACCGCCCGCCTAGCCCGGCTGGACCAGCTGGGTGTCCCGTGGACTGTCGTGCCGCCGGCACTGGAAGCGCGGCCTCTCAGCGGTGAAGTGGATAGCGAGCTGATGTCCCGCGTGGGTTGCGGCTACGTGCTGATCGTTGGCAGGATGGCCGGAGCCGAGCGCTACAAGGGCCACGATCTGCTGCTGGAGGCAATGTCGCAGCTGCGAAGCCGGCTCCCCGCCGCCCGCCTGGTGGTGGCGGGGGAGGGGGATGATCGTCTTCGACTGCAGCGCAAAGCGGCGCAGTTGGGCCTGGAAGGGGCGGTGTTCTTCACCGGCTGGATCAGCGAGGCGACTCGCGCCGCTCTCTACCGGCAGGCGGCGGTCCTGGCGTTGCCGAGCCGTTCGGAAGGGTTCGGCCTGGTATACCTGGAGGCCATGCAGGCCGCGCTGCCCTGTGTGGGGCTTGCCGGCACCGCCGCAGCCGAGACCATCGTGGATGGCGAGACGGGCTTCTTGATCGACGGCACTCGGGACGCGCTCGCGGCGGTGCTCGAACGGCTCCTGACGAACGCGGCGGCGGCGAGACGGATGGGAGAACGGGGCCAAGAGCGGCTCGTCCGCACGTTCGGACTGGAGCGCTTCCGGGCGGGGGTGGAGGAAGCCGTCACAGCGGTCTGGGAGGGGGTTCGCTCCCCGTGAGCCTCCGTGCTAAGGCTTCGGAAGCCCTGCTGTGGGGTACGGGTTTCCGCATCGTTCGCGACGTCCTGCAGTTCGCGCTGATGCTGGTGCTGGTGCGGATCCTCGCCCCGGCGGACTACGGGCGGTACGGTCTCCTCAGCAGCGTCCTAGGGTTCTTGGGACTGTTCGCTGCCAAGAACTTCTTCGGTTACTTCCTCCAGGTACGCAACGACAGTGCCCTCCATCTCCAGGATCACTTCACGGCGGGGGCAGCGATCCAGGGTGCCCTCTTTCTCGTCGCCAACGTACTGGCGCTGGTCCTCCAAGCCTCCGACACGTACCGGCCGATTGCTCCGCTCCTCCACGTGGCCTCGCTCCTCTTTCTCATCGAATTGCCGGGCGAGTTCTGCTCGAGACTCCTGGAACGCCAGCTCGAGTTTCGCCGGCTGCGAACCTTGGGCGCGGTCTCTCTGGTGGTCACGGCCATGGTGGCGGTGGCTCTGGCGCTGTCCGGTGCCGGTGTGTGGGCGCTGGTGGTACCGCCCCTCCTGGCCTCTCTCCCCTTCGCCTGGGAGTTGCTCTGGCGCCAGCATTTCCGACCGACGTGGGAATACCGTGGCGACCACTTTCGCCCCACGGCTCTCTTCACGGCAGTTCGCATCGCTTCCGGTGCGATAAACGGGGCGCGAGAGCTACTTCAGAACGGCCTGATGGTGCGATTCTTCGGCTTCGCGACGCTGGGCGTCTACGGGCGCGCTGTGGGGCTGGGGAACCTGTTGTGTGCCAGCGTGGCCTCTCAGGTGATGAGCAACCTCTACCCCGTGCTCACCCGCAGTGACGTGACATCGCCTACCTTTCGGCGGGCCTCCGGGCTCCTGCTGCGCGGCGTCACCTGGCTGGTGGTGCCTGTCGCCGCGGTCCTGGGGTTGTTGGCGGCACCGGTGGTTGCGACGGTGTACGGGGCGCGGTGGGATGCGGTCATCCCGCTGATGCCGTTGGCCATGGCGGAGAACGTGGTGCGCAGCGTGGCCGCGACGCTCTACGCGCTCCTCTTGGCCGCACAGCAGCCGCGCCGCTGCCTACTGCAGGACGGCCTGGTGTTGCTCTTGGTGCTGGGGTGCCTCGCTGTTGGGCTGCCCGGTGGAGTGCGCCGCTACCTGGCGTTGCTGGCAATTGCCGAAGCCTGCGGTGGTGCGCTCATGGCTTGGTGGTTGGTCAGGGGTGGCGTTCTCGAGTGGGGAGCCGTGGCGATGGCCGGGGCGCCGGCCCTCGCCGCCGGCTTGGCCGGCAGCGGCGTGGTGTGGGTGGGAGGGCGGCTGCTCTGCGAAGCCGCCAGCCACCCCCCGGTCGCTGCCCTGCTCGGTGTAGGGGGTATCGTAAGCTATGGGACCGTGATCCGACTAGGTTTCCCACGCCAATTGGCGGAACTTCTCGCGCTGCTCCCGGGTGGCGGCAGCCTGGCGCAGCTACTCCGCCTCTGTCGGTCGCTGCCCACTGCCAGCGAGGAAGGGGCGTGAAGCTCCTCTTCGTCCTCCCCGAGTACCTGCCGCAGGAGGGGGGAGGACTAATCACGTTCTATCGGGGGCTGTTGCCCGAACTGGCGCGCCAGGGCCACTGCGTCCACGTGCTGGTGGGCAGTGGGGTGACGGTTGGAGAGGTGGACGCGGCCATGGACGGTGTTCGCGTCCGGTTCTTACCGCCCCAGCATCTGCAGAGGTCGCTCCACCGGTTCGATGCGTTGACGCCCACCCCGGAGATTCAGCGCCACTTGGCGGCGGCGTGGGAGCTGTGGGAATTGGCCGGCGGGGGGGCGGGGTACGACGTGGTGGAAACCACCGACTGGGGGCTGCTCTTCGCCCCCTGGGTCGCAGCCGAGCGACGCCCGCCCCTCGTGGTGCAACTGCACGGCAGCGTCGGTCAGATCGCGGCGCACGATCCGCTCCGGGGGGGGGAACTGTCGGCGATCCTGGCGCAGCTCATCGAAGATGTCGGCCTCGCTGGGGCGGAGGAACTCCAAACCTACGCCACTGCCAACGCGGACTGGTGGGAGGGGCGGCTCGGCCGCAAGGTCCGGGTGCTGCGACCTGCGCTCGCGTGCGAGGGGGATCCCGCTCTTGAACCCCGCGGCTCGGGAGGTCTGGTGGTGGGGCGCATCCAGCTCTGGAAAGGTCCGGACGTGCTGTGCGAGGCCGCGGCGCTCTTGGGGGACCGCTGCCCTCCCTTCGCCTGGGTGGGGCGCGACACGGTGGACGGGGCCACCGGAGGGTCGTTCGCCACCCAATTGCAGCGCCGCTTTCCCCATATTTGGGGCAGCAAAGTACGTCCGGTGGGGCCGAAGGGGTTTGCCGAGACGGCGGCTCTGCTGCGCCGCGCCGCCTTCGTCGTGGTGCCGTCGCGGTGGGACGTGTTCAACTTCGTAGTGGTGGAGGCTATGGCGGCGGGTGTGCCGGTGGTGGTGGCAACGGGTGCTGGTGCCGCGGAGCTGGTGGAAGACGGCCGCAACGGGCTGAAGGTCCCCTCCGGGGATGCGAAGGCACTGGCCGAGGCGATCCAGCACGTGGCGGGGCTCTCGGGGTCACAGCGGCGGGCGCTGGTGAAGGCTGCGTGGGAAACGGTCCGCCAGCACCTGCACCCGGCGACCATCGCCCGGCAGCGGGTGGTCCGCTACCAGGAGCTGGCCGCCGGTGCCGTGCCGCGTCCCCCAGTGCCCCCTGTGCTCCAGGCTTCCTTGGCGCCACAGCCACCGCTTCGCGACCCCCTGGCTTTTCTCGAGCAGCAACCGCTGCGCGGCTTGCTGGGCCACGTGGGGAGGCGTCTGTGGGGGAAGGTGCGGGGGCGGTGACCAGGCAACGGCTCGCCCTGCTCGTCCCGGCTTTCAACGCGGCACCTTTCCTGCCGCGCCTGCTCGCCAGCGCCGCTGGCCAGACCGAACCGTTCGATGAGGTGTGGGTGTACGACGACGCCTCCACCGACGACACGGCGGCCGTAGCAGCGGCTCACGGTGCCCGGGTGGTGCGCGGCGAAGTGAACCGCGGCTGCTCCTTTGGCAAGAATACGCTGGCCGAGCGGACGGCCTGCGAGTGGCTGCACTTTCACGACGCGGACGATGCCCTCCTGCCGGGCTTCGTGGCCTCGGCGCGGGAGTGGCTGCGGGAGGACGGGCCGGACGTGGTGCTGTTCGGGTACGAGGAGCGGGGGCACGAGGATGGCGCACTGTTTTCCATCCGGCGCTACGACGACGGTGCGCTGCGCCGCGACCCCCTCCCCTACATACTGCGCGCGCAACCGGTTTCCATCGCCGGGATCTACCGGCGCTCCCGCTTCCTCCAAGCGGGTGGCTTCGACCTGGATCCAGCGGTGCTCTACCATGAGGATGTGGCGATGCACTGCCGGCTGGCACTGGCGGGCCTCACCTTTGCCGCCGACGAGCGGGTGACGGTGGTGAACTATCGGCGCCGCGCCTCCATGTCCTCGGGCAACCCGATTCCCTGCCTGCGGGCGCAGTACGCGCTGGCGCGCAAGGTGGCGGCCGCCACGGGCGACCGGTGCCGGCGGGAGCTCGCCGAGCGCCTGTGGCTCACCGCCGCGGGGGCGGCTGCCTACTTGGACTGGGTCACCGCCGACGCTGCCGCGACGCTGGCGCACTCCCTGGCGGGCGCCGTTCCCAGCGCCGGGGGTCCCCTCTTTCGCACCCTCTGCCGGCTCAGTGTGCGGGCTGCCCTGCGGTGTCGGGAGGTGGGGATCCGTCTCTCGCGCCCTTCCCTCCGCCGCGACTACCCTAGGCTGCTGGGGAAGGTGACGAGCGGGGCGTGAAGATCTTCCTGGACATCGGCGCGTTCCAGGGGGAAGCCACCTGGGCCGCACTCGACCCCATTTACGGGTTCGATGTGCTCTATTGCCTGGAGCCGGTGGAGCAGTGCGCCAATGTGATCCGACGGACGATCAGGGATGCGCGGGTACGGGTTGAGCCCTTGGGGCTCCTCGATCGCGACGGGGTGCTCCCCGTTTTCGGCGCCGGCAGCATGGCAGCGTCGGTTTTTCCGGACCATGAGCATGTAGACACTCGGTCGGTGCAGCACGGTCAGTTTCGGCGAGCGTCGAAGTTCTTCGACGAACACTGCAGCCCGTCGGACGTGGTGTTTGTCAAGCTGAACTGCGAGGGGGCCGAAGCGCGGATCATCCCCGATCTCCTGGCGAGCGGCTGGTGGCCACGGATCGCCAGCGCCATGATCGACTTCGACGTTCGAAAGGTACCCTCGGAACGGTGGCGAGAGCAGGCCATCCGCCGCCAGCTGGAGGAATTAGGACTCACCAACTACTGCTTCCCTGAGGAGGTGATGTACGGACAAGGGTCCTGCTATGGCGGGATCCGCAACTGGCTCGACACCAAGGGCGCGCGCTGCCCTGGGCTCTGGCGGCGCGTCCGCAGCGCTTTTTTCCACGTTCGGAACGTCGCTGCGAAGCGGTTCCTCCCATACTACAAGCTGCAGGTGCTCCGGCGACTGCCGCCAGGGTTCGTCGCGTTCTACTACGCATCCGTCAAACCGAGGATATCGGGCGGGCGATTTCGGGATGCAGGGGGACAGGGGGGGGACGGCGGTTGAAGGTTCCGGGCGCGCGGTGAATCGGTCCCTCGTTTCCGTTCTGGTGCCCTGTTACAACGCCGGCGCGTGGGTCTCTGCGACGTTGGATTCCGTGCTGGCCCAGACCTACCGTCCCCTCGAGATCATCGTTGTGGACGACGGGTCCACGGACGACAGCGCCGCCGTGCTGCAGCGCTACGCGGCGCGGGGTGTCACGGTGGTCAGGCAGGGGAACCAAGGCCAGACAGCGGCCCTCAACCGGGCGCTGCAGTTGGCTCGGGGGGATTTCGTGCAGTATTTGGACGCGGACGACCTTCTCCATCCTGCCAAGGTGGAGCTGCAGGTGGCGCGCCTCGAGAACCGGCCGGATGCCGTGGCGATGGCCGAGTGGGCGCGGTTTCGCGCCACGCCCGAGGAGGCGAGGTTTGTCCCGGATCCGTGTTGGCAGGATCTGGATCCGGTGAGTTGGCTGGTTGCGGCTTGGGAAGCCGGGGGTGGCATGCTCTTTCCCGCCATGTGGCTGTTGCCCCGAACGGTCGTGGAACGAGCAGGCCCGTGGAACGAATACCTCACCCTCAACAACGACGCCGAGTACTTCACCCGGGCGCTGCTTGCCGCCGAGCAGGTGCTGTTCACGGCAGGGGCGCGCTGCTACTACCGCTCCGGCCTTCCGGGCAGCCTCTCCGGGCGCAAGAGCCGGGAAGCCTGGGAGTCGCAGTTCCTCGCCGCGGCGCTGTGCGAGAGCTACCTGCGCCGGCGCGAGGACTCGGACCGAACGCGGCGCGCCTGCGCCGTGCTCTGGCAGGTAACCGCGCACGCCTGCTACCCCTACGCGCCGGATATCGCCAACCACGCTTTGGCACGCGCGCGAATCCTCGACGCGGTGCGGCGGCGACCCGACGGGGGCATTGCGTTCCGGGTCGCTTCGCGACTGGTGGGCTGGAAGCTGGCGAGGAGGCTGCAGCGGTGGTCGGGGAGGCCGTGAACCGGTTCCGGGTTATGGCGGTGCCTCGATCCTCGCCGAGTGCGGGCGTTGCGGTGGGGGAGGAGGTGGCGGCGGTTCATGGCAAGGCCAGGGCAGCCCTGGGGGAAGGGAATGCCCCTCGCGGAGCGCTGGTCCTGCTCGGCCTGGCCGGGGGGGTCGCCGCGATTGCCGCGTTTTCGATTCCTCCGGCGGGGGACGACTGGTCCACGCTCCGGCCCATCGCTTCCCTGCGCGCCGCGCTGTTGCCGGGCCTTTTTTGGCGTCCCCTCGGCAACTTACTGCTACTGTGGGGGCGCTACTTCCCGGCGATGCACCTGGGGTGGATGCACGCGTGGACGGTGGCTGGTCACCTGGCGAGTGCTGCGTTGGTCTGGGTGCTGGCCCGGCGCGCGGCGGCGAGTAGTGTCTGGGTACCTGTGGGTGCCGCCGGGCTGTACTGTCTCTGGGCGGGGAACGCCGCGGCGGCTCTGAGCCCGGACGCGGCCACCCAAACCTGGTCCACGGCCTGCGGCCTGGCGACGGCTTGGTGGGCCCTCCGCGTTATCGAGGGCAAGCGCGGTGGCTGGCCTTGGGCCATCGCTGCGGTACTCGCTGCCCTGTGGAAGGAGAGCGGTGTGGCATGGTTTGTGGCGGCGCCGCTCCTGGCGGCTTGGCTTTCGGGGCGGCCGGAGGACCAGCTTCGCGGGCGGGACGGTCGGCTGCCGGGGCGGCGTTTGGCCGGTTCCGCGGTACGCGGTGGGGTGCTGGCATGCGCCTACTTTGCCGCGCGGTTCGCGCTGGCGGGACGGGTTTCCCTGGGGGACGAGAGCGGCCGCTACGCGCTTTCATTCTTGCCCTTGGGCATGGCCACGAGAGCGGCGATGCTGCTCGCAGCCTCGCTGGTTCCCCTGGATACGGTGGCGCTGTTCGGCACGCCGCGGCAACCGCTCCTCTTGGCCGCCACGGCCCTGCTGGCGTTACCCTGTCTGCTGCTCCTGGGGGCGAGCGGCAGCTCGGGGCGATGGGGTCGGTCCGCCGCGGTCTTCCTGCTCGCCGGGGTGGTGGCGTCGCCCTCGCTCGTGTTGGGTCACGTCAGCGAGATGTACGTCCACCCCATTGCCGCGGTTCTCTTCGTGGGCGCTGCGGAGGTGGCCGCCGTCGCCGCCGGGCGCTGGCCGCGCCGCCTCGCGGCGAGCTGGGCCCTGATCCTTGTGGCGTCGCTCATAGCCTTTGGCCACAAAGCTTTGGAGATGCGGAGGTCGGGAGGGGCGGCGTTAGCGGTGGCGGCGACACTGGAACGGCAGCGAGTGGCGGCCGAGCGGCCGTGCCTGCTGCGGCTCCGTTCGGAGGAAGGGGCGGTCCCCGTTTACTCGGTGTTCCAGATGCCGCCGGGGCCCGCCGCTCAGTGGGGGGAGTCCGTCACGTTCCTCCACGGCTGGCGGCTTCCCTTGCCCGTGGTGGCCAGCGCGGACTGCTCCGCGTCCTGTCGCACACTCCTGCGGGTGGCACACGATGGGACGGTTAGGACCGTTCCCTGCACTCCTCCCGCCTCGCCCCGCTCTGCCGCCGACGTGGTGCCGCGCCTGGACTGGCTAGCGACGGCTGCAACAGGTGAAGCGGTCGGTGCGGGTGACGGCTAGGCGACGCTGCTGATGGCCCGTATCCGCCATGGGTGGCGGCTTGTACTGCTCGGAACAGGGGCAACGGTCCTGCTGCTCGCCGGCGTGGAAACCTTCTGCCGTCTCGTGCTGGGGCTCGGCGATCCGCCCCTGGTGGTGGCCGACCCCGAAGTGGAGTACCTGTTCAAGCCCTCCTCAATGTATCGCCGGTTCGGTCGCACACTTCGCTACAACGCCTGGAGCATGCGCAGCCGGGAGTTCCCAGGGCGGAAGACGGATTGTGCCGAGTTCCGGGTGGTGTTCTTGGGGGACAGCGTGATCAACGCCGGCGCCCTGACGGACCAGGAGCAGTTGGCCACGAGCATCCTCGAGCAGCGGCTCGCCGCGAGGTTGGGGCGGGCGGTGGTGGTGGGGAATGCGTCGGCAGGTAGCTGGGGACCGCCGAACATGGCCGCGTACCTGAGGAGATTCGGGACTCTGGATGCCGACGTCATCGTCCTCGTTCTCTCCAGCCACGATGCGTTCGATTGTCCCAGCGGGGAGCCGATCGTCGGTGCGCACCCCGACTTCCCCGACCGGACTCCCTGGTCGGCCAGCTGGGAGGCGTGCAGCCGCTACCTCCCCCGGTACCTCCCCTTCTTGCGTCAGCGCAGGGCCGCCGCCGGCAAATGGTCCGAGGCAAAGGCGCTAGAGACGTGCCTGGGGGCCGTCGTAGACATCGCGGCCAGGGCGAAAGCGGCCGGGGCAGAGATACTGCTCGTGCAGCACCTCGCCTCGTCGGAGTTGGGGCGGGCTCCAACTCTCGGTCACGCCCGCATCGCGGAGGTGGCGCAGTCCCTCGGCCTGCGGACGGTGCAGCTCGGGCCGGCGTTCGCAGCTGCGCTCCAGGCGGGGCGGAAGCCGTACCGCGACGATATCCACCCCAACGAGGTAGGCCAGGAATTGATCGCTACCGTCTTGGAACCCGTTCTCTTGGCCATCGCCGAGGAGCGGTTCGGCGGGACGCGACGGGTCGGTGGTGGTCCGTGAGGACGTCGGAGATGCGCGAGCAGGGTCGCGAGAAGAGGGCTGTCCGGTGCGGCGGCCCCTGAGAATTGCCCTGATCGCCGACCCCTACCTGCCGGTTCCGCCCCAAGAGTACGGCGGCATCGAGCGGGTGATTGCCATGTTGGCCTCGCGGCTCGTGGCCAATGGCCACCGCGTTACGCTGTTCGCGGCGCCGGGTTCCCGGATCCAGGGCGAGGTCGTGACCTACGGCGTGGCGCCGCACGTGGGCGTCGTGCCGCGGTGCCGGGAGCTCGGTCAGGTCGCCTGGCCGCTGTGGCGGCGCCGACACGAGTTCGACCTCGTGCACTCCTTTGGACGGCTGGCCATGTTGCTCCCGATCCTGCCGTTGCGTCTTCCCAAGGTCCAGAGTTACCAGCGTCAGATCACCCCGCGCTCCGTACGCTGGGGCGCACGGCTAGGGCGGGAATCCCTCGTCTTTACCTCGTGCAGCACGGCGATCCGGCGTGAGGTGAGCCACCTGGGGCGCTGGTACACGGTATTCAACGGCGCCCCGGCAGACCGGTTCACCTTCGCTGCCCGTGTGTCCAGTGACGCCCCACTCGTGTTTCTCGGGCGAATCGAGCAGATCAAGGGGCCGCACAGGGCGATCCAGGTGGCACGGATGGCACGACGAGCCTTGGTGCTTGCCGGTAACGTTCCTGCGGAGCACCGTGCCTTCTTCGAGAGCGAGGTCCGCCCCTTCGTCGACGGAGAGCGGGTGCGCTACGTGGGGCCCGTGAACGATGCGGCCAAGAATCGCGTCCTGGGCGGTGCCGCCGCTCTGCTGATGCCAGTGGAGTGGGAGGAACCGTTCGGCATCGTCATGGCCGAAGCTCTGGCGTGCGGCACCCCAGTGATTGGGCTGCGGCGGGGAGCCGTGCCCGAGGTGGTGGAGGACGGTGTGACCGGCTTCGTGTGCGACACGGAACGGGACATGGTCGAGGCGGTGGCCAAGCTGCACACCCTCGAGCGGCGTGCTTGCCGGGAGCGGTTCGAGAGATGCTTCGCCGACGATGTCATTGCCAAGCAGTACGAAGCGATCTATCGGGAGTTGGTGGCCGCGTGCAGGCGTTAGCGGGGGCGGTGCCCATGATTCCTGAGCTGGCACGAGCCGCCGCGCGCGGTGGGCGCCTCCTCGCCAGGTGGTTTGCGAGCGAGCCTGACCGCTTTACCCCACCACCGGTGCCCCGCGTGTCGTTGGAGGTGACCAACATCTGCAACTCCCGGTGCGGCTTCTGTGCCAACCGCGTCATGCGCCGGCCGAGGATGGCGATGCCCATGAGCATCTTCACCCAGGCAGTGGACGAGTTGGCGGCGATGGGGGTGCGACAGATCGATTTCAATTGCACCGTAGGCGAGCCGCTCCTGGACCCGCACCTCCTGGAACGCGCCTGCTACGTGCGCCGGTATCCGCAGTTCGAGGGCCTGGGGTTCGTCACCACACTCCAGTGGCTGCATCGCTTCGACCTAGAGGCGTTCCTGGAGGCTGGGTTCACCTGGCTCGGCGTGTCCATCACGCTGTCCGGCAGGGAGACGTACCGCGCTTTTTTCGGCGTCGACGCTTACGAGCAGACGCTGAGCAACCTGGAGCGCTTGCTCGTGGCCAACGGGCAGAGCGCGCGGCCCATGTGGATCGGCATCGGTATCAAGCCCACCGGCGAGTCAGCGCGGACGGTCTTGCGGCATCCCGACTACCAGCGAATCCGAAGCCTGTACGGCGCACCGCTAGATCGTGCGGTGCGCGAGCGAAACCTGTTCGTGGACGACTGGGGCGGTGCCGTGCACTTGCCGCGCGGCTTGCGCCGTCGGCCGCTGGTGCCCCGCTGGCGGCGCCCCTGCCGGCTGCTCTACTCGGGGATGGCCATCTTCTCCAGCGGGGCGGTGGGTGCGTGCGCGTGTCGCGAT
The DNA here is from genome assembly GCA_037441065.1 of Acidobacteriota bacterium. Lineage (GTDB taxonomy): Bacteria > Acidobacteriota > Thermoanaerobaculia > Thermoanaerobaculales > Thermoanaerobaculaceae > JACADV01. The sequence continues at coordinate 31,832 of JBBISY010000013.1, read as the reverse complement.
TTCGAGGCAAACAGCGAGTTGATCCTGGGGGGGGTCGGCGGTGAGCCGCTGCGCGCACTCTGGAGCGGCGAGAAGTTGGCCCGCATCCGGGCCGACTGGCGGGAGCGGAACATGGCGCCGGCCATTTGTAGACGATGCCGGCATTACCTCCCCTGAGGTGGCAGTGGGGCGAGCAAGACGGTGGGGAGGCGGGCCGGGCACGGAGGAGGAGCTGGGGGCAGCTCCCGATTCCCGCCCCACCGTGTGCCTGGTCACCCCCGGTCATTTGGCGACAAACCCCCGGCTGGTCAAGGAAGCGGATGCGTTGCAGGAAGCCGGGTATCGTGTGTCGGTGATAGCAGCCCGGTTTGTCGCCTGGGCCGAGGAGGCCGACCAAGAGTTCGCGGACCGACCCTGGGCGCTGCGAACCGTCACGTTCGGGCCGCGTGCCCCCCTCCCCATTTACGTCTGGCAAAGCGGCCTGCGCCGCGTCGCGGCTCTGCTGGATCGGTACACCGGTGCCAGGGGAGGTTTGGAGGCGCGAGCTCTCCACCCGGCGACACCCGCCCTGACACGGCAGGCGCGGCAGGTTCGGGCCGACATCTACATTGCTCACAACTTGGCGGCACTGCCGGCGGCCGGGGCGGCAGCGGGGCGCCACGGGGCGGTGCTGGGGTTTGACGCGGAAGACTTCCACCTGGGCGAGCTGGGCGAGGCGAAAGAGTTCCGCTGGGAACGTTCGTTGGTCCGGCGCATCGAGGCGAGGTGGCTGCTGCTATGCCGGCACCTCACCGCCGCGTCCCCGGGTATCGCCCAGGCGTACGCCCAAGAGTACGGAATCCGCGAGCCGGTTGTCGTTGCCAATGTGTTCCCGCTGTCGCAGGCGCCGCTCCAACCGCAGCCCCCCTCCGCGGCGCCGGGACCGGCCGTGTACTGGTTCTCGCAGTCCATCGGTCCTGGTCGCGGGCTGGAGACGGCGGTGCGCGCGCTGGCCCGCGCTGCCTGTCGCCCGCACCTGTACCTCCGGGGCGTACCAGTCCCCGGCTTCGCCGCCAAGCTGCGAGCGGCGGCGGGAGAGCTGGGTGTGGGGGACCGGTTACACCTCCTGCCGCCGATACGCCCCGGCACACTGGTGGCGGATGCCGCGGCGTATCACGTGGGTCTCGCTGCCGAGGAGGGCCACTGCTTCAACACGAGGATCGCTCTCGCCAACAAGGCCTTTACCTACCTCTTGGCGGGGGTGCCGGTGGTGCTGTCGGATACGCCCGCCCAGGCTCGGCTTGCGGCGGAGCTCGGGGCAGCTGCGCGGCTCTACCGGGTCGGGGACGCGGAATCCCTGGCTGCCGCGCTGGATGCGATGCTCGGTGACGAAAGGCGGTTGCAGGCGGCGCGGGAAGTGGCCTGGGGCCTGGGTCGCACGCGCTTCAACTGGGACGTCGAGAAGGCGAAGTTTCTCACCAGCGTGGCAGTAGCTCTCGCGGCGCCGAAGCGCGACGGCTAGCCATGCGCCGGGTGCTCATCGTCTCGCCGTATTTCCCGCCTTCCACCCTGGCCGGTGTGCACCGGGCACGCTTGCTCGCCCGGCACCTCCCCGCCCACGGCTGGGAGCCGGTAGTGGTCGCTGTCCATGAGCGCCATCACGAGGAACCCCTGGACCCGGGGCTTGCGGCGTTGGTGCCGGCCCAGGTGCGGGTGATGAAGACGGGCGCTGTGCCCGCTTGGTTGGCCAGACGCTTCGGGGTGGGGGACTTGAGCTTGCGTGGGTGGTGGGCGCTGCGCCGCGCCGTCCACCGTCTCCTAGCCCTGGAGGGTGCGGATGTGGTGCTGATCACCATGGGGCCCTTCTACACCTCCCTCTTCGCGCGGAGGATCCGGCGTCGCTTTCGAGTGCCCGTGGTACTCGACTACCAGGACCCGTGGGTGTCCCGGTGGGGAGCGACGTTGCCTCGCTGGTCGAAGGGTGGGTGGAGCCACCGGCTAGCCACCTGGCTCGAACCGCGTGTCCTGCGCCAGGCGGACTGGCTCACCGCCGTGTCGGCGGGGACCTATGGGGAGATCCTGTCGCGCCACCCCTGGATCGAACCGGCTCGCTGCACGGAAATCCCGATCGGCGGCGATCCCGGCGACTTCGAGACGGTGCGACGCGACCATCTCGAACCCACCTGCCTCGCGGAGGAACGAGACCGCGTGCCGCTGCGGCATGTGGGCACGCTCCTCCCCCGCGCCGGCGCGACCCTCCGCGCCCTCCTCAAGGGGGTGGCGCTGCTCCGCAGCCGTGCTCCGGAGCTCGTGGGCCGGTTGCGCCTGGACTTCGTGGGGACCTCCAACCAGCCGGGTGGCGGGCCGGCGCGCGTGCTACCGGTGGCGCAGGAGCTGGGGCTGGCGGATCTGGTGCGCGAGGTGCCGGCCCGCGTGCCCTACCTGGAAGCGCTGGCACTCCTCGTCCGTTCCCACGCCGTCGTGGCTCTCGGGTCGGATGAGCCGCACTACACGGCGTCCAAACTCTACCCCATGCTGCTCTCCGGGCGGCCAGGCCTGGCGCTCTTTCACCACGCCTCGACGGTGTGTTCCGTCATCCGGTCGGTGGGGGGGGCCATCCTCGTCGCCTACGGCGACGACGCTGCGGTGCGCGACAAGATCGGCGACATTGCGGCGGCGCTGGAGCGTCTCCTGCGCCAGCCGGAAACGGTACCGGCCGTAGACTCGGCAGCCCTGAGGCCGTACCTGGCCCCGGCCATCGCTGGCCGCTTCGCCGAGGTGTTCGAACAGGTGGCGCGAGAGGGCACGCGTGGGTTGAGGGCGCGACGGTGCGTCTAGGTGTCCTGGCGAGCCACCCTGTGCAGTACCACGCACCGCTGTTTCGGGAGTTGGCCCGTCGGCTGGACCTGGTGGTCTTCTACGCCCATCGCCAGACCCCCGCAGGTCAGGCGGAGGCCGGTTTCGGAGTGGAGTTCGAGTGGGACGTGGATCTCTTGAGCGGCTACGAGCACCGATTCTTGCGCAACGTGGCTCCCCGACCGAACGTTTCACGGTTTTCGGGGTGCGACGCCCCCGACCTGGCGAAGGAAATCGTGGCTGGCGGCTTCGATGGTTTCCTGGTGACGGGATGGTATCTCAAGGCGCATTGGCAGGCGGTGCGGGCGTGCCGAAAGGCGGGGTTGAGCGTGCTGGTGCGAGGGGATTCGCAGCTTGGTTCGGCGGCTTCGCCGGTGCGGCGGGTGGCGCGGGAAGTCGTGCACCGGTGGCTCCTCCGCCATTTCGACGCTTTCCTCTACGTTGGGAGGCGGAACCGGAAGTACCTGGAACACTTCGGTGTGCCAGAGAGCAAGCTGTTCTTCTCGCCGCACTGCGTGGACACCGAGTGGTTTCGAGAGAGGGCGCACGCCGCCCGGGGGCAGCGTCACGAACTCCGGGCCGTCCTGGGTTGTAGCGAGGGGGAGGCTCTGGTTTTGTTCGTGGGCAAGCTCATCGAGATGAAGCGGCCCCTGGATCTCGTGGAGGCGGCGGCTCTGCTTTCCAGGCAGGGGTGCCGGCTGCGGGTGGCCTTCGTGGGTTCCGGCCCTCTCGAAGAAGCCCTGCAGGCCCAGGCTGAGCAGTGCGGCGCCAACGCTGTGCTCGTTGGCTTCCGCAACCAGTCCCAGCTGCCGCCACTGTACGCGGCGGCCGACGCCCTCGTGCTGCCGTCCGATGGCCGGGAGACCTGGGGGTTGGTGGTCAACGAGGCGATGTCGTGCGGCGTCCCCGCAGTGGTTGCGGATGCGGTGGGGTGCGCGCCGGATCTGGTGGAGCCGGGTGTGACAGGCGAAGTGTTCCGCTGTGGCGATGTGGCCGATCTTGCCCGGGCGCTGGGCCGGTGCCTCCAGCGGGGGCGAACGGACGCTGTGGTGCGGGCGCTGGCGGAACGAATGGCTCGGTACTCGGTGGCAGCGGCTGCAGCGGGCATCGAACAAGCCCTGGCGAGCGTCGTTGGAGGGAAAGAGTGAGCGGACCGAAGGGGCGCATTCTCGTGCTATTCGGCACGATCCCGTTGTACGGCCACGAGCGCCAGAACATCGAGGCGGTTGCTGCGCTCCGGGACGAAGGGTGGGACGCCCTCTTCGTCACCCACGAGGAGTGGGGGCACGAGGCGATCCAACCTGCTCTCGAGGCGCTGGGGCTCGCTTGGACCACGGCGACCTTCGCGGACCGCTTCGACCGGGGGATGGGCCTTGGCGCTTGGGCACGGCGGTTCGGCCAAATCGTGCGTGGGTCGTGGCAACTGTGGCGCATCACGAGGCTCTACCGCCCCACCCACATCCACCTGGGCCACCCCCAGTGGTTCGTGGCGTTCTTGCCGACGTTACTGCTGTGCCGGGTCCCGATCGTCTATCGCCTAGGTGACAAGCCGGCCACCCACCGGCCCGCCTTCCGCCTGCTCTGGCGGTGGGTGATTGCACCGCGGGTGGACCGGTTCGTATGCGTGTCGCAGTACCTCATGCGCGAGTTGACGAGTCTTGCGCCAGTGGCGCACAAGGCCACCGTTGTGTATTGCCGGCCGGCGCGGCGTGCCCCAACAGCGGGGGCGGAAAGCCTGCCCCTCCCTGCAGACGGGGTGTTCACCTTCGTCTACGTGGGCCAGATGACGGAGGAAAAAGGGGTGGGCCTGATCGTCGAGGCGGCCCTGCGGATCTGCCGGGAGCGCAGCGACGTCCGCTTCCTTCTGGCGGGGGACTACTCCTGGCGCAACCCCTTCGCCGAGCGCCTGCTGGGCAGCGTTCGGCGGGAGGGCTTGGAGGAGCGCATTCGCTTCCTCGGGTATGTCCACGACGTGCCCACCCTGCTGTCGTCGGCTCAGGTACACCTGTGCCCCTCCCTGGCCCCGGAGGGTCTGGCAACGACCGTGCTGGAGGCCAAACAGGCCGGGTTGCCCTCGGTGGTCTTCCCCTCGGGAGGGCTCGCGGAGACGGTATCCTCCGGTGTCGACGGCATCGTGTGCGGAGAGAAGAGCGCGGAGGCCCTGGAGGCGGCTTGTCGCTGGTACCTGGAAGACCCGGCGCGGGCGGCCCGGCACGGTGCGGCTGCACGAGCCTCGCTGGCGCGCTTCGCACCGGACCGGTTCGGTAAGCTCTGGGATGCGATCTATGCCGGTGTCGCGCGCTAGGGCACGCGGGGCTCGACCGCTGCTCGGCTGGATATCGCCGGTGGCTGTGGCCGCGATCGTGTCGCTGGTTTCCGCCAACGCTGCCCTCACCGCCGCCGTTTTCGCCTTGATTGGGCTGGTCGCGCTGCTCGTGTGGCGGCCCGGGGAGCCCCCTATCCTACTCTTTGCCGTTGGCTACCAGTGGCTCCAGGTGGCGGTCAAGGTTTTCCACGCCAACGCCCTCGGCCTGCCCGTGGCGTACCTCTTCCCTGGCCCCGAAGGGGGGCGCGCCCTCCTCTTAAGCCTGGTGGGGCTCGCCGCCCTGGCGCTGGGAACGAGGGCCGGAATGCTGCAGCTGCCCCCCCTGAGGGTAGGGAATGACGCTCGGGTTTCGGGGCAGCTGTCGCTGCGCCGGACGGCGCTGGCCTATTTCGGCTTCTTCGTCGCCGACCTGCTGGGACGCGGCCGGGCTTTGGGGGCCGGTGGGTTGACGCAGGCCCTCCTCGCCGCTCTCAACTTGAAATGGTTTTTCTTCTTCATCCTTGCGTACCTGGTGTTCCGCCGTCGCGCCGGGTACGAGTTCCTCCTCCTGGCGGTGGGTCTCGAGCTGGTGGTGGGGTTTACCGGCTTCTTTTCGGCGTTCAAGGAGGTTTTCTTCGTGCTGCTCGTGACGTACCTCACGGCCCGACCTCGTTTCTCCTTCGGCAACGCCGCCCGGGTGGGTGTCTTCGTTGCCGGGCTCTTTGCCCTGGGCGTGCTGTGGATGACGGTCCGGGCGGAGTACCGAGGCCTAGTGAGCGGCGGCGAAAGGGCCCAGGTGGTGCGGGTGGCGTTCTTCGATCGCTTGCGGTTGATGTCCGAGCTGTTGCTGGGGGTGGACGCGAAACGCCTGCGCGACGGCCTGGAACTCTTCGCCGAGAGGCTCGCCTACGTGGACTACTTCTCGCAGGTGCTCTTCATGGTGCCGCGGGTCATCCCTCACGAGAACGGCGCCCTGTGGCGGGACGCCATCCTACACGTCCTCAAGCCCCGCCTGCTGTTCCCGAACAAGCCGAATCTGGCCTCGGACTCGGAGCTGACCATGAAGTACACGGGGCTGTGGTTGGCGTCCGAGACCGAGGGGGCCTCAATCAGCTTGGGGTACTTTGCCGAGAGCTACATTGACTTTGGCGCTGCCGGGATGATGGCGGCGATCTTCGCGGTCGGCCTGGCCTGGGGGGTGATCTACCGATACTTCATTACCCGCCCGACGGACCCGCTCTACGCCTTTGCCGCTGCCGTGACGGTGCTGATCAGAGCCAACCAGTTCGAGATGCACAACGTGAAGCTGGTGGGTAGCGTGTTGATGGGGTTCCTTGTCACTGCATCCTTCATGAGGTGGGTGCTGCCATCGCTCCACGGTTGGCTGCGCCCTTCCCTGCGGCGGCAGCGGGGTGCCCAGGCGGGCCGGCTTGCCCCCGAGATGAGGCCGTGAGGATTCTGCACACGGTAGCGGGGTTGTGGGAGCGCACGGGCGGACCGGCCGCCAGCGTACCGGCGCTGTGCCGCGAGCTGGCCCGGTCCGGCCACCAGGTGACCCTTCTCACCGGGACTGGCCCGTTGGCACCCGCCGTGCGAGCGCTCGAAGGCACCGTGTGCCTGCGTACGGTGCCCCTCGGGCCGTACCGGTTGGCCAACTACAGTGCTGCGTTCGCCCGCGCCTGCCGGGCCGAGGCGGAGGCGGCGGATCTCGTCCACACGCACGGACTCTGGCTTCACCCCAACTGGGCTTCGGCTCGCGCTTCCCGACACTTCGGCAAGCCATTGGTCGTGAGTCCCCGCGGGATGTTGGCGCCGTGGTCGCTGGGGCGGCGGCGGCCGCTCAAGTCCTTACTGTGGCGACTGGTGGATGGCAGGAACACGCGCTCCGCCGCCGTGGTCCACGCAACGAGCGACGCAGAAGCGGCGGATCTGAGGCGGCTCGGGCTTGCACGCATTGCGGTGATCCCCAATGGGGTGGATACCCGAGAGTTCAGGCCGGCCCCCGAGAGCGAGCGGAAGAGGGAAGGTCCGAGGCGGGTTCTCTTCCTCGGCAGGATCCACCCGGTCAAGGGGCTCGATCCGCTGCTCCAGGCATGGGCGCGTGTGGCGGTGGGGCATCCTTCCGCGTCTCTCGAGCTGGCAGGGCAGGGAGAGGCGCCCCACGTGGCATGGTTGGAGTCCCGGCTGACAGGGCTTGCCAATCTGCGCGTCGACTTCCTCGGGCCTGTCAGCGGCGAGCGACGCCTGTCCCTTCTGCAGTCGGCGACGGTGGTGGTGTTGCCGAGCTTCACCGAGAACTACGGCATGGTGGTGGCCGAAGCTTTGGCGTGCGAGACACCGGTGATCGCCAGTACCGGTACCCCTTGGCGGGCTGTTGCCGAGCAGGGCTGCGGCTGGTGGGTCCCGCCCGAACCGGAGGCGCTGTCAGGGGCCCTCGATCAGGCGTTGTCGGCGTCTCCAGAGCGCCTCGCAGCCATGGGACGGAAGGGCAGGCAGCTGGTGGTGGCCGAGCACTCCGTGACTGCGGCCGCAGACAAAATGGTGGCAGTGTACGACTGGATCGTGGGGCAGGCGCCGCGACCCGAGTGCGTGGAGGTATAAGTGCAGCGGGCACCGGCAGGTCATCCGGCGGTGACACGTTTGGATATGGGTGCGAACCGCGCCGGGAAGAGGTACAGCGCTTTCGACCAGGTGAGGCGGCTGCTGTGGTGGGTCGCAGCGCCGTTGTTCCGCTGCAGCCCGCGGCCGTTTTTTGCCTGGCGGCGCTGGCTCTTGCGCCTCTTCGGGGCGCGGGTGGGCCGGCATGTCCATGTCTACCCGGCCGCGCGAATCGACATGCCGTGGCACGTAACCATTGGCGAATGGTCTGCGGTCGGCGAGGATGCTCTGATCTATGCCCTCGGTGCCGTCACGATCGGGTCGCGGGTGACGATCTCGCAACGGGCTCACTTGTGTGCCGGCACCCACGACTACACCGATCCCGCTATGCCGCTGCTCAAGCCCCCCATCGTCATCGGGGACGATGTGTGGATCTGCGCCGACGCCTTCGTGGGGCCGGGAGTGAAGGTGGGCGACGGCGCCGTGGTGGCGGCCCGCGCCGTTGTCGTCAAGGACGTAGAGCCCTGGACGGTGGTGGCCGGCAACCCAGCGCGGCCGGTAAAAGCCCGGATCCTGCGATCGAAGCATCCCTGAACAGCCGTAGCCGTGCCTTTCTCGACCCTCATCCTAGCCAAGAACGAAACGAGTAACTTGCCGCGCTGTCTCGACGCTCTGATCGGTTGCGACGACATCGTGGTGGTGGATGATTTCAGCACCGACGGAACGGCGGAGGTAGCGCGGGCGCGGGGGGCGCGCGTCGTGCAGCGGCGCTTCGACACCTTCGCCGGCCAGCGCAACTGGGCGCTCGACACCGTGCAGTTTGCGCACGAGTGGGTGCTGCACCTGGACGCGGACGAGGTGGTGACGCCGGCGCTCCTCGCGGAGATCGAGCGGAGCATCGAGGACACCCCCTGCGTGGCGTTTCGCATCCCCTCGAAGATGATGTTCCTGGGCCGCTGGCTGCGGCACGCCGCCACCTACCCCGCCTACCAGGTGCGGCTGGGGCGCAACCCCGGCCTGCGCTTCGTGCAGGTAGGGCATGGCCAGCGCGAGGACCTCGCCCCCGCTAAGGTCGGCACGCTGGGGGAGGCGTACCTCCACTTTGGCTTTTCCAAGGGCCTGGAGGAGTGGTTCGCCAAGCACAACCGCTACTCGACGCAGGAGGCCGAGGAAGCGATTCGGCACCTGCGCGAAGGCCGTCCCGACTGGGGAGGGTTGCTGGCGCTGGGCGATCCGGTCAGGCGCCGGCGGGCTCTGAAGGAGCTGTCGTTTCGGCTGCCCTGCCGGCCCACCCTGCGGTTCCTCTACATGTACGTGCTGCGCCGCGGATTCCTGGATGGGGTGCCAGGACTGATGTACTGCCGGATGCTGGCCGCGTACGAGCGGATGATCGCCTGGAAGATGCGCGAGATCCGCCGGCGGCGGGAGGGGTCGGCATTTTAGCCCAGCAGTAACACCACTCGGGATTGCTTCGATGGGAGAACTCTCTTGCTGAATCTCTCGGTTCTGTCGCGGAAGAGCCTGCTGGGACGCGCGGTCCGGTGGCCCCTCCGGTACCTACCTCGACATCTCTGCGTGCGCATTCTCCAGGGTCCTGGGCGGGGACTGAAATGGCTTGTAGGGGCGGGTGTTCACGGTTTCTGGCTCGGGACCTATGAGGTGGAGAAGCAGCTTGCAATCTGCAACGAACTGAGACCGGGATCGACCTTTTACGACGTCGGGGCCAACGTCGGTTTGTTCTCTCTTATCGCTGCCCGCCACATCGGTGAGGGCGGCCAGGTCGTCGCTTTTGAGCCATGGGCGGGCAACGTCGACTACTTGCGAAAGCACGTGAGTCTCAACGGCTTCGAACAGCGGGTACACGTGGTGGAGGCGGCGGTCGGTGCGTCAGAAGGAATGGCCTTGTTTCAGCCGAGCGAGAGTCCTGCGATGGGGCGCCTGTCGCCTGACGGTAGCGTGTCGGTCCCCATCCTGACGCTCGATTCCTACGTCGAAGGAGGCGGGCGCCCACCCGATGTGCTGAAGGTAGATGTTGAAGGCGCGGAGCTACAAGTCCTCAAGGGAGCAAAGGGCGTGCTGATGAAGCAAAGACCAGTCATTTTCCTGGCGACACATGGCCCTGACCTCGTTCTGAGCTGTCGCCACTGGCTTTTCCAGATGGGGTTCGAGATGAAACCCTTGTTGGGCCACTATGGCGAAATTCAGGACGAGTTCATCGTGCGATCAGTTGGAGAATGATTCGGCGCCCAAGGAACAAGCTGGCGGCGTAGCGGAGCGGAGGGCCCAAGTGCCGATGCTAGGGGCAGCGAGGCTGCTCCCTTGCTGTTTGGGACGTAACGTCGCGGGTTGTGCGCGCCCCTTGTCGTAGACGCGGGATCGTCCCGGGGCGGAGACAAGCTGCGGCCCAACGCCGAAAGACGCGAGGCGTGGCGAAGGGCGTCGCCCGCGACGACTCGGAGGGAGCAGGGGGACCCTGCGGCTGTTTCGCGGCCTCGGGACGACCGAAGGTGATAGGCGTGGCGGGTAGCCGCGCCTCCTGTTTTCTCGGCAGTCGGGCGGAACTCCTCGTTGTGCCCGTGCTGCCGGGAGGTGGGTGGGGGTTGATCGCTCCGGGATCGACGACAACCACGTCATGGGCCGGGGCAACGCACTGGGGGAACCCACCCAGGGGGAGCGCCGACGGGTGGCGGGGAGGCGGTGGCCGTGGCGTGGGGAGCCTGCTCCCGCCCGGGACCGCTATCCTGCCCTGCCTCTGCAGGGCCAATCCTGCCCCAGAAAGCTGTCCAAGGAGACTGGGGAGGGGGGAAGAGAGCCAGGACGAGGAGGGTCCGATGCTTCATAGTCGGCGGTCATGCCGGGCGAGGAAGCTTGGCGTGAAACGCATCAGGCCCTTTTTCTTTTGACAGAACTCACTTTGAGGGTTCGCCTTGCAGTAGCCCTCGACGACGGTGAACGACCTTCTCGCGTCCTCAAACCCAAGCCGGTCATCATTTCTTGAAGCCGATTCCAGTACGGCCTCTTCGATTCCGAAAGTCTCCTGGGCCAGCTCGTCGTTCAAGGGCCAGCGGGCGACGTAGGCTGTGGCTGCGGTGACGACCTCCGCCGGGTCCACTGCCCGGTACCTCAGGGGGACCGCCATGCGCCGGATCGTGGCCGCCGCGGCCTCCTGCGTCGAGGCTCGGCGCACAGCAAGCTCCAGCTTCGCCGACCGGATCCCGGTCTTCCACGTCGCCCGCGCCCAGGGCGCCAGGGCGTCGCCGAAGTACCCGCACCCCTTGCTGTACCCGCCGATCGGGAAGAAACCCCGCTGCTGGCAGTCGAGGATGGGGACGTAGTCGGCGTGCGTGACGACCCAGCCGAACCCTGACAGCCCGTTGAACCCCGCCGGCAGGAGATTGACGAAGCCGGGGAGGGAAAAGGTGTCATCGTCCCGCGTTGTGATCGTCTGGGAACTGAGCGCGGCAGCGCTGGGCGATTCCACGAGCTGGAACCCCATCGTCGCGTAGAGGACACGCCAGACCCTGGCCCCGGCGACGGGGGCGCCGGTGTCGCGGTCGGTGATCCGCCCGCGCAGCGGAGGGGCCGAGAAGAGCGCGAGCTGCAGGGCGAGGTAGAGGACGAGAACGGCGCCGAGGATGACCCAATGGCACGACATCCAGGCGGCGTCCTTGCCCGTGATGCGGCTGGGCGTGTCAGGAGGAGTCTCCGCGGCCTGCGCTTCGATTCGCCGCATGACCGTTTCGATAGCGCGCCGGCGCCACCGCCGGCACGCCCAGACGAGGAGCGGCAGGAGCAGCCAGAGAAAGGCCGGCGGGAACGGGACGTTCACAGGGACCTCCAGGTGTCTGGGCTCGTTACCGCAGCAACAACGAGCCCCGGGGGGTATGCTTGCATCGAACACTCCTGTGTGCGATTTCAACGACAGCAAGATGCTGCGGCGAACCTAGTTGAGACTACCGGCGGCGTCAAGGTGCGGTTCGGCGTGATGCGAATACCCCTGGGAGATGTGTGCCCGGTAGCTCGTTGGAAATGGCCCCCAGTGTTCGTCGTCGGGGCTGGGGGCGCGGTGGGTCCGGGCGGACCGGTACGGCGGCGTCGTCAGAGTTTCAAGCGGTACAGGCGCAGGGCGTTGCCCACCACGGAGACGTCCGAGAAACTCATCGCCGCCGCCGCGATCATGGGGCTCAGGGTGAGGCCGAAGAACGGGTACAGCACCCCCGCCGCGATGGGCACAGCCACGGTGTTGTAGAAGAAGGCCCAGAAGAGGTTCTGCTTGATGTTGCGAATCGTGGCGCGGGAGAGCTTACGGGCCCGCAGGATGCCCCCGAGATCGCCCTTCACCAGCGTCACGGCCGCGGTTTCCTTGGCCACGTCTGTGCCGGTTCCCATGGCGATCCCCACGTGGGCCGCGGCCAGGGCGGGGGCATCGTTGATGCCGTCCCCCGCCATGGCCACCGTGCGCCCCTCCCGCACCAGCGCCCGCACCACGGCAGCCTTCTGTTCGGGCAGCACGTGTGCCTCGACCCGGGCGATCCCCAGCTTGGCCGCCACCGCCCTGGCCGTCGCCGGGTTGTCGCCGGTGACCATGACCACCCCCAGGCCCTCGCCCTGAAGCCCGGCGATGGCCTCGGCCGCGGAAGGCTTGAGGGTATCGGCGATCACCAGCAGCCCGGCTAGCTGCCCATCCACCGCCACCCAGGCGGTGCTCGCCCCCGACGCTGCCTCGGCGGCCGCCTGCAGGGGGGCCGTCTCCACCCCCTGGGCGCGGAGCAGGTCCTGGTTGCCCACGACGACTCGCCGTCCGCCCACTTGCCCTGCCACCCCCTGACCAGCGGCAGCCGCGAAGCGCTCCACCGACGAAATGGGGAGGCCGTGCTCCTTGGCCCGCTGCACGACCGCCTCCGCCAGGGGGTGTTCGCTGGCCAGTTCCACGCTGGCGGCGAGGGAAAGAATCTGGTCCGGGGTGAAGGGCGGGAGCGCGCGCACGTCCTCGACGCGGGGCTTCCCCTCCGTGAGGGTGCCGGTCTTGTCCACCACCAGGGTATCCACCTTGCCCAACAGCTCCAAGGCTTCCGCGTTGCGGAACAGCACCCCCGCGGTGGCTCCCTTGCCCATGGCCACCACGACCGACATGGGGGTGGCCAGGCCCAGGGCGCAGGGGCAGGCGATGACGAGCACGGCCACGGCGTTCACCACCGCGTGAGCCAGGCGCGGCTCGGGTCCCAAGGCGAGCCAGGCGGCGAAGGTGAGGGCCGCCACCACCACCACGATGGGGACGAAGACCGCGGCGACCCGGTCCGCGAGCCGCTGCATGGGGGCCCGGGAGCGCTGAGCTTCCGACACCAGCGCCACGATCCGGGCCAGGAGCGTTTCCTGACCGACCCGTTCGGCGCGGATCACCAGGGTGCCCTGGCGGTTGAGGGTGCCGCCGATGACCCCCTCGCCGGGGCCTTTGGCCACCGGCATGGCCTCGCCGGTGACCATGCTCTCGTCCAGGGCCGAGCTTCCCTCCACGACGAGGCCATCCACGGGGATCTTCTCGCCCGGTCGCACGCGGAGCCGATCCCCCACCTCCACCGCCTGCAGGGGGACGTCCTCCTCGCTGCCGTCGTCGCGCAGGCGGCGGGCCGTGGCCGGGGCCAGGTCCATGAGCGCACGGATGGCGGCGCCGGTCTTGCGGCGGGCGGAGAGCTCCAGGACCTGGCCCAGGAGCACGAGGGTGACGATGGTGGCGGCCGCCTCGAAGTAGACGGGGACCTGGCCGCCCCCTCCCCGCACGGTGGCGCGCAGCAGCGACGGGGCGAGAGCGGCCAGGAGGGAGTAGCCGTAGGCCGCTGCCACCCCGAGGCCGATGAGCGTGAACATGTTCAAGGAGCGCGAGCGCAACGACCTCCAGGCCCGCTGGAAGAAGGGCCACCCGCCCCAGAGGACCACCGGGCTCGCCAGAGCAAGTTGCGCCAGCACCTGCCAGCGGGCGCTCAGGGGCAGGAGGGAGTGCCCCATGGCGAGCAGCAGCACGGGGGCGGTGAGGGCCGCACTCACCCAGAGGCGGCGCTGCATCTCGGCGAGTTCCGGGTCCTTCCGCGGCGCATCCGCCGCGGCGGGCTCCAGCGCCATGCCGCACCGAGGACACGGCCCCGGTGTGGCGGCCACCACCTCGGGGTGCATGGGGCAGAGGTAGGCCGCCGCCGGGGGAGCCATGGGCGGGGGTGCGGTGGGCCGAGGGGCCAGGTAGCGCTCGGGGTCTGCCAGGAACTTTTCCCGGCAGTGGGGACAGCAAAAGGAGTAGCGCGTGCCCCGGTACTCGGCCCAGTGAGGGGTGCGGGTGGGATCCACGGCCATGCCGCACACGGGATCCTTCGCGTGCGGCGGCAGGGTCGGCAGGAGAGTGTGCATCACGAGCTCCTCGCAGGCTGCAATTCTCGACGGCGCCACAGCTTGTACACGGCGGGATAGACCAACAGCTCCAGCAGGAAGGAGGTGAGCAGGCCGCCGATCATGGGCGCGGCGATGCGCCGCATCACGTCGGCGCCGGCGGAGGTGGACCACATGATGGGCAAGAGGCCCATGAAGGCGGCGGCTACCGTCATGAGCTTGGGGCGCAGGCGCTTCACCGCCCCGTGAACGATGGCCTCGTCCGCGTCGGCGAGGCTGGCCAGCAGGCCCCGGCGGCGGTAATCCTCCCAGGAGAGGTCCAGGAACAGCAGCATGAACACGCCGGTTTCCGCATCCAGACCCAGGAGGGCGATCATGCCCACCCAGGCGGCGATCGAGACGTTGTAATCCAAGAGGTAGAAGAGCCAGATGGCGCCCACGGCGGAGAAGGGCACCGCCAGCATGACCAGCGCGGCCTTGAAAGCCGATTTCGTGTTGGCGACCAGCAGCACGAAGATGAGGGCCAGGGTGACCGGCAGCACCAGCTTGAGCCTCTCCTTGACCCGCAGCATGTTCTCGTACTGCCCGGACCACTGGAGGAGGTAACCCGGCTTGACGACGAGCTCCCGCGCCACGAGTCGCTTGGCCTCCTCCACGTAGCTCCCCACGTCCCGGCCGGCGATGTCCACGTACACGTAACCGGCGAGAAAGCCGTTTTCGTCCCGGATCATGGCCGGGCCCTGGAGGAGCTTGATGTCGGCCAGCTGCCCCAGGGGGATCTGCGCGCCGGACGGGGTGGGCAGGAGCACCCGCTGCAGCTTGGAGAGGTCGTCCCGCAGCTCCCGGGGGTAGCGGAGGTTGACGGGGAAGCGCTGCCGCCCCTCGATGGTGGTGGCGATGTTCTCGCCGCCCACGGCGGACATGACGGCCATGTGCACGTCCTCGACCCGGAGGCCGTAGCGGGCCAGCAGCTCCCGGCGCGGGACGAAGTCCACGAAGTACCCGCCGGTGACCCGCTCCGCGTACACGCTGCGGGTTCCCGGCACGCGTTGGAGGAGCTTCTCCAGGGCCAGGCCGAGGCGCTCGATCTCGGCCAGCTCGGGGCCGAAGATCTTGATCCCCACGGGGGTGCGCACGCCGGTGGAGAGCATGTCGATGCGGGCCTTGATGGGCATGGTCCAGGCGTTGGTCACGCCCGGGATGCGCAGGGCCTCGTCCATTTCCTCCACGAGCTGCTCGTAACTGATATGGTCGGGCCAGAGGGGCCGCAGCAGGCGGGCGAGCGGCTCGGGGGCCGAGGAGGAGTACCACCGGGGCCGCTCCCGCCACTGGCTCTCCGGCTTGAGGATGACCGTGGTTTCCATCATGGAGAAGGGCGCCGGGTCGGTGGAGGTGTCCGCCCGGCCCGCCTTGCCGAAGACCCGCTCCACCTCGGGGAAGGACTTGAGGATGCGATCCTGGGTTTGCAGCAGCTTCTCGGCCTCGGTGACGGAGATCCCCGGCAGCGTGGTGGGCATGTAGAGGATCGTGCCCTCGGCCAGAGGCGGCATGAACTCCCGGCCTAGCTTGAAGTACACGGGGAGGCTGGCGGCCACCAGCGCCAGGGCCGCGGCGACGACCGACTTGGGGTAGCGCAGGACGAAGCGGCAGATCGGTTCGTAGATGCGGAAGAGCACGCGGCTGATGGGGTGCTGTTCCTCGGCGTAGTAGGTGCCCACGAGCACCTTGGTAGCGAGGCTCGCCAGCCAGCGGGGGCGGAAGGTGAACGGATCAATGCGCGCGAAGAGCATGCGCATCGCCGGGTCCAGGGTGATGGCCAGGAGCGAGGCCAACGCCATGGCCAGGTTCTTCGAGTACGCCAAGGGCTTGAAAAGCCGGCCCTCCTGCTCCACCAGGGCGAAGACCGGCAGGAACGCCACGGCGATCACCAGGAGGGAGAAGAAGACCGAGGGCCCCACCTCTTGCAGGGCCTCCAGCCGCACGCGGTGGAAGTCCCCCCGTCGCCCCTCCGCTTGCCAGCGGTGGATCTTGTTGTAGGCGTTTTCCACCTCGACGATGGCGCCGTCCACCAGCACGCCGATGGAGATGGCGATGCCGGCCAGCGACATGATGTTCACGGTCACGCCCAGGAAGGAGAGGGGTATAAAGGCCAGGAGCACGGACACAGGGATGGTGAAGATCGGCACCAGGGCCGAGGGGATGTGCCAGAGGAAGAGGAGGATGACCAGGCTCACGATGATCATTTCCAGCGTGAGCTCGTGGCGCAGGGTGGCGATCGCCCGCTGGATGAGGTCGGCGCGGTCGTAGGTGGTGACCACCTCCACCCCGGGCGGGAGAGACGGCTCGATCTCCTTCAGTTTGGCCTTCACGGCGCGGATGACGTTGAGAGCGTTCTCCCCGTGCCGCATCACCACGATGCCGCCCACGTGGTCGCCCAGGCCGTCCAGGTCGGCCACGCCCCGGCGGATCTCCGGCCCGAACTCGACCCTCCCCACATCGGCAAGGCGCACCGGCACCCCCCCGGGGCCGGTCTTCACCACGATGCCGGCAAAGTCCTCCAGGCTTCGGGCGTAGCCCCGGCTGCGCACCATGAACTCCTTGCCGGCGAACTCCAGCAGGCGCCCCCCCACCTCGTCGTTGGACGCGCGCACCGCCGCCACCACCTCGGGCAGGGCGATGCCCAAGGAAGCCAGCCGGTTCGGGTCCACGGTGATCTGGTACTGCTTCACGAAGCCGCCCACGGAGGCCACCTCCGCCACCCCCGGCACCGCCTGCAGGGCGTAGCGCAGGGTCCAGTCCTGGAAGGTGCGCAGCTCTTCCAGGGAGTGCGTGCCCGAGCGGTCCACCAGGGCGTACTGGAACACCCACCCCACGCCCGTGGCGTCGGGGCCCAGCTCGGTGCGCACGCCGGCGGGCAGTTGCGGCTGGATCTTGGACAGGTACTCCACGACCCGGGAGCGGGCCCAGTAGAGGTCGGTGCCGTCCTGGAAGATCACGTACACGTAGGAGAAGCCGAAGTCGGAGAAGCCGC
Organism: Acidobacteriota bacterium; assembly: GCA_037441065.1. Taxonomy (GTDB): domain Bacteria; phylum Acidobacteriota; class Thermoanaerobaculia; order Thermoanaerobaculales; family Thermoanaerobaculaceae; genus JACADV01. The sequence continues at coordinate 14,709 of JBBISY010000013.1, read as the reverse complement.
GGATGGCCTTGACCTTGGGCGCCCCCAGGAGGGCGGCGATGATGGGGTACGTCACCTGGTCCTCGAGGATGTCCGGGGAACGGTCCCAGCGCGAGTAGACGATGACTTGCGTGTCGGAGAGGTCGGGGAGGGCGTCCAGGGGGATGCGTTGGAGCGTTTGCCAGGCGAACAGGCACGCCGCCGCCACCCCCAGCAGCACCAGAAGTCGGTTTCGCGCCGAAAACTCAATGATGCGCGTGATCATGGTTCCCTCCCGGGGGGGCGGCTAGCGCGGCGCGCAGGCGGGACTCGGAGTCCAGGAGGAAGGTGCCCTGCACCGCGACCCGCTCCTGGGGGCTTAGCCCCTGGGCGACGAGGCTCTGCCCGTCCCGTGACGTGGCGACCGTCACCTCCCGGGGCACGAAGAAGCCGGGCCGCTCCTCCACGAACACCAGCCGGCGGGTACCCGTGTCCAGGACCGCGGAGTCGGGCACCAGCACCCCGGCTTGCGGGGTGGCGAGGATCTCCACCGTGGCGTACATCTCCGGCTTCAAGAGCCCCGTGGGGTTGGGGAATTCCAGGCGCACCCTGATGGTGCGGGCCTGCGGCTCCACCGTGGGGTAGACGAAGCCCACCCGCCCCGAGAGGGGGGCCTCGGGCTGGGAGGGCACATGCACCACCGCTGGCGTGCCGACCTGGACGGCGGCAGCCTCGTGCTCGTAAATCTGCGCCTCCACCCAGACGCGGGAGAGGTCCGCCACGGTGAAAAGCTCCCTGCCCGGCTCCACCCGCTCGCCCTCGAAGGCGTTCTTCGCCGTCACCACCCCGGAGATGGGGGCGAGGAGCGTGACGGTGCGCTGGGGACGGCCCTCCTGCTGCAGGGTGGCGAGGAAGGTCTCCGGTACGTCGAAGAGGAGGAGCCGCTGCCGCGAGGCGGCCAGGAGATCGGTCGCAGCCTTGCGAGCTTCCGGCACCGGGGAATCGGCCAAACGGTCGGCCAGCTCCGCCGCCTTGAGGTATTCCTCCTGGCTCGCCAAGAGCTCGGGCGAGTAGAGGGTCAGGAGCGGCTCGCCACGCCGCACCGCCTGGCCGGTGGTGTTGACGAAGAGTTTCTCGACCCAGCCGGAGACCTTGGTCTGCACGTGGCGTACCGTCCGCTCGTCGGCCACCACGAGCCCCACGGCCCGCAGCGAGCCTCCCAGGTTGCCCGCGGTGGCGACGGCCGTCTGCACGCCCGCCCGGATCAGCCCCTCGGCCGCCAGGCTCACCGGGGTGTAGCCGGGCACCTGGCCGGCGTGGGGGGCTTGCGGGGACGGGGCCGAATTGGGTGTGCCCTGGGGCTGGGGCTGCGAGGCCGGGACGAGGTCCATACCGCACTTAGGGCAGCGGCCGGGGGCGTCCGAGGTGACCTCCGGGTGCATGGGGCAGGTGTAGCGAGATTCCGGGGCGGGAGTCGGCGTCTTCTCGATGGGGACGAGGCGCATGCCGCAGATGGGGCAGTCCCCCGGCCGGTTGCTCACGTAGGTGGGGTGCATGGGGCAGTGATACATGGTGCCGTCGGCCGGCTTGCCGCCACACGCCGACAGGACCACCGCACAGCCCAACAAGAAAGCCAGGACGGCTCGGGTTTTACTCGTCATGGGAAACCTCCTCGGGGGTTTGCCAGGGCACGAGCCCCAGGCAGCAGGCGAGGTCCAGCCGGGCGGCAAAGTCTTCGGCTTGCCAGCCGGCCAGCTGCACCCGCGCGTCCAGCCACAGGTTGAAGTCTTCCACCACGGTGGCGAAGTCCCCGCGCCCGGCCAGGAAGGAGGCGCGGGCCGCGTCCAGGGCGGCGGCGGCCAGCGGCAGGAACTCCTGCTGGTAGCGCTCGACTTGCGCTGTGGTTTGCGCGATTCGCGCGTGGAGGGAGGTCAGTGCTTCCTGTAACGCCAGCCTTTCCGCGGCCAGCTCCGCCTGGGCCGCGTTGCGCCGCAGCTCGGCGGCGGCAAGCTGCGGCCGCTGCTTCTCGCGCCGGAAGAGGGGCCACTCCACCCCGAAGCTCAGCGACACGACGGGCCCGAATTGCCCCCGGCTGCCGAGGAACGCCCCCGCCTCGAGGTTGGGCCGGAGCTCCGCTCGGAACGCCTCCACCTCTCGCTCCGCCGCCTGCACCCGAGCCTCGGCCAGGCGCAGGCGGGCCGCTTGCACCAGGAGGTGCTCCGGCCAGGGCGGGGGAGGCGTGGAGAGGGCGGGCAGGCTCCTCACCTCGCCAACGGGGGTGAAGTGTTCCCTCCCCAGCAGCCGGTTGAGGGTCGCCTCCGCCTGCTGGCGCGCGGTCCGCCGGTCGGTCTCGCGCACCGCCAGGGCGGCGCGGCTGAGTTCGGCCTTGAGCACCGCTTCCTGCTCCGCCAACCCTGCGGCGTAGCGCACCTTGGCGGTTTCCGAGAGAACCTGGAGGAACGCCTGGCCGGCTGCCAAGGCTTCCAGCTCCCGGTCCAGGGCGTACAGGCGGGCATAGAGGGTCCCCACCTCCCGGGCGTACTCCAACTGCCACCGGGAAAGCTCCGCCTCGGCCACCGCCACCTGACTGGCCGCCTGGGCTTTGGCGGACCTCCTCTTGCCGGGGTACAGCAGGTTCTGCCGCACCCCCACCCCCGCCATGGACATCTCCTCCTTCCCCACGGTGAACGACGGGAAGTCGGCGTCCTGGAGCTGGAACTCGGCCACGGGGTCGGGCAAGGTGCCGGCCGGGGCCACCAGGGTGCGGGCCTCCTCCAGGCGCAAGCGCAGTACCACCCCCGAGGGGTTGGCGGCCAACCCCTCCTGCAGGAGCTCTTCCAAGGGGGGGGCTGCCGGTTGTTGCGCCGGCGCGTTGGCCGCAATGAGGGCGAGCCAAATGAATACGTTCCGCTGCATAGTCTCCTCCCGCGTGTTGGGCGAGGTTGTGGACTTTCGAGACGAAGGAGTCGAGCGGCTCCCGACTAGCAGCGGAGGCAGCAGGCGAGGAGGAAGGCCTTCTGCGGACTCCACACCTGGGCCCGGTGGCCCCGGAAGGCGTCGTGCCCGAGCGGCCGCGGGACGTCGCCGAGGGCGAGCGGCACCATGGCCATCCCCGCGTCTTCCGGGGCGGGGCGAGAAGGTGGGGGCGACGCCGGGCTCTCCGGGGTCGGGGAGACGTGGCAGGGGCATGAGCTGGGATCGGGACAGCAGCACCCCTTCGGGGCGCAATGGCCCCCCTGGCCAGCGTGGGCCGGCCAGAAGACCATCGCCGTCAGGGCGGCCAGGAGGAACAACGCCCGAACCCGCACGCCTTGAGAATGGACCTCGGTCCCTTGGCTTGTCAAGAGCTTCCCCGGCAACGACGGCGGCCACCGACGGCACCAGCGCAGCCTCGCGGCGGCACGCGGGCGCCTTGCCCGCGGCTCCTGTACCCGGAGCGGCCGCTGCCGCCGCCGCGGCTCTGGTCGAGGGCTCTACAGCCCGAGGAAGATAACCGCCAGGCCCGAGAGGGCGATAACCGAGCCGGCCAGGGCGTGGGACCACCGGGAGAGGCCCGCGAGCGGCAGCCGCTCCACGCCGGCGCGCAGGAGCAGCACCGCCGCAGTCATCGTGGCGAGGGTCACGACGGCAAATACGCCGCCTGCCGCCACGGCCACATCCCAGCGGCCGCGGCTCGCCGGCACCATGAAGAGGGGGATCAAGGGCTCGCAGGGGCCGAAGGCGAAGATCAGGAACAGCGTCCAGAAGGTGACCGGCGAAGGCCCCCCCTCGTCGTGGCTGTGCGGTCTGCCGCCCTGGGGGTGGAGGTGCACCGATCCGCCGTGCTCGTGGAGGAGGAGCTCACGGCGGTGCACGAGGGCGCGGCGCGTGCCCCAGACGGCGTAGGCCACACCAAAGGCCACCAGCCCCCAGGCGGCGACGCTGCCGCGAACCTCCTCCCAGGAGGCGATGCGCGCCAGGCCGCTGCCCAGCCCCAGACCCACCACGCCCAGCAGCACCGAGGAGGCCACGTGGCCCACCCCGCACGCCACGGTGACCCACGCGGTCTTTACGGCGCTCCACCCGTGCGAGCGGGCCAGCACGACGAAGGGCACCGTGTGGTCGGGGCCGGCGACCACGTGCAGGAACGCCACGCCGGCGGTGGCGAGGAGCAGGTCGAGCGTGAGTCCGTCCATGTGCCCTCCCCTAGCAGATGCGGGGCAGCTCCGCCCCCGAGAGGAGATCCAGGGGGCGCCAGGTGCCGAACGCGGTGCGCAGCACAACGGGCGCCTGGTCCGTGCGCCGCGGCTGCACCGTGCCGATGGGCCGGGCCTCGCCCGCTTCGGGAAGCCCCCGCAGCACCGCCACCGCCCGCTCGGCATCCCCTGGCGCCACGAAAGCCAAGAACCTCCCCTCGCAGGCCACGTAGAGGGGGTCGAGCCCCAGCACCTCCATCACCGCCTGAACCGCCGGCCGCACGGGGATGGCCTCCTCCTCCAGCTCCACCCGCAAGCCGGTGCGCTCGGCCACCTCGTAGCACACGGTGGCCACCCCTCCCCGGGTGGGATCGTGGAGGGCGTGGAGCTCCACCCCCGAGGCCAGGAGCGCCGCCACCTGGCGCCACAGGGGGGCCACATCGGAGCGCAGATCCCCCGCCAGGCCGTGGCGGGCCGCCAGCACCGTGGCGCCGTGCTCGCCCACGGGGCCCGAGACGAGGATCGCGTCGCCGGGCCTCACCCGCCCATCCCCCAGCTCCCCCCCCTCCACTACCCCCACGCCGGCGGTGGTGATGAAGCAGCGGTCCCCCTTGCCCCGGGGCACCACCTTCGTGTCGCCGGCGACGAGGGGCACTTCGGCTTCCCGGCATGCCCGCTGCGCCCCGCTCACGAAGGTGGTCAACAGCTCCTCCTCGAGCCCCTCCTCCAGGATCAGCGCCCAGGAGAGGGCCACCGGCCTCGCCCCCACCATGGCCAAGTCGTTGACCGTGCCGCACACCGAGAGGTAGCCCAGATCCCCGCCGGGGAAGAGCGGCGGGTCCACCACGAAGGCGTCGGTGGTGAACGCCAGCTGGCCCCCGGGCCAGGGCAGCACCGCGGCATCGGCCAGCGCAGCCAGCTGCGGGTTGGCCAGGGGCGGGAGGAAGAGGGATCGCACCAGCTCGCGGGTCAGCCGGCCCCCGCCGCCGTGGGCCAGGACGATGCGCCGGCTCATACCCCCCCCGCCCGCTCGTGGCGGTACCAGGCGGCACACGCCCCTTCCAACGAGACCATGCAAGCTCCCACCGCCCTGTCGGGGGTGCACACCCCGGCGAAGAGGGGGCAGTCCGGGGGATCGACGAGGCCGCGCAGCACGTCCCCGCACCGACACCCCGGGGGTTCGTGAGGGGTGGGCAGCGCCACGGGGAACTGCTCGGCATCCCTGGCGGCGAAGGCGGGCGCGAGCGTCAGGCCCGAACCCGGGATCTCCCCCAGCCCCCGCCAGCGGGCAGCCACCGGCAGGAACGTCCGCTCCACCAGAGCCCACGCGGTGGGGTTGCCCGCCTCCCGCACCACCCGGCTGTAGAGGTTGGAAAGCTCCGCCCGCCCCTCCACCACCTGCTGCACCAGTTCCGCCACCGTGCGCAGGACGTCCACGGGGGTGAAGCCGGAGATAACGGCGGGGATGGGGTGGCGGGCCAGGAGCGGGCGGTAGGCGCGGGCGCCGCTGATCGCCGACACGTGGCCGGGGAGGATGAGGCCGTCCAGGGCCAGGCTGGCATCGCCCAGGAGGGCCTCCAGCGCCGGCGGCATGACCTTGTGGCCGGAGAGCACGAAGAAGTTGGCGAGGCGCCGCTCTTCCGCCTCCAGGATGGCCGCCGCCACCGTGGGGGCGGTGGTCTCGAACCCCACCCCCAGAAACACCACGCGGCTCTCGGGGTGTGTGGCCGCCAGCTCCACCGCGTCGCGGGGGGAGTACACCACCCGCACCTGGCACCCCTCGGCCCGGGCCTGCTCCAAGGTGGCGGCGCTGGCCGGCACCCGCACCAGGTCCCCGAAGGTGGCGACGATGGTGTGCGGCTCTCTGGCCAGGGCCACGGCCCGGTCCACGTAACCCAAAGGCGTCACGCACACGGGACAGCCGGGGCCTGAGATGAGGCGAATCTGAGAGGGCAGGAGCCGCCTGAGCCCCGCGGCGGCGATGGCGTGGGTGTGGGTGCCGCACACCTCCATGAAGGTCACGCCGCGGGGGAGGCGTTCGGCCAGGGCGGCGATCCGCCGCGCCAGGGCGTGCACCAGTTCCGGGTCTTGAAAACTCCTCACGCTCCCTCTGTGGCCAGCGCGTCGCGGAGGAGCTGGAGCGTCTCCTCGGCTTCCTCCTGGTCTACCCGCGCGATAGCGTACCCCGCGTGCACCAGCACGTACTCGCCCACCTCCGCTTCCGGCAGCAGCAGGAGGGACACCTCCCGCTCGACGCCGGAGAGCTCCGCCACCCCGCGCCAGCCTTCCTTCGTCACCAGCCTCATGGGCACCGCTAGGCACACGGGAGACCCCCTCGAAAGTCCGGCCGCACGCCGCGGGCGTGCGAGACGGCCGCCAGCACCGCCTGCCCGTAACTCAACCCGCCGTCGCCGGGGGGGACACGCCGGGGCAGCAGCGCCTCGAACCCCCTCTCGGTCAGCTCGCTCGAAAGCCGCATCCGCAGCAGCCGGTTCACCAGGCAGCCGCCGCCCAGGGCGACCAGCGCGCCCGGCGGGAAGACCCGTGTCGCCAGCTCGGCCAGGAGCCAGGCGAAGCTGGCGTGGAACTGGGCCGCGAGCACGGCCCGCGGTTGCCGGGCCAACCGCCGGCGCGCCAGCTCCGCGAGGAGGAAATCGGTGCGCACCACCGGCGGCGCCACGAGCGCCGCGAGATCCGGCCATGGGGCCACGGCTCCCGCCGCCCGGCTCGCGGTCGCCTCCAGCCGCATCGCCAGCTCGCCCTCGAAGCGGTTCACCTCCCCGAGGCCCAGGACCGCGGCCGCGGCCTCGAAAACCCGCCCGGCCCCCGAGGCGAGCGGCCAGGCACCTCGGAGGAGGGTCACGAGGGTCTGCACCAGCTCCCGCCGTTTCCAGGGGAGCTGCAGCGCCAGCGCTTCGCCCCCCGCCCCCGCCAGGGCCGCCACAGCGACCCGCAGCGGCTCCCGCACCGCCCTCTCCCCGCCCACCAGCGGCAGCGGCTGCAGGAACCCCAGCCGCTGCCAGGCGAGATCCCCGGACAGCAGCAGCAGCTCGCCGCCCCAGGCGGTGCCGTCGGGGCCGAACCCCGTGCCGTCCAGGGCGAGGATGCCCACCTGTTCTCCCCGCTGCGGGAACCGGCTGTGCTCCCCCAGCACCGCCGCCCCGTGGGCCAGGTGGTGGGCCAGCTCCAGCACCTCGCCGCCCCGCTCCGCCGCCAGCCGCCGCGCCAGGTGCCGGGATGGGTGGTCGGGGTGCAGGTCGGCGGCCAGGTGCTGCGGCGTCACCGAGAGGAAGTCCTCCAGGTTGGCGATGACCTCCCGGAGATAGGCCCGGGCCAGCTCGGTGTCCAGATCCCCCACGTGCTGGCTGGGGAAGGCTTGCCCCTCCGCCGCCACCGTCACCGTGGTCTGCAAGAACCCCCCTACCGCGAGAATGGGCTCGGGCGGCGGCTCGGGGAGCGGCAGCGGCGTGGGCACGTAGCCCCGGGAGCGCCGCACCAGGAACGGCCCACCCGGCCCGCTGCGCGCCACCGAATCGTCCACCCGCCGCACCACGTCCCGGTCGTGGAGCAGGAACGCGTCGGCGATGGACCCGAGGCGCGCCAGGGCCTCCCGGTTGCCGTGGCAGATGGGCTCGTCGCTGGCGTTGCCCGAGGTCATGACCAGCGCCTCGTAGGCCGCTTCCCTGAAGAGCTCCAGGTGCAGCGGCGTCGTGGGCAGCATGATCCCCACGTCCGCCAGGCCCGGTGCCAGCGCTCGGGCCAGCGGGGTGCGGGGGCGGTGGGGGGCGAGGAGGATGGGGGCCTCCGGCGAGGCGAGGAGCTGTTCTTCGGCTCGCCCCAGCGCCGCGAGCTGCCGGGCCACCGCCAGGTCCCGCGCCATGATGGCCAGAGGCTTCGTCGGCCTGCGCTTGCGCCGCCGCAGGCGGAGCACGGGCGCTTCGCGGTCCGCCCGGCAGGCGAGCTGCCACCCCCCCAGCCCCTTCACGGCCAGGATCCGGCCCTGGGCCAAGAGCTCCCTGGCCCTTGGCAAGGCGTCCTCCCCGCTCGCCATCTCGCCGCCGCGGGCGTCGAGCAGCCTGAGGGTGGGCCCGCAGACGGGGCAGCAAACCGGCTCGGCGTGGAAGCGCCGGTCGGCCGGGTCCTGGTACTCCCGCTGGCACGCGGGGCAAAGCGGGAAGCAGGCCATGGAGGTGCGGCTGCGGTCGTAGGGCAGGGCGATGGCCACGGCAAAGCGGGGGCCGCAGTTGGTGCAGGTGGTGAAGGGGTAGCGGTAGCGCCGGTCTCGGGGGTCCTCCATCTCCCGCCGGCAGTCGGGGCACACGGCCACATCGGGCGGGACCAGGGCGTGCCGCCGGCGGCCCTCGAGGCTCGCCGCCACCAGGAAGCGGTCCTCCCCGAGCACCGGGATCTCTTCGGACGCCACCGCCGAGAGGCGGGCCAGGGGGGGGAGGGCCTCGGAAAGGCTCGCCAGGAAGCCCCGCACCGCTGCCTCCTCCCCCTCCACCTCGATGACCGCCCCCTCGGGGGAGTTGGCCACAAAGCCCGCCAGCCGGAAGCGCTGCGCGTGGCGGTACACCGCCGGGCGGAACCCTACCCCCTGCACCACGCCGGTGCAGGTGGCGCGCACCCTCACCCGCGCTTCGCCGCGAGCTGCCGTTCGAGCCTTCGGCACCACGCCTCCATGCCTTCCCCGCTGCGGGCCGAGAGGCGGAAGATCTCGCCCCGGGGGTTGAGGGTGCGGATCTGGCGCTCCACACCCTCGAGGTCGAACTCCACCACCGGGGCCAGGTCCATCTTGGTGAGGAGCGCAACCTGCGCCCGGGCAAAAATGGCCGGGTACTTGGAGGGCTTGTCGTCCCCCTCGGTGAGGGACAGGAGCACGACCTTGAAGTCCTCCCCCAGGTCGTAGTTCGTCGGGCAGATGAGGTTGCCCACGTTCTCGATGAAGAGCAGGTCCAGGGCGCCGAAGCCCGCCTGGGCCAGCGCCCCCTCCACCTGCCGGGCATCCAGGTGGCACGCCCCGCCGGTGAGGATCTGGTAGGCGGGCAGGCCGAGGCGGCGGATGCGCTCCGCGTCCCGCTCGGTGGCCACGTCGCCCACGAGGACGCCCACCTTGAACCGGGGGGCCAAAGCAGCCAGCGTAGCTTCAAGAAGGGTGGTTTTCCCCGCGCCGGGGGAGGAGATGAGGTTGAGCGCCAGGGTCCCCTCGCGGGCGAAGCGCTGCCGCAACGCCTCCGCGGCTCGCCGGTTGGCCTCGAGGACTTGGGTTCGCACGTCAGCTGTCGTGGTCACGACCACCTCCGTCGGGCTCGAACTCCACCTGCAGTAGGTCGAGTTCCATCCCCCCCTCCACCTGCAACGGTAAACCGCAGGAAGGGCACGAAGGCACCCAAACCCCCGGCGGGCGGGGCACGGGCCCGCAGGAGGGGCAACGCTCGGTGGCCGGGCAGAAGGCCACTTCCAGCGCAGCCCCCTGAGCGCTCGTGCCGGCCGTGGCCGCTTCCCAGGCGTAGCCCAGCAGCTCCGGCTCCACAGCCGACAGCTCGCCCACCGCCACTTTCACCCGCACGAGCCTGCCGCCGCCTTGCCGCGCCACCGTCTCCTGGCTCACGCGCAAGATCTCGAGGGCGATGCCGGTCTCGTGCATCGTCCGCCATGGTAGTGGAGCGATGCGGTGCGAGGAAGGGCGCGCTGGGCTGAGGGGTGTAGTACCTGGCGGGGAAGCGGTTTCGCGCCGGTGCAGGCCGAGGGTGCCGCGTCTGCCGCCGCAGCGCGGCTCGAGAGTGAAAGGCGGCCCGCTACTTGAGGACGCTCACCACCACCCCCGGGGAGTTGACCACGAACACGCGCTCGTTGTTGGAATCGGGGTCGGCGGGCACGAGGAAGAACCCGGGGCGGGAGGGGTCGTACCCCTGGGTGTAGCCGGTGAGGACCTCGCCATCGGCCAGGCGGCAGCTCACGCGCTGGCCGTACATCTTTCGATCCGTGAAGCCCTTCTGCTCGTGGTACGAGGGGTTGCCCTCCAGCCGTTTGACGAAAAACAGGGCTTTGAGGTCCGCGATCTTCACCTCGATGACCCGCCGGTCGGGTGTCTGGAGGTGGAAGGAGGGCTTGGTGGGCAAGAAGTTGGTGGTCGTGCCCTTGATCAGCCGGCCATCGCGAAATCTCGCCACGACTTTGTTTTCCATGATGCCAGTCTAATCCCGCCTCCCGCCATGTCAACGGGTCCCGCGATCCTCCCCGGCACCGGCGCCCCCCCGGTTGCCCGAGCGGCGAGGGGTGGCAGTACCATGCTCGAGGGAGGACGTCGAATCCGCGTGGCGGCGCGCACGGCGGTGCTGGGGGCCGCGCTGCTGGCGGCGGCCGAGATGCTGGGCGGTAACGGGCCGAGGGGGGAGGGTGTGCCGTTCGCCGCCTGGGCTTCTCGCCCTCCCCTGTGCGCTGCCGCCGAGGCCGATGGGGGTGGCTCGTATCCGAGACGGGCCGGCCCTGAAGGGGCCGTGGGGCCTCTCGAGATCTGGGAGATCCAGGGGGATGGGCTGGCTTCGCCGTACGCGGGCCAGGTGGTGGCCACGCACGACGCCATCGTCACCGCGGTGGGACCGCAGGGGTTCTGCATCCAGACCCCCGATGCACGGGCCGACAGCAGTGCGCAGACCTCGAACGGCCTCTATGTGTACACCGGCTCGCCACCGCCCGTGGCGGTGGGGGACCAGGTGGACGTGGCGGGGTTGGTGCAGGAGTTTTACGGCTTCACGGAGATCGCCGGCTCGCCGGCGCTTCACGTGGACTCCCACGGGAACCTGTTGCCGGCGGCGGTGGCCTTCGATGCCTCTCTGCCCTCTCCCCGCCAGCCGCAGGAGGCCACGGCTTTGGAGCGCTTCGAGGGGATGCGCGTGCGGGTGGCCGCGGGGGTGGTGGCGGGCCCCAGCCAGTCCTTCCCTGGCGATCCCACCGCGGAAGCCTTCGTGGTGGCCGGGCCGGCGCGGCCCTTCCGCGAGCCGGGCATCCGCTACCCGGGGCTTCCCGGCTTGCCGGTGTGGGACGGCAACCCGGAGGTGTTCGAGCTGGACGCAGACAAATTCGCGGAGGCCGACGACCCGCTCGACGCTGGCTCCACCTTCACGGCGGAGGGCGTGCTGGGTTTCGAGTTCGGCGGCTGGGAGCTGTGGCCCACCCATGTGGTCCTTCAGCCGGCCCCCCTGCCGGTTCCCGTGCGGGCGCGCGCGGCGGGGGAGTTCACCGTGGGTTCGCTCAACCTCCTGCGCCTGTACGACGACGTGGACGATCCGGGCCCGGCCGACGACGGCAACGTACCGACCGCCGCCGAGTACGCCCGCCGCCTGCACAAGCTCGCGCGGTACATTCGCGAGGTGCTGGACGCCCCCGACGTGCTGGCGGTCCAGGAGGTGGAGCACGCGAGGGCCCTGCAGGACCTGGCGCACCAGCTCCACCTGGACGACCCGCGGCTCGCCTACGCGGCGTACCTGGAGGAGGGGAACGACAGCGGCGGCATGGACGTGGGGTTGTTGGTGCGGGACAGCTTTACCGTGGACGGCGTCGCGCAGCTGCTCGCCAGTGAGACGTTCAGCTGGGACGGCTCCCCCCTCCACGACCGCCCGCCGCTGCTGCTGGAGGCTCGCTACACCGGCAACGGCGTGCCGTTCCCTGTGCGTGTGCTCGTCCTCCACAATCGGTCGCTGATCGGCATCGACACCCCCGACGACGGCCCCCGGGTTCGCCAGAAACGGCTCGAGCAGGCGCAATCGGTGGCGGCCATGATTCAGCGGCTGCAGGAGGCGGACGCCGAGCTGCGGCTGGTGGTGGTGGGGGACTTCAACGCCTTCGAGGTGACGGACGGCTACGTGGACGTGACGGGGCAAATCAAAGGGGAGGTGGTGCCCGAGAACAACCTCCTCTCGGGCCCCGATCTGGTGAACCCGGACCTCGTGGACGAGGTGCTCCACCTCCCGCCGCGGGAGCGCTACTCCACCGTCCAGAACGGCACGGCCCAGGTGCTGGACCACGCGTTGTGGTCGCAGAGGCTCGCCGCGTTCGTTCGGGGGATGGCTTACGGCCGGGGCAACGCCGACGCGGCGGAGGCGCGGTTCTTCGACGACTCCACGCCACTGCGCGCCTCGGACCACGATGGCTTGGTTCTCTACCTCATGAGCGATGCGAACGGCGACGGCACGCCGGACGACGCGCCACAGTTCGCCACCACGAGCCACGCCGACGGCGTTGCCACCGGCACGGTGCGCGACGCTTCGGGCATCGTCTCGGTGGAGCTCGGCACCGGTTCCCGCAACGTCACGCTCGCCACCTCCGGCCGTCCCGGAGACCCCATCTGGACGTGGCGGGTCACCCTCCTCTTCGAGGTGCTGCCAGGCGAGGCCGTGCTGCAGGCCCGGGACGCCGAGGGTCGGACCGCCACCTTCCGCGTGGCGCTGGCCACGGTGCCGCACCGCCCCGCCGTTTCGCCAGCGGCCAGAATCCCGCCGGGTCTGTGGCCGTAGCAGCGGGTCGGCGCGGCGCGCGGCCAGCGGGGGCGGCCGAAATGTGACGGCGCTCACCGCTTCCCCGGTAAGACTCCTCCGCGACGTGGCGGCGGCGCCAGTCGGTGGTAACATGCGCCCTCGGTTGGTGCGGAGGTTCCATGCGGTCCGAACACGTCAAGGTCATGCTGGTCGCAGGCGTTGTCGCCGCCGTTCTGGCGACGGCTGCGATCCTCTGGAAGCGCAGCCACTAAACCCGGTCTGCTCGGTTCCGGAACTCTTTTCCGACGTCCCGGGCGGTTCTCGCGGCCCCCACTCTCTGAGTCTGGGGAGCGGGTGTTGGCCCCCTCCTGCCTCTGTCGCCGCGCGTCTGGGCGCTGGACAGGCAGGCGGGCCAACCCCCTGCGTCTGCCCGCACGGCGCTGGGAGAGGGGCGGGCAGCGAGGCAATCGGGGACAGCCCCCTCGTGCCGGTTCGACTACAATCCAGGAACGCTCGTGGTGCGAGAGGGCTGGCGCTGGGGCCATCTCGCTCGCGGGCCGAGGCTATGAATCCGGCGCCGCAGTGCACCGGAACATTGGTCAGGTCAACGGTTTGCCCGGCAAACCAAGGGCGGGAGCGTGCCTTGTGCAGGCTCGCCGCCGAGGAGGTGCCATGAGCGCGCTCCCCCCGGTGCCACCAGCGGTGGCGCGGGACGAACTCACCTTCCCGGAAATCGTGGCGTTTTTCCGGCGCAACGCCGCCCTCATCTTCGGATCGGCGGCGGCCGCTGGCCTGATCACGGCAGCCGCCGTCCTGCTCTTCGTGCCGAAGACCTACGAGGCGTCCGTGACCCTGGTGGTGGTGCCGCCGCGCTTCGCGTCGGAGCTCAAGCCGGCCACGCTCACGGTGCAGGCGTACCAGAAGCTCCTGGAGTCGGATGCGGTGGTGGCCGAGGCGAGGAAACGGCTCGAGGCGGAAGGGGTATTGGTGTCCGGCGCCCCGCTGCGGCTGGGCAAGGAGCTCGAGACTCGCATCTTCGTCTCCCGCCGCGCCGAGGAGACGACGCTGGCGCCCCTGCTGCACGCCACGGCCCGCGGCCGTACCGCGTCGGCGGCTGCCCGCATCGCCAACGTGTGGTCGGAGGTCTTCCTCGAGCGGGTGCGCGAGCTGGTGGCGGGCTCCACCTCCGCCACCGCCCAGTTCATCGAGCAGCAGTACTCGGAGGCGCGCGAGCGGCTGGCGGAGTTGGAAAGCGCCCGGATGGCGGCGGCCAACGAGTTCGGCGAGCGGCTCGTCCACGTCGCGGCGGAGTGGGACGAGCGGGTCACGGCGTTCCGCGCCGAAACGGCCGCTCTCACCGCCACCTACCAGGCCGAGACGACCCGGCTGCTGGAGGAGGAGACGGGCAGGCTCAACCTCCGCACGCGCGAGGCGCAGCTCCAGGCGTTGCGTACGGCGTTTGCCGACCTGCAGGACGAGCAGGCGCGCGTGCGCTCGCAGCTCGCTCAGAAAGAGCTTGAGCTGGCGGCGGCCCGTCGCCAGCTGGCGGAAACGCCGCAGTTCCTGACGCTGGCGAAGGCGATCACGGACGACGCCCTGTGGCAGCGCGTCACGAGCAGCGGGAAGGGCGAGGGGGGGTTGGAGACACTGCCGGGCAAGAGCCTCGTGACGCAGGAACTCAACCCGCTCTACACCGAGATTGCCTCGCGCGCGGCCAGTGTGGAGCTGGAGGTCAACGCGCTCACCCCCCGGGCGGCGCAGATGGAGGCGCAACTCGCGGAGATGGCCGAAGCCCTTCGGGATCTCGAGGGCGCCGTGGGGACGGACCGGGCCGCCCTTGAGAGACTGACCAAGACCAGGGAGGCTGGACTCGCGAAGCTGCAGGCGGAGCGGGAGAACGGGCTGGCCCTGCTCGAGAACCAGCGGAAGCAGGCGCTGGAGGCGCTCCAGCGCGAGCGCGACACCCGCCTGGCCCAGCTCGACCGCGACATCGAGCAGCACCGCAGCCTCTTCTCCCAGCTCGCCACGAGCTACAGCCAGGCGGTGCTCGCCAAGGCCGGCCAGGACGTGGAAGACGTCCGCCTCGCCGCCGCCGCCGT